>NZ_JBBEGM010000004.1:0-389450 GCF_037400335.1 Actinomycetospora flava
GGCCCTCGGAGGTGCTTTTCCGCCTGCTGATCTCCGCGGCAGGGGCCGGGGTCACGGGCCGCAGAGGAGGTCGACCCGGGCGGCGGCGCCGCCCACCGCGGGGGTCAGGAGCGCGGCGAGCAACCAGAGGCGCGCGACGAGGACGTCGTCGGGCGTCCGGAGGAAGGACTCGTTGCGTGCGGCGGCGGCCTCGGACCCGAGGAGCCGCGCGGCGTCGTCGACCACCGGCCCGGCCTCGCCGAGGTGCTCGGCGACCCAGCGGACGGCGCGACGGGACACGTCGCCGCCCACGCGCCGGCCGGCCTTCGCGAGCCACGCCGCGACCGTGACGTCGACGAGCACCCGGCTGCCGGCCAGGCAGCCGGCGACGAACGTCCGGGCGATCTCGCCGTCCTCCCGGTCCACGGTGTCGGCGACGACCGTGCGCACGCGGTCCTGGAGCAGCTCGAAGTAGTCGTCCTCGTCGTCGTCCTCGTCGTCCCAGCCGTCGTCCCAGCCCTCGTCGTCGAGATCGTCGTCGAGGTCCGCGAGGAACCCGCCGAGGAGCGCGCCGAGCTCGGCCGTGGCGCGTTCCGGCTCGGCCGCGCGTGGTGCCAGCGGCGCGTTCGCCGGCGCCGTGCCCGCCGGGGACCGTCCCTCGCGCGGCGGCCGCGGCGTCCGGCGCCGCTCGAGACGCCTCTCCACCTTCGCCGCCCGCCGCCGACCGTCGTGCCTGCGCCTGCTCATCGCTCCTCCTCGGATCGCCGCTGGGCAGGAGCATGCGCCGGACCCCCGACAACGCCGGGGCGCGCGGAGATCAGGAGGTCGAAAGACACCGGCGGAAGGCCCGCCGAGGTGCCTTTCCGCCTGCTGATCTCCACGGGGCGACGCCCGAGCCCCGCCGCGCGGAGATCACGAGCGCGCTGTCGACTCCACCGAAGACCGCGAGGTGCACCACGGCGCCCGTGATCTCCTCCGAAGGGCCCCTACAGCAGCCCGACCCCGCGCAGGGCAGAGGCGACGACGTCGCGCTCGTGCTCGTCGGCCTCGAGGAGCGGGAGGCGCAGGCCGCCGACGGGCCGGCCCAGGAGGTCGAGGGCGGCCTTGATCGGGATCGGGTTGGTGGTGACCCCGAGCGCGTCGAACACCGGCTTGAGCGACGCCTCGATCTCGGCGCGCTGGTCGGGCTCGTCGACCATGCGGCGCATCTCGTTCCCGACGACGTGGCTCGCGACGAGGATGCCGCCGCAGCCGCCCATCTCGAGGACGGAGCCGAACAGGTCGTCGTTGCCCGCGTAGATCCCGAGGCCGTCGATGGGCGCCAGGTTCGCGTTGTTGGCCTGCTTGACGTAGTCGATCCGCTCGATCTGCGCGAGCTCGGCGAGGAGCTCGTTGGGCAGGTCCACCACGCAGCGCGAGGGGATGTTGTAGAGCACGACGGGCTTGTCGGTGGCCCGCGCGACCGCGCCGAAGTGGGCGAGCATGCCGCGCCGGTTCGGCTTGTTGTAGTACGGCGTCACCGACAGGATCGCGTCGGCGCCGAGCTCGGTGGCCCGCTCGGTCATCTCGCACGCGTGGCGGGTGTCGTTCGACCCGGTCGACGCGACGATCGTCCTGCCGGCGGGACGGTGCTCGACGGCCAGCTCGACGAGACGCAGGTGCTCCTCGGTGGAGAGCGTGGACGCCTCGCCGGTGGTGCCGCACACCACGAGCCCGTCGGAGCCGTTCGCGTACAGGTGGCCCATGAGGTCGACGAAGGTCTTCTCGTCCACCGCGCCGTCGGGGGTGAACGGGGTCACGATGGCGGTGAGGACGGCTCCGAGACTCATGACCTCAGGTTGCCCCACAGCACCGCGACAGGTCTACGCCGGGTCCGGCCCGTCCACGTTGATCGTGGGCGGGCCGTCGCCGGCGCGCCCGATGACCGCCGTCGAGCGGTCCTCGGTGGGGTTCGACTCGCGGTGCACGGTGTGCGGCGGGACGCGCAGGAAGTCGCCGGGGCCGGCCTCGACGACGTCCCCGCCGCCGGGGCCGAACTCCAGCCGCATGGCACCGCGCACCACGTAGAGGCTCGTCTCGTGCTCGCCGTGGTGGTGCCAGCCCGAGGCGGCGCCCGGCTCGGTGTGGACGAGGCCCGCCCACAACGAGTCCGACGAGAACGCCACCTCGCGCCGCATGCCGGGCGTCGGGTCGCCCTCGGCGAGCTGGTCGCCGCGGAAGACCTCGACGGGTTCGCTGCTCACGGCGACGAGCCTGTCAGACCAGGCCGAGCTTCTGCACCGCGTCGCGCTCCTCGGCCAGCTCGTTGACCGACGCGTCGATGCGCTCGCGCGAGAAGTCGCTGATCTCGAGGCCCTGGACGATCTCGAACTTCCCGTTCGACGCGGTGACCGGGAACGACGAGACCAGGCCCTCCGGCACGCCGTAGGAGCCGTCGGAGACGATGGCCGCCGAGGTCCAGTCGTTCGGCTTGGTGCCGTTGACCCAGGTGTACACGTGGTCGATGGCCGCCGCGGCCGCCGACGCCGCCGAGGACGCGCCGCGCGCCTCGATGATCTCCGCGCCGCGCTTGGCGACGCGCGGGATGAACTCGTCGGTGAGCCAGCTCTGCTCGACCTGGTCGGCGATCGGCTTGCCGTCGACCTCGGCGTAGGTGACGTCGGGGTACTGGGTCGCCGAGTGGTTGCCCCAGATCGTCAACTTGGCGACCGAGCCGACGCGCACGCCGAACTTGGTGGCGAGCTGGCCGACGGCGCGGTTGTGGTCGAGGCGGGTCATCGCGGTGAAGCGGTCGGCCGGCACGTCGGAGTTGGACCGCGCGATGAGCGCGTTGGTGTTGGCCGGGTTGCCGACGACCAGCACCTTGACGTCGTCCGCGGCACCGTTGAGCGCCTGGCCCTGCGGCTTGAAGATGCCGCCGTTGGCCTCGAGCAGGTCGCCGCGCTCCATGCCCTTGGTGCGGGGCCGGGCGCCGACGAGCAGGCCGACGTTGGTGCCCTCGAACGCCTGGGTGGCGTCGTCGTAGACGTCGATGCCGTCGAGCAGCGGGAACGCGCCGTCGTTGAGCTCCAGCGCCGTGCCCTCCGCGGCCTTCACGGCCTGCGGGATCTCCAGCAGCTTCAGCCGGACCGGCACGCCCTCCCCCAGCAGGTCGCCGGCCGCGATGCGGAAGAGCAGCGCGTAGCCGATCTGCCCGGCGGCTCCGGTGACGGTGACGTTGACGGGGGTGGGCGCCATGCCTGTGCTCCTGCTTTCTCTCGATTCAGGGGTCGATCGCGGCCGTTGATCGCGGCCGGAGCCTCGCACGCCGGGTCGCGGTACGCGCACCCAGCCTCAGTCGTCGCCGACGACCATGACCCCGCGCCGCTGCGCGAGGTACCGGAACGCCAGCCCGAGCGACACCATGATCCGGTTGCGGTTGCCCAGCAGGGCGAAGATGTGCACGAACATCCACGTCAGCCAGGCGAGCACGCCGACGAGCTTGGGCCCGTGGGCGATGTCGGCAACCGCCGAGAGGCGTCCGATGGTCGCCATCGTGCCCTTGTCCTTGTAGTGGAACCGTTCGGTCGGCTCCCCGGCGACGAGGCGGGCGATGGTGCGGCCCGCGTGCCGCCCGGTCTGCAGAGCGGGCTGCGCGAGCTGGGGCAGCGCGTCGTCCTCGATGACCCCGATGTCGCCCGCGACGAGGATCTCCGGGTGGTCCGGCACCCGCAGGTCGCCGCCGACGACGATGCGTCCGCCCTTGCCCTGCCGCAGGCCCCAGCTCTTCACCCGCTCGTGCGCCGCGACGCCCGTCGCCCAGACGGTCATCTGCGCGCCGAGCTCCGACCCGTCGGCCAGCAGCACCGAGTCCGGCCGGACCTCCTTGACCGCGGCCTCAAGGCGCAGCTCGACGCCGCGGGCACGCAGCTGCTGGGCGGCGTACTCGCGCAGCCGGGGCGCGAACGGCGGCAGGACCTTGTCGGTCATCTCCACGAGCACGACGTGGACCTCGTTCGGGTCCAGCTCGGGGTAGCGGCTGGGCAGCACCGTGTTGCGCAGCTCGGCGAGCGTGCCCGCCATCTCGACCCCGGTGGCGCCGCCGCCGACGACGACCACCGAGGCGCCGCGGGCCTCGCCGGTGGCGGCGATGTGGTCGAGGTAGCCGGTCATGCGGTCGCGCACGGCCAGGGCCTCGGCGCGGGTGTAGATCGGGAAGGCGTGCTCGGCCGCGCCCGGGACACCGAAGTAGTTGGTGGTCACGCCGTTGGCGATGACCAGGTAGTCGTAGTGCAGGTCGGGGCCGACGTCGAGCGAGACCGTGCGGGTCTCGGGGTCGACCCTCGTGACCTCGCCCTTCCGGAAGAACGCGCCGGTGTGGGCGGCGAACCCGCGGGCACCGTAGGTGATGTCGCCGGGGTTCAGCGCGCCCGTCGCCACCTGGTAGAGCAGCGGCTGGAACGTGCTGTAGCTGTGCCGGTCGACGAGGGTGACGCGGACCGGGGCCTTGCGCAGGGCGCGCACGGCGGAGAGGCCGGCGAAACCGGCGCCGAGCACGACGACGTGCGGCCGCGGGTCGGCGTCCGTGATCGACGTGCCCGTGGGCTCGTCGCGGGACGACGGATCGGCGGTCATGGTGCCCGCACTCCTCTCGCGTTGACCGTCGGTGCTGGCCGTGACGATTCAGGGCCGATCCGACGGGCGGTTCCTCACCGCTCTACCCGCCATCGTCCTCCGTCACGCCGGGCCCGGGGAGGCGACCCCGCCACGTCACCTGTCGGCATCGTCACGGCGGGGGCACCGGCCCATCGTCGGGCACGGGGCCGACGATCTCCGTCTGCTCGGGCAGCAGCGGCGACACCGCGAGCGCGCCGGTCCGGGCACCGGCGGGCGCCACCTCCACCGCCCGCACCCCCGGCCGGGCGGCCAGGACCGGCGCCAGCGCGGGGTCGGCGTCCACGACCAGCGCGAGCGTGCACGGGCACCCCGCCGCGAGCCGTGCCGACTCGGTGGCGGCGATCTGCGCGGAGCGTCCGGACGCGGTGCGGGCCTGCTCCCCCGCCCGGTTCGCGGCCTGCGCCTCGGCCAGGCGCAGCGCGTCGTCCGGGTCGGTCGTGCCGAGGGTGACCTGCCGCAGCGCGGTCTGCACCCGCGGCAGCGGCACGCGGAACACCGCCTCCCGGGCGGTCGCGCCACGCACGAGCGCCGCGGCGCCGGCGACGTCCTGCTCCGCGGCGAAGGTCACCAACGTGGGACGCGGTCCGGGGGGCCCGGGCGGGACGGCGCGCGTGCGCTCCAGGTAGCCGGCGACCGGTTCGCCCGCCGCCGGACCGAGGCGCGTCGCGTCGGTGCTGCCGGGGATCGCGTCCGAGGGTCCCGACGCGCCGGAGCCCGCCACCCACGCCGTCACCAGGGCGACGACGAGGACGACGGCCAGGACGATGGCGACGGTCGGCCAGCGCAGGGGCCGGTCGTCGTCCTCGGCCGGGTCGTCGGGCGTGCTCAGCTCGCCGCCCGCAGCGTGTCGAGCGCCTGCGCGAGGTCGCCGGGCGGCTCGCTGACGAACTCCACCCAGCGGCCGTCGGCGGGGTGGTGGAAGCCGAGGCGGTGGGCGTGCAGCCACTGTCGCGTCAGCCCGAGGGTCCGCGCCAGTACCGGGTCGGCGCCGTAGGTGATGTCGCCGACGCAGGGGTGGCGGACCGCGGAGAAGTGCACGCGGATCTGGTGGGTGCGCCCGGTCTCGAGCTCCACCTCGAGCAGCGACGCCGCCCGGAACGCCTCGAGCGTGCGGTAGTGGGTGACGCTGGGCCGGCCGTCGGTCACCACCGCGAACTTCCAGTCCTGCCTGGGGTGGCGGTCGATGGGCGCGTCGATGGTGCCCTCGCTCGGGTCGGGGTGTCCCTGCACGACCGCGAGGTAGACCTTCGCCACCGTGCGCTCGCGGAAGGCCTGCTTGAGCACGGAGTAGGCGCGCTCGGACTTGGCCACCACCATCACCCCGGTGGTGCCGGCGTCGAGGCGGTGCACCACGCCCTGGCGTTCGGCGGCGCCGCTGGTGGCGATGCGGATGCCCAGGGCCGCGAGCCCGGCGACGACCGTCGGGCCCGTCCAGCCGGGGCTGGGGTGCACGGCGACGCCGACCGGCTTGTCGACGACGACGATCTCCTCGTCCTCGTGCAGCACGACGAGGCCCTCGACGGCCTCGGCGGTGACGATGCCGCCCCCGCCCGCCCCGGCCTCGGCGGGCTCGGGGAGGTCGACCTCGAGCCAGGCGCCCGCGACGAGGCGGTCCGACTTGCCCGCCGTCGACCCGTCGACGCGCACCGCGCCGTCGGCGGCGAGGTCGGCGACGGCGCTGCGCGACATGCCCAGCATCCGCGCCAGGCCGGCGTCGAGGCGCATCCCGTCGAGCCCGTCGGGGACGGGCAGCGTGCGCAGGCTCATGCGGGGTCCTTCTCGTCCTCGTGCGCGCCCGCCCGGGTGCCGTCCAGATCCCGGCCGAGCAGCGCCAGCAGCACGAGCAGCACACCCCCGACGGTGATCGCCGAGTCGGCCACGTTGAACACCGGGAACCAGCCCACCGACACGAAGTCGACGACGTGTCCCTGCAGCGGGCCCGGGCCGCGGAAGAACCGGTCGAGCAGGTTGCCGAGCGCCCCGCCGAGCACGAGGCCCAGGGCGAGCGCCCAGCCCTTCGAGCGCAGACGGCGGGCGAACCGCGCGATCCCGATGACGACGGCGACCGCGATGAGCGTCAGCACCCAGGTCATGCCCGTGGCGAAGGAGAAGGCCGCGCCCGGGTTGCGGATGAGGGTGAACGACACCAGGTCGCCGATCAGCGGCACGCGCTCGCCGTCGGCCAGCCACGAGACCATCACGATCTTGGTGACGAGGTCGAGGAGCACGATCGTCACCGCGATCGCCACCAGCATCCCGATGCGCTTGGGCGGCCGGTCCGCCTCGGGCGGGCTGTCGGCGGGAGGTGCGCTGCTCACCGCCCCATCTTCCCAGGGCCCGTCCCCGGACCCGTCCCGTCCCTCGGCGGGGTGCCGCGGTCGGTGGTCCGGCCCTCCCCCCGCAGCCCCGGCGTGCCACCGGTGTCGCCGCGCCACCGCGCCAGGCGCCCGGAGCGGTCGACCGACCGCAGACGCTCCTCGGCGGCGTCGCGCGCGGTCTCGGTGGTGACGACGAGCAGCTGGTCGCCCTCCTGGATCCGGCTCTCGCCCTGCGGGGTGAAGCTCGTGCCGGCGCGCACGACGAGGCTCAGCCCGGAGCCCTCGGGCAGGCGCAGCTCGCGGACGTAGACGCCGTGCATCCGCGAGCCGACCGGGACGGTCATCTGCAGGAGATCGGCGCGCAGGGTGTCCAGGGGCGCGGCGTCGACCTCGATCTCCTCGACCCGGGAGTCCCCCGCCAGCCCGAGCTTGCGCGCCACGAACGGCAGCGTCGTGCCCTGCACGAGCACGAGCACCACGACCAGCACGAACACGGCGTCGACCAGGTCCCGCGCGCCGGGCAGCCCCCCGGTGAGCGGCACGAGCGCGAGCACGATCGGGACGGCACCGCGCAACCCCGCCCACGACAGGAAGATCTGCTCGCGCCAGGGCACGCGAAACCCGATCGAGGCGGCGGCCACCGACAGCGGGCGGGCGGCGAAGAGCAGGACGGCCCCGGCGATCAGCGCGGGCACGACGGCGCCGGAGAGGCGGTCGGGCGAGACGTAGAGCCCGAGGAGCACGAACAGCCCGATCTGCGCGAGCCAGCCGAGGCCCTCCGCGAACGACCGCGAGCCCTCGCGGTGGGGCAGCGTCGAGTTGCCGAGCACCAGCGCGGCGACGTAGGTCGCGAGCAGCCCGGACGCGTGCAGCAGCTGCGCCGAGGCGAAGGACAGGATGCAGACCGCGAGCGTGGCCAGCGGGTACAGGCCGGTCGCGGGCAGCGCCGCGCGCCGCAGGCCGAGCGCGCCGACGCGCCCGAGCGCGGCTCCGAGCAGGCCGCCGACGAGGAGCTCGTAGACGACGAGCAGCGGGTCGAGCCAGCTCAGCGCCGTCGCCGAGGAGAGGATCACGACGGCGAGGAAGACCGGGGCGTCGTTGAGCCCGGACTCGAGCTCGAGGGACCCGGTCAGCCGCCCGCTCAGGCCCAGGTTGCGCAGCACGCTGAACACGGCGGCGGCGTCGGTGGACGACAGCACGGCGCCCCAGAGGAAGGCGACGCGCAGGTCGAGCCCGAGCAGCGACCAGAGCGCGAGCCCGGTGACGCCGATGCTCACGGCGACCGCGACCGTCGAGAGCGCCAGCCCGAGACCCAGCGCCGGCCGCACGGTGTTCCAGCGGGTGGACAGGCCGCCGTCGGCGAGGATGAGGACCAGCGCGGCGACGCCGAGCGCCTGGGTGAGTCCGGCGTCGTCGAAGCGGATGCCGAGCCCCGACTCCCCCAGCGCCACCCCGATTCCGAGGTAGATCAGCAGCGAGGGCAGCCCGACGCGGGTCGACACCCGCACCGCGAGGACGGAGACGAGCACGACGGCCGCGCCGATCCCGAGCAGGAAGGGCAACTGGTCCATGCGTGTCCCCCCTCCCCAGCGGAAGGGACGACCCTAGCGAGCGGACGTGCCCGGAACCTCCCGGGATCTCCGGTCGGTGAGGCGGTTCACCGCCTGCTGTCGGCGCTCTGCGCCCCGGTGAGCGCCGCGACCGGCGTGCACCAGGAGCAGCCCGTGAACCCGAGGTCGACCGCCTCGCCCACGGGCAGCGGGATGACCTCGCGGCCGTAGAGGTAGCTGCAGCGACCGAGGTGGAACAACGGCTCCTCGTCGATCACGAGGACCTCGTCGTCGAGGCCGGCCACCGACTGGCGGGTGGCGTCGTCGACGACCTCCTCCTCCGGCTGCGCGGCGGGCGGCGGAGGCGGCGGGGCACCCGGCGGCGGTCCGCCCGGGGGCCGGCCCGCGAAGCCCTGACCTGGCGGGGGCCCGGCGGGTGCCTGACCGGTCGGGGGCGCGCCCGGGGGTGGCCCCGCAGGCTGGCCGGGCGGCCCGTGCGGGGGCCGGCCGGGGCCGCCGTTGGCGCCGGCGCCGTCCACGGGCGCCTGCTGCGCCGGGGCCTGGTGGCGCATCCGGGAGATGTCGTTCATGTCGATGCGGGTCGTGGCCGCGTCGTCGCCGCCCTCGCCGCCGGGACGTCCCGTGGGGGCTCCCGTGGGGGCGCCGGAGGGGCGTCCGGCGGGCGGGGCGCCGGCGGCGGGGGTCCCCGTCGCGCCGCCACCGAGGCGGGCCTCGGCCGGCGTCCCCGGCATCGGGAGCATCCCGAGGATGCGCGATCCCTGGGGTGCGCCCGGCACGCGGGAGGGTTCGGAGCCCGGACGGGCGGTGGTGGTCGCCCACCGGGAGCTCGGCGACGACCCGGGAGGCCCGGCAGGCCCACCGGCAGGCCCGGGCGGACCGGCCGCCGGGGGCTGCTGCGGTCCGGAGGGGCGGGAGGCCGCCGCGGCACCCGCCGCGAGCCCGGCCGCTCCCAGCGCCGCCGCGCCGCCCGCGGCGGCACCGCCCGGACGGTCACCGTTGCGCTCGCCGGAGCCGGCGTGCGCGGCCGGAGCGTTCTGCCCCTGGTCGTCGGGGCCCTGCTGGCCGTCGGGAGCGGCGCCGCGCGACGCCCCGGCACCGGCGGCCTCGGCCGACCCCTGTGGCGCGGAGCCCTGCGGCGGGCCCTGCGGCGGACCCTGTGGCCCAGGGGGCTGGGGACCGTTGGGGCCCTGCTGACCAGGTGCGCCCGGCCCGCCCGACGGCGGCGGGGATCCTGCGGTGACCGAGGTCGGCGCCGCCTCCGGGGAGCCCTGTCCCGGGCCCGAGGAGTGCACGCCCGGGGCGAACCCGGAGGACGACGACGACGCGATCGGTCCCGAGGACCCGGACGCCGCCGGGGCGACGGCCCGGCTGCGGCTCTCGCGCTCGCGCCGGCGTCGACGGACGACGTCGGCGACGAGCAGGGCCGCGGCCAGCACGCTGGCCACCACCGAGCCCCAGGCCCAGGTGGCCACCGAGGTGACCACCGCGACGACCAGGAGCCCGAAGGCGATCAGCACGCAGAGCAGGACGAGGAGCAGCACGGTCGGACCCCCAACGTAGGGCCACGAGCCCGCTCCGCCTCAGGCGTGAGCGGGCCGCGCGGCGTCCGTCAGCTGCCGGCTTCGGCGCGGGAGCCGTAGCCGCTGGTCGCGTACCCGCCGGTGCCGTTGCGGCCGTTGTCCGGCGCCGCCGAGCCCCGGCCGTCGAGGTCGCGGAGCTGCGACTCGAGGTACGTCTTCAGCCGGGTCCGGTACTCGCGCTCGAAGGTGCGCAGCTCGTCGATCTTCTTCTCGAGCCCGCCCTTCTGCTGCTCGATGAGGCTGATCGTCTCGTTGTGCTTGCGCTGCGCGTCGCGCTCGAGGGTCGAGGCCTTGTCGCGGGCCTGCCGCTCGAGCGTCTCGGCGCGGGTGCGCGCGTCGTTCAGCATCGTCTCGGCGCGGGTGCGCGCCTCGTTGACCATGCTGTCCGACTTGGTGCGCGCCTCGGAGAGGAGCTGCTCGGACTTGGTGCGCGCGTCGGCGAGCATCCCGTCCGCCTCGGACTTGGCCTCCGCGGTGAGGCGGTCGGCCATCTCCTGGGCGAGCCCGAGGACCTTGGCGGCCTGCACGTGGTGGTCGCCACCGTTCGCACCGCCCTGGCCCTGCTCGGACATCCCGAATGGCGGCGGCACGACGGCCTGCTGCGTCTGGGCGGGCATCGGGGGCTGCTGGGGCTGCTGCGGCGGCATCGGCTGCTGCACGGTGCGCGGCGCGTCCTCGACGGGGCGGCTCGGCGGCGGGGCCGAGACCTGCGTCTGCGGGCCCGAGTTGGCACCCGCGCTCTGGGCCGCGCCGGCCTTGCTGCGCGCGTCGTCGAGATCGGCGTGGGCCGACGAGAGCTGCTGCTCGAGCTGCTCGACCTGCTCGCGGAGGTCGTTGTTCTCCTCCAGCAGCCGGCCCAGCTCGGCCTCCACGAGGTCGAGGAAAGCGTCGACCTCGTCCTCGTTGTAGCCCCTCTTCCCGATCGGTGGCTTGCTGAACGCGACGTTGTGAACGTCGGCGGGGGTCAGCGGCATCGGATCTCCTCAAGCACTCCTCGGCTGCGGAACCCCAGGTACCTCGGGCTCTTCGAGCTCCGCCACCCGCAGAGTATGACCTCTGCGAGCGACAGAACCATAATGGACGGGTCCAGTGACGCGCTGCCCTCGCCGCCCGAATGGTGACGCAGCGCCACGAGTGGCCGCGCGAAAACCCACAGACCTACCGATTTTCCGGCCGAGCGGCGATCCGCCGGTCGGGTCGTGACGCTTCGTGTCCCTCTACGTGCGGTGACAGGAGCAGTTCCCGAGCCCGCCGGGCTCCCGGTAGCCGGAGCGACACGCTCGGCGCACGGGAGAGGCCATCCGGCGCGCCGCGCCCGACGTCGCCCGTTCGGCCGCGTGGCGAACCCTCTGTACGAGAGGCGATCATGGACGCCGTCCCGCGTGACCTCCATCGCTCGCGGGCCCGCGGATGTGAGCCGGAACCGCCGAGAAGACGCAGAACGTCGCGGATGACCGGTAAACGAAGAACTCGGGTCCGCCCGTCCGGCGCAGCGTCGACTACGACGTGGACGCGTAGTTGGTCTCGGCGAGCTTGCGGCGCTCGGTCGCGGAGACCTCGACGTTCGGCGGTGAGAGCAGGAACACGCGGTTGGTGACCTTCTCGATCGACCCGCGCATCGCGAAGGCCAGGCCGGCGGCGAAGTCGACGAGCCGCTTGGCCGCGACGTCGTCCATCTCCGTGAGATTCATGATCACCGGGATGCCGTCGCGATAGCGCTCGCCGATCACCCGGGCCTCGTTGTAGCTCTTCGGCTGCAGCGAGGTGATCTCGGCGGGCGAGCTCGGCGCGTCGTCCGAGACGCTCTTCGCGGGCGCGGCCGGGGCGGACGAGGTCGACGCGCTCCCCGCGGAGGAGGACGACGCGGACGACAGCGACGGCGGGGTGCGCGGCGTGGTCGGCCGCACCGAGGTGTGGCCCGGCCCGCCACCGGCGGCCCAGCTGCGGCCGCGGCCGGCGCGCGAGAGCGCGTCCGTGGCGTCGTCGTCGCGACGGATCTCGGTGACCTCCGGGTCGCGCGGGCGCGGGGTGCGGCGCTCGCGGGAGTCCTCGTAGCGGTCGTAGCGGTCGTAGCGCGACTCGCGGGCCTCGCGCGCGTCACGGACGTCGCGAACGTCCCGCACGTCCTCGGAGCGCCCGCGACCGTAGTAGCCGCCCTCGTAGGAGTCGCGGGCCTCGTAGCGGTCGTCGTAGCGCTCGTCGTACCGGTCCGCGCCGTAGCGGTGCCGGTCGCCCGAGTGCCGCTCGGCCGGGAGCCGGTCACGGTCGTAGCGGTCGTCGCGCTCGTCGCCGTAGCCGTCGTAGTCGTCCAGCTCGTCGGCCGGGACCATCCCGAAGTACGCCTTCACGCGGTGCAGAGTGGTCATGGCCGTCTCCCCTGTCCGACGGAGACCCCGCGCGCCACACGCGGTGAGTCACATCCGTGTCGTTCACTCACACGGAACGCTAGCTCACCGTCGGCCGAGCAACGCCGTTCCGACACGCACGCACGTGGACCCGTACGAGACCGCCGCCTCGAGATCCCCCGACATCCCCGCCGACAGCGTCGTGGCGCCCGGGTGCGCCGCGCGTACCCGCCCCGCCAGCTCCCACACCGTGGCGAAGGCCTCCTCGGGGGCGACGTCCTGCGGGGCGACGGTCATGACGCCGCCGAGACGCAGGTGCCCGGCGGACGCGACGCGGTCGGCGAGGCCCGGGACCTCGTCGACGGGCGCGCCGCCGCGACCGGGGTCGGCGTCGACGCTCACCTGCACCAGGACCTCGAGCGGATCGGACCGCTCCCCCGCGTCGATCGCCTTGGCCGCCGCGGCCTCGAGGGCGTCGACGAGCCGGGCCGAGTCGACCGAGTCGACGGCGTGGGCCCACCGCACGAGGCTGCGGGCCTTGTTGCGCTGCAGCCGGCCGACGACGTGCCAGCGCGCCGTGGCGCCGGGACGCAGCGCGGCGAGCTCGGCGGCCTTCGCCGCGCCCTCCTGCTCCTTGTTCTCCCCGAAGGCCGCGAGCCCGAGGTCGGTGAGCAGGGCGACGTCCTCGGCGGGCCAGGTCTTGGTGACCGCGAGCAGCCCGACCTCGGCGGGATCGCGGCCCGCGGCCCGCGCGGCGTCGGCCACGCGCTCGCGCACCGCGGCCAGGGCCTCCTCGAGCTCGGCACGACGGTCGTCCGTCACGGGCGCGGGTACTCCCACCACGTCACGGCCGCGAGCCGGCCGGTTGGCCGGGCGCGCCGGTGGCTGAAGAGCTGGTCGTCCTCGAAGGTGCAGCGGGCGTCGACGTCGACGCGCGTGATCCCGAGGTCGGCGAGGCGGCGGCGCAGGCCCGCGCGCAGGTCGAGCGACGGCGTCCCGATGCGCGTGGTGGCCGCACTGCCGGGCAGCGCGGCCTCGACCTCGTCGCGCATCGCGGCGGGCACCTCGTAGTCCTCGCCGCAGATCGCCGGGCCGAGGAGCACCTCGACCCGCCCGGTCTCCGCGCCGAGCTCGGCCATCGCCTCCAGTGTGCGCTCGAGGACGCCGTCGGCGGCCCCGCGACGCCCCGCGTGTGCGGCCGCGACCACCCCGGCGCCCGGGTCGGCGAGCAGGACGGGCACGCAGTCGGCGACGACGACGGCCAGCGCCAGGCGCGGGCGGTCGGTGACGAGCGCGTCGGCGGTCGGCGTCTCCCCACCCGGGGCGCTGACGACGGCGACGTCGGTGCCGTGGACCTGGTTCATCCAGGCCACGCGCTCCGGCCCCAGCCCGATCCCCTCGCCGAGACGGCGGCGGTTGGCGGCGACGGCGTACGGGTCGTCCCCGACGTGGTCGCCGAGGTTGAACCGGTCGTACGGCGGCGCGGACCGGCCGCCGGCCCGGGTGGTCAGGACACGCCGGACCCGGACCGACGGGGCGGATCCGCCGCCGTCGGCGTCGTACGCGGTCGCGGAACCTGAGCCGGCAGCCACGCCCTCAGCTTCTCATGAACGACGGGACGTCCACGTCGTCCTCGTCGGCGGCCCGGACGGCCGGCGTCTCGGTGGTCGGCGCGGTGGCCGACGCCGCGGACGTCCCCGACGCGGCGGTCGAGGTCTCCGGGGGCTTCGACGCCGCCGCCTCGCCCGCGGGGTCGCTCGGGGCGGGACCGCCCGAGCCGGCGCCGTTGGTGGTGGCGTGGGTGGCGCCGTTGGTCGTCGTGCCGGTCGGGGCGGCGGACGTCCGGTCGAGCGCGTGGCGGTCGACGGCCGGGGCGGCCGGCACCGTCGGGGCCGAGGACGGCGACGGGTTGCCGGCGGTGACCGGGGGCGCGGTGTGCCCGCCGGGACGCTGGACCTGCCCGGCCTGCGCCGACGCCGTGGCTGTCGACGAGCCCGAGGCCGACGCGAGCGCCTGCGGCTCGAGCTTCTTGTGGGTCGGCGAGCCGGAGTCGAAGCCGGCGGCGATCACCGTCACGCGGACCTCGTCGCCGAGCGAGTCGTCGATGACCGTCCCGAAGATGATGTTCGCCTCGGGGTGCGCCGCCTCCTGCACGAGCGAGGCGGCCTCGTTGATCTCGAAGAGGCCGAGGTCCGACCCGCCGGCGATGGAGAGGAGCACGCCGTAGGCGCCGTCCATGCTCGCCTCGAGCAGGGGCGAGTTGATCGCCTTGCCGGCGGCCTCCACCGAGCGGCTCTCGCCCCGCGCGGCCCCGATGCCCATCAACGCGCTGCCCGCCCCGGACATGACGCTCTTGACGTCGGCGAAGTCGAGGTTGATCAGACCCGGCGTGGTGATGAGATCGGTGATGCCCTGGACACCGGACAGGAGCACCTCGTCCGCGCTGCGGAAGGCGTCCATCAGCGAGAGGCCCACGTCGCCGAGCTGCAGGAGGCGGTCGTTGGGGATGACGATGAGCGTGTCGCACTCGTTGCGCAGCTCGGTGATGCCGTTCTCGGCCTGGGTGGCGCGGCGCTTGCCCTCGAAGTTGAAGGGCCGGGTGACGACGCCGATGGTCAGCGCGCCCAGCTTGCGGGCGATGCTCGCGACGACGGGCGCGCCGCCGGTGCCGGTGCCGCCGCCCTCGCCCGCGGTCACGAAGACCATGTCGGCCCCCTTGAGGACCTCCTCGATCTCCTCGCGGTGGTCCTCGGCGGCGCGGCGGCCCACGTCGGGCGCCGCGCCCGCGCCGAGCCCGCGGGTGAGCTCGCGGCCGACGTCGAGCTTGACGTCGGCGTCGGACATCAGCAGCGCCTGCGCGTCGGTGTTCACCGCGATGAACTCGACGCCCTTGAGGCCGACCTCGATCATGCGGTTGACGGCGTTGACGCCGCCACCACCGATGCCGACCACCTTGATCACGGCCAGGTAGTTGTGCGGGGGCGTCATGGATCCGCCTTTCGAGCTGGGTCTAGGCGACGGTGGTCGTCCGGGTCCGGCGTGTCGCAAGCCTCGACCTCGAGTGGAGGTTTACGGTGAGGGCTTCTCGGCGACACGCGCACGGTAGGCAGGCCCCACGCCGCATTTCCACGAGGCGCGCCGGGCGTGTCCCGACCTCCTGTCACCCACTCGCCGGGCGGTCGTCGCGGGCCGCAAACCCTCGACCGACACTCGACGGTTCGGGTGCGGAGTTCCGACCGAAGGGCCCCTTCGGTTGGACAGATGGGCCGAGGGCACCCTTCACCGGAAGGTGGCGCGGGCCGAGATGTCGGTCCCGAGTGGGCCCCGCGGAGATCACGAGCGCGTCATCCACCCGGAGCCGTACGTCGGGGTGGATGACGCCGCCCCTGATCACGGGACGGGCTCCGGCACCCCGCGAGCGGCACCCCGCGCATGATCGACGGGCTCGCGGACCTGCGCGACGTTCCGCTCGCCCGCGGCGCTGCCCGGGACGCGTTCCGGCGAAGGGTTCCCCTCGCCGATCTATTCGACCGACGGGGCCCTTCGGTCGAGAACAGGCGCGCGTCAGCGGACGACGGCGAGGTCCGGGGTCGACACGTCGTAGACCGAACCCGGGCGGGTGAGCAGCGCGCCGAGCACGGCGGCCTTGCGCTCGTTGTCGGCGTCGGCGCCCCAGCGGACCTCGCGGTCGCCGGTGAGCACGAACGCGACGTCGTAGGGGCCGTCGGCGCGCACCTCGACGAGGTCCGCGCGCAGGGCCGCCGGCAGCGCCACGACGACGTCGGCGGCCGCGCGGGTGCCGGGCTCGTCGGGCGACGGGAGCATCCCGGGCGGCAGGGTCAGCGCCGGCACGCCCGGCGGGCGCGCGGGCATCGTCCGGTAGCCGAACCCGGTGGCGTCGACGAGCACGACCCCGCCGGACGGGGCGGGCGCGGCCAGCACCGGCTCGCGCTCGGCGACGGTGACGACGAGGGTGCCGGGCCAGTCGCGGGACACGTCGACCGTCGCGACGCGCGGCAGCTCGCGCACGCCGTCCGCGACGCCGTCGGTGTCGAGCCACAGCAGCGAGGTGCCGGGCCGGACGGCCGCGGCGGCGCGCACGGGCTCGACCTGGTCGGGCGCGGCCCCGACGACCTGGACCTCGCGGACGTCGAGCAGCGGCGACCAGACCGTCAGGTACACGACCGCCGCCACGAGCAGGACGCCGGCGGCGACGCCGATCCACAGCCCGCGCCGCCGCCGGGCGGTCGCGGTGACCGGCGGGCGGGGACGGCGCGCCCGACCGGGTGAGCCGGCCGCCGCACCCTGGGGGCGCGCCCCGGCGCCGCCGTGGCGACGCTCGCGCGACTCGGTGCGGTCCGGGCGCTCGGGGCGGCCCGCCCGTCCCGACCGGCTCGCCCGGCCGGTGCGGCCGGGTCGTCCGGTGGGGCGGGCTGAGCCGGTCATACGGGGCCGGTCACCGCGTCTCGGCCTGCGCTTCGCGGCGCTCGAGCTCGGAGAGCACCTCGGGGCCCAGCACGGTGATGTCGCCGGCGCCCATGGTGACGACGAGGTCGCCGGGGCGGGCGAGGTCGGCGAGCAGCGCCGGCACCTGGCCCCACGACGGCTCGTAGTGCACGTTCTCGTCGGGCAGCGTGAGCTGGCGGGCGATCAGCTCACCGTTGACGCCCGGCTCGGGCTGCTCGCGGGCGCCGTACACGTCGAGCACCACGACCTCGTCGGCCAGCGAGAGCGCGGCGCCGAACTCGGCCGCGAAGTCCCGGGTGCGCGAGTAGAGGTGCGGCTGGAACGCCACGATGAGGCGCCCGTGCTCGCCGAGCACCGGGCGGGCGGCGCGCAGCTGCGCGGCGACCTTGGTGGGCGCGTGGGCGTAGTCGTCGTAGACCCGCACGCCGGCGGCGGTGCCGCGGTACTCGAAGCGCCGGCGCACCCCGTCGAACCCGGCGAGGCCGCCGAGCAGGCCGTCGATCGGGGCGCCGAGGTCGAGGCCCGCGAGCAGCGCGGCGCAGGCGTTGAGCGCCTGGTGCTCCCCCGGCACGCCGAGGCGCAGCTCGTGCTCCTGCCCGGCGAGCGCCAGGCGCAGGATCCCGGCCGAGCCCTCGGCGCGGTAGTCGAGCACCTGCACGTCGTCGGGGCCCGTGGCCGCGCGCCCGTAGCGGCGCACGCGGATCCCGGACTCCGCCGCGCGGTCGCCCAGCGTCGCCGCGCCGGGGTCGTCCGCGCAGACCACGAGCGCGCCGCCGGGCTCGATCCGCGCGGCGAACGCGTCGAACACGGCCATGTAGGCCTCGGCGGTGCCGTGGTGGTCGAGGTGGTCGGGCTCGACGTTGGTGACGATGGCGACCGCGGGCGAGTACGCGAGGAACGAGCCGTCGCTCTCGTCGGCCTCCGCCACGAACACGTCGCCGAGGCCGTGGTGCGCGCTGGAGCCCGAGGCCAGCAGGTCGCCGCCGATCATGAACGACGGGTCCTCGCCGCACGCCTGCAGCGCGACCACGAGCATCGAGGTCGTCGAGGTCTTGCCGGCGCTGCCCGACACGCAGGCGGCGCGGTGGTCGGCCATGAGCTCGGCGAGGACCGCGGACCGGTGGAGCACGGGGATGCCGCGCGCGGCGGCCTCGACGAGCTCGGGGTTGTCCGGGTCGGCCTGGTGCACGGCCTTCGTCGTGACCAGGCACGTCGGGCCGCCGGGCAGCAGGTCGAGGTTGTGCGCGTCGTGGCCGACGGTGACCTCGGCGCCGAGCGTGCGCAGCGCGAGCACCGCCCGGGAGTCCTTCGCGTCGGAGCCCGACACCATCGCGCCGCGCGCCAGCAGGATCCGCGCGATGCCGCTCATCGCGGCGCCGCCGGCACCGATGAAGTGCACGCGGGAGAGCAGCCGGGGCAGCGGCGGCACGCCGGAGTCCGGGCCGACCTGCTGCTGGACCTGCTCCGTCGGGCTCATGGCTGCGTCCTCCCCGTCGCGCTCGCGCCGACGTGACCCGCCACGCCCAGCACTGTCCGCGCCAGTGTCTCGTCCGCCCCCGCGTGGCCCGAACGCCGGGCCGCCTCGGCGGTCGCGGCGAGCCGTGCGGGGTCGGCGACGAGGCCCGTCACGAGCTCGGCGACCTTCTCGCCCGTGAGGTCCGCGTCGCGCACGACCACGCCGCCGCCCGCCTCGACGACGGGCGTCGCGTTGAGCTCCTGCTCCCCGTTGCCGTGCGGGAGCGGCACGTAGATCGCGGGCAGCCCGACCGTCGAGACCTCGGCGACGGTCATCGCCCCGGACCGGCACAGGGCGACGTCGGCCGCGGCGTAGGCGAGATCCATCCGCTCGAGGTAGGGCACGGGCACGTACCCGGGCGCCTCGACGGTGGGCGCGTTCTTCGGGCCGTGCGCGTGCAGCACCCAGATCCCGGCGGCGGTGAGCGCGGGGACGGCGGCCGAGACGGCCTCGTTGAGCGAGCGCGCGCCCTGCGAGCCGCCGAAGACCAGCAGCACCGGCGCCTGCGGGTCGAGCCCGAAGTGCTCGCGGGCCTGCGCGCGCAGGCCGGCGCGGTCGAGGTCGGTGATCGCCCGGCGCAGCGGGATGCCGATGACGCGCGCCCCGGCGAGCCCGCTGCCCGGCACGGCGGCGAGGACCTCGCGCGCGAACCGGGCGCCGACCTTGTTCGCGATGCCGGCGCGGGCGTTGGCCTCGTGCACGACGATCGGCAGGCGCATCGAGGCGGCGGCGAGGTAGGCGGGCAGGGCGACGTAGCCCCCGAAGCCGACGACGACGTCGGCGCCGACCTCGCGCAGCACCGCGCGGGTCCGGCGCACCGAGCGGACCACCCGGAAGGGCAGGCGAGCCAGGTCGGCGCCCGGCTTGCGGGGCAGCGGCACCGGCGGGATCAGCTCGAGCGGGTAGCCGCGCGCCGGGATCAGGCGGGTGTCGAGGCCCTTCTCCGTGCCCAGGGCCGTGACCCGCGCGTCCGGGCACAGGCGGCGGACCGCGTCGGCGGTGGCCAGGGCGGGCTCCACGTGCCCGGCGCTGCCGCCGCCGGCCACGACCACGGAGAGCGGGGTGTCCATGCCCCTATGGTCCGGGCCGCCGGAACGGGCCGTCACCGGCCCCCTCCCCTGGACGCCGGCCGCGACGCCACCTCCGGCTCGGGCAGCCGCAGCGTGCGGGCGAGGCGGCCCTGGCCGTGGGCGCGCAGCACCCGCGCGGCCTCCGGCTCGTGGCGCGCGAAGTTCGCCAGCAGGCCGCCCGAGAGCAGCGCGAGCGCGAGCGACGTGCCGCCCGAGGACACCAGCGGCAGCGGGATGCCGGTCACCGGCAGCAGGCCGACGACGTAGCCGATGTTGATGCACGCCTGCGCGACCAGCCAGACCGTGAGCGTCGAGGCGACCACCCGGATCCACGGGTCGACGCTGCGCACGGCGATCCGCAGGCCGACGTAGGCGAGGGTCGCGAACAGGGCGATGACGGCCGCGGCCCCGACGAACCCCAGCTCCTCGCCGATGATCGCGAAGATGAAGTCGTTGTCGGCGTTGGGCAGGTAGTCCCACTTCGCGCGGCCCTGGCCGAGGCCGGCGCCGAACAGGCCGCCGTCGGCGAGCGAGTACAGGGCCTGCCGCGCCTGGTAGGCCGGGCCGAGCGGATCGGCCGCCTCGGGGTTGAGGAACGCGGTGATCCGGCTCTGCCGGTAGGTGGCGACCACCCCGAGCACCACCGAGGCGACGACACCGCTCGAGACGATGAACGCCATCAGCCCGAGCGGCGCGCACGCGAACCACAGCAGCGCGAACACGATGATCATCAGGGACACCGTGGTGCCCAGGTCGGGCTGCGCGAGCACGAGCCCGAGCACGCCCAGCGACACCGGCAGCAGCGGCATGAGCGCGGCCCGCCAGGTCTTCGGGTGGGGGCGGTGGCGCACCAGCACGTGCGCGCCCCACAGCGCGAGCGCGATCTTCGTCAGCTCGGAGGGCTGCAGCGAGAGCCCGGCGACGCGGAACCAGCTGCGCGACCCGTTGACCACCGCGCCCAGCCCGGGGACGAGCACGAGCACGAGCAGCACCAGGCAGCCGGCGAGCAGCCAGGGGCTCGCCGCCCGCAGCCTGCGCGGCGGCACGCGCAGGCCCAGCCAGAACAGGGCGAGGCCGATCAGCGCGAACGCGGCCTGGCGGAGGAACACCCCGTACGACGACCCGCCCGCCGCGTAGGCCGACACCGCCGACGCCGAGAGCACCATGACCAGCCCGAGCGCGGTGAGCAGCCCGAACACCGCGAGCACGAGGTGCAGCGACGTCAGCGGGCGCTCGAGCCACTGGTGCAGCGCCGTGCGGGCGGCGGCGAGGACGCCGGGGCGGGACGGACCCCGCCCCGCACGACCCGACCGGCCCGGACCGCGGGCCGGCGCGCTCACGTGCTCGGCGAGGTCTCGACGTCGGGGCTGGCCGCGCCGTGCGCGCCCACCCCGCCCGCCACCGTGCGCGCCGCGGCGGCGAACGCGTCGCCGCGGGCGGCGTAGTCGCGGAACATGTCCATCGACGCCGCCGCGGGGGCGAGCAGCACGGTGTCGCCGGGCCGCGCGAGGGTCGCCGCGGCCCGTGCCGCGGCCAGCATGCCGGGCTCGGATTCGCTCACGGACCCATCGTCGCCCCCGCCCGCGTCCAGGACGGGGATCTCGGGGGCGTGTCGCGCCAGCGCCGCGGCCACGACCGCGCGATCGCGGCCGAGCACGACCGCGCCGGCGAGCCGCCCGCGGTGGGCCACGACGACGTCGGTGACGTCCGCGCCCTTGAGCAGGCCGCCCGCCACCCACACCACGCTCGGGTGCGCGGCGAGCGAGGCCGCGGCGGCGTGCGGGTTGGTGGCCTTGGAGTCGTCGACCCAGCGCACCCCGCCGGCCTCGGCCACGACGGCCCCGCGGTGCGGACCCGGGGCGACCGCGCGCAGCCCGGCCGCGACGGCCTCCGGGGACACGCCGTGCGCGCGGGCGAGCGCGGCGGCGGCGAGCGCGTTGGCCTCGCCGGGCGGGCCGGGCGGCGCGACGTCGGTGACCGCCGCGAGCCGGACCCGGTCGCCGAAGGCCCTGTCGACGAGGTGCCCGTCGACGATCCCCAGCTCGCCGGGCGCCGGCTCGCCGCGGGTGAAGCCGACGTGGAGCGGCGCCGGCGCGGCGACGAGCAGCGCCGCCGCCTCGCGGTCGTTGAGGCCCCCGACGGCGACCTCCCCGCGCAGGACCCGGGCCTTCGCCGCGCCGTAGGCGGCCATCGAGCCGTGCCAGTCGAGGTGGTCCTCGGCGAGGTTGAGCACCGCCCCCGCGAACGGGCGCACCGACGGCGACCACTCGAGCTGGAAGCTGGAGAGCTCGACGGCGAGCACCCGGTGTCCCGCGCGCAGGGCGTCCAGGATGGGCAGGCCGATGTTGCCGCAGGCGACGGTGTCCTCCCCCGCCGCGCGCAGGATCGCCTCGAGCATCGTCGTCGTGGTGGTCTTGCCGTTGGTGCCGGTGACCGCGAGCCAGCGCGGCGGCCCGTCCGGGCACACCGCCGGGTCCTCGCCCAGCCACCAGGCCAGCTCGGGCTCGCCGACCATCGGCACCGACGCCGCCCGCGCGGCCAGCGCCAGGGGCGAGTCGGTGCGGAAGCCGGGGCTCGTCACCACGAGGTCGACCCCGTCGGGCACGGACGCCATGTCCTGCGTCCGCGCGACGGGCCGCTCGCCCAGGGTGTCCAGCTGGGCCGGGTCGCCGTCGGCGACGGTCACGGTCGCGCCGAGGTGCAGCAGCACGTCGACGACCGAGATGCCGGTCCGGCGGGCCCCGGCGACCAGGACGTGGCGCTCCGGCCAGCTCGATGGTCCGGCTCCGGCTTCGCTCCGCGTCCAGCTAGCCACCCGACGCCGCCAGCCATTCGCTGTAGAACAGGCCCAGCCCCAGCGCGCAGCAGATCGCCGCGAGCAGCCAGAACCGGATGATGACCGTGGTCTCCGCCCAGCCCGCGAGCTCGAAGTGGTGGTGGAACGGGGCCATCCGGAACGGCCGCCGGCGCGTCGTCCGGAACACCGCGACCTGGATGACCACCGACAGCGCCTCGACGACGAACACGCCGCCGAGCACGACCAGCAGCAGCTCGGTGCGCGTCACCATGGCCAGGCCGGCGAACAGCCCGCCGAGCGCGAGCGAGCCGGTGTCGCCCATGAAGATCCGCGCGGGCGCGGCGTTCCACCACAGGAACCCGATGCACGCCCCCATGGCCGCGGCCGCCACCAGGGTGATGTCGAGCGGGTCCCTGACCTGGTAGCAGCCCGCCTCGATCTGCACCCCGCAGGCGTTGCGGAACTGCCAGAACGACACGATCAGATAGGTCGCCAGCACCATCGCGGACGTGCCCGCGGCGAGGCCGTCGAGCCCGTCGGTGAGGTTCACGGCGTTCGAGGCCGCCGTGACGATCAGGTAGCAGAACAGCACGAACCCGACCGCGCCGAAGCCGACCACGGCGATGTCCCGCACGAACGAGAGGTTCGTGGAAACCGGCCGCAGGCCCTGTTCGTCGGGGAACTGCAGCGCCAGCACGGCGAACACCACCGCGCTCACGAACTGGCCGACGAGCTTCGCGGTCTTGTTCAGGCCCAGGTTGCGCTGGCGCCGGATCTTGATGAAGTCGTCGAGGAACCCGACGATCCCCAGCGCCGTCATGAGCATCAGCACCAGCAGCGCCGACGCCGAGATCGCGACGTCGCCGACGAGGTGGGCGGCGAGGTAGCCGATCCACACCGCGGCGAGGATCGCGACGCCGCCCATGGTCGGCGTGCCCCGCTTGCCGCGGTGGCTCTGCGGGCCCTCCTCGCGGATCTCCTGCCCGAACCCCTGCTTGATGAACAGGCGGATCACGTACGGCGTCAGGAGGATCGACACGGCCAGCGCGACCCCTGCCGCCACCAGCACGCCTCTCATGAGGCTCCTCCCGTGGTCAGTGCCTCGGCCACCTTCTCGAGTCCCGCCGAGCGCGACGCCTTGATCAGCACGACGTCGCCCGGGGACACACCCGCGCTCACCAGCTCGGCGGCCGCGGCGGCGTCGGGCACCAGCCGCGAGTCGACGCCCTCCGACGCCGCCGCCTCGTGGAGCGGCCGGGCGCCGTCACCGACGACGATCAGGCGCTGCACCCCGGTGCGGGCCACCTCGCGGCCGATCTCGGTGTGCGCGCGGGGGGCGTCGTCGCCGAGCTCGGCCATGACGCCGAGCACCGCGGTGTGCCGCCCGCCCATCGCCCCGAGCGTCGCGAGCGCGGCCCGCATCGACTCGGGGTTCGCGTTGTAGGCGTCGTTGAGCACCCGCACGCCGTCCGCGCGCTCGGTGAGCTCCATCCGCCAGCGCGAGCGCGGCGCCGCCGTCCCGAGACGCTCGGCGATCGCGTCGACGCCCAGCCCCGCCTCGAGGGCGACGGCCGCGGCGGCGAGCGCGTTGTCGACGTGGTGGGCGCCGTGCAGCGCCAGGCGCACCGGGGCTTCGCCGGCCGGGGTGACCAGGCGGAACGCGGCGCGCCCGGCGTCGTCGAGCGTCACGTCGACCGCCCGCACCGTCGCCTCGGGCGCCCGCCCGGCGTGCACGACGCGCGCGGCGGTGCGGCGCTCCATGGCGGCGACCACGGGGTCGTCGGCGCCCAGCACCGCGACGCCGTCGGCCGGCAGCGCCTCGACCAGCTCGCCCTTGGCCTGCGCGATCGCCTCGCGCGACCCGAACTCCCCGAGGTGCGCCGACCCGACGTTGAGCACGACGCCGATGCGCGGCGGCGCGACGCGGCACAGGGCGTCGACGTGTCCGGGCCCGCGCGCGGAGAGCTCGAGAACGAGGTGGCGGGTGGTCGGCGTGGCGCGCAGCGCGGTCCACGGGTGGCCGAGCTCGTTGTTGAACGACCCGGGCGGCGCGACGGTCTCGCCGGCGGACTCCAGGAGGTGCGCGGTCAGGTCCTTCGTCGACGTCTTGCCCGACGAGCCGGTGATCCCGACGACGAGCAGCCCGTCGGCGGTCAGGAGGTCGACGACGTGGCGCGCGAGGGCGGCGAGGCCCGCCAGCACCCCGGCACCGGCGCCGTTCTCGTCGGCCGCGAGGACGTAGGAGGACGACACCTGGTGGACCGGCGGCACGATCACCGCCGGCGCGTCGACCTCGCGGGCGGCGAGGACGCCCGCCGCACCGTTGGCCAGGGCGGCGCCGACGAAGTCGTGCCCGTCGACACGCTCGCCGGGCAGGGCCACGAACAGCCCGCCGGCCGTGACCGCGCGGCTGTCGAACTCGACGGAGCCGGTGACCCGCTCCTCCCCCGTGGCGGCGTGCAGCCGTCCCCCGGTGGCGCGGGCGACGTCGGCGAGGGTCAGCTCGATCACGGTCGACCACCGGTCCGCAGGGCCCGCTCCAGCTCGTCGACGTCGGAGAACGGGAGCTTCTCGTCACCGACCTGCTGGCCGGTCTCGTGGCCCTTGCCCGCCACGACGACCACGTCGCCCGGCCGCGCGTCGGCGACGGCGGCGGCGATGGCCGCGCGCCGGTCGCCGATCTCGTCGACCAGGGCGCCGTCGACGTCACGCGCCCCGGCGAGCACCTCGGCGCGGATGGCCGCGGGGTCCTCGGAGCGCGGGTTGTCGTCGGTGATCCAGAGGTGGTCGGAGAGCTGGGCGCCCAGCCGGCCCATCACGGGGCGCTTGGCGCGGTCGCGGTCGCCGCCACAGCCGAGCACCGTGAGCAGGCGCCCGTCGGTGCCGGCGCGCAGGGTCTCGAGCAGCGCCTCGACCGCGGCCGGCTTGTGGGCGTAGTCGACCACCGCGAGGAACGGCTGTCCGGCCTCGACCCGCTGCATCCGGCCCGGCACGCGGACCTGCGCGAGCCCGCCGGCGAGGACGGCCGGGTCGTACCCGGTCGCGGCGCCGCAGGCCAGCGCGAGCAGGGCGTTGGTGACGTTGAAGGCGCCGGGCAGCCGCACGGCCACCGGCAGCACGAGTCCGTCGGGGCCGTGGACGGTGAAGCGCTGGGTGCCGTCGGGCAGGGCGACGACGTCCTCGGCGCGCCAGTCGGCGTCGGGGGCGCCGACGGTCACGGTGGCCTTCCCCGGACCCTCGCGCACGAGGCGGCGACCCCACGGCGAGTCCACGCAGACCACCTCGGCCCGGCTGCGCCCGTCGAACAGGCGCGCCTTGGCCGCGAAGTAGTCCTCCATGTCGGCGTGGAAGTCGAGGTGCTCGGCGGACAGGTTCGTGAACGCCCCGACCGCGAAGCCGGTGCCCGCGACGCGGCCCAGCGCCAGCGCGTGGCTCGAGACCTCCATCGCCACGTGCGTCGCGCCGTCGTCGGCCATCCGGGCGAGCAGGGCCTGCAGATCGGGCGCCTCGGGCGTCGTGAAGGCGCTGGGCAGCCGCTCGCCGCCGAGGCGCGTCTCCACGGTGCCGATGAGCCCCGTCGTCGCGCCGGCGGCCGCGAGCGCCGCCTCGAGCAGGTAGACGGTGGTGGTCTTGCCGCTGGTGCCGGTGACGCCGAGGACGTCGAGGCGCGTCGACGGGTCGCCGTAGACCAGGGCGGACGCCGGGCCGATCGCCGCGCGCGGGTCGGCGTGGACGAGGACGGGGACGTCGCCGTCGCGCAGGGCCGCGCGGTCGGCGCCCGCCGCGTCGGTCAGCACCGCCGCCGCGCCGCGCGCCAGGGCCTGGTCGGCGAAGTCCGCGCCGTGCGCCCGGGCGCCGGGCAGCGCCGCGAACAGGTCGCCGGGCCGGACCTCCTGCGCGCGCAGCGTGGCCCCGGTGACCCGGGCGGCGTCGTCACCGACGATCTCCACCGGCCCGTCGTCGGGGCGGGCGGAGCGGATGCGCTCGGCCACGGCAGTGATCATCACGGGCTCCGTCCGACGGGGCCGCAACGGGCCCGCGTCGGTCTGGTCGGGGGCGCCCCCGGAATCGCCCCCGACGACCCGCCCCCGGGCGGGGCCGGCGGCGTCGTCGAAGGTCCTCGGCGGTGCGGCGGGCACGATCGCGCAGGCTACTCACCGTCTCCGGGGCCTCCGTGAAGGCCCTGCGGCCTGCGCAGTGTTGTCGGGGAGCTGCTACGGCAGGGTGAGCGGCACCTCGCGCGGCGGGGCGGTCGACACCGGCACCGCCCCGTGCTGCGCGAGGTACGCGCCGATCTCGTGGAACAGCGGCGCCGCGGAGTCGCCGCCCGGCGGGCGGTCGAGCATCAGGGCGACGACGTAGCGCGGGTCCTGCGCGGGGAACATGCCGGCGAAGGTGATCCAGTAGTTCGACTGCGAGTAGCAGCCGCAGCCCGGGTCGACCTGCTGGGCGGTCCCGGTCTTGCCGGCCACCGGGTAGCCCGGGATCGCCGCCGCCGGACCGGTGCCCCGGTTGGCGCCGGTCCCGTTCTGGGTCACCGACTGGAGCATGTCGCGCATCGTTCGGGCCGTCTCCGGGCTCATCGCCCGCACCCCCTCCGGCGCCGCCGACGGGATGCGCACGCCGTCCCCGCCGACCTCGGCCTCGACCACCCGCGGCGGCACGCGCACGCCGTCGTTGGCCACGGCCTGGTACATGCTCGCCATCTGCAGGGTCGTCATCGACAGGCCCTGGCCGATCGGCAGGTTGCCGAACGTGCTGCCCGACCAGTCCTCGCGGGCCGGCACCGATCCGGAGCTCTCGCCGGGGAGCTCGATCCCGGTGCGCTGGCCGATCCCGAGCGCACGGAGCATCGCGTTGAACCGGTCCGGGCCGAGGCGCTGCGCGGTCATCAGCGTGCCGACGTTCGACGAGCGGCCGAGCACCCCGTTCAGCGTCATGTTGATCGTCCCGTGCGACCAGGCGTCGCTGATCGTCCGGTCGGCGACGCGGATGCTGCCCGGCACCTGCAGGACGTCCTCGGGGCGGGCGACGCCGTTCTCGATCGCCGCCGCCATCGTCACGAGCTTGTTGACCGAGCCCGGCTCGAACGGCGAGGTCACCGAGGGGTTGCTCAGCTGGGCGCCGGCGGCCCCGGGTGCGGCGGGGTTGAACCCGCCCGAGTTGGCCATCGAGAGCACCTGGCCGGTGTGGGCGTCCAGCACCACGGCGCTGCCGCTGCGGGCGCCGACCTTCGCCGTGTAGTCGCGCAGGCGCTGCTCGACGGCGTACTGCAGGTCGGTGTCGAGGGTGAGGACGACGTCGCGACCGGCCTGCGCGGGCTGCTCGGCGCGGGTGGTGCCGGGGATGACGGCGTCGCTGCCCTCGGCGGTGTCGACGACGCGGAAGCCGTCGGTGCCCGCGAGGGTGGTGTCGAGCGCGCTCTCCAGCCCGATCGAGCCGCGGATCTTCTGGCGGTCCATGTTCCAGGACGCGCTGCCCACGACGGTCGAGGCGACGTCGCCCGCCGGGTACTGGCGCGACTCGCGGTCCTCCTCGGCGATCTCCGGGAACGCCTCGCGGACCTGCCGCGCCGCGCCCGGGTCGACCAGCGGCGCGAGCACGACGTAGCTGCGGTCCGAGGTCAGCGACGCGAAGATCGGGCCGGGGTCGAGGCCGAGGATGCGGCCCATGCCGACCGCGATCGCCGACTTGCGCTGATCCGGGGTCGGCGAGCCCGGCTGGGCGCGGACGGCCGGCTCGTTCCAGTCGTCCGTGATGCGGCGCGGGTTGGCCACGAGCGCCTTGGCCTCGACGCTGAACGCCAGCGGCGTGCCGTAGCGGTCGAGGATCGCGCCGCGCTCGGCGGGCACGTTGAGGCGCGTGGTGCGCTGCTGCGCCGCGTCCGCGGACAGCTCGCCGGCCCGCAGGCCCTGGACCTCCACCAGCTTCAGCGTGCACAGCAGCAGCACGGCCACCAGCAGCACCCGGCCGACGCGCAGCCGGCGCCGCGGGTCCGGCGGGCGGGACGACGGACGGCGGGCGGGGCGGCGCGGCGGCGGGGGCGGCGGCGAGGGACGGCGACCGCTCGGGGCGCGACCGCCCGGGCCGCGGGCCGGCGGACGGCTCAGGGTCGGCGCGCCGCGCGCCATCACCGACCGGCCCGAGGGGTGTCGTCGTCCTGGCTCGGGACCGCGGTGAGGTGGTCCTCGGCGGCCGCGGCGCCGGCGGGCGCCGGGGCGGGCTGTCCGTCGGTGGCGGCCTGGGCGCCGGTGGACTGGCCGGGGTTCGCGGGGTTCGCGGAGTTCGCGGGGTTCGCGGGGTTCGCGGGGTTCGCGGGGGCGGCGGGTGCGGGCGGCGGGGCGGCGGCCTCGGCCGGCTTCGGGTCGCCGACGACCTGGGAGGACCCGTCCGGCGCGACCAGCAGGACCGCCGGCTCCCCCGCGGGCACCATGCCCTGCGCGCGGGCCGCGGCGGCGAGCGCGGGCGCCGACTGCGCGGCGGCGACGTCGCGGTGCAGGCGCTCGGTCTGCTCGGAGAGGTCCCGGGCGACCTGGCGGGACTCGTCGAGGCGGTAGGAGTCGGCGGCGGCCGCGGTGGAGAGCCACAGCGTCGCCACCAGGCCGCCGGTCAGCAGCACCATGATCAGGAGCACGAAGGGGGCGGTGCCGCCGGAGCGCGGGTCGGCGGGCGCCGGGGCCTTCGCGGCCGGGCGCGTCGCCGACGTCCGCGTCGTGCTCTCGCGCCGCGGATCGGTCCGCGGGCGGGTCGTGCTCGTCCCCGTGCGGGGCTCGGCCAGGGTCGCGGTGCTCATGCTGCGGCCTCCCGCACTCGCTCTGCGGCACGCAGCCGCACCGACGCCGCTCGGGGGTTGGCGGCGATCTCGTCGTCGTCGGCCTTCTCGGCGCCGCGGGTGAGCAGGCGCAGGTCGGGCTCGTCCTCCGGGCGCACCACCGGCATGTCCGGCGGTGCCTTCGAGCGGGTGTGCTCGGCGAGCACCCGCTTGACGATGCGGTCCTCCAGGGACTGGTAGGACATGACGACCACCCGGCCGCCGACCGCGAGCGCGTCCACCGCCGCCGGGACGGCGGTCGCGACGGCGTCGAGCTCGCCGTTGACCTCCACCCGCAGCGCCTGGAACGTGCGCTTCGCGGGGTGGCCGCCCGTGCGCCGGGCGGCGGCCGGGATGGCGTCCTCGAGGAGGGCGACGAGCTCCGCGCTGGTCCGCAACGGAGCCCGCCGCCGGGCACGCACGACGGCCTCGACGATGCGTCGGGCCGCACGCTCCTCGCCGTAGTCGTGGAGCACCCGGATCAGGTCGCCGGGTGCGTAGGTGTTGAGGACGTCCGCGGCGGTGGGACCGGTCGACGAGTCCATCCGCATGTCCAGGGGCGCGTCGCGGGCGTAGGAGAAGCCGCGCTCGTCCTCGTCGAGCTGCATCGAGGAGACACCGAGGTCGAACAGCACGCCCTGCACCGCGTCGTAGCCGAGGTCGTCGAGCACCTCGGGCAGCGCGTCGAACACGGCGTGCACGAAGTGGGTGCGCTCGGCGTAGCCGGAGAGCCGTTCGGACGCGAGCCGCAACGCCGATCGGTCGCGGTCAACACCTACAAGAGTGAGTCTCGAGTGCCGAGAAAGGAGCGCGGCGGAGTGGCCGCCGGCCCCCAGGGTGGCGTCGACGAGCACCGCGTCGCGGTCGGCGAGGGCGGGGTCGAAGAGGGCGACGATGCGGTCGAGCAGGACGGGGACGTGACGCTCACGCTGTGCGGGGTCTGCGGGGTCGTCCCCCGGGGGCCGTGCCCCGTGCTCGTCCACCGAACGCCCTCCACCGACTCGTCGCCACTGCTCCGATGTCCGATGTCGTCACGTCCCGGTCCGCAGATCGACGGACCTGGCGCCGGGGAAGGTGCGCCAGGGCCGTCGCCCTGCGGGCCGGGGCCTCACGGCACCGGACCGTGCGCCCCGCGCGGGGCGCCGCCTGTTCGCTTGTCGTCGGTGCGGTCGGCGTCAGAAGACGCCCGGCAGCACTTCCTGCTGGGCCTGGGCGTAGCCGGCCTCGTGCTCGTCCTGGTAGCGGGCCCAGGCGGCGCTGTCCCAGATCTCGAGGCGGTTGACCGCACCGATCACGGTGCAGTCCCGCTCGAGCCCGGCGTAGCGACGCAGCTCGGCCGCGATCGGGATGCGGCCCTGGGAGTCGGGACGCTGCTCGTCGGTGCCGGCGAACAGGTAGCGCTGGTACGCGCGCACCCGCTCGTCGGTGAACGGCGCCTCGGCCACCTTGCGGGCCATCTGCTCGAACTCGTCACGGGGGAACACGTAGAGGCAGTGGTCCTGGCCCTTCGTGATCATCAACCCCCCTGCGAGCTCGTCACGGAACTTCGCGGGCAGCGTCAACCTGCCCTTGTCGTCCAATCTCGGGGTGTGGGCGCCGAGGAACACGGCGCCCACCTCCCCTGTGCGGCCCCGTTCGCCCCACTGCTCACCACCATACCCCACCCAGCCCCACAACCAAACCATCCTGCGGGCGCGGTGATCCCCGATCGAGGGAGTTCTCGCTGGTCAGCGACGGTGGGGAGTGGTGGGGGAACCGCGCGTGACCCTGACGGCTCCGGCCCCCGGAGGTCGACCCGACACGCCGCTCGCGGGCCTCTCCCCCGGCCCCGAGCAGGGCGGATGCGCCAGGTGGGGCGGTGTGGGGGCCTGTCGGGGGCGCGGTGGGGGGCGTGGTGGGGGTGCCCGGGGGGCGCGGTGGGGGGTCGTGGCGCGCCCGGTGGGGCGAGGTGGGGACGGCGGTGGGTGGGAGTGGGGGCGAGGTGGGGCGCGCCGGCTCGGCGGGCGGGTCCGCGGCGGCGGCTCCCTGCCGAGGCGGCGCCCGCGTCGTGATCAGGGGCGTCGTCGTCCACCTCGCCGGCGCCTTCGAGGTGGATACCGCGCTCGTGATCACGGCGGGAGGCGGCCCAAGCGGGCCGCGCCCCCGGCGAGCGGCACGTCCCGCACCCCGCCGGCGCTCTCGATCATGCGCAGCGTGCCCCTCGCGTCCTCCCCCGTGGGGCGAGGTGGGGTCCGGCGGAGCGACCGGGGACTTCGCGCGCGGAGAAGCAACGAACAGCTCGTTCGCTGCGGCAGGCCCGGGGGACACGCGGAAACGACGACGCGCCGCCGACCCGGGGGTCGGCGGCGCGTCGGAGAACGGGCGAGCTACTCCTGCTCGAAGCGGCGGCGGAAGCGCTCTTCCATGCGCGAGGTGAAGCGGCTGCGCTCCTTCTCGCCGGCGGCGCCGGGCGCGGCGGCCTCACCCTCGGCGGCCGCTTCTTTCTTGCGGGCGCCGAACGAGGTGATCGCGAGGACGGCACCGCCGAACATGGCGAGGAAGCCGACGACGCTGACGATGACCCCCACCGTCGAGGTACTGAACAAGACGACGCCGAGCACCAGCATCACGACGCCGATCACGAAGAGCGCGACGCCCTGGATGCGCCGGCGACGTGACGGGCGTCGGAGCTTGCCTCCCCGAACCGTGGACGCGAACTTCGGGTCCTCGTCGTAGAGAGCGCGCTCGATCTGCTCGAGCAGACGCTGCTCGTGCTCGGAGAGCGGCATGATTCTCCTCCGGCACCGGAATGGAAAATTCGCCCGACCCGTCAGGGTCTGGCGGGCATCGTCCTGATGACCCAGCACCATCCTACGAGTCCGTCGGCGGTCCGACTACCCGGACCGGCGTGTTGCCGTCACTGATCATCCGTTCGGCGCCGGACCGATGTCGCACGGGAAGCAGGCGGATGCGGTCGGTGACCGCTCCGGGCCGGGTCGCCGGCCTCCACGGGCGAGCGCGCCCGGTCCGGGTCCGGGTCGCCGAGCAGGCTCGCCGGGCGGATCGCCGCGACTCCGGAGCGGGATCGCGCCTGGTCAGCGGCCCGCTCGGCGTCGGACCACCCGTGCTCGGGCTCGCCGAGGACGATCTGCTCGGGCGCGCGGTCCGCCGGGACGAGACCCTCGCCGCGCACGCCGAGCAATCGGACCGGCCCGATCTCCCCGAGCGCGTCGAGGAGCTCGACCGCGGTGGCGTGGAGGTCGCGGGCGAGATCGGTGGGCGCCGGGAGGGTCCGCGAGCGTGTGATCGTCGTGAAATCGTCGAAGCGGACCTTGAGGGCGACGGTCCGCGCCCGCATCCCGCGGCGGCGCAGCATCCGGGCCGCGCGGTCGGCGAGGCGCAGCAGTTCGCGGCGCCGGACGGCGGGGTCGACGAGGTCGCGGGCGAAGGTCTCCTCGGCGCCCGCGGACTTCTCGCGGCCGTCGGGGTCGACGCGGCGCTCGTCGATCCCGTGCGCCAGCGAGATCAGGTGCGCGGCGTGCGCCTCCCCCACCGCGCGCCGCATCGTCGAGGGTCCCGCGGCCGCGACGTCGGCGACGGTGGTGATGCCGTGGCGCCCGAGCACCTCCTCGGTCTTCGCGCCGACGCCCCACAGCGCGCCGACCGGCAGCGGGTCGAGGAAGGCGCGCACGCCGTCGGCCGGCACGAGGTGCACGCCGTCGGGCTTGGCGACCCGCGACGCGAGCTTGGCGACGAACATCGTCGACGCGACGCCGACCGAGCACGTGATCCCCTGGCTCGCGGCCACCTCCGCCCGGATCGCCGCGGCGACGCCCAGCGGGGTGGTGCGCAGCCGGCGCAGCGCCCCGGAGACGTCGAGGAACGCCTCGTCGAGGCTCAGCGGCTGCACCAGCGGGGTCACCGCGCGGAACACCGCCATCACCCCGCGGGAGACCTCGGCGTACGCGCCGAAGTCCGGCGGGAGGAACACGGCCTGCGGGCACAGCCGGTGCGCCCGGGCCGACGGCATCGCCGAGCGGACCCCGAAGGCGCGCGCCTCGTAGCTCGCCGAGAGCACCACGCCGCGCTCGGGCCCTCCGCCGACGACGACCGGACGGCCCTTCAGCTCCGGCCGCGAGCGGATCTCCACGGCGGCGTAGAAGGCGTCCATGTCGACGTGCAGGACGCCGCACCCGGCGTCGCGCCCGGCGGGTGCGCCGTTCAGCCCGGCCGCCGGGCGAGGACGTGCAGGCGCGCGGCCATGTCGCGCAGCGGCGGGGTGCCCGCGGCGATGTCCTCGAGCTCGGTGAGCGGGTCCGACGAGCCGGACTCGAGGACGCCGTCGGGCACGAGGTCGGCGAGCACCCGGTGGCCCTGCACCCGCTCGACCGCCAGCTGCCCGCCGGCCTCGACCAGCGTGCGGATCTCCTCGACGTCCATGCGCCGGCGCAGCGGGTCGCCCGGGCCCCAGCGGCCGGTCGGGTCGACGAGCACCTGGCGCGCCTCGACCAGCCGGCCCGCGACGACCCGGGAGAGCACGGCGGCGAAGCGCCCGGCGACGAGCAGCGACACCGCGCCGCCCGGGGCGGCGGCGCCGGCGAGCGCTCGGCACGCCTCGGCGGGGTCGTCGACGTACTCGAGCAGCCCGTGGCCGAGCACGAGGTCGGCCTCGGTGTCGCCGACCGCGTCGGCGAGGGCGTCCGCGTCGCCCTGCACGGCGCGCACCCCCGAGGCCACGCCGGCCTCGCGGGCGCGGCTCTGGAGCACGGCGAGGGCGTTCGCGCTCGAGTCGACCACGGTGACCTCGCAGCCGTCCGCGGCCAGCGGCACCGCCCAGGTGCCGCTGCCCCCGCCGACGTCGAGGACGCGCGGCGCGGCGCCGTCGCGGCGGGAGCGTGCCGCGGTGAGCTCGACGCGCAGGGTGCGCGCGACGACGTCGACCGGGGCGAACGACGCGGCACGGGTCACCGCGACACCGTAGAACGTGTGACGGGTGCTCGGCGCCACAGGATCCGCCGGTCCGGCTCGGGCAGGCTCCGCGTCCGGCCGGTACGTTCACCGCGTGCACGTCACGGCGGTGCTGAGCCTCAAGGGCGGTGTCGGCAAGACGACCGTCGTCCTGGGCCTGGCCGGAGCGGCGCTCCGGGCCGGTCTGCGCACCCTGGTGGTCGATCTCGACCCCCAGGGCAACGCGACGACGGCACTCGAGCCCGAACCGGCCGAGACGACGATCGCGCAGGCCATGGAGCGCCCGTCGGCGGGCGTGCTGGCGACCTCGATCTCCCCCAGCGCCTGGGGCGACGACGTCGACGTCCTCGTCGGCTCCGAGGACGTCGAGCGCCACAACCACCCCGACCCCGGCTCCGACCGTCTCGGGCGGCTCGCGCAGCTGCTCGCGGCCCTGCCCCGTGACGGCCACGACGCCACCGAGACGGGGATCGCGGCGTACGACCTCGTGCTCATCGACTGCCCGCCCTCGCTGGGCCAGCTGACCCGGTCCGCGCTGGTCGCCGTCGACCGCGCGGTGCTGGTGACCGAGCCGACGATCTTCGCCGTCTCGGGCGTGCAGCGCGCCTTCGAGGCCGTGCAGGCCGAGCGCGAGCACAACCCCGACCTCCAGCCGCTGGGCGTGCTGGTAAACAAGTACCGCTCGCGGTCCTCGGAGCACGAGTTCCGCGTCGCCGAGCTCCGCGAGCTGTTCGGCCCCCTCGTGCTCTCCGGCGCGCTGCCCGACCGCAGCGCCGTGCAGCAGGCCCAGGGCGCCGGCGTGCCCATCCAGCGCTGGGACACCCCGGGCGCCCGCGAGATCTCGGGCCAGTTCGACTCGCTGCTCGGCCGCATCGTCCGGTCGCGCTCGGGCCGGACGGGGCGGGCCCGCGCCCGCCGCGCCCCGGAGGCCTGACGGGCCCTGCGTCAGCGCCCCCGGCCCGCCACCGTGCGCGTGACGAGGGCGAGGAACAGATCGGCCTGGCGCACCATGTCGTCGGCGTCACGCTGCGACACGCGCCCCCGCACGCCCGCCTCGACCGCCGAGCGCGTGGCCGAGTGGGCCGCGAAGAACGCCGCCCACTCGCCGTACTCGGGCGCCACCGAGGCGAGCAGGGTCCACGCGTCGGTGGGCCGCGACGCGCGCTTCGAACGCGCCCGCAGAGCGAGGACGGCCGCGGCCGCGCGCAGCGCCCCGAGGTGGGCCGAGCAGAACCGGTCGGCGGGATCGTCCGCGGCCTGGGCCGCCCGCAGCTCGTCGCGCGCCGCGCCCAGCAGCTGCACCACCGTGCGCGACGGCGGTGGCGGCGGCGGGGCGGGCGCGGCGGACTCCGCGGACCGGCCGGTGGCCCCGCGCGTGGCGGAGCGCACCGGACGGCCCTCGCGTCCCGGGGCGGGGGCCGGGACGGCGGTCGGGCGGGCCGGGGCGGGCGAGCCGGCGGGCTCGTCGTCGGGCGTGGTGTCGAACAGTCCGGGCATCGCGAGTGCGCTGGTCATGGTCGGTCTCCTCCGAGGCGGGGCGAGCAGGGGTCAGGCACCGGCCCAGCGCAGATCCCACACGCCGGGCCCGGAGCGCATGCGCAGCACGAACTCGCCGGGCGGCAGATGGGGCTCGTCGGACCGGCAGGCGAGCACCCGCCAGCACCGGCACCGGTCGCCCCCGACGGGCATGGCCGACAGGAACGGCCACCGCGACTCCTCGATCCAGCGCTCGCGCACCTCCGTGACCAGGTAGTGACTGTCGCGCCGGTTCGGGCGGCGATGGAACTCGACGGGGTCGCCGTCCGCGCAGCGGACCTGGACCGGCGAGGGACTGCGAACCACGATGCGTCCTCCACGGCGGCTCTGTGCTCCCCGGCCCGAGGCTCGGGCCGGGTGGGTGCCTGCCACCGTGGGGAGCCGGCGGCACTCCCGGACGGCGGGGCGCTTCCCCCGCCCCGCCGCCCGAGCTATCGAACATGTGTTCGATGTCGACCAGTGAACCCGCTCGGCCCGGCGCCGTCAAGTCGCCCCGAGGGGGTGTCGGGACCACCGCGGCACCCCCCTCCACCGGACGACGGACGGGTGGACCGAGGGCCGCATCGGGGAGAGAAGTCGTGGTGAGATGACGGGGTGCCCCACCCCGCCTCCGCTGGTCCGGGAGCCGGCCGGTGACCGCCGCCCCCGCCCGCGCGTCCGTCGTCGACCTGACGCCCGACGATCTCGCGGCGCGGCTCGACGAGGCGCTCACGGTCTACGTCCGCGCGATGGGCTACCCGCCCGGCACCGTGCGCCAGCGCCGTCCGATGTGGGTCGAGCACTCCCGCCGCGCGGGCTGGCACGCCGCGGCCGCGATCGGGCCCGACCGCTCCCTGTGGGGCATCGCCTACGGCTATCCCGGGGCCCGCGGCCAGTGGTGGTACGAGGAGGTGCGCCGCGGCCTGCTGGCCTCCGGCGCCCCGGGCCGCGAGCTGGCCGAGGCCGTCCTCGGCGACTACTTCGAGCTCACCGAGCTGCACGTGCGCCCCGACGTCCAGGGCGGCGGGATCGGCGAGGCACTGGCCCGCCGCCTGCTCGCCCACCCCCTCGACCGGCACGTGCTGCTCTCCACCCCGGAGGCCGACAACCCGACCCGGGCGTGGTCGCTCTACCGGCGCCTCGGCTTCCACGACGTGCTGCGCCACCACCGGTTCACCAGCGACCCGCGCCCGTTCGCCGTGCTGGGGCGCCCGCTGCCGCTCGACCCGCCCGGGCCGACCGGCCCGCCGGAGGGCCGCGCCTGAGCGGGACCGTCGGGGTCGCCTGGCACCATGCGCGGGTGCCCGACACCGCTCCCGCCCCGACCGCCGGGCCCGAGACGACGTCCGAGCCGAGGACAGCGCCGACGACAGTGCCGACGACAGTGCCGACGACAGTGCCGACGACAGCGCCGACGACCGGACCGCGCCGGGGCCGCCCGCGCCGCACCCTCGTCCTGCTCGCCGTGCTCCTCGCGCTGGTGGGCGTCCTGGGCTCCGGGTGCGTGCGGGTGCGCGCGGGCATGGCCGTCTCCCCCGACGACCGGGTGTCCGGCGTCGTCGACATCGCGACGCCCGACGGGGCTCCGGGCGGGTCGGGCCCGCCGCTGCAGGTGCCCGACGACCTCAGCGGCGACGTGTCCGTCGAGCGCTACGAGCAGGACGGCTACATCGGCTCGCGGCTGCGCTTCGACGACCTGACCTTCGACGACGTCACGCGCGTCCTGCCGACGGTCAGCCCGTCGACGGGGCAGGCGATCCGCGTGCAGATGCGCCGCTCCGGCGACCGGGTGGTGGTCACCGGGCAGGTCGACCTGACGCGCGTGACGCCGGAGAGCTCCGACGTCCAGCTCAAGATCGCCTTCCCCGGCGAGATCCGCCAGACCGACGGCACCGCCGCGAACGGCGTCATCAGCTGGACCTTCCAGCCCGGCACCGTCACCGACGTCAACGCGGTGGTCGACTACCCGGACCCGAGCGCGCCGTCCTGGATCCTCTGGGCGCTGCTGCTGCTCGCGGTCGTCGCGGTCGCCGTCGCGATCGTGGTGGTGCTGGCGATGTCGTCGCGCACCCAGGTGCACACCCGCGCACGCCGCTGACCCAACCCGGCAGCACCGGGCGGGGTCGGAGCGGGGTCGGGGTGGGAGCGGTCAGGAGCCGGGCCGCGCCGCGATCCCGAGGCGCTCGACCACGTCCACCACGGCCGGCGAGCGGTTCATGCTGATGTAGTGGATGTTGGTGACGCCCTCGTCGAACATCCGCTGCGAGAGCTCGACGCACAGGTCGATGCCCGCGTCGCGGTAGCCGTCCTTGTCGTCCTTCAACGGGTCGAGCCGCTCCGACATGACCGCGGGCAGCGGGGCGCCCGCGAAGTCCGCGCCGCGCTCGGCCGACTTGGGCGTGGTCACCGGCATGAGCCCCGGCATGATCGGGATGTCGCAGCCCGCGGCGGCGATGCGGTCGCGCATCCGCAGGAACTGGTCGGCGTCGTAGAACATCTGGGTGATGGCGAACTCCGCGCCCGCCTTCACCTTCTGGATGAAGAAGCGGGTGTCGGAGTCCTCGTCGATCGACCGCGGGTGCAGGTACGGGAAGGCCGCGACGCCGCAGCAGAAGTCGCCGAGGCGGCGCACCATGTGCACCAGCTCCTCGGTGTAGCTCAGTCCCGCCGGGTGCGGCACCCAGTCGGCGTCCTTGTCCCCGGGGGGATCACCCCGGATCGCGAGCACGTTGCTGATCCCGGCCGCGGCGTAGGAGCCGATCACCTGACGGAGGTCGTCGAGGGAGGCGTCCACGGCCGTGAGGTGGGCCATCGCGGTCAGCGTGGTGTCGGTGGCGATGCGCCCGGTGGTCCGCACGGTGCGGTCGCGGCTGGAGCCGCCCGCGCCGTAGGTGACCGACACGAAGGCCGGGTCCAGGGGCTCGAGGTCACGGATGGTCCGCCAGAGGGTCGCCTCGCCCTCGTCGTCCTTGGGCGGGAAGAACTCCGCCGAGAACGTCGGCACCCCGCGCTGGATGCGCTCCGTCACAGTAGCCATCCGTCGACCCTACGGTGACAGGGCGTTCGCACGGAGGACGGTTGTGACCGGGACCGCCCGATCAGCCGGTTCGCCCACCCGCCCCTACGCTCGGTGCCATACACCGCAGGCGTCCGGAGGGGAAGAGTGCGTATGACGGTCGGCGGAACGTCGACGACGGTCGGGAGCGGGCCCGCGGACCCCTTCGACACCGACGGCCGGTACGACCTCGACGCCCTCGAACGCGACCTGCCCACGGCCGTCACCGCCGAGCTCGCGGACTACCTCGCCGGCCGCCGCAGGGACACCCTCGACGTGGCCGAGGAGTTCGCCGAGGCCACCGACGACCTGGCGCGCTTCGTCCTCGCCGGCGGCAAGCGGCTGCGCCCGACGTTCGCCTGGTGGGGCTGGCGCGCCGCGGGCGGCCTCGACGACCCGGGCGTGGTGCTGCGGGCCGTGAGCGCCCTCGAGCTGATCCAGGGCTGCGCGCTCGTGCACGACGACCTCATCGACGACTCCGCCACCCGCCGTGGCGAGCCCACGGTCCACGCGCGCTGGGCGTCCCGGCACGCCGGCGACGGCTGGGCGGGCGACCCGACGCGGTTCGGCGCCGCGGTGGCCATCCTGCTCGGCGACGTGGCGCTGGCCTGGGCCGACGACATGCTCCACGACGCCGGCCTCGACCCCGCGGCGATCGCCCGCGCCCGCCCGGTGTGGCAGGCCATGCGCACCGAGGTGCTCGGCGGGCAGTTCCTCGACGTCCGCGGGCACGCGACGTCGGACTCCAGCCCCGAGACCGCCCTGCGCATCAGCCGCTACAAGACCGCGGCCTACACCGTCGAGCGGCCGCTGCACCTCGGGGCGGCGATCGCGGGTGCCGACGACGCGACGGTGCGCGCCCTCCGCCACTACGGCCGCGACCTCGGCATCGCCTTCCAGCTGCGCGACGACCTGCTCGGCGTGTTCGGCGACCCTGCGGTCACCGGCAAGCCCGCGGGCGACGACCTGCGCGAGGGCAAGCTCACCCTGCTCGTCGCCCTGAGCCGGCAGCACCCCGACCGCGCCACGGCCGCCGTCGTCGAGCGGACCCTCGGCAAGCCCGACCTCGCCGCCGACGACGTCGCCGCCGCCCGCGACGCGCTGCAGGCCCTCGGTGTCGTCGACGACGTCGAGCGGCGCATCACCGACCTCACCGCCTCGGCGCTCGACGCCGTCCGCGGGGCCGGGGCCCCGGCCCTCGCCGCGCCCGCGCCGGAGCGGCTCGCCGACCTGGCCGTGGCCGCCACCCGGCGCGCCCGCTGACCCTCCCGACCGACCGCTCCAGGAGTCCCGCGAAGTGACCCGCACCGTCCGGTCCCCCACCGACCACGTCGTCGTCGTGGGCGCCGGCCTCGCCGGGCTGGCGACCGCCCTGCACCTGCTCGGCGCGGGGCGGCGGGTCACCGTCGTCGAGCGCGACCCCACCCCCGGCGGGCGCGCCGGGCGCCTGGATCTGGATGGCTTCCGCCTCGACACCGGCCCGACCGTCATCACGATGCCCGAGCTGATCGAGGAGGCCCTGGGCGCGGTCGGCGAGAAGCTCGGCGACCGCCTCGAGCTCGTCGACCTGCACCCCGCGTACCACGCACGGTTCGCCGACGGGTCCGCGATCGACGTGCACACCGAGCCCGGCGCGATGGAGCAGGAGATTCGCGAGAAGGTCTCCGCGACCGACGCCGAGGGCTACCGGCGGCTGCGGGCCTGGCTCACCGAGCTCTACCGGGTCCAGATGGCGACGTTCATCGACGCCAACTTCGACTCCCCGCTCGACGTGCTCTCCGGAGACCTCGCCCGCCTCGGCGCGCTGGGCGGCTTCGGGCGGCTCGGCCCGCGGATCGGGAAGTTCCTCGCCGACGAGCGGCTGCGCCGCATCTTCTCCTTCCAGGCGCTCTACGCCGGTGTGCCGCCGGCCCGCGCGCTCGCCGCGTACGCCGTGATCGCCTACATGGACACGATCGCGGGCGTCTCGTTCCCGAAGGGCGGGGTCCGGGCGCTGCCGCAGGCCCTGGCCGACGCGGCCGCCGACGCGGGGGCCGAGTTCCGCTACGGCACGACGGTGACCGGCCTGGAGCGCTCCGCCGGGCGGGTGCGGGCGATCCGGACGGCGCCGACCGGCGAGCCGGGGGCCGACGGCGACCGCCTCGCCGCCGACGCCGTCGTGCTGACCTGCGACCTCCCCGTCGCCTACGGCCTGCTCGGGCGCACGCCGCGCCGTGTGGTGCCGACACGCTGGTCGCCGTCGGCGTACGTGTGGCACGCGGGCGTCCCCGCCGGCACCGGGCTCGGCCACCACACCATCTCGTTCGGCGACGCGTGGGCGGGCACGTTCGACGAGATCATCACCGAGGGCCGGCTGATGTCCGACCCGTCGCTGCTGGTCACGCACCCGACGGCCACCGACCCCTCGCTCGCGCCCGCGGGCCACGAGCTGGTCAGCGTGCTCGCCCCCTGCCCGAACAGCGACCGCGCGCCGCTGGACTGGGAGCGGATCGGGCCGCGCTACCGCGACGAGCTGCGCGCCGTGCTCGCCGGGCGGGGGATCGAGCTCGGCGAGCCGGTCGTCGAGCACGTCATCACCCCGGACGACTGGTCGCGGCTCGGGCTCGCCGCCGGCACCCCGTTCTCCGCGGCGCACACGTTCGCCCAGACCGGCCCGTTCCGGGCGGGCAACCTCGTGCGCGGCGAGGGCAACGTCGTCCTCGCCGGGTCCGGCACGACCCCGGGCGTCGGGGTCCCCACCGTGCTGGTGTCCGGGAAGCTGGCCGCGGCGCGGATCACCGGATGAGCACGACCGAACTGGACGCGGCCGGCGTCACCGACCCCGCCCTGCGCGACGCCTACACCCGCTGCCGCGCGCTCAACGCCGCGCACGGGCGCACCTACTTCCTGGCCACGCGCCTGCTCGCGCCCGCCCAGCGCCCGGCGATCCACGCCCTGTACGGCTTCGCGCGGATGGCCGACGACGTGGTCGACGACCCCGAGGCCGACGCCACGCCGCCCGCCGTCGCCGCCCGGCTGGAGGAGGTGCGGGCCCGCATGCGGCGCGGCCTCGCGGGCACCGACCCCCGCGCGCTCGTGGCGGAGGGCGAGCCGGTGGTCGCGGCGCTGGCGGACACCGTCGCCCGCTACGGCATCGACCACCGCCACCTCGAGGACTTCATGGACTCGATGGCCATGGACCTCACCGTCACCGACTACCCGACGTTCGACGACCTCGCCCGCTACGTGCACGGCTCCGCCGCGGTGATCGGGCTGCAGGTGCTGCCGGTGCTCGGCACCGTCGTGCCCCGCGAGGAGGCCGCGCCCTACGCCGCCGACCTCGGCGTGGCCTTCCAGGTCACCAACTTCCTGCGCGACGTCGGCGAGGACCTCGACCGCGGGCGCGTCTACCTCCCCCGCGACGAGCTCGCCGCGTTCGGCGTCGACCGCGACCTGCTCGAGCACGGCCGGGCCACCGGGCGCACCGACCCCCGGGTGCGCCGGGCGCTGGCCCACCTCGTCGCCCGCACCCGCGCGGTGTACCGGCGCGCCGAGCGCGGCATCGCCCTGCTCCACCCGGTGTCGCGGCCCTGCGTCCGCACCGCGCACGTGCTCTACGGCGGCATCCTCGACGAGATCGTGGCCGCCGACTACGACGTGCTGCGCACGCGCGTCGCCGTCGGCAACGGGCGGCGGGCGGCGGTCGCCCTGCCGCGGCTCGCGCACGCCGTCGGCGCCCGGTGGCGGCACCGCGCGTCGGCATGAGCGAGCTCGTCCTCGCGTTCGACGCGGCGTGCGCGCGCTGCCGGGCCGTCGCGGCCACCGTCGCGACGACCGTGGGGCCGGACCTCGACGTGCTCCCGCTGGCCGACTACCGCGTGGCGCTGTGGCGGGCGGAGGCCGGCGTGGAGGGCGAGGTGCCCACGCTCATCGAGATCACTTCGACCGACGGCGACGACCGCGTCCGCGCCTGGACCGGCCCCGCGCTGGCACCGGCGCTCGTCCGGCGGCTCGGCGCGCGGCGCACCGCCCGGCTCCTGCAGGCCCTGCGGACCCACGGCGTCCTGGGGGACGCGACCCGGGGTGTGCTCAGGAAGCCCCTCAGAAAGCCATCGCCTGGGCGCGGCGCTTGACCTCGCGCCCCCGGTCGGAGCGCAGGGCGTCGATCGGCATGCCCGGCAGCGACTCGTCGTCGGCGAAGAGCCACCGCAGGATCTCCCCGTCGGCGTAGCCGCCGTCGCGGAGCACCTGGATGGTGCCGGGCAGCCCCTTGACCACCCCGTCCGGGGTGAGGAACGCGGCGGGCACCACCCACCGGTCGTCCTCCCGCACCCCCAGCAGCTGACCCTGTTTGATCATCTGGCTGACGCGGGTGCGCGGCACCCCGAGACGCTCGGCGACCTGGGCGAGCGTCTCGACCTCGATGTCATGTCCCACGATGGCGGCGACGGCGGACTCGGACACGCGGTCACCATGCCAGAGGCGCGCCGCTTTCGGAGCCCGCACGCGCGGGGGGAGACGGAGCTTGCGGAGCTCGGCCCGGAGTGACCGTCTCAGAGGCTGTCGACCAGCGCCGCGGCGAGCCCGTCCGGGTTGGCCAGCGCGAGCAGGTGCCCGCCCGGCACCACGACGGCCTCGACGCCCGCGCGCTCGCGGGCCAGGCGCGTCTGGAAGTCGGCCGGGAAGAAGCGGTCGTCCCGTCCGACGATCACGGTGACGGGCACGTCCGGCCACGCCGGCAGCGACCAGCCGTCGGCGAACGGGCCGTCGGTCTGCTCGCGCTGGTGCTCAGCGCCCGCGGCGGCGACGTCGGCCGGGACGTCGTGCAGGAACTCCCACTCCTCGTCGAACCCGGCGTCCTCCCGCCCGGCGGCGCGGGCCGCGGCCTCCTTGGCCTCCTCGAACCCCGAGGCCGACCACCAGTCCCCCGGTGACTCGCCGACCGCCGGGATCATGGCGTTGACCAGCACGAGCCGTCGCACGGGCGTGGTGCGGGCGATCTCGGTGGCGCTCGGCCCGCCCAGCGACTGGCCGACGACCACGACGTCGGTGCGATCTCCCAGCGCCGCGAGCGCGACCTCGACGTAGCGCGGGATGCCCGCCGCCGGGTCGTCGGCGGGCAGGTCGGGCGCGACGACCTCGTCACCGCGGGCCCGCAGCCGCTGCGCCACCAGGTGCCAGAACCATCCCGCGCCGCCCGCACCGGGCAGCAGCAGCCATGTCGTCACGCCGGTCAGACTAGGGCCGTCACCCGACAGAGCAGGGCGCGTCGCGTCCGAGGATCCCCGCAGGTCATGTTCGTCCTCGTAGCATCGCGGCCATGGCCGCTCCGACAGCCCACCCCGAGGGGACGGTGCTGGAGGGGCGCTACCGGGTGGACGGCCTGCTCGCGCGCGGCGGGATGTCGGTGGTGTACCGGGGCGTCGACCTGCGCCTGGAGCGGCCGGTGGCGATCAAGGTCCTGGACGGCGCACTGGCCTCCGACCCCGCGTTCGTGCGGCGCTTCGAGCGCGAGGCCCGGGCCGCCGCCCGCCTCGCGCACCCGGGGATCGTCGCCGTCCACGACCAGGGCCGCGACCCCGACGGCACCGTCTTCCTCGTCCTGGAGCTCGTCGAGGGCGGCACGCTGCGCGACGTCCTGCGCGACCAGGGACGTCTGCACCCGGCGGCGGCGCTGACCGTCGCCGAGCAGGTCGTCACGGCGCTGCAGATCGCGCACGACCGGGGCCTGGTGCACCGCGACGTGAAGCCGGAGAACGTGCTGATCGGCCGCGACGGGTCGGTGAAGGTCGCCGACTTCGGGCTGGTCGCCGCCGCGTGGGAGACCGACCCCGACGACTCCGGGGAGATGGTGCTGGGCACCGTCGCGTACCTGGCGCCCGAGCAGGTCACCGACGGCCGCGCCGACGCGCGCAGCGACCTCTACGCCACCGGCATCGTGCTGTTCGAGCTGCTCACCGGCGTCCCGCCCCACGGCGGCGGGGACGCGGTGTCCGTCGCGCGCCGCCACGTCCGGAACGACGTGCCGCCCCCGTCGTCGGTGGTCGGCGGCGTCCCGCGGGCGCTGGACCGCCTGGTGATCGCGGCGACCCACCGCGACCCCGAGGTGCGGCTCGCCGACGCCGACGCGTTCCTCGCCGCCGCCCGCGGGGTGCGCATGGACGCCGACCTGCCGTTCCACCCCGTGCCGCTGCCGCCGCGCCGCGCGAGCACGGGCGGCTCCCGGCCGCTGCGGGGCACGCGGTTGCTGGACCTCGACGCCGACGAGGTGCGCGCCGAGCCGCGGCCCGACGAGCGGGCCGACGAGCAGGACGACGACACCTGGGACGGCGAGGCCTGGGAGGAGGACGACGACCTCCTCGACGACGACCTCGAGGACGACGCCGGCGAGGACGACCAGCCCGCCGACCGCCGCCGCGCCGACGCCCCGGTGGACGACATCGACGTCGCCATCGAGCAGATCGAGCGCCGCCGCGCGCGGTCCCGCTCGCGCCGGCTGCTCGCCGCCTGGCTCCTGCTCGAGGCGATCGCGACCGTGGCGGCCGGGGCCGCCGGGTGGGGCCTCGGCCTCCCCGGCTGACTACCCGCGCAACATCTCGGCGACGAGGAACGCCAGCTCCAGCGACTGCTGGGTGTTCAGGCGCGGGTCGCAGGCCGTCTCGTACCGGCCGGCGAGGTCGGTGTCGGAGATGTCCTGGGCCCCGCCGAGGCACTCGGTGACGTTCTCGCCGGTGAGCTCGACGTGGATGCCGCCGGGGTGGGTGCCCAGGCGCTGGTGGACCTCGAAGAAGCCCTGCACCTCGTCGACGACCTGGTCGAAGTGCCGGGTCTTGTAGCCGGTGGAGGCCTCGACGGTGTTGCCGTGCATCGGGTCGCACTGCCAGATCACCTGGTGCCCCGAGGCCGTGACCTTCTCGATGATGCCGGGCAGCACGTCGCGCACCTTGCCCGCGCCCATGCGGGAGATCAGGGTGAGCCGGCCGGGCTGCTGGTGGGGGTCGAGGCGCTCGACGTACTCGACCGCCTGCTCCGGGGTCGTCCCCGGCCCGATCTTGATGCCGATCGGGTTGGCGAGCAGCTCCGCGAAGGCGATGTGCGCGCCGTCGAGGGCGCGGGTGCGTTCCCCGATCCACAGGAAGTGCGCGCCGAGGGAGAACAGGCGGGCGTCCTCGCGGCTGGTGGCCTCGACCCGCGAGTCCAGGCGCAGCAGGGCCCGCTCGTAGTCGAGGACGAGCGCCTCGTGGCTGGCGAAGATCTCGGTGCCGCGCAGCGAGTGGTCGGTGACCCCGGCCGCCGACATGAAGCGCAGCGCCCGGTCGATCTCCGCCGCGACCGCCTCGTAGCGCTCGCCGGCCGCGCTCGTGCGCACGAACTCACGGTTCCACTCGTGGACCTCGTGCAGGTCGGCCATGCCGCCGGAGGTCAGCGCCCGCACCAGGTTCATCGCCGCGCCCGCGTTCGCGTAGGCGCGGATCATGCGGCCCGGGTCGGGGATGCGGCGCTCGGCGTGGGCGGCCAGCGAGTTGACCATGTCGCCGCGGTAGCTCGGGAGACCGAGCGCGTCCGTCGGCGACGAGCGCGGCTTGGCGTACTGGCCCGCGATCCGGCCGATCTTCACCACGGGCAGCGACGCGCCGTAGGTGAGCACGACGGCCATCTGCAGCAGCGTGCGGATGTTGCCGCGCAGGTGGGGCTCGGTGTTGTCGGCGAAGGTCTCGGCGCAGTCGCCGCCCTGGAGCAGGAACGCCTCGCCGCGCGCCACGGCGGCCAGCTGCGTCTGCAGCCGGTCGACCTCGGCGGGCACGGTGATCGGCGGGACGTGCTCGAGCACCGTGCGCACGTCCGTCACCGCCTGCGCGTCGGGCCAGTCCGGTTGCTGGGCCGCCGGACGCGACAGGGCGTCGTCCAGGCGGTCACGCAGGTGGGACGGCAGCGGGGGCAGGCCGGGCAGAGCATCCACGGGAAGGTCGACGGACCACACGACACATCAGCGTAATGGTGCGGTCCGCGGCGCCGGCTGTGTTCCCCGTGACGACCTCGCCGCGTGGCGTGTCGCCTACGGCGCGGAGCCGTTGCCGAGCCGCCGGCGCCAGTGCTCGTCGATCACCTGCCAGCGCGCGAGGTTGTGGCGCGCGTCGGCGAGGGCGTCGTGGGCGTCGGCGGGGGCGGGCGGCAGCTCGGGGCGCCCGACGTCGTCCCAGCGCTGGCGCAGGTCCCGGGTGAAGCGGGGCAGGGCGCGCGGGAGGTCGGGCATCGCGCCCCACAGCTGGGCGATCGCGACGTGGTCGTACGCCGCGTACCAGGCCCACAGCTCGACGGGGCCCTCGCCGGCGGTCACGAACTCGTAGAACTCCTCGCGGATCGCGAGCCTGCTCTTCCACGCCGGGTCCGACATCGAGGGCAGCTTGTCGAGGACGTTCCTGCGGACCCACGGCCCGGCGCGCATCGGGTCGAACTGGCGGGAGATCGCATAGAACTCGTGGCCCTGCTCGTCGACCGCGCCCACCGAGACCAGCTCGATGGTGGTCCCGTCCTCGATGAACTCGCAGTCGTAGAAGAACCGGGCCACGGCCTCATTGTCGCGGGCCGCGCGTCAGGCCGCCTGCGGGGTGTCCTGCTGGTCCTTGACCGTGCTCGCGTAGACGTCCACGTACTCCTGCCCGGAGAGCACCCGGACGGCGTCCATGATCTCGTCGGTCATGGCCCGCTCGACCTGCCGGTCGTCGGTGATCTCCAGGTAGCGCGAGAAGTCGAGCGGCGGGCCGATGCGGATGCCGATGCGGCACGGGCGCCAGAACCGCGAGCCGACGGGGTTGGCGCGGTCCGTGCCGATCATCGCGACCGGGACGACGGGCACGCCGGCCTCCAGCGCCATCCGGGCGACGCCTGTCCGGCCCTTGTAGAGCCGCCCGTCGGGCGAGCGCGTGCCCTCGGGGTAGATGCCGAACAGCCGGCCCTCGCGCAGCACGCCGATCCCGGTGTCGAGCGCGGCGCGCGCGGCGCGCCCGTTGCCGCGCTCGATCGGCACCTGGCCCATGCCGGTGAAGAACCAGCGCTTGAGCGTGCCGACGAGGCCGGGCTGGGTGAAGTACTCGGCCTTGGCGGGGAACGCCATGCGCCGAGGCACCATCAGCGGCAGGACGAACGAGTCGATCACCGCGAGGTGGTTGGACGCCACCAGGGCGCCGCCGTGGCGCGGCAGGTTCTCGGCCCCCACGACCCGGGGGCGGAACGCCACCCGCATCAGCGGCCCGAGCAGCACGTACTTCATGATCCAGTAGAGCACCGGGCCTCCCGTCCGTCGGCCCGTGAGCTTAGGTCGTGGGGGCACCCGACGGCACCGCCGCGCGACGGGTCACACCCGTCGAGGGCCCCGGGAACCGGACACCGACCACCCGGAACGCCGCCGGTGGGGACCGTCCGGCGCGACACACGACCCGGCGCGTGACCCGACCGTGTGGGACGTGCCACGATAGGGATCCCGAACCGCTCCCCCGCCACCATGGCGGCCTGACGCCGCGCCGTCCGGCGCTCGGAGGACCCCGTGCCCGTGCTGCCCGGAGCCGAGCCTTTCGCCTCCGATCCCGGCGACGGCGCGCGCGAGATCGCGGTGGTGCTCAGCCACGGACTCACCGGCACGCCGCAGAGCATGCGGGCGTGGGGCGAGCACCTCGCGGCGGAGGGCATCGGTGTGCGCGGGCCCCGGCTTCCCGGCCACGGCACCCGCTGGCAGGACCTCAACCGCACCCGCTGGCCGGACTGGTACGCCGAGGTCGAGCGCGCGGTCGACGACCTGCGGCGCGAGTACCGCTCGGTGTTCGTGTTCGGCCAGTCGATGGGCGGGACGCTCACGCTGCGCCTCGCGCAGGAGCGCGGCGACGACCTGGCCGGCATCGCGCTGGTCAACCCGTCGGTCACCACCCTGCGCAAGGACGCCACGATCGCCCCGTACATCCAGTGGGTCGTGCCCTGGGTGCCCGGCGTCGCCAACGACATCAAGAAGCCGGGTGCCACCGAGCTGGCCTACGACCGCCTGCCGACGCGCGCCGCCGTGTCGCTGACGGCCCTCTGGAAGCTCGTGCGGCCCGAGCTCGGGCGGGTGCGCTGCCCCGTCCTGCTGTTCCACTCCCCCACCGACCACGTGGTGGAGCCGGTCAACAGCACCCTCGTGCTCCAGGGGATCGGCTCGGACGACGTCACCGACGTCGTCCTGGCCGACAGCCACCACGTCGCGACGCTCGACAACGACGCCCCGCGCATCTTCACCGACAGCGTGGCGTTCGTCCGCCGCGTGCACGCCGCCCGCTCGACGGACTCCGCCGGCTCCACCTCAGGGACCTCCGCATGACCGCGCCCGACCCCGACGCCACCGGACCCGACGGGGTCCGTCCCGACAACGCCGGGCGCCGTCCCGACCTGCCCGAGGACATCGACGCCGCCTTCGCCTCGATCGTCGCCGACTGGGCCGCCGACGACGCGCCGCGCTGGCCGGACGACGACGTCCCCGGCCACCCGGAGCTCCCGCGGACCCCCGAGGCGCGCACCGACGACGGCACCTCCTCGGGGCTGGGGACCGCGCCCCGGCGCTCGGCCTCCCCCGACATGCCGCGGCCGGACACCCCGCGACCCGACACCCCGCGGCCCGCGGCCCGCCCGCGCGTCGACCCCGTCGCGGAGGGGCACCGCCGACACGTCCCGCCGACACCGCCCGAGGACGAGCACTACGTCCCGCCGGAGCCGCCGCCGCTGCCGCGCCTGGGCCTCTCGAGCCTGCTCGGGCTGGCGCTGCTGGTGGTCGGCGTCGTCCTGCTGGCGGTGCCGGGCCTGCTCGGCGGGCCGGTCGGACTGGGCATCGTGCCCGGCCTCCTCGCGATGACGGCGGGCCTGGGCTGGCTCGTGTTCGGGCTGCGGCGCCACCGCGAGCCCGAGGACGGGCCGGACGACGGCGCGATCCTCTAGGACCCCGCGGCCCGTTCGCGCGCGTCCAGCGCCGCGCCGATGATCCCGGCGCGCCCGCCCAGCATCGCCGGACGGACCTCGGCGAGCCGGCGGTGCCCGTTGCCGGTGACGTCGTCGGCGTAGCGCCGCCGGGCCCGGTCGAGATACAGGGGCGCCGACGCCGAGACCTCGCCGCCGATCACCACGACGTCGGGATCGAACACGTCCGCGACCAGCGCGAGCGCCTGCCCCAGCCACTCCGCGAACTCGTCGACCACCCGCCCGGCGACCGCGTCGCCCGCCTCGGCCGCGCGCGCGACGTCCCGCCCGGTGACCGGCTCGGCCCGCTCCCACGTCGCCCGGAGCACCGAGAAGTCCTCCGACGCGGCGATCAGCTCCTCCGCCGAGCGGCCCAGCGCGGTGCCGCTGCAGTAGCGCTCCAGGCAGCCGTGCTTGCCGCACGGGCACGGGCGCCCGCCGCGGACGACGGTCAGGTGCCCGAGCTCGGGTGCGACGCCGTGCGCCCCGCGGAACACGGCGCCGTCGACGAGCAGCGCCGCCCCGATCCCGGTGCCGAGGGCCACCAGCACGGCGACGGACGCGCCCGCGGCGGCCCCGACCCGGTGCTCGGCGAGGCCCGCGGCGTTGGCGTCGTGCTCGAGCACCACGGGCAGGCCGAGGCGGTCGGTGAGGCGGTCGACGACCGGGTCGTCGCGCCACGGCAGGTGGGCGCCGAACGCGACGCTGCGCCGTTCGGGGTCGACGAATCCGGCGACCGCCAGCCCGACCGCGCCGATCGGCCGCCCGGCGGCGAGGTCGCCGACGAGGTCCGCGACGGTGTCGTCGAGGTCGCCGGCCCGGTCCGGGGTCGGCGCGGCCGCCTCGGCGAGCACCGTCCCGTCGGCCTCCACGACACCCGCGCGCACCGACGTGCCGCCGATGTCGACGCCGACGGTCAGCACGACGCCTGGCTGTCGGGAGGGCCGGCGGGGCCGGGGGTACGGCGGTTCGTGCGGGCCGGGCGCTCCGGGCGGCGGATGGCGATGCGCTGCACGGACGGGCGCGCGGTGCCGCCCGCGGGCGTCGACGGGGCGGCGGGGCCCGGGGCGGTCGATGCCGTCGGCGGGGTGGCCGTCCCGGCGTGAGGCGGGCCGGCGGTCGCGGTGGGCGCGGTGGGCGCGGTGGGCGCGGTGGGCGGGGTGGGCGCGGGGGGCGTGGCGGCCGGGGTCGTGCGGCGCGGCGCCGGACGCGGGCGGGCGGGGCGGTCGGCGGCTCCGCTCGGGGCGTCGCCGGCCGCGGCGTCCGGCGTGGGTTCCGGCGTCACGTGGCCGGTCGCGTCGCTCGTCGTGTCGCGGAACGTCGCGGAGCGCGGGGACGCCCGCCGGATCGGCACCCGGCGTCCCGCCGGGCCGCTCGGGGTGGGTCGGGGCGTCCGGGGCGGCCGCGGGGTCTCGCCCGTTCCGGCCGCGGGCGCCGTCGGCTCCGCGGGACCGGGCTCCGGGGCGGTCGGTGCCGCCTCGTCGGCGTCCCGGGCGTCGTCACCCGATCCCTCGGGCCCGGGAGCCGCACCCCAGCCGTCCCACGCGCCCCACTCGGACGGCCAGCCGGGCGGGGGTCCGTCGGTCCCCGACGCGTGGCCGTGACCGTGCTGGCCGTGCTGGGCGTGCTGCCCGTGGGCCGGGTCCTGGTGCGCCTGCACCATCAGCCGCAGCAGCATCATCAGCCCCGACGCCTGCTCGGCGAGGCGCGCGGTGAGCTCCGGCTGCTCGCCCCGCAGCGCCGCGACGAGCGCGCAGACCGGGCACCACGAGCACGGCCCCGGGCTCTGGGGCGGGCGCATGCCGAGCCGGGCGTTGCCGGTCCGGCCCGGTCCCGGCGTCCCGCGAGCGGCGGCGGTGTCGACGCGCGTGCCCAGCCAGTCGATCAGCGCCGACGCCGTGGCGCGCGCCTCCTCGGTGAGCCGCTCCTGGGCGGCCCGCCCGGCGTCACCCCCCGGCGCGCTCACCGCATCCACACCGCGGGGTCGGGGCGGAACACCACCGAGAGCAGGTCGTCGTCCAGGTCGGCACCCGTGACCTCGCAGCGCCGCAGCACCGGCGGCAGCGAGACCGCGCGGCGGCGCCCGTCGACGGTGACGGCGAGCTCGTCGCCGATGCGGGCCAGGTCGACCTCGGCGTCCCCGATCCCGGAGACGTGCAGGTCGAGCACGAACTCGCTGTCCGGGTGGGTCCCCTCCCCGGCGGTGCGCCGGACCGCGACGAGCGCGCGGCCGGACGGGCCGTCGAGCGGGTCGTCGTCGCCGTAGAGGGTCTCGGCCAGCGCGGCGAGGGCCTCGACGCCGACGGGCTCGCCGGCGTGGTGGGGCACCCGGCGGACCGGCACGTCGCCGCCGGCGCCGGACAGGTCGGCGAGCACGGCCTCCTGCTCCGCGCGCCGGGCGCGGACCCAGGTGGCGGCCTCGCCGCGGCCCTTGCCGGCGTCGGGCACCAGACGGTTGGCGACCATGCCGTCGACGTGCAGCCCGTGCAGCGCCAGGGCGGTCAGCGTGCGGCGCGTCTCGGCGGCGACGACGCGCTCCGGGGTCAGGACGAGGCGGATCGTCGTCGTGCGGTGGTCGGCGAGCAGGTCGCGCAGGCCCGCGAGCTGCTCGGCCAGCCGCGACAGCGACGCCGCGGCGGCGTCCCACCTGGCGACGGCGGCGTTGCTGCCCGCGAGACCGGCGAGGACGCCGCGCACGGCGCGCCGGTGGGTGGGGAAGAGCCGCTCGAGGTAGGAGCCGAGGGCCTCGGGCAGGGCCAGCAGGCGCAGGGTCTCGGCGGTCGGCCCGCAGTCGACGACCACGACCTCCCAGGGGCCGTCGACCGTCGCGCGGCGGACGTCCTCGAGGGCGAGCAGCTCCTCGACCCCGGGCAGGACGGTCAGCTCGTCGGCGACCATCTCGTCGACGCCGGCGCCCGCGAGCAGCGTGCGCAGCTGGGTCCGCAGCGGCTCCCAGGCGTCGTCGACGAGCGCGCGCGTGTCGATGTGGGCGGCGAACAGGCCGGGGTAGAGCTCCGGGGCGACCTCGCGCGGGGTGCCGTCGAGGGGGCCGGCGAGCGCGTCACCCAGCGAGTGCGCAGGGTCGGCCGAGAGGGCGAGCACCTTGCGCCCGCCGCGCGCGAGCGCCACGGCCGTCGCCGCCGCTGTGGTCGTCTTCCCGACCCCGCCCTTGCCGGTGAACAGCAGGACCCGCACTCAGCCCTCCACGCGACGCTTCAGCCCGGTCAGCGCTTGGTCCATGATCCGCTTCTCGGCCCGGCGCTTCAGCAGGCCGGGCAGCGGCACCGCGAGATCCACGGAGAGGGTGTAGGTGACCTCGGTGCTGTCGCCGCCCTCGGCGACGCGGTAGCGGCCCCGCTGCGAGCGCTGCATCTGCCCGGACACGAGGTCCCAGGTGACGCCGTCGTCCACCCAGTCGTAGGCCAGCACGTAGGTGTCCTTGATCGGCCCGGCGTCCAGGTTGAACCGGACCTGCTCGGGACGTCCCTCGTCGTCGTGGGTGAGCACCTGGGCCGACGTGATCGAGTCCGCCCACTCGGGGTAGGCCTCGAAGTCGGCGATGACCCCGAGCACGTCGGAGGCGGGCGCCGCGATCGTGATGGATTGGGTCGACTCGTCGGCCATGGCGCGAGAGGCTACCGCCGCACCCGAGTGCGGCGGCACGCCCGGTAGGCCCCGGCCGACAGCGGGTGACCGGGCCCTCACCGGGCCGCGCCGACGTGAGCGGGCCCTCAGTCCCGGGGCGGCACGCCCGGCGGGCGCCCCGCCTCGAGGCGGTCCTTGAGCCCGAACGCCAGCGCCTTCGCCGCCCGCTGGCGGCGGACGGCCTCCCGCGTCGCCGCGCGTGGGGACAGCTGCGCGCCGACCGGGTCGACGCGCAGGAAGTAGTGCAGCACCGTGCCGTCCCCGACGGCCTCGAGCCAGACCTCCATGCTCCCCTGCCAGGCGTCGCCCACGACGCTCCAGCGCACGCCCTTGTCGCCGCGGTCGGCGAACACCCGCAGCGCCAGGTCGGGCCAGAGGCGCCGCCACACCGCGGGGTCGGAGAACTCGGGGGCCAGCCGCGCGGGCGCCACGGCGAGGAAGGTCTCGTCCACCACGTCGACGGTCGCCACGCCGACCAGCCTGACAGGCCCCACCCGGACCCGTTCCGCCGACGCCGCTGGGCGGATTGTCCGGCTACCCGGAAGTAGTCGCCGCGACTATGGTCACAGCCGACGCAGTGAGGCGGGGTCAGGAGTGGTGCAGATGCAGCAGTACACGGAGCCGGCCGTCGGCAAGGTCGCCGACGACGACAACCTCACCTCGGCGCCGTGGGCCAACGCCGACGCGCACGGGGGCGACGTCGCGTATCGGCGCTTGGTCAGCGACACGTGGCACGACGTCACGTTCGCGGCCTTCCGCGACGAGGTGGCGGCCGTGGCCAAGGGGTTCATCGCCGCGGGCCTGGAGCCCGGCGACCGTGTGGGGCTGATCTCCAAGACCCGTTACGAGTGGACGCTCGTCGACTACGCGCTCTGGGCCGCCGGCGCGGTGACGCTGCCGATCTACGAGACCTCGTCGTCGGACCAGGTCGAGTGGTGCCTGTCCGACTCCGGCGCGCGCGGCGTGGTCGTCGAGTCCGACGAGCACCTCGAGATCGTCGAGGCGCTGCGCGAGAAGCTCCCCGAGCTCGGGCACGTGTGGCAGATCGACGGCGGCTCCGGCGTCGTCGACACGCTGCGCGAGGCCGGCGCCGGCGTCGACGACGCGACGCTCGAGGAGCGCCGCACCGCGGTCCACGCGGACGACCTCGCCACGCTGATCTACACCTCGGGCACCACGGGACGCCCCAAGGGCTGCGAGATCACCCACCGCAACCTGCTGTTCGAGGTCCGCGCCGTCGCCGACACGTTCAGCGACCTCATGCAGCCCGGCAACAGCACGCTGCTGTTCCTGCCGCTGGCGCACATCTTCGCCCGCGTCATCCAGTGCGCGGCCCAGGAGTACCGCTACACGGTCGGCCACTTCGCCGACACCAAGAAGCTCACCTCCGAGCTCCCCCGCTTCCAGCCGGACTTCCTGCTCTCGGTGCCGCGGGTGTTCGAGAAGGTCTACAACGGCGCGAAGGCCAAGGCGCACGGCGACGGCAAGGGCCGGATCTTCGACCTCGCCGAGACGACCGCGGTGAACTACAGCAAGTCCCTCGACACCGGCGGGCCCGGGATCGCCCTGCGCCTGCAGCACGCCCTGTTCGACAAGCTCGTCTACGGCAAGCTGCGCGCCGCGCTCGGCGGCAAGGTGATCGGCGCGGTCTCCGGCGGCTCGGCGCTCGGCGCCCGCATCGGCCACTTCTTCCGCGGCATCGGCGTCCCGATCCACGAGGGCTACGGCCTCACCGAGACCAGCGCCGCGATCACCGCGAACCCCAACGGGGCGATCAAGGTCGGCACCGTCGGCAAGCCGATCCCGGGCATCACCATCGCCATCGCCGAGGACGGCGAGGTGCTCGCCAAGGGCGACGTCGTGTTCCGCGGCTACTGGAACAACGCGGAGGCGACCTCCACGACGATCGTCGACGGCTGGTTCCACACCGGCGACCTCGGCAGCCTCGACGACGACGGCTACCTGTCGATCACCGGGCGCAAGAAGGAGCTCATCGTCACCGCCGGCGGCAAGAACGTCGCGCCCGCGGTGCTCGAGGACCGGGTCCGCGCGCACCGCCTCGTGAGCCAGGCGCTCGTGGTCGGCGACAACCGGCCCTACATCGGCGCGCTGATCACCCTCGACCCCGAGGCCCTCCCTGGCTGGAGCACCGAGCACGGCAAGGACTCCTCCGACCCGGCCGCCCTCGCCGACGACCCGGACGTCCAGGCGGAGATCTCGGCGGCGATCGACGACGCGAACCGGGCGGTCTCGCGCGCCGAGGCCATCCGCCAGTGGCGCATCCTCGGCACCGATTTCACCGAGGAGAGCGGCGAGCTCACGCCGACGATGAAGCTCAAGCGCAACGTCATCGCCGAGAAGCGCGCCGATGACATCGAGGCCGTCTACCAGCGCTGAGCGGGGCGGGCGCGTCGGCCGCAGCGACCATGGCGTTCGCTGCGTCGACGCGTCCGAAGTCCCCGTCGATCACCCGGCGGCGAGGGCGCGCAGGCGCGCCGCGCGGGCGTCCCACGTCCAGTCCTCGCGCATCCAGCGCCGGCCCGCCTCGCCCATCGCGCGGGCGGCGTCGGGCGCGGCGAGGAGGTCGGCGAGGGTGTCGGCGACGTCGACGGTGTCGCGACCGTCGACGAGGCGCCCGGTCCTCCCCGACCGCACGGTCTCCGGCGCGCCGCCGGAGCGACCGGCGACGACGGGCACCCCGCACGCCTGGGCCTCGAGCAGCACGATGCCGAGGCCCTCGACGTCGAGGCCCCCGCCGAGCGTCCGGCAGGGCAGCGCGGACACGTCGGCGGCGGCGTGGTGGGCCGGCACCTCGTCGGGGGTCATGGGCCCGGTGAACACGACGTGGTCGGCGACGCCGTGGCTGCGCGCGAGCCGGCGCAGGCGGTCGCGGTCGGGACCGTCGCCCGCGATGAGCAGCGCGGCCCCCGGCACGGTCCGCCGCAGCCGCGGGAGCGCCCCGATCAGCACGTCCTGGCCCTTGCGGCGCACCAGCCGCGACACGCACCCGACCACCGGCCGTTCCCCCAGCCCGTAGCGGCGGCGGATCTCCTCGCGCGCGCCGGCGTCGGGCCGGAAGCGGTCGGTGTCGATGCCCGACGGCAGCGGCTCCAGGGCGGCGTCGGGTCCGAGCGCCGGGGCGATCCGCCCGCGCGTGTACCGGCTCACGGTGGTGACGACGTCGCTGTCGCGCCCGATGCGCGCCAGCAGCTGGCGGCTGCCCGGCAGCATCGACCACCCGACCTCGTGGCCGTGGGTGCTCGCGAGCACCCGCTCGGCGCCGGCGCGCCGCAGCGCGGGCGCCATGAGACCCAGCGGCGCGGCCGCGCCGAACCAGACGGTGCGCGCGCCGTGGGCGCGGACCAGCTCCGCCGCCCGCCGGGTCGCGCCCGGGGTGGGCAGCATCATCGTGGTCGGCAGCCGGTGCACCTCGAAGGGCTGCTCGGCGTCGAAGCGCCGGCACGCCGCGCGGGCCTCGTCGGTGCGCTTCCACGTGGAGGCGAGCACGACGAGCTCGTCGGAGGGCAGGTGCGTGGCGAGCGCGTGCAGGTAGGACTGGATGCCGCCCGGGCGGGGCGGGAAGTCGTTGGTGACCAGCAGCGTGCGCGCCACGGCCGGAGCCTCGCACGCGCAGCCCGGACCATCGCCACCGGCCGTCCGCCCAGGTCCGGCTACGCCCAGCGGCCGAGGAACTCGACGGCCGCCGCGTCGACGACCTCCGGGTGCGAGGCGCTCAGGAAGTGCCGGCCACCCTCGACGATCCGCAGCTCGGCGTGCGGGGAGCGGGTGAAGCGGCCGATCTCGTCCTGCGCGTTGGCCACCGAGTACACGGGGTCCGCCGTGCCGTGCAGCCACAGGACCGGGCAGCGGACCTCGTCGAGGCGGCCGTGCAGCCCGTCGCGGTCGCGCAGGTTGATCGAGCTGGTCCGCAGCCGCCGGCGCCCGGCGTCGCCGGTGTAGTTCTGCTGGTGGGTCGCGTGCCAGAACGCGCGCGTGTCCTCGTCGACCTCGCCGAGCCCCTCGGCCAGCACCGCGTCGACCAGCTCGACCGGGATCACCCAGCCGTCGCCGACCGGCTCGGCGAGCGCCTCGATCGCCGGCGACAGGAACGCGATGCCGTCCCAGCAGCCGAGCTCGCGGCTGCGCTCGCTCTCGAAGTCCATCGAGGTGCCGAGCGCGATCACGCCGGCGACGACGTCCGGGGCGAGCAGCGCCATCCGCACGGCGATCCAGCCGCCCTGCGACGTGCCGAGGACGAAGGCGCGCTCGATGCCCAGCGCGTCGAGGACCTGCAGCGCGGCCGCGGCGGTGTCCCAGTAGGTGAAGTCGGCGTACCCGGCGCGGGTGCTGCCGTGGCCGTAGGGCTCGATCGCGAGCAGGTTGGCGGTGCGGCCGAGCTCCTCGTCGTCGAACTGCGGGCCGTAGAGGTCCGCCGACGTCGTGAACGAGTTGACCAGGACGAGCGTCGGGAGCGTCTCGTCGAAGGGCTCGCTGAGCACGTACCCGACGTGCGAGGAGCCGAGATGGGGAACCGTGATCGTGCGCGCGGCGCTCATGATGCCGGAGACTGTGGCGTGGACCACCACCGTGTCAATCAGAGCAGGATGCGCCGGACCCCGGTGAGGCTCGAGCGGACCTCGGAGACCTTCACGACGTCGCCGGACTGGGGCGCCTCGAGGAACTTGTTGTCGCCGACGTAGAAGCCGACATGGGTGACCGGGTCGTTGAAGAACAGCAGGTCGCCGGGGCGGGCGTCCTGCATCGACACCGGGATGCCGACCAGCGCCTGCTGGCGGGACACCCGCGGCAGCCCGACCCCGACCTGCCGGTAGGCCCACTGCACCAGCCCCGAGCAGTCGTAGGTGCTCGGCCCCGTCGCCCCCCACAGGTACGGCTTGCCCTGCTGGGTCAGCGCGACCCGCAGCGCCTCGATCGCGATCCCGGAGCCCGGGATGTTCGTGGGGAACTTGGTGGTGCCCCCGCGGCGCAGCGCGGCCAGCGTGGCCGGGTCGGCGTCGGCGAGGGCCTCCTCGGCCGCGGCGACCTCGCGGTCCGCCTCGTCCTGGCGGCGTTCCGCGTCGTCGGCGGTGCGCTGCGCGTCGGCCGCGGACCGGTCGGCGTCGCGGGCGCGGGCGTCGGCGTCGCGCTCGGCGGTCTCGGCGGCGGCGGTGGCGTCGAGGAAGCGCTGGACGTAGCGCTGGTTCTCCGTCGAGATGGTGTCGAGCAGCGTGGTGCGCTCGAGGTAGGCCTGCGGGGACTCGCTGCCCAGCAGCGCGGCGAGCGGGTCGAGCTGCCCGCCCTGGTAGGCGGCGCGGGAGATCTGGTCGACGTCGACGAACGCGACGTCGCGCTCGGCGCGGGCGTCGTCGGCCGGCTCGCGGGCGTCGCGGGCCTCCCGGCGGGTGCGGTCGGCCTCGCCGCGCCGGACGCGCAGCTGCTCGGCCGCGTCCAGCGACGCCTCCGTGGCGTCGGCCGCGCGGGCGTTGGCCTGGGCGAGCGCGGTGACGGCGTCGGAGGCTCCGGGCGGGACGATGGGGTCGGCCGCGGCGGGCGCGATCCCGGACGCGAGCAGCGTTCCGGCGAGCAGCGCGACGAGGCCCGCGCCCAGCGTGCGGGCGAGGCGACGTCGGGGATCGTCCACCGCGGCCACGGTCTCGTCGGGTCCTCTCTGCGCTGCCCGGCCCGACCGCGCCCCCGGCCGCGCGGGCGGACCTCGTGCACCGCCCCCGCGCCGGACGCGTCGGCCCCCGACGGCCACGATCCGGAGCCCGCGCCGGCGCACCCGGCGCCGCGCGAGTGAGCGAACCCTACCGACGCGTAGATCAGGCCCTGCACCGACCGGTCCCGCACGGCGGGCGCCCGGGCGGCGGCCGGACCGGCACGCCGATGGCGGTGCGCGCTCACCCGACGTCCCGGGCGCGACGCCCGGCCGGGCGCTCCCGGCGCTGCGGCGGGACCTCCGGTGTCGGTGGCACGAGCCGCAGCCGCGGGATGAGCCCGTGGTCGGCCAGGACCTCGAGCGCCCGCTGCTCGACGGGCCCGAACTCGAGGGGCAGGGGGCCGCCGGGCGCGGCGTCGGACGGGCGCACCCCGTCGCCTCCCGCCGCCGGGACCCGGGGCGTGCCGAGGAGCACGCCGACCACGCAGTCGTGGCACGCCACGTCGCGGACGGTGCAGGTGTCGCAGTCGATCAGCACGGGAGTCTCCTCCGGCTCGCTCCCCGGCGGGTCCGGGGTCATGGCACGCACGCTAGGAGCGACCCCCGACAACGCCGCCGTGCGAGACGGGAAGCGCAGGTCAGATGCGGGACAACCGGGTCAGCAGGACGCTCGACGGCACCGGGTGGGCGCCCTGACGGCGCACCGAGTCGACGACGGCGCGATCCGAGGTCACGACGACCAGCGGGCGCCCCTCCGGCTCGGCGCCGACCAGGTGGCGGATGAGGTCGTCGGCGAGCACCCCGGGGTCGCTGAACAGCACCCGCACCCCGCGCACCGAGTGCGTCGGCACCCCGGTGATCCCGGCCCCGTCGAACACGAGCGTCGTCTCCGCGCCCGTCCGCGCCGTGAGCGGGGCCAGGGCGGCCACGAGCCGCTCGCGCTGGGCCGCGAGCGACAGCTCCGGCCAGCCGGTCTTGGTGACGTTGTAGCCGTCGACGACGAGGTGCACCTCGGGCAGCGCGAGCAGCCGGTCCAGCGCGGCGGGGTCGGTGACGCGCGCCTTGGGCGTCGTCCCGGACCCGGCGCCGACCAGCTCGGCCGGCCGGGCCCCAGTGTCGCCGCTGCGCAGGCCGAGCTCCTGGCGCAGGCCCTCGGCGGCTCCCGCGACGGTGTCGACGAGCAGCGCGAGCCGGGCGTCGTCCGCGCGCCGGGCCTCGACCGACGCGCGCCGGGCGTTCGCCAGGTCGTCGGCGGCGCGCCGGGCGCGGTCCTCGGCGGCCGCGGCGAGCTCGCGCTGGCGGTCGCGGTCGCGGCGCAGCTCCTCGAGCTCGGCGCGCAGCCCGCCGTCGCCGGCCTCGCGGGCGGCCCGGAGCTCGGCGGCCTCGTCCTCGGCCCGGCGGACCCGGGTGCCCTGCTCGCGCAGCCGGGCGCGGAGCTTGGCGATCTCGTCGCGGTTCTCCTCGGCGGCCGTGTCGACCGCGGCGCGGGCGTGGTCGCGCTCGGCGGTCAGTCGGCGGACGTCGGCCTCGAGGCGCTCGGCGCGGGCGAGCGCGGCGTCCCGCTCGGCGCGCGCCCGTCCCGCGTCCGCGCGCTCCCCCGCGTCGCGGACCAGCCCGGAGCCCTCCTCGCGACCCTCCAGGACGGCGACGGCGGCGGCGTGCACCGGGTCGGGCGCCGGCGGGTGCCAGTCGGTGGGGCGCTCCTCGGTCCACCAGTCGACGACGAGGGTGGCGAACCCCGTGGTGCTGCTCAGCGCGCCGAGCAGCGGGCCGGCGCCGGCCCGGGCGCGCTTGGCGGGCGCGAACCGGGCGACCGGGCGGACCGGCGGCGGGAGCTCGGAGACGGGCAGGTTCCCGACGGCGACGGCCACCAGTTCGGCGACCTTCGCGCGCACCGTCTCCGGGGCGGTCTCGAGCAGCCGGACCCGCACGGCGGACCGGGCGGCGACGTCGTCGTCCTCCCCCGGCTCCTCCGGCTCGACGGCGCCCTCCTCCATGACCGGTCAGGCTAGACCCGACCCGCGCGCCGGAGCCGGGCGTCGCCACCCCGATCGAGCGCGTGGCGTTACGGACGTCCAGTGTCTGCGACGCCACGTCGCTGACACGGCCGGGACTGTCGGGGGTCGGGCCTAGCGTCCGCCGGCGATGGACGCTCCCGCCCGTCCGGTCACCGGTCCGGACCCCCAGCTCTCGTTCGGCGAGCTCGGCACGCCGCTGTCGGCGGTCACGTTCGTCGTGCTCGACCTGGAGACCACGGGCGGGCCGCCCGACTCGGACGCGATCACCGAGATCGGCGCGATCAAGGTGCGTGGCGGGGAGGTCGTCGGCGAGTTCGCCACGCTCGTCGACCCGGGGGTCGCGGTGCCGCCCCAGATCGTGTCGCTCACCGGGATCACCACGGCGATGGTCCGCGACGCCCCGCGGCTGCCCGACGTGCTCGGCGCGTTCCTCGAGTTCTGTGCCGGCGCGGTCCTCGTCGCCCACAACGCCCCGTTCGACATCGGCCACCTCCGCGCGGCCTGCCGGCGCCACGGGCCGTCGTGGGCCCGTCCCGCGGTCGTGTGCACGGCGCGGCTGGGCCGCCGCGTGCTCACCCGCGACGAGGCGCCGTCGTGCCGGCTCTCGGCGCTGGCGACCCTCTTCCACGCGCGGACGCGCCCGATCCACCGCGCCCTCGACGACGCGAAGGCCACCGTCGACGTCCTGCACGGCCTGCTCGAGCGGGTCGGCGGGCGGGGGGTCTCGACGCTCGAGGACCTCCTGGCGCTCCAGGTCGAGGTCAGCCCCGCCCAGCGCGCCAAGCGCCACCTCGCCGACGCCGTCCCCGAGGAGCCCGGGGTCTACCTCTTCCGCGGGCCCGGCGACGAGGTGCTCTACGTCGGCACCAGCCGCGACCTGCGGCGACGCGTGCGCTCGTACTTCACCGGCGGCGACAAGCGGGCGCGCATGAAGGAGATGATCGGCCTCGTCGAGCGGGTCGACTGGGTGGTCTGCTCGACGGCCCTCGAGGCCGAGGTCCGCGAGCTGCGCCTGCTCGCCGGGCACGCCCCCCGCTACAACCGGCGCTCGCGCTTTCCCCACCGCGGCTGGTGGGTCGCGCTCACCGACGAGCCGTTCCCGCGCCTGTCGGTGGTCCGCACGCCCCGCGCCGACGCCGTCGGGCCGTTCGGGCGCCGCCCGGACGCGGTCAGCGCCGTCGAGGCGATCCAGGACGCGCTGCCGCTGCGCCCGTGCACCCAGCGGATCCCGACCCGCGGCGCCGCGGGAACGCCGTGCGCCCTGCACGAGATGGGCCGCTGCGGCGCCCCGTGCGCCGGGCACGTGGACGTCGAGGCCTACCGCCCCGTGGTCGCCGACACCCGCGCGCTCGTCCGCGGCGCCGACGACGCCGGGCTGCGGAGGCTCTCGGCGGCGGTGGGCGCGCTCGCCGATGCGCAGCGCTTCGAGGACGCCGCCGCCCACCGCGACCGCCTCGCCGACCTCGCCGCCGCGCTCGGGAGGGTGCAGCGGCTGTCGTCGGTGGCCGGCGCGCCCGAGATGATCGCCGCGCGCCCCGACGGCGCCCGCGGCTGGGACCTCGCCGTCGTCCGCCACGGCCGCCTCGCCGCCGCGGGGCGAGCCCGGCGCGGGGTGCCGCCGATGCCGGTGGTCGAGGCGCTCGTCGCGTCCGCCGAGACGGTGATCCCCGCCGACGGGCCGCTGCGGGGCGCGCCGCCCGAGGAGGTCGCCGTGGTCACGCGGTGGCTCGAGCGCCCCGGCACGCGCATGGTGCGCACCACCACGCCGTGGGCCATGCCCGCCGCCGGCGCGGGCGCGTGGGCCGGGTGGGTGGGACGCGCCCGCGAGGCGCGCCGTGATCCCGTGGGGGCGCCGGGCGAACCGCCCTAGACTGCCCCGCACCCCCGAGCAACGAGGAGCGCCCGTGATCACGGCCTTCGTGCTGGTGCACGCCGACGCCGACCGCATCCCCGAGACCGCGCAGGCGATCGCCGACCTCGACGGCGTCGCGGAGGTCTACTCCTGCGCGGGCGACGTCGACCTCGTCGCCGTGGTCCGCGTCCGCGAGCACGAGCAGCTCGCCGACGCCATCGCGGGCGGCCTGTCGAAGGTGGCCGGCGTGCAGAGCACGACCACCCACATCGCCTTCCGCTCGTACTCCTCGCGGGACGACGCGTCGGCCTTCTCCGTGGGACTCGACTAACCCCGCACGGACCGGGCCACCGCCGACCAGCGCTCCAGCAGCGCGGTCGCCGCGCCCGAGTCGACGGCCTCGGCCGCCCGGCGCTGCCCGGCCGCCACGCCCGCGTGCAGGTCGGTCATCGCTGTCCCGGTGACGGCCTCCTCGTAGGCCGCGAGCGCCGCCCCGGCGTTGAGCAGCACCGCGTCGCGGACCGGCCCGTGCTCGCCCGCGAACACCGCGCGCGCCACGGCGGCGTTGTGCGCCGCGTCGCCGCCGCGCAGGTCGCCCGCCCCGGACACGGGCACGCCGAGCGCCGTGGGATCGAGGGTCTCGACGCGCACGCCGCCGGGGCCCGCGTGCCAGACCGTGGTGGTCGTGGCGGTGGTGACCTCGTCGAGCCCGTCGTCGCCGCGCACCACCACCGCGCGGTCGCCGCGCGCGGCCAGGACCTCGGCGAGGATCGGCGCGAACCGCACGTCGGCGCACCCGATGAGCGCCGCGCCCGGGCGCGCCGGGTTGGTCAGCGGCCCGAGCAGGTTGAACGCGGTGGGCACGCCGAGCTGCCCGCGCACGGGGCCCGCGTGTCGCATCGCCGGGTGGAAGACCTGGGCGAAGCAGAACCCGATGCCGACCTCGTCGACGCAGCGGGCGACCGCGTCGGGACCGAGGTCGACCGGGACGCCGAGCGCCTCGAGGACGTCGACCGACCCGCTCTGCGAGGAGGCCGCCCGCCCGCCGTGCTTGACCACCCGCGCGCCCGCCGCAGCCATCACCAGCGCGGACATCGTGGAGATGTTCACCGTGTGGGCGCCGTCGCCGCCGGTGCCGACGATGTCGACGACGGGCCCCGGCACGTCGACCGGGCGCGCGTGGGCGAGCATCGCCGTCGCGAGCCCGGCGATCTCGGGGGCCGTCTCCCCCTTCGCGCGCAGCGCCACGACGAACCCGGCCACCTGCGCGGGCGACGCCTCCCCGGACATCACCTGGTCCATCGCCCACTCGGTGTCGTCCGCGGCGAGATCCTGGCCCGCGAGCAGCCGGCCGATGAGTCCGGGCCAACTCGGAGCCCCGGCCGGCGCGGTCACCCGCGGACGGCCGGGCTCGTGCGCTCGCGCAGGACGGTGGCGACGGTCTCGGCCGCGGTCACCGGGTCGAGCGGCTGCACCAGGACGGCGTCGGCCTGCGACCACGTCGCGAGCCAGTGGTCGTCGCGGCGGCGCACGACGACGATCACCGGCGGGGGGTCGTCGCTCTCGTTCTTGAGCTGGCGGCAGACGCCCATGCCGCCGGTCGGCTGCGCCTCGCCGTCGAGCACCGCGAGGTCGATCTCGCCCGCGTCGGCCGCGCCCAGCACGTCGGCGACGTTGCCCGCCTCCACGAACCGCAGCCGCGGGAGGTCCGGCGCCGGGCGGCGTCCGACGGCGCCGGCGATCGCCTCGCGGACCTCCGGTCGGTGGCTCATCACGACGACCGTGAGCGTCGACCCCGGTGCCGTCATCGCGCGCTGCGCTCCGTGTCCGTGCTGAACGGTCCAGCTCCGCTCCGCTGCGTGTCCCACATGCGCCGGATGCTAGCGGGCGGCACCCACCCCCACGACCACCTGGCGACGAGCGCCGAGATCGGTACGACGATCCGACGTACGACGACTGGTAGGAGAACTCGCAGGTGAGAGGCGGTGCAGGTCGGCGCGGGTCCGGGGCCCGTCCCGACACCGGCCGCGGGGCGACACGTCCGGGCCTCGCCCCGACGGGCTGGCGTCGGCCCGAGGTGTCATCATGTCGCCCGTGACGACCGCCCAGGGTGCGCCGGCGCCTTCCTTCAGCGCGAGGATTCACTCCCTCAACCGGCCCAACGTCGTGAGCGTGGGGACCATCATCTGGCTCTCCAGCGAGCTGATGTTCTTCGCCGGGCTGTTCGCCATGTACTTCGTCGCGCGCGCGAACGCGACCGAGGGATGGCCACCGGAGCCGACCGAGCTCGACGTGCCGTACGCGCTGGTCAACACGATCATCCTCGTGGCCTCGTCGTTCACCTGCCAGTACGGCGTGTTCGCGGCCGAGCGCGGTGACGTGTTCGGGCTGCGGCGCTGGTACGCCGTCACGTTCGTGATGGGCACGGTCTTCGTGCTCGGGCAGGTCTTCGAGTACTACACGCTGGTCACCGAGCACGCGACGACGATCTCCAGCAGCTCGTACGGCTCGGTCTTCTACATCACGACCGGCTTCCACGCCCTGCACGTCACGGGCGGCCTGATCGCGTTCGTGCTGCTCATAGCCCGGACGTTCCTCAGTCGGTTCACGCCGGCGCAGGCCACCGCCGCGATCGTCGTCTCGTACTACTGGCACTTCGTGGACGTCGTCTGGATCGGCCTGTTCGCCGTCATCTACTTCATCCGCTGATCGATGGCCGCGACCCCGCACGGACCACCACACGACCGCCAGGACCACCACCCACGGCGAGGAGAGCTCGAGGTTGGGCACCCGATGAGTGACGAGAAGCCGCAGCCCGCCCGCACGCCGGTGCGGCGCGGGTCCAAGATGCGCCGGCGCCTCTCCGGGCTGCTCGCCCTGGGCGTGGCCCTGGTCGCCGTCGGCGGCCTCTACACGGTGTTCACCCCGGAGCCCGACCAGGCGATCGCGGCCGACCCGGCCATCGTGCGCGAGGGTCAGCAGATCTACGACAACTCCTGCATCACCTGCCACGGCAGCAACCTGCAGGGTGTCCAGGGACGCGGTCCGAGCCTCGTCGGCGTCGGCGAGGCCTCGGTCTACTACCAGGTCTCCACCGGCCGGATGCCGCTCGCCGCCCAGGGGGCGGCCGCGGAGCGCAAGCCCCCGCGCTACGACGAGGCGCAGGTCGACGCCCTCGGCGCCTTCATCCAGGCCAACGGCGGCGGCCCGGTGCTGCCCGAGGAGCGCGGCGAGGCCCTGCGCGGCGAGGAGCTCGGCCGCGGCGGCGAGCTGTTCCGCCTCAACTGCGCCTCCTGCCACAACTTCACCGGCCGCGGCGGCGCCCTCTCGCAGGGCAAGTTCGCGCCGAACCTCGACCCGGCCAACGAGTCGCAGATCTACGCGGCGATGCTGTCCGGGCCGGCGAACATGCCCACGTTCGCCGACTCGCAGCTCTCCCCCGAGGAGAAGCGCGACATCATCGGCTACATCAAGTCGGTGTCGAGCAACAACACCGGCGCGAACCCCGGTGGCAACGGTCTCGGCGGGTTCGGCCCGGTGCCCGAGGGCATCGTGGCGTTCTTCGTCGGCCTCGCCGCCCTGATCGGTATCTCCCTCTGGATCGGAAGCCGCCAGTGAGCACGCGCCCCGCCGACTCCCAGTCCGACCACGCGGACGCCTCGCCGCGCATCCCCTCGGACGAGGAGCTCGCGCAGATGAGCACCGACGACCTCGTCCGTCTGGGCAACCAGATCGACGACATCGAGGTCGTCTCGTCCCGCGAGCGCTTCCCGGTCCCCGGGACCCGCGCCGAGAAGCGCGCCGAGCGCCAGGTCGCCGGGTGGTTCATCCTCGCCCTGATCTCCGGGATCCTCTTCCTCGTCGCGTTCATCGCGTGGCCGTGGGAGTACCGCTCGCCCACCGAGGAGGGCGCCTGGATCTACGCGCTCTACACGCCGATCATCGGCGTCACGTTCGGGCTCTCGGTCTTCGCCGTGGGCATGGGCGTCATCGCCTACTCGAAGAAGCTGCTGCCCGAGGACCTGACGATCCAGCAGCGCCACGACGGGCGTTCGCCGGAGATCGACCGGCGCACCGCCGCCGCGCGCCTCGTCCAGACCGGCCAGCAGAGCGGTCTCTCGCGCCGCAAGCTGATCTACCGCTCCATGGGCGCGGCCGGCGGCGTGCTGGGTCTCGGCGTCCTCGTCGCCGCGTTCGGCGGCCTGGTCAAGAACCCGTGGAAGGAGGGACCCGACTCGCCGCTCCTCGTCACCGACTGGAGGTCGAAGCACGGCGAGCGGGTCTACGTCCGCAAGTTCAACGGGAACGCGCGCGACGTCGTGCTGGTGCGCGCCAACGACCTCGAGCCCGGCGCGATGGAGACGGTCTTCCCGTTCCACGCCGACGAGGTCCGCGACCCGGCGGTCCTCGAGGAGTTCCTGCGTGCGGGCACGACGGGCACCGAGGTCGTGCTGCCCGAGGAGGAGCTGGTCGACCCCGAGCACGTCGCCGAGGGCGTCCGCTCGTCGGACTCGCCGGTCATGCTCATCCGCCTCCGGCCGAACGTCGCGGTGATCAAGCGCGCGGGTCAGGAGGACTTCAACTACGGCACGCTGTTCGCCTACTCGAAGATCTGCAGCCACATGGGGTGCCCCACGTCGCTGTACGAGGACCAGACGAACCGCATCCTGTGCCCCTGCCACCAGTCGCAGTTCCAGGCCAACGAGTACGCCAAGCCCGTCTTCGGTCCGGCGACCCGTCCACTGGCGCAACTGCCGATCGCGGTGGACGATCAGGGGTACCTGTACGCACGCAGCGACTTCATCGAACCGGTGGGTCCGGCGTTCTGGGAGCGCAACTCATGAGCTCGATCACCACACCCACGCGCAAGGGTGGCGGCCTGGCGATGAAGCTCGCCGGCACCGCCGCCGACGAGGTCGACAGCCGCGTCCACCCCGCGGGCGGCATCCGTCGGCAGATCAACAAGGTCTTCCCGACGCACTGGTCCTTCATGCTCGGCGAAGTCGCGATGTACAGCTTCATCGTGCTGCTGATCTCGGGCACCTGGCTGGCGATCTTCTACGACCCCTCCATGGCCGAGACCACGTACGAGGGCGTCTACCCCGGCCTCCGGGGCGTCACGGTGTCGATGGCCTACGAGTCGACCGTGAACATCTCGATGGACGTCCGCGGCGGCCTGTTCATCCGCCAGGTCCACCACTGGGCGGCGCTGCTGTTCGTCGCCGCGATGATCGCGCACATGATGCGGACGTTCTTCACCGGAGCGTTCCGCCGCCCGCGCGAGACCAACTGGGTGCTCGGCGTCGTCCTGCTGCTCACCGGCATGATCGAGGGCTTCCTCGGCTACTCGCTGCCCGACGACCTGCTCTCCGGCACGGGCCTGCGCACCGGCCTCTCGGCGATCGTCCTGTCGATCCCCGTGATCGGCACCTGGCTGCACTGGGCGATCCTCGGCGGCGAGTTCCCGGGAACGATCATCATCCCGCGCCTGTACATCGTCCACGTGTTCCTGCTGCCCGGGCTCATCACGGCGGTCATCGCGGTCCACGTGGCGCTCGTGTGGTTCCAGAAGCACACGCAGTTCCCCGGGCCGGGGCGCACCGAGCGCAACGTCGTCGGCGTCCGCATCCTGCCGACGTTCGCCACCAAGGCCGGCGGCTTCATGGTCGTCTCGGTCGGCGCGATGGCGATGATGTCGGGCATGTTCCAGATCAACCCGATCTGGAAGCTCGGCCCGTACGACCCGACACAGGTCTCCGCCGGGTCCCAGCCCGACTGGTACATGGCGGTGTTCGACGGCGCGGTCCGGCTGTGGCCGTCGTGGGAGATGTACCTGTTCGGCCGGTACACGATCCCGGCGATCTTCTTCCCGGCCGTGATCGGGATGGGCATCCTCACCACCCTGCTGGCGCTCTACCCGCTGCTCGAGCGCAAGCTGACCGGCGACGACGCCCACCACAACCTGCTGCAGCGCCCGCGCGACGTCCCCGTCCGCACGGCCACCGGCATGATGGCGATGTCGTTCTACTTCTGGCTGGTCCTGGCCTGCGGCAACGACATCTTCGCCTACACGTTCGACATCTCCCTGAACGTGATGACGTGGATCGGGCGCATCGGCCTGCTCGTGCTGCCGCCGCTCGTGTACTTCGCGACCTACCGCATCTGCCTGGGCCTCCAGCGCAGCGACCGCGAGGTGCTCGAGCACGGCATCGAGACCGGGCACATCAAGCGCCTGCCGCACGGCGAGTTCATCGAGGTGCACCAGCCCCTCGGCGGCGTCGACGACCACGGCCACGCCATCCCGCTCGAGTACCAGGGCGCCAAGGTGCCCAAGCGGATGAACGACCTCGGCTCGGCCGGCCAGCCCCTCAAGGGCGGCTGGTTCCGCCCCGACCCGCCCGAGGAGCAGGACGCCCTCGGCGGCGGCGGCAAGGACCCGCTCCAGGTGGAGCCGAGCGAGAGCCGCGAGCTCGCGGGCCGTCCGGACGCCGGCCGCCCCCGCGACATCCAGGAGTAGGCACTCGGCACGACCCACGACGGGCCGGGGGCGTCACCACGACGCTCCCGGCCCGTCGTCGTTCATAGGTCGTTCATCGCTGCCTGTGCGAGCGATGCGGCATCGCTGGCATGTGACGCCAGGATCGCCACACGCTCGCCGGCGCGACACGCCGGCGGGCGGCTGATCGGACGCACAGCGTGTGTCAGCGTGGCGGCCACGCTGACGTTGAACGTCAGAGAATCCGCCAGCTCGGTCAGCGCTTGGGGGTCTGGGGCTCCGAGGGCCCGTAACGCGGGTGATCAGGAGCGCCTCATGCACCCTCGGCGGCGCGCGAAGGTCGATAGCGCGCCCCTGATCATCGCGGCGCCGGCGCCCGGCACGCGCCTGCCAAGCACGTTCGGCAGGCCGCCGACCCGTCGATCATGCGCACCGTGCCGCTCGCGCCGGGCCCGAGCCGCCGCCCCACCCCGCGCCATGACACGAACGCGCCGTTCGCTCGCGCAGAAGCAGCGAACGGCGCGTTCGTTGCCGACCCAAGGGCACGGGCGGGGCACCGCGGGACCCACAAGGGACGAAGGCGTCCAGGGAGCGCCCGAGGCCCCTGACGCCGTGATCAGGAGCGCCTCATGCACCCTCGGCGTCGCGCGGAGGTCGATGTCGCGCCCCTGACCACCACGGCGCCGGCGCCCGGGACACGACAGGCACATTCGGCAGGGCGGCGAGCTCGCCGACCATGAGCACCGTGCCGCTCGCGCCAACCCCCGGGCCACACGCCCACCACCCGCCGCCTGACCCCGGAGTCCGCTCACGGCGCCCGAGGCCCGCACAGGGCGTCTCAGATACCCGGAAAGCCCCCGTAGAAACACCACGGCCCCGCTCCGACGCGCGGAGCGGGGCCGGGGCGTGTGATACGGCGTCAGTGCGCCTCGGGGCCCGCGTGGTACTCGAAGACGAGGCCGCAGATGGCGATGATCAGGCCGATGCCGGCGAGGACGATCAGCCACCACTGCCACAGGGCGATCCCGAGGCCCGTCATGGCGGTGCCGCCGGCGACGGCGATCGGCCAGTAGCTGCCCGGGCTGAAGAAGCCCAGGTCGCCGGCGCCGTCGGAGACCTCGGCCTCCGGGTTGTCCTCGGGGCGCTCCTCGAGGCGGCGCGCCACGAAGCGGAAGTACGTCCCGATGATCAGGGTGAGGCCGCCGGTCAGCGTCAGGGCGACGATGCCGACCTCCTCGCCCGAGAGGATGCCGTACACGATCGCGCAGACGAAGCAGAAGACGGTGAGGATCTCGAAGATGCGGGATTCGACTCTCATCGGGTCCTCACTTGACGGCGATCTGCGAGGTGGGGCTCTGGTCGAACGGCGGCGTCGTGATCGCCTGCGGGTTGCAGAGCTCGCCGCAGTTCAGCGCCTGCAGGGCCTCCGGGGTGGTGTAGCCCTGGCCGGTCTGCGGGTTGACCTGCCCGCGAAGACGCAGGAACTGGTCGAACTGTGCGGGCGGCAGGGCGCGGACCTCGAAGTTCATCATCGAGTGGTACGCGCCGCAGAACTCCGCGCAGCGGCCGACGAAGGCGCCGGGCCGCTCGATCCGGTCGATCACCCAGGTGTTCTTCTGGTCGTTCTCGGCCGGGTTCGGAATGACGTCGCGCTTGAACAGGAACTCCGGCACCCAGAACGAGTGGATGACGTCCTGCGACTCCTGCGTGAAGGCGATTGCCCGGTCGGTCGGCAGCACCAGGATCGGCACCTGGGTGGTGGTGCCGACGACGCCCACCGGTTCACCGTTCGGCCCCGGTGTCTCGGGGTAGCTGAACTCCCAGTTCCACTGGAAGCCGACGATGTCGACCTGCAGCTCGTCGCCCGACGCGTTCCGGTCGACCACGTTCTGCACGACGACGGTGAAGTAGAAGAGCACCGCGACGATGATCAGCGGGACGACCGTGAGCACCAGCTCGAGCGGCAGGTTGTACTGGAACTGCCGCGGCAGGTCCGACTCGCCGGCCTTCTTGCGGTGGAACGCGACGGTCCAGGCCGTCGCCCCCCAGACCAGCACGCCGACGACGAGGGCGGCGACCGCGGCCCAGGTCCACAGGACACGCATCTGGGTGGCCTCGGGCGTCACGCCGACGGGCCAGCCGAAGCGCAGGACCTCCTCGACGGAGCAGCCGGAGGTGGTCACGGCCACGGCGACGGCCGCGACGGCCAGGCCCACGGTCCGGCGCACGCGACCGGTGCGGCTCCGGACCGGCGTCCCATCTCGGCGCACTGCTGGCTGCCTTCCTTCTCGGGCGGTGCCCCCACGTCCGCGCTGGTCATACAGCCCGGCGTCGGCGTGGTGAGCGGCCCGGCGGACCCGGGCCCCGACGTCGGTGCGGAGACTAGCCGAGCCAGCCACTACGCGCTGTCGGAGGGGCGCGGCGGGTCGCCCGTTCCTGCGGCACGCAGCGCAGCGGAGCTGCCGCGCCGAAGGCCGGACCCTGCGGCGCGCAGCGCAGCGGAGCTGCCGCGCCGAAGGCCGGACCCTGCGGCGCGCAGCGCAGCGGAGCTGCCGCGCCGGAGGCCGGACCCTGCGGCACGCGGCGCAGCGGAGCTGCCGTGCCGAAGGCCGGACCCTGCGGCGCGCAGCGCAGCGGACCCGCCGGCGAGAGGGCACGACCGGATCGATCCCGCCGGGTCGTCATACTGGCCCGACCCGGCGGCGCCGGGCGGCAGGGCGACCCCGGAACCGGAGGTGTCAGCGGACGCGTGTGCGGCCTGATGGGATTGATCACGTCCGACGGTGCGGCCCCGGCCCGCGCGGAAGCGGTGCGCGAGAGCCTCGTGTGCATGCGCCACCGCGGTCCGGACGAGTCCGGCGAGTGGCACGACGAGGACGTGGTGCTCGGCTTCAACCGGCTCTCGATCATCGACGTCGAGGGCTCGCACCAGCCCCTGACGTACGCGAGCGACCGGTACCGCATCGTCTTCAACGGCGAGATCTACAACTACCTCGAACTGCGTGAGGAGCTCGCCCGCGACCACGGCGTCCGGTTCGCCACCGAGGGCGACACCGAGGCGATCGTCGCCGCCTACGACGTGTGGGGTCCGGACGCGGTGCGCCGGCTGCGGGGCATGTTCGCGTTCCTCATCTGGGACACCCGCGACCGCGTGCTGTTCGGCGCGCGCGACCCGTTCGGCATCAAGCCGCTGTTCGTCTCGGCCGGCCCGCACGGGGTCGCGTTCGCGAGCGAGAAGAAGAGCCTGCTGGAGCTGGCGACGGCCCTCGGCGAGCCCACCACGGCGCCCGACCCGACCGCGCTGCAGCACTACCTGCAGCTGCAGTACGTCCCCGAGCCCCTGACGCTGCACCGCTCGATCCGCCGCGTGGAGTCCGGGACGAGCTTCACCGTGGTCCCCGGCGAGCCGATGACCGCCGAGCGCTACTTCGTCCCGCAGTTCGACGTGAAGCCGGTCGACGACGAGGTCCGCCTGCACGCGGAGATCACCGAGGTGCTGCGCGACTCGGTCGCCAAGCACATGCGCGCCGACGTCACCGTGGGCGCCTTCCTCTCCGGCGGCGTCGACTCGACGGCGATCGCGGCACTCGCGCGCGAGCACAACCCGGACCTCATCACCTTCACCACCGGCTTCGAGCGCGAGGGCTACTCCGAGGTCGACGTCGCGCGCGAGTCCGCCGAGGCGATCGGCGTGCGCCACGTCGTCCGCGAGGTCACCGCCCAGGAGATGATGGACGCGCTGCCGCTCATCGTCTGGTACCTCGACGACCCGGTGGCCGACCCCGCGCTCGTCCCCCTGTGGTTCGTGGCGCGCGAGGCTCGCAAGCACGTCAAGGTCGTGCTCTCCGGCGAGGGCGCCGACGAGCTCTTCGGCGGCTACACGATCTACAAGGAGCCGCTGTCCCTCGCGCCGTTCGAGAAGCTGCCCGGCGCCGTGCGCAAGCTCGCGGGCGCGCTCTCGACCCGGCTGCCCGACGGCATGCGCGGCAAGGACCTGCTGCGCCGCGGCGCGCTCCCCCTCGAGGAGCGCTACTACGGCAACGCGCGGATCTTCCGCAACGACCAGCTCGCGGCCGTCCTGCGCGGTCACGACCCGGGCCTGTCGCACGTCGACGTCACCGCTCCCCTGTACGCCGACTCGGGCAGCTGGGACCCGGTGGCGCGGATGCAGCACGTCGACCTGTTCACGTGGCTGCGCGGCGACATCCTCGTCAAGGCCGACAAGATGACGATGGCCAACTCGCTCGAGCTGCGCGTGCCGTTCCTCGACCGCGAGGTGTTCGAGGTCGCGTCGCACCTGCCGACCGAGCAGAAGGTCGCGCACGGCACCACGAAGTACGCGCTGCGCCGCGCGATCGACGGCATCGTCCCGCCGCACGTGCTGAACCGGCGCAAGCTCGGGTTCCCGGTGCCGATCCGCTACTGGCTCGCGCACGACATGCTCGACTGGGCGCGCCAGATCGTCCGCGACTCGCAGACCGACGCGATCCTCGACAAGGCCGCGGTCCTGCGGCTCATCGACGAGCACCGCGCCGGTCCGGTCGACCACTCGCGCCGCATCTGGACACTGCTCGTGTTCATGCTCTGGCACGGCATCTTCGTCGAGCAGCGCATCCGCCCGGAGATCCCCGAGCCCAACTACCCGGTGTATGCGTGAACGTGCGCCACGCAACGGTCCGGTCCCGGTCGCGCTGAGTTTCCCCTACGGTCGCTGGGTCCGGAGGACGTAGCGATTCGAGAGGTAGGCATGGACGTACTGGGGATCGGCAACGCCATCGTCGACGTGCTGTTCCGCACGGACGACGACACCATCCGTGCGCACGAGCTGCCCAAGGGCGGCATGACGCTCATCGACGAGGCCCAGGCCGAGAAGCTCTACACCGAGGCCGGCGACACGACGGAGCGCTCGGGCGGCAGCGTCGCCAACACCATCGCCATCGCCGCGGCGCTCGGCGCCGACGCCGGCTACGTCGGCAAGGTCTCGGACGACCGGCTGGGCACCTCGTTCACCGAGTCCATCCGCTCGCACGGCGTGCACTTCACGACGCCGGCGCTGTCGGGCAGCCCGGCGACCGCCCGCTGCCTGGTCATGGTGACGCCCGACGGCGAGCGCACCATGAGCACCTTCCTGGGTGCCTGCACCGCGCTGGGCCCCGACGACATCGAGCAGGACGACGTCGCGGGCAGCAGGGTCAGCCTCATCGAGGGCTACCTCGCCGACACCGAGCAGGCCCGCGCCACCATCGGCAAGGTCGTCGACGCCGCCTCCAAGAGCGAGGCCCGGGTGGGCCTGACGCTGTCGGACGCCGGCTGCGTCGAGCGCCACCGTGAGTACTTCCGCGAGCTCCTGCGCGAGAACGTCGAGATCCTCATCGCCGACGAGGACGAGGTCGCGGCGCTGGTCGGCTCCGAGGAGATCACGTCGCTGCTGCGCGGCCACGGCGGCAACGCCGAGGTCGTCGTCGTCACCCACGGCCCCAAGGGTTCGACGGTGTACGACGCGGACGGCTCGGTCGAGCAGGTCGGGGTCCGCGACGCCGACGAGCTCGTCGACACCACCGGCGCGGGCGACGCCTACGCCGGCGGCTTCCTTTACGGCTGGACCCGCGGGCTCGACCACGCCACCTCGGGGCGCATCGGCGCGGTCGCCGCGTCGCACGTCGTCGCCCAGCTGGGTGCCCAGCCCCCGCAGGACCTGCGCGCGAAGGTCGCCGCCGAGGTCTCCGGGATCTGACACCCCCGGACGCACGACGGCCCCGGACCTCGACGAGGTCCGGGGCCGTGTGTCGTCTTCCGCGCGATCAGTTGAAGCTGTCGCCGCAGGCGCACGATCCACCCGCGTTGGGGTTGTCGATCGTGAAGCCCTGCTTCTCGATGGTGTCGACGAAGTCGATGACCGCGCCCTGCAGGTACGGGGCGCTCATGCGGTCGACCGCGACGGTCAGGCCGTTGAAGTCGCGCTCGAGGTCGCCGTCCAGGCTGCGGTCGTCGAAGAACAGCTGGTAGCGCAGGCCGGCGCAGCCGCCGGGCTGCACGGCGATGCGCAGCGACATGTCGTTGCGGCCCTCCTGGTCGAGCAGGGCCTTCGCCTTCCCGGCCGCCTGGTCGGTCAGCTCGACGCCGTGCGGCTTGAGCTCGGCCTCGGTCGGCGCGGCAGGGTTCTCGACGGTCATGGTTCTCCCTTGAGCTCCCGGGACGCAGTGCACTCACCCGGCACAACTCGTCGCGGTGCCGTGTATTCCCGCGAGACCGGTGTACCCGATCCGCGGCCTGTCCCCATGCTCGCACACCACGGGCGGTGCTTCATGCGAGCGCGCTCACCCCGCCGTCACGTCGAGCTCCGCTCCGCTCCGTCTCCCGGGGGTCGGTTGCCCCACCGCCGGGCCACGCCCTCGGCCAGGTCCGCGAGGCGGGCGGCGGGGTCGGCCAGCGCCGACTCGACCGATCCCGCGTCGGCGGCGACCGAGTAGGCCCCCTCGAGCCCGGCCTCGAGCGCCTGGTTGCCGCCGATGTGCACCTGCCCGGCCAGCGCGATGCACGGCACCCCGTGCTCGCGGGCCCGCGCGGCGACGACGGAGACGAGCTTGCCGTGCAGCGACTGCTCGTCGAGGGCGCCCTCGCCGGTGACGACCAGGTCCGCGCGCTCCATGGCCGCGTCCAGCCCGGCGACGTCGCGGACGAGCTCCCCGCCGGGCACGCGGGTGGCCCCCAGCGCGGCGAGGGCGGCGCCCAGGCCCCCCGCCGCACCCGCGCCGGGCTGCGTCGCGAGACCGGGGAGCCCGCACTCCTCCCCCAGCACGCCGCCCCAGGTGGCGAGGGCCGCGTCGAGAGCGGCGACGGTGTCCTCGTCGGCGCCCTTCTGGGGCCCGAACACCGCCGCGGCGCCCTCGGGACCGGTGAGGACGTGGTCGACGTCGGCGGCGACGACCAGCTCGACGCCCGCCAGACGCTCGCGGACCCCCGGCAGCCCGACCAGGCGCGTCACCGACGCCAGCCCCGCCCCGCCGTCGGGCACCGGGTGGCCGCGGTCGTCGAGGGGCTCGGCACCCAGCGCCGCGAGCATGCCGGCGCCGCCGTCGGTGCAGGCCGAACCGCCGAGACCGACGACGATCCGCGCCGGCTCCCGCGCGAGCGCGCCGGCCACCAGCTCGCCGACTCCCCGGCTCGTCGCGGCCGCCGCCGTCGCCGGGGTGCGCTCGGGCACCAGGTGCAGCCCGCACGCCGACGCCGACTCGACATACGCGGTCCCGTCCAGTTCCAGCCACGTCGCTGTCGTCGGCTCCCCCAGCGGGCCCGTGACCTCGACGTCGTGACGGGTGCCGCCGCGCGCCGTGTGCAGGACCTCCACGAAGCCGGTGCCGCCGTCCGCGAGCGGCAGCAGCACGGTCGTGTCGGCCGGATGCGCGCGCGCCCAGCCCTCCGCCATCGCCGTCGCGGCCTCGGCGGCGGTGAGACTGCCGCCGAAGGAGTCAGGGGCGAGCAGGACGCGCATGCCGATCACGGTAGGGGGTCGGGCCGGAGACGAAGCTTGCGGAGCTCGACCATCGATGCGGTGCCCTATCCTGGGCGGCGTGAAGTTCCTGCGCCGCGGCACCGCCTCCTCCGAGTCCTCCGACGCCCCCGCGACGGACGAGACCGAGGACCGCGAGAGCGTCGTGGTCGGCGAGCGGGTGCGGTCGCAGACCGCGGGCAAGGGCCGCCCGACGCCGTCTCGCCGCGACGCGGAGGGCAAGAAGCGCGGCCCGGTCGCGCCGGCGCCCAAGACCCAGCGCGAGGCGATCAAGCGCGCCCGCACGATGCGCGGCAGCAAGGAGGAGCGCCGCGCGGCCTCCGCCGATCGCCGCAAGCGCATGATGGCCGGCGACGACAAGGTGCTCATGCCCCGCGACCGCGGGCCCGCCCGGGCCTACGCGCGCGACATCGTCGACGGCCGGCGCAACCTCATGGGCCTGTTCATGCCCCTCGCGGTGGTCATCTTCGTCACCGTGATCGTCCCGGTCCCCGCCGTGCAGACCGCGGGCAGCCTGATCTGCCTGATCATGCTCGTGATGATGGCCCTCGAGGGCGTGCTGCTCGGCCGCCTCGTCGTGTCGAAGGTGCGCGCGAAGTTCCCGGACGAGCAGGTCGGCGGCCTCTCGTACGGCTGGTACGCCTTCACGCGGGCCACCCAGATCCGCAAGCTGCGGATGCCGGCGCCGCGGGTGGCGCGCGGCACGGCGGTCGACTGACGGGTGGCCTGATCTCCCGCGTCCTCGTCCTCGGCGGCACCCGCTCGGGCAAGTCTGCGTACGCCGAGGCCCTGCTCGACACCGACGCGCCCGCCCTCTACGTGGCGACGGCGCGCGGCGTCGACCCGGCCGCCGACCCCGAGTGGGCCGACCGCGTCGCCGTCCACCGCGCCCGCCGCCCCGCCGGGTGGCGGACCGCCGAGGACGCCGACGTCCCCGCCGTCCTGAGGGGCGCGCCCGCCGACCCGGTGCTCGTCGACGACCTCGCCACCTGGGTGACCGGCCTGCTCGACGACGCGGGCTGGGAGCGCGACGCGCCGTCGGTGTCGGCCGCCCGCGCGGACCTCGTCGCCGCCGTCGAGGGGTTCGCCGGGAGGCTGGTGCTCGTGTCCGCCGAGGTCGGGCTGGGCGTCGTGCCCTCGACGAGCGCGGGCCGGCGCTTCCGCGACGAGCTGGGCGCGCTCAACCAGGAGCTCGCCGCGGTGTGCGACGAGGTGTGGCTGCTGGTGGCCGGGGTGCCGCTGCGACTGCGGTGAGACCTCTGGATACCGTCGTCGGCGTGCAGCCCGCGACCTCGACCGCCTCGTCGAACGCCGTGGCGCCCCCCGACGAGACCGCCCGCCGCGAGGCCCTGTCGGCGCTGCCCGGCGGCAGCTACGGGCGTCTCGAGGAGCTCGCGGCGTGGCTCGCCGCCTGCCAGGGCCGGGCGCCGGCCCGCGCGCCGCGGCGGGTGCGGGCTGTGCTGTTCGCCGCCGACCACGGGATCGCCGCCGCCGGGGTGTCCGCGCACGCGCCCACCGAGACCGCGGCCCGGGTCGCGGCCGCGCGCGACGGCTCCTCGCCGGTCTGCCGCTTCGCCGAGACGGCGGGGGCCGGGCTGCGGGTCGTCGACGTGGGCCTCGCCGCGCCCGCGACCGGTGACGCCCGGGATGACCGCGCCGTCGTCCGGGGCGGCGGGCGCCTCGACCGCGAGGACGTCCTCACCGAGGAACAGGCCGCCGCCGCGGTGCGCGCGGGCCGGGAGGTGGCCGACGAGGAGGTCGACGAGGGCGCCGACCTGCTCGTCGCCGGCGAGCTGGGGGTCGGCGTGAGCACCCCGACGGCCGTGCTCGGGGCGTCGATGACGGGCCGCGAACCGGTGGCGGTGGTGGGACGCGGCAGCGGGATCGACGACCGCGTGTGGATGGTGAAGGCCGCCGCGGTGCGTGACGGGCTGTGGCGCGCCCGGTCGGTGCGCCGGGACCCGCAGGGGCTCCTGCGCGTCGCGGGCGGGGCGGACCTCGCCGCGCTCGTGGGCTTCCTCGCTCAGGCCGCCCGCCGGCGCACCCCGGTGCTGCTCGACGGCGCCGCGACGGCCGTGGCCGCGCTGCTCGCCGACACCGGAGCGCCCGGCGCGCGCGCCTGGTGGGTCGCCGGGTCGCGGTGCACCGAGCCCGCCCAGGCCCTCGCGCTCGACGTCCTCGGCCTCGAACCGCTGCTCGACCTGCAGATGCGCGCCGGGCAGGGCACGGGCGCGCTCACGGCGGTCGGGCTGGTGCGCGCGGCCGTCGCTGCTACGCCCTGATGCTGCGCGCCGGCGTCGCCCTCGCGGTCGCCATGTTCACCGTCGCGCCGGTGCGGGCCTCGCGGATCGACCGGCCGGCGGCGGCGGTCGCGCTGGCCGTGGTGCCGGTGGTCGGCGTGGTCCTCGGCGCGCTCCTCGGCGCGGCCGCGGCGGGTCTCGTCGCCCTCGGCGCGCCCGAGGTGCTCGGGGGCCTCGTCGCCGTCGGGCTCGGCGCCCTGGCCACCCGGGGCCTGCACCTCGACGGGCTCGCCGACCTCGCCGACGGCCTCGGCAGCCACGGCGACGCCGCCCGCACGCTCGCCGTGATGCGGGACCCGGGCACCGGGGCGTTCGCGGTGGTCTGGCTGGTCGTGGTGCTCGGCGTGCAGGCCACGGCGTTCGGGGCGCTCGCGGAGCGGGGGCTGGTCGTGGCCGTGGTCGGCGGAGCCCTCGCCCTGGGCCTCGGGCGCGCCGCCTTCGCGTGGATCGCCCGCCGCGGGGTACCGGCGGCGTCGCCCGACGGCCTCGGCGCGCTGGTCGCCGGGACCCAGCCGGCGTGGGTCGCGCCGGCGTGGGCGGCGGTGCTCGCGGCGGGCGCGTTCCCGGTGCTGGGCTGGCGCGCGCCGGTGGGCGCCCTGCTCGCCGGGGTCGTCGTCGTGCTCGCGGCCGCCCACGCGCGCCGGCGCCTCGGCGGCGTCTCGGGCGACGTGTTCGGCGCCTGCGCGGAGCTCGCCGCCACCGCCGCCCTGATCGTGCTCGCGACCGGCGGTTAGCAGCGAAGCGCCCTCAGGCGAGCTTCGACATCCACCCGCGCGGGTCCGGGGCCGCGCCGCGCTGGATGGCGGTGAGGCGGTCGCGCAGGCGGTGGGTCATCGGGCCGGGCGTGCCGTCGCCGATGTCGTATCCGCCGCCCTCGTGCTTCACCGTGCCGACCGGCGTGATCACCGCGGCCGTGCCGCACGCGAACACCTCGGTGAGGTGGCCCGCGGCGACCTCCTTCTCCAGCTCGTCGGTGGAGATCCGGCGCTCGGTGACCGTGGCGCCCTCCTCCTGCGCGAGCTCGAGCAGCGACCGGCGGGTCACGCCGGGCAGCAGCGAGCCCGAGAGCTCGGGGGTGACGACCTCGACCGCGCCCGAGGAGTCGGTGAACACGAAGAACAGGTTCATGCCCCCCATCTCCTCGATCCACCGGTGCTCGAAGCCGTCGAGCCACACCACCTGGTCGCACCCCTGCGCCGACGCCTGGGCCTGCGCGGCGAGCGAGGCCGCGTAGTTGCCGCCGCACTTCGCCTCGCCGGTGCCGCCGGGCACCGCGCGCACGTAGTCGGTGGACAGCCACACGGTCACCGGGGCCAGGCCGCGCGGGAAGTAGGCGCCCGCCGGGGACGCGATGAGGAGGTAGAGGTACTCCTCGCTGGGCCGCACCCCCAGGCCCGACGACGACCCGATCATGAACGGGCGCAGGTACAGCGAGTCCTCGCCGCCCGCGGCCGGCACCCAGCGGTGGTCGACCGCGATGAGCTCGTGCAGCGAGTCGAGGAACAGGTCCTCGGGCAGCGGGGGCATCGCGAGCCGCTCGGCCGAGCGGGCCATCCGGTCCGCGTTGGCCGCGGGGCGGAAGGCGTGCACCGAGTCGTCGGCCCAGCGGTAGGCCTTGAGCCCCTCGAAGATCGTCTGGCTGTAGTGCAGGACGACGGAGGCGGGGTCCATCGACAGCGGCTGGTACGGCCCGACGGTGGCGTCGTGCCAGCCGCGGGCGGCGTCCCAGGAGATCGTGATCATGTGGTCGGTGAAGAACTTCCCGAACCCGGGCGCGGCGAGTACCTCCGCCACACGCTCCGCGGACGCCGGGGCGGGGTGCGGGGTGTGGGCGAAGGTCGTACTCATGAGGTCAGCCTAGACGTCGGGGGAAGGCCGAGCGCGGACCGCGTCACCAGCCCCGTGACCCGTCCGTCGCGCACCACCCAGGCGACCTCGCCGTCCCCGACGATCTCCCGGACGGCCTCGATCCCCTCCCCCGCGCCGACGCTCGGCGGCGCCGGGCGGGCGTGCGCGGCGACGGCGTCGCCGGCGGGCAGCCCGTCGAGGTCGCGGGCCGCGAGCGCCCCCAGGATCTCCGCGGGCGCGGCGGTCCCGGCCTCGCGGTCGTGGGACACGGGCACCGGGCCGGGGACGCCGGCGAGCACCTGCCGGGCCCGCGCGACCGTCCACGACGCGCGCAGCACAGGGAGGTCCACCGCCAGCTCGCCCACGGACCCCGGCTCGTCGGTGAACCCCAGCCGGCGCAGCCACCCGTCGTCGAAGTACTTCGACAGGTACGCCCGGCCGGAGTCGGGCGCGACGACCACGACGACGTCGTCGGGCCCCAGGTCGCGGGCCACCCGCAGCGCCCCGGCCACGGCCGTCGCCGACGACCCGCCCAGGAGCAGGCCCTCCTCGCGGGCCAGGCGGCGGGCGGTCACCATCGTCGTGCGGTCGTCGACGCGCACGATCTCGTCGGCGACGCTCCGGTCCCAGTTCTCCGGCCAGGCGTCGTCGACGGTGTCGGGGTGGACGTAGTGCCCGATCGCCTCGACGTAGTACGGGCTGCCGTCCCCGCCGCCGTAGGCCGAGTTCTCGGGGTCGACGCCGACGACGCGCACCGGACCGAGGTCCTTGAGCGCCGCGCCGGTGCCCGAGAGCGTCCCGCCCGTCCCGATGCCGGCGACGAGGCACGTCACCGCGCCGCCGGTCTGGGCCCAGATCTCGGGCGCGGTGGTGTCGCGGTGGGCCTGCGGGTTGGCGGGGTTGCCGTACTGGTCGGCGAGCCAGCCGCCCGGCGTCTCGGCGGCGACGCGGGCGGCGAGGTTGACGACGTGGCGCGGGTCGTCGCCCGGCAGCCCGCCCGGGGTCAGCACGACCTCGGCGCCGTACGCCCGGAGCGCGGCGATCTTCTCGGCCGCCGTCGTGTCCGGGACGACGATCAGCGTCCGGTAGCCGAGGTACCCGCCGACGAGCGCCAGCCCGATCCCGGTGTTGCCCGAGGTGCCCTCGACGATCACCCCGCCGGGCCGCAGGTCCCCCGACCGCTCGGCGGCGCGGACCATCGCCAGGGCCGCGCGGTCCTTCACGCTGCCGCCGGCGTTGAGCCACTCGGCCTTGACGTAGATGCGCGGGGCCAGCCCCTCGGCGACCCGCCGGAGGCGGATCAGCGGGGTGGCCCCGATGGCGTCGAGCACCGACTCGTGCACCGCTCCGGACACGGCTCGTGTCTACACGTCAGGATGGCGTCGTGACGTTCCCCGGCTTCGGCGACGCGGTCGTCGACTTCTACGAGGGTCTCGAGGCCGACAACACCAAGGCGTACTGGACCGACAACAAGGCGGTCTACGACGAGCAGGTGCGGGCACCGATGCTCGCGCTGCTCGCCGACCTCGAGGCGGAGTTCGGCGCGGGCAAGGTGTTCCGCCCCTACCGCGACGTGCGGTTCGCGGCCGACAAGACGCCCTACAAGACTCAGTGCGGGGCCACCGCCGGGCCGCACTACGTCCAGGTCTCCGCCGACGGCCTCATGATGGCCGGCGGGTACTACCGGATGACCTCGGCGCAGGTCGCCCGCTTCCGCGCGGCGGTGGACGACGCCCGGCACGGCCCGGCGCTCGAGGAGATCGTCGACGGCCTGCGGGCCGACGGGTTCACGATCGGCGGCGAGCAGCTGAAGTCCCGCCCGCGCGGCGTCGACCCCGCGCACCCGCGCCTCGCGCTGCTGCGCCACAAGAGCCTGTTCGCCTGGTACTCGTGGCCGCCCTCGGACGAGCTCCACAGCCCGGAGCTCGCCGACCGCGTCGCGACGACCTGGCGCCGGCTCGCGCCGCTGGGTCAGTGGCTCGACGACCACGTCGGCGTCGACCTCGACGACACCGCCGAGCGCCCGGGCGGCCGCCGGTCCCGTACGTGAGCACTTTCCGGCGCTATAGGGTCGGAAAGTACTCACGAGGGGATGGGGTCGCTCTCCCAGTCGCGCAGGTTGACCTGGTCGCACTCGAGGGCGAACTCGTCGATCTCCTCCGGCGAGGCGCCGCGGGCGAGGCGTTCGGCGAGGCCGCGGAAGTAGTGCTCGCGCGGGTACCGCGACGCCGGCGAGCCGGGCACGAACAGGATGAGGAAGCGAGCCTGCTCGTCGCCCGCCGCGCGGAAGGCGTGCACGCCGTTGACGGGCACGTGGGCGAAGTCGCCGCTGCCCAGCACCTGCCACTCCCGCCCGCTCATCACCGCGAGCCGCCCGGAGATCACCCAGAAGGCCTCGGTGAACCCCGTGTGGTAGTGCGGCACGGCACCCATCCGTCCCGGTTCGGCGGCGCTCTCGAACAGCCCGTAGCCGCCGCCGGTGACGTCGCCGGGCGCGAGGAAGATCGCCGGGCCCGCCTGCTCGGCCTGCGAGCGGAAGCGGAAGACGCCGGGGTCGGACGTGGGAAGGCTCACCCCGGCATCCTCACCGCACGTGCGAGGCCACGAAAGGCGGTTTGACGATCTCGCACTCGAGCGAGCGGCCACGGACGTCGATCGCCACGACGTCGCCCTCGTCGAGACCCGCGGCGGTGTCGAGCAGCGCGAGCGCGATGCCGGTCTTGAGCGTCGGGGAGAAGGTGCCCGAGGTGGTCTCGCCGACGACCTCGTCACCCCGCTTGACCGACATGTGCCCCCGCGGCACTCCGCGCCCGGTGGCCCGCAGGCCCCACGACCGGCGGCGCGGCCCGGCCTCCCGCTCGGCGGCCAGGGCCTCGCGGCCCCAGAACGTGTCCTTCTTCCAGCCCACCGCGAACCCGCACCGGGCCTGCAGCGGCGTGATGTCCGGGCCGAGGTCCTGGCCGTGCAGCGGCAGCCCGGCCTCGGTGCGCAGGGTGTCGCGGGCGCCGAGGCCGGCGGGCAGGCCGCCCTGCTCGGCGACGGCGGCGGCCAGCGCGTCCCACAGCTCCCCGGCCCCGTCGGCCGGCGCGATGAGCTCGTAGCCGCGCTCGCCGGTGTAGCCCGTCCGGCACACGCGCACAGGGCGTCCGGACCACTCCGCGTCCACGAACGCCATGTAGTCCTGGTCCGCCGGCAGGCCCAGCGCGGCCAGCACCTCCGGCGACCGCGGCCCCTGCACCGCGAGCACGACGTGCGCGTCGTGCTCGTCGGCGATCGTGATCCCGTCCGGCGCGACGTCGGCGAGCTGCCGGCCGACCCCCGCCGAGTTGGCGGCGTTGGGCACCGCGAACACCTCGTCGGGGCCGACCAGGTAGAGGATGAGGTCGTCGATCACCCCGCCGTCCCCGGCGCAGCACAGCGTGTACTGCGCCTGGCCCGGCCCGATGCGGGTGAGGTCGTTGGTCAGGCAGCGGTCGACGAACGCCGCCGCGCCCGGGCCGCTGATCCGGACCTTGCCGAGGTGGCTGACGTCGAAGAGGCCGACGGACTCGCGCGTCGCCGTGTGCTCGGCCACCGTGCCCGAGTACTGGACGGGCATCTCCCAGCCGCCGAAGGGGGCGAACGAGGCCCCGAGGGCGACGTGTCGGTCGTGCAGCGGGCTACGGCGAGCGTCGGTCACGGTGTCGGACACCCGCGGCACGGTAACCGAGCGCGTCCGGTCCTAGCATGTGATCGACACCGCCGACCTGGGGAGAGACCGCACGTGAGCAGCACCCCCGCCCTCGAGCTCCTCGGCGCCACGCCGGGCCCCGACGCCCTCACCGACGTCGACGCCCTCGTCGTCGGCGTCCGCCCCGGTGAGGGTGGTGCGGATCCCGCCGTGGCGGGCGACACGGCCGTGCTCGGCGAGCTGGCCGGCGAGCTCCCCGCGCTCGTCGCCCTCCTGGGCGGCACCGGGAAGGCCGGGGAGGTCACCCGGGTGCCGACGCGCGGGGCGATCGGCGCCGCGCAGGTGCTCGCGGTCGGCCTGGGCAAGGAGCCGGGCGCCGACACGGCGGGCGAGGCCCCCGACCTCGCCGAGCAGGTCCGCCGCGCCGCCGGTGTCGCCGCGCGCACCCTGCACGGGCACGCCGCGCACGTCGTCACCACGCTCCCGACGCTGGACCTGGCCGCGACGGTCGAGGGCACGCTGCTCGGCGACTACGCCTTCACCGAGTACAAGAAGGACCCCGAGACCGCGCCGACCGCGCTCGCCCGCGTCGGGCTGGTCGGCGGCGGTGACGGTGCCGGGGACGAGGCCGTCGTGACCCGCGCGACCACCGTCGCCCGCTGGGTCACCGCCGCCCGCGACCTCGTCAACACCCCGCCCAACGACCTCTACCCCGACGCCTTCGCGCAGCGCGCGAGGGCCCTCGCCGAGGGCGCGGGCGTCACCGTCGAGATCCTCGACGAGACGCAGCTCGCGGAGGCCGGGTTCGGCGGCGTCCTGGGCGTCGGCGGCGGGTCCTCGCGGCCGCCGCGCCTGGTCCGGCTGACCTACAGCCCCGCGAACCCGTCGAAGAAGGTCGCGCTGGTCGGCAAGGGCATCACGTTCGACACCGGCGGCATCTCGATCAAGCCGGCGGCGAACATGGACCACATGACCTCGGACATGTCCGGGGCCGCGGGCGTCGTCGCCGCGACCTGCCTGGCCGCCGAGCTCGGGCTCGACGTCGAGGTCGTCGCCACCGTCCCGATGGCCGAGAACATGCCCTCGGGCACCGCGTACCGCCCCGGTGACGTGCTGACGATGTACGGCGGCACCACCGTCGAGGTCCTCAACACCGACGCCGAGGGCCGGCTGATCCTCGGCGACGCGATCGCCCGCGCCTGCGAGGACTCCCCCGACTACCTGCTCGAGACCTCCACGCTGACCGGCGCCCAGCTGGTCGCGCTCGGCGCGCGCACCCCGGGCGTCATGGGCACCGACGCCTTCCGCGACCGCGTCGCCGCGCAGGCGGTGGCCGCCGGCGACGGCGGCTGGGCGATGCCGCTGCCCGAGGAGCTGCGCGGCGACCTCGACTCGCGCGTCGCCGACCTCGCCAACGTCACCAACCACCGCTTCGGCGGCATGCTCGTCGGCGGCATCTTCCTGCGCGAGTTCGTCGCCGACGGCGTGCCGTGGGTGCACCTCGACATCGCGGGCCCGGCCTTCAACACCGGCGGCCCGCACGGGTACACCCCCAAGGGCGGGACCGGCGTCCCCGTGCGCACGATCGCGGCCGTGCTCGACGACATCGCCCGCCAGGGCTGATCGGCGGGCGAGCGCCTCGGGCGAGGTGGAAGGATGAAGCCGGACATCGCCCCGCCGGAGTCACCGCTCCGCCGCGGGGCCACCGCACGCCACACGCCGACGCGGGAGTAGCAGCAGTGAGCGACACGTACGACGTCATCATCCTCGGAGCCGGGTCGGGCGGTTACGCCTGCGCCTTCCGGGCCGCGGAGCTCGGCCTGTCGGTCGCGCTGGTGGAGAAGGACAAGGTCGGCGGCACCTGCCTGCACCGCGGCTGCATCCCCACCAAAGCCCTCCTGCACGCCGCCGAGGTGGCCGACTCGGCGCGCGAGGGCGAGCAGTTCGGCGTCAAGAGCTCGCTGTCGGGCATCGACATGAGCGGCGTCAACTCCTACAAGGACAACGTCGTCGCCCGCCTCTACAAGGGCCTGCAGGGCCTGGTGAAGGCCAACAAGGTCACCCTGATCGAGGGCGCCGGCAAGCTCGTCGGCCAGGACACCGTCGAGGTCGACGGGCAGCGCTACCAGGGCCGCAACATCGTCCTGGCCTCCGGCTCGTACTCGAAGACGCTGCCCGGCCTCGAGCTCGGCGGCCGCGTGCTCACCTCCACCGAGGCCATCAACCTCGACTACGTGCCCGAGCGGGTCGTCGTCCTCGGCGGCGGCGTCATCGGCGTCGAGTTCGCGAGCGTGTGGAAGAGCTTCGGCTCGGAGGTCACGATCGTCGAGGCGCTGCCGAACCTCGTGCCCAACGAGGACGAGTTCCTCTCCAAGCAGCTCGAGCGCCAGTTCCGCAAGCGCAAGATCGCGTTCAAGACCGGTACGAAGTTCACCGGCGTCACGCAGACCTCCGACACGGTGACGATCTCGCTGGAGACCGGCGAGCAGATCGAGGCCGACCTCCTGCTGGTCGCCGTCGGCCGCGGCCCCAACACCGCCGACCTCGGCTACGAGGAGAACGGCATCACGCTCGACCGCGGCTTCGTCCCGACCAACGACCGGCTGCACACCGGCGTCGGCAACATCTACGCCGTCGGCGACATCGTCCCCGGCCTGCAGCTGGCCCACCGCGGCTTCCAGCAGGGGATCTTCGTGGCCGAGGAGATCGCCGGGCTGCACCCGCCGGTGATCGACGAGAAGGGCATCCCGCGCGTCACGTACTGCGAGCCCGAGGTCGCGTCGGTCGGGCTCACCGAGGCGCAGGCCAAGGAGCTCTACGGCGACGTGAAGACGATGACCTACGACCTCGCCGGCAACGGCAAGTCGCAGATCCTCAAGACCGCCGGGGCGATCAAGCTCGTCAAGGGCGGCACCGCCGACGACGCCCCGGTGGTGGGCGTCCACATGATCGGCACCCGGATGGGTGAGCAGGTCGGCGAGGCCCAGTTGATCTACAACTGGGAGGCGCTCCCCGACGACGTCGCCAACCTCATCCACGCGCACCCCACGCAGAACGAGGCCCTCGGGGAGGCGCACCTCGCGCTCGCCGGCAAGCCCCTGCACAGCCACTCCTGACCCCGAGAGAACCCAGCGAGGAGTTCGAGCACGATGGCCTACTCCGTCCAGATGCCTGCTCTCGGGGAGAGTGTCACCGAGGGCACCATCACCCGGTGGCTCAAGCAGGAGGGCGACCACGTCGACGTCGACGAGCCCCTGCTCGAGGTGTCCACCGACAAGGTCGACACCGAGATCCCGTCGCCGCAGGCGGGCGTGCTGCAGCGGATCGTGGCGCAGGAGGACGAGACCGTCGAGGTCGGCGGCGAGCTCGCCGTGATCGGCGACGAGGGTGAGTCCGCGGGCGGGGGCGGCGCTCCCGCCCAGTCCGAGCCCCAGGCCGCACCCGAGCCGGAGCCGGAGCCTGCGCAGGAGTCCCAGCCCGAGCCGGCGCAGCAGCCCGAGCCCGAGCCCCAGCAGCCGCCGGCCGCGGCGGCGTCGTCGGGCGGGTCGTCCGGCGGCACGACGGTCGAGATGCCCGCGCTCGGCGAGTCGGTCACCGAGGGCACGGTGACCCGCTGGCTCAAGCAGGTCGGCGACACCGTCGACGTCGACGAGCCGCTGCTCGAGGTGTCCACCGACAAGGTCGACACCGAGATCCCGTCGCCGGTCGCCGGCACGGTCCTCGAGCTCAAGGCCGGCGAGGACGACACGGTCGAGGTCGGCGGTGCGCTCGCCGTCATCGGCGACGCCGGGTCCGGCGGCGCGTCCGCGGCCCCGGCCCAGGAGGCCCAGGAGGCCCAGGAGGCCCAGCCGGCGCAGGAGGCCCAGCCGGCGCAGGAGGCGCAGCCGGAGCCCGAGCCGCAGCAGCAGCAGCCGTCCCAGCAGCAGCCCGCCGAGCCGGTCGCCGCGTCCGGGGCCGACGACTACGTCTCCCACGAGACCCAGCAGTCCACCACCGCGAGCGGGCCGGCGAACGCGGGCGCGCTCCAGCCGCGCGAGGACGCCGCGGGCAGCAACGGCTCGTCGGCGCCCGAGCAGGAGTCCGGCTCGCCGTACGTCACGCCGCTGGTGCGCAAGCTCGCCGCCGAGCGCGGCGTCGACCTCTCGTCGCTGACCGGCACGGGCGTCGGCGGGCGGATCCGCAAGCAGGACGTCGTCAAGGCGGCCGACGAGAAGGACCAGCAGGCGGCCCCGGCCGCCGACAGCCCGGCCCAGGCCGCGCCGTCGGGCGGCTCCGGCACCGGGTCGGTGCACGGCGGCGAGGTGCAGAAGCCGGCGGCCGCCGGCGCGCGCGGCTCGTCGGGCCCGCCCGCGGCGGACACCTCCGGGCTGCGCGGCACCACGCAGAAGATGTCGCGTCGCCGGCAGACGATCGCCAAGCGCATGGTCGAGTCGCTGCAGGTCTCCGCGCAGCTCACGACGGTCGTCGAGGCCGACGTCACCCGGATCGCCCGGCTGCGCGACCGCGTGAAGGGCGACTTCCAGAAGCGCGAGGGCGTGAAGCTCTCGTTCCTGCCGTTCATGGCGCTGGCCACGGTGGAGGCGCTCAAGGCGCACCCCGCGGTGAACGCCTCGATCGACACCGAGAAGAGCGAGGTCACCTACCACGGCGCGGAGCACCTGGGCATCGCCGTGGACTCGCCGGCCGGGCTGATCGTGCCGGTGATCCACGACGCCGGTGACCTCAACCTGGCCGGGCTCGCCCGCAAGATCGCGGACGTGGCGGAGCGCACCCGCACGAACAAGATCACCCCGGACGAGCTGGCCGGTGGCACCTTCACGATCACCAACACCGGCTCGCGCGGGGCGCTGATCGACACGCCGATCATCAACCAGCCCCAGGTCGGCATCCTGGGCACCGGCGCGGTCGTCAAGAAGCCGGTCGTGCTCCAGGACGACTCCGGCGGCGACGTCATCGCGGTGCGCTCCACGGCGTACCTGTGCCTGTCCTACGACCACCGGATCGTCGACGGCGCCGACGCCGCCCGCTTCCTCACCACCGTCAAGGACCGCCTCGAGGGCGGCGCCTTCGAGGGCGAGCTGGGGATCTAGCCCGCGCGTCCCTGTTCTGACCGAAGGGCACCTTCGCTCGATCTATGCGAGCGAAGGTGCCCTTCGGTCGTCCCGGGCTCGCCGCCGACGTTCCGGCCGAGGTCACCCCTCGCCCGTCTATCCGACCGTAGGGGCCCTTCGGTCGGAACCGGACCGGCCTCACCCGACCCCGGGTCGCGGCGGGGCGGACACTCCGCGACGATCACCCCATGCGCGTCGTCATCGCCGGGTCCTCCGGGCTCATCGGCTCCGCCCTGGTCCCGCGCCTGCGGGAGGCCGGCCACGAGGTCGTCCGCCTGGTGCGGCGGACCCCGCAGGCCCCCGACGAGCGGGGCTGGGACCCCGCCGCCGGCCATCTCGCGCCGGGTGCGCTGGAGGGTGCCGACGCCGTGGTCAACCTGTGCGGCGCGGGGATCGGCGACAAGCGCTGGACCGGCGCGCGCAAGCAGGAGCTCCGCGACAGCCGCATGATCCCCACCGACGTGCTCGCGCGCGCCGTCGCCGAGCACGACATCCCGATCATGGTGAGCGGGTCGGCGGTCGGCTGGTACGGCGACACCGGGGCGATGGCCGTCGACGAGACCGCGCGCCGCGGCCAGGGCTTCCTCGCCGACCTCTGCCGCGACTGGGAGGCGGCCACCGCGCCGGCGTCCGAGGCCGGCGCGCGCGTCGTGCTGGTGCGCACCGGGCTCGTGCTCTCGCCGTCGGGCGGGCTGATGGGGCGGATCAAGCCGCTGTTCCAGTTCGGGCTCGGCGGGCGGCTGGGCTCCGGCTCGCAGTTCTGGCCGTGGATCTCCCTCGACGACGAGGTCGGCGCGATCGTCCACGCGCTCGAGCACGACACCGTCGCCGGCCCGATGAACGCCACCGGCCCCGACCCCGTCAGCAACGACGAGTTCACCCGGGTGCTGGCCGAGCAGATCCACCGCCCGGCGCCGTGGGTGGTGCCCGGGTTCGCGATGCGCACGGTGCTCGGCGAGTTCGCCGACGAGGGCGTGCTGGTCAGCCAGCGGGTCGTGCCCGGGGTGCTGGAGCGCGAGGGCTTCGTGTTCCGCCACGCCACGCTCGCCGAGGCCCTGCACGCGGCGCTGGACGGATGAGCACCGGCGACGCGCAGCGGGGCGGAGCCGGAGCGTCGACGCTGCCCGACGCGGTCGACGTCGTCGTGGTCGGCGCCGGGCTCGCGGGCCTGCGCGCGGCGCAGACGGTCGCGCGGGCGGGGCGCTCGGTGGTCGTGTGCGAGGCCGGCGACGGGGTGGGTGGCCGGGTGCGCACCGACCTCGTCGACGGCTTCCTCGTCGACCGCGGGTTCCAGATCCTCAACACCTCCTACCCGGCGCTGCGCGCGGCCGTCGACCTCGACGCCCTCGACCTGCGCCGCTTCACCCCCGGCGCCGCGGTGCGCGACGGCGACGGGCGCCTGCACCGGCTCGCCGACCCCCGCCGCGTCCCCACCTGGGCTCCGCGCACCGCGCTCGACCGGCTGCTCGGGCCCGGCGACAAGGCCCGCATCGGCGCGCTGACCCTGCGCTCGCTGGTCGTCCCACCGGCCCGCCAGGCCCGCGCGCCGGAGCGGTCGACCGCCGACGAGCTGGCGCGCTGGGGCCTGGGCGGCACGCCGACCGAGACGTTCCTGCGCCCGTTCCTCGCGGGCGTGCTGGGTGACCGCGACCTGGAGACGTCGTCGCGGGTGTTCTCCCTGTTCTGGCGCAGCTTCGCCCGCGGGGACCTGACCCTGCCCTCGCGCGGCATCGGCGCCGTGCCCGCCCAGCTCGCGGCGCGCCTGCCCGCCGGGACGGTGGTCGTCGACACGCCCGTCGAGCGGGTCGCGCCCGGCCGGGTGGAGACGGCGCGGGGCGCCGTGCGGGCCGGCGCGGTGATCGTCGCGACGGAGGGCACGTCCGCGTCCGCGCTGCTGGCCGGGCGGGTGCCGCCGCCACGGACGTTCGCGCTGACCACGACCTACCACGTCACCGCGGAGCCGCCGACGCGCCGGCCGCTGCTCCACCTCGACGGGGCGGGCGGGCCGGTCGTCAACACGATGGTGCTCACCGCGGCCGCGCCGTCCTACTCCCCCGACCACCGCCACCTCGTCGCCAGCACCGTGCTCGGCGCCGAGCCGCTGCCGGGGTCCGAGCTGCGCGCCGAGCTGACGCGCATCTGGGGCACGCCGGTCGGGGCGTGGGACGAGCTCGCGACGGTGCGGGTGCCGCACGCACTGCCCGCCGCGGTGCCGCCGACCCCCGAGGGGCTGCGCCGCCCCGTCGACGTCGGCGACGGCCTCTTCGTCGCCGGGGACCACCGGGACACCCCGTCGACCCAGGGCGCGCTGGTCAGCGGGCGGCGGACCGCGCAGGAGGCGCTGCGGTTCCTCGCCCGGGACGCGTAGCGCAGCGGAGCCGGACCCGTCTGCGTCGGGGTAGCGTCGGGGTCGTGAGTCGCTCCAGTCGCGCCGCCGGCGAGCCGGTCGAGGTCCACGAGCTCGGCACCGTCGACTACCTCGAGGCCTGGGAGCGCCAGCGCGCGCACGCCGACGCGCGGGTCGCGGGCACGGGGCCGGACGTCCTGCTGCTGCTCGAGCACCCGTCGGTCTACACGGCCGGGCGCCGCACGCTGCCCGAGGAGAAGCCCCTCGACGGCACGCCGGTGATCGACGTCGACCGCGGCGGGAAGATCACCTGGCACGGCCCGGGGCAGCTCGTCGGCTACCCGATCATCGGTCTCGCCGAGCCGGTCGACGTCGTCGAGCACGTCCGGCGCCTCGAGCAGGCGCTCATCGCCGTGTGCGACGGCCACGGCCTCACCGTCGGGCGGATCGACGGCCGCAGCGGTGTCTGGCTCCCCGCCGACGACCGCGGCCCCGCCCGCAAGATCGCCGCGATCGGCGTCCGGGTGGCCCGCGGGGTGACGCTGCACGGGTTCGCGATCAACGCCGACCCGGACCTCGCCGCGTTCGGGGCCATCGTGCCGTGCGGCATCCGCGACGCCGGCGTCACCAGCCTCACCGCGGAGCTCGGGCGCCACGTGACCGTCGACGGGATCCGCGACGAGGTGCGCGACGCCGTGCTGGCGGCCCTCGACGGCACCCTCGAGATCACCGACCGCACCCTGCCGGCGCCCGCGGCCGGCGAGGCGCAGGACGTCACCGTCGGCGGTCTCACCGTGCGCGTGGGCGCCGCGCGCTGACCCACCCCGGCGGCCTTGACAGGCCGGCGGCGACGACGCGACTGTGCGCGTGATCACACCGTCGTGAGGAGATCGCCGTGGACGTGTCCGTCGCCTTCCCGACCGCGCTGAGCTCGCCGGACGACATCGCGCTCGCCGAGGAGCTGGGCTACGCCCGGGCCTGGGTCTACGACACCCCGCAGCAGAGCCCGGACGTCTGGATGACCCTCGCGCTCGCCGCCGAGCGCACCGAGCGGATCGGGCTCGGGCCGGGCGTGCTGGTGCCGACCCTGCGCCACCCGATGACCAACGCGGCCGCCACGGCGACCCTCGCGGCGCTCGCCCCGGGCCGCGTCGCCGTCGCGTTCGGCACCGGGTTCACCGGACGCCGCGCGATGGGCTACCGCGCGATCCCCTGGTCGTTCATGGACGCCTACATCCGCACCTACCGCGCGCTGCTGCGCGGCGAGGTCGTCGAGTGGGAGGGCGCGCAGATGCAGATGCTCCACCCCGACGGCCACGCCCCGGCGCGTCCCGTCGACGTGCCCGTGCTCGTCGGGGCGCTCGGACCCAAGGGCGACGCGGTCGCGCGCGAGCTCGGCGACGGGCTGTACGTCACCCTCGCGCAGCCGGACTTCATGTCGGCGTACGCCTGGGTGCCGTACCTGGCCTGGGGCACGGTGCTCGACGAGGACGAGGCGCAGGACTCCGACCACGCCAAGGTCGCCGCCGGACCGGGCTGGGCGCTCGCCTACCACGGCGCCTACGAGTTCGGCGGGCCCGAGGCGGTGCGCGGGCTGACGGGCGGCGACGCGTGGATGGACACGGTCGAGAAGGCACCGGACGGTCGGCGGCATCTCGCGGTGCACGTCGGGCACTGCGTGGACCTCAACGACGCCGACCGCGCCGCCTGGGACGCCGGCGGGCACGTGATGCTGCGCGACGCGACGCTGTCGGGCACACGCAGCGAGGTCCGCGACCGCCTCGACGAACTCGCCGGGAACGGCGTCACCGAGATCGTCTTCCAGCCGTGCGGGCCCGACACCCGCCGCGAGCTCGAACGCTTCCACGACGCCGCGACCTCGCGGTGATCGACGGAAGAATACGGACGTTGAGTGTCAGCGTCCTACTGAGCACGCCGACAGGGCCACGTCGCTGACACCGGGCTACAGCTGCGGGGCCACCTCGGAGGCGACGAGGTCGAGGTGGTCGAGGTCGGAGAGGTCGAGCACCTGCAGGTAGACGCGGTGCAGGCCCGCGCGCTCGACGAAGGTGCCGAGCTTGTCGACCAGCTCGGACGGCGTGCCCGCGAGGCCGCTGGCGCGGAGCTCGCCCGGGTCGCGGCCGATGGCGGCGGCGCGGCGGGCGACCTCGGTGTCGTCGCGGCCGACGCACACGACCTGCGCGGTGGAGCGGGTCAGCGTCGCCGGGTCGCGGTCGAGCTCGCGGCACGCGGCATCCACGCGCTCCTGGCCGGACACGATCTCGTCGAGGCCCGCGAAGGGCATGTTGAACTCGTCGGCGAAGGTGGCGGCGAGCCGGGGCGTCCGGCGAGGGCCGTTGCCGCCGACGATGATCGGCGGGTGCGGCGTCTGCGCCGGCTTGGGCAGGCCGGGGCTGTCGTCGAACGTGTAGTGCTCGCCGTGGTGGGTGAACTTGACCCCCACCGGCGTGCGCCACGACCCCGTGAGGATCTCCAGCTGCTCGGTGAGGATGGAGAACCGCTCGGACACCGACGGGAACGGGATGCCGTACGCGCGGTGCTCGGCCTCGTACCACCCCGTGCCGATGCCGAGCTCGACGCGCCCCCCGGACATCTGGTCGACCTGACCCACCGCCACGCCGAGCGGGCCCGGCAGCCGGAACGTGGCCGCTGTCATCAGCGTCCCGAGGCGGATGGTGCGCGTCTCGCGGGCGAGTGCGGCGAGCGTCACCCACGCGTCGGTCGGTCCGGGCAGGCCGTTGGCGTCGCCCATCGCGAGGTAGTGGTCGGACCGGAAGAAGGCGTCGAACCCCGCGTCCTCGGCCGCGCGCGCCACACGGAGCAGGTCATCATAGGCGGCGCCCTGCTGCGGCTCGGTGAAGATCCGGAGGTCCACACGATCAGGGTAGTCCGGTAGGTCACGTCCGAACCGTCCCCCGGGGGTCGCGTCCGACGGACCGCGTCGCCCGTGCGGCGTAGGGTCGGGGACGTGACGGTCGCCCCACGCCAAGATCTCGGTGAAGGACGGAAGATGTTGCGGCTCGAGGTCCGCAACTCCCAGACGCCCATCGAGCGCAAGCCGGAGTGGATCCGCACGCGCGTGGCCACCGGACCGAACTTCACCGAGCTCAAGGGCCTGGTGAAGGGCTCCGGTCTCGCCACCGTGTGCGAGGAGGCCGGCTGCCCGAACATCTTCGAGTGCTGGGAGGACCGCGAGGCCACCTTCCTCATCGGTGGCGAGCAGTGCACCCGCCGCTGCGACTTCTGCCAGATCGACACCGGCAAGCCCTCCCCGCTCGACGTGCTCGAGCCGCGCAAGGTCGCCGAGTCCGTCCGGCAGATGGGCCTGCGCTACTCCACGATCACCGGCGTCGCGCGCGACGACCTCGACGACGGCGGCTCCTGGCTCTACGCCGAGACCGTGCGCCAGGTGCACGAGCTGAACCCGGGCACCGGCGTCGAGCTGCTCATCCCCGACTTCGACGGCCGCCCCGACCAGCTCGGCCCCGTCTTCGACGCCGCCCCCGAGGTGCTCGCGCACAACCTCGAGACCGTCCCGCGCATCTTCCGGCGCATCCGGCCGGGGTTCCGCTACGAGCGCTCCCTCGACGTGATCCGCCAGGCGCGGGCCGCCGGGCTCGTGACCAAGTCGAACCTCATCCTCGGCATGGGCGAGACCCCCGAGGAGGTCACCGGCGCGATGCAGGACCTCCACGACGCCGGCTGCGAGCTCCTCACGCTCACCCAGTACCTGCGCCCGTCCGTGCGCCACCACCCCGTGGAGCGCTGGGTCAAGCCCGAGGAGTTCGTCGAGCACCGCGACGCCGCGATCGCGATGGGCTTCCCCGGCGTCATGGCCGGCCCGCTGGTGCGCTCGTCCTACCGGGCGGGGCGCCTCTACGCGCAGGCGAAGCTCGCGCGTGGCGAGGAGCTCCCCGCGGGCATGGCCGAGCTCGCCGAGGAGGGGCCCGCCCGCCAGGAGGTCGGCGAGGTGCTCGCGCGCACGCGCGGCTGAGACTCCGCGAGGAGGCCGTGACGTCCGCGTAGGGCAGAATGGGGCGCATGGCGAAGCAGGGCTCCGGCGCGGCGAGCAAGGAAGAGAAGAAGGCCGCGAAGCAGGCCGCCAAGGCGGCGCGCCGCGAGCGGTTCAGCCAGATCTGGCAGGCGTTCCAGATGCAGCGCCGCGAGGACAAGCTGCTCCTGCCGCTGATGATCGGCGCGGTCGTCGTCACCGCGCTGGTGCTGTTCGGCGTCGGCCTGCTCATCGGCCAGCAGTGGTTCCTGCTGCCCACCGGCATCCTGCTCGGCATCCTCCTCGCCGTGATCATCTTCGGTCGCCGCGTGCAGAAGAACGTCTACTCGAAGGCCACCGGCCAGCCCGGGGCCGCCGGGTGGGCGCTCGACAACATGCGCGGCCAGTGGCGCGTCACCCAGGCCGTGGCGGGCACCACCCAGCTCGACGCCGTGCACCGCGTCATCGGCCGGCCGGGCGTCGTCCTCGTCGCCGAGGGCGCCCCGCACCGCACCAAGAGCCTGGTCGCCCAGGAGAAGAAGCGGGTCGCGCGCATCATCGGCCAGGTGCCGATCTACGAGGTCATGGTCGGCGAGGAGGAGGGCCAGGTGCCCCTCGCCCGGCTCCAGCGCCACATGACCAAGCTGCCCCGCAACATCGACAAGTCCCAGATGGAGACCGTCGAGAAGCGCCTCGCCGCGCTGGCCAACCGGGCCGGGCCCGCGATGCCGAAGGGCCCGGTGCCGAAGAACGCGCAGCAGCTCAAGGGCATGCAGCGCACGGCGCGTCGGCGCTAGCGCGACCTGACCACGACCGTGCGGCTGGCACGGTCGTGGATGCCGCGCGAGTCGTGGTCGACGATCAGCGCCGGGATGACGAGGAACAGCGACGCGGTGCGCACCAGCGTCCACAGCAGGCCGACGCCCGGGCGCTCGGGCCGGTCGAGCCGCACCACCCGCATGCCCAGCAGCACCATCGCGGGCGTCGCGCCGACCACCGCCACCGGCACGACCATGAGGACCGCCCAGGTCAGCAGGCTCCAGTTCTGCGGGAGCGCCGGGTAGGTGAACAGCGCCGCGAGCACGCCCGCCAGCACCGCGTCGAGCAGGAACTGGGCGCCGCGCCGGCCCAACGTGGCCACCGACCCCGGGCCCTGCTCGGGCAGGCCGAGGCGCTCGCCGGGGTAGCTCTCGTCGGTGACCGCGGGGGGCGGCGTGCGCCGGACCGCACGCTCGTCCTCACGCTCCGTGGGTCGGGCCGTCGTGCGCCCCTCGCCGCCCGAGCCCTCCAGCCATTCCCGAAACCACGCCACCGTGACAGGCTACGGCGGCCGGGAGCGGGGGCGGTGCTGTCGTATCGGAGCCGACCGACCACCCAGCGCTCGTTAACTGCTGTGAAACATGCTGGTGACGACCGAGCAACAGCACCGACCTAGCGTCGGGATCACTCGGACCGGTCACGGTCGACGCCCCCGATCAGTGGGTACGGTGCGACCCGCTGACCACTCGACCCCCGTCGTCCCCGGCAAGCGTGTGAAGGAGCCACCGAGGGTGTTCAACAATCAGGACGAGGTCTTCAAGTACATCTCCGACGAGGGGGTGAAGTACGTCGACGTCCGCTTCTGCGACCTGCCGGGGCAGATGCAGCACTTCACCGTGCCGGCGTCGGAGTTCGACGAGGACGTCTTCACCACCGGGCTGGCCTTCGACGGTTCGTCGATCACGGGCTTCCAGAGCATCAACGAGTCGGACATGACGCTGCTGCCCGACGTGGCGACGTCGCGCATCGACCCGTTCCGGGCGCAGAAGACGCTGAACGTCAACTTCTTCGTGCACGACCCGCTGACCCTCGAGGCCTACAGCCGCGACCCGCGCAACGTCGCCCGCAAGGCCGAGAAGTTCCTCTCGACCGTCGACGTCGCCGACACCTGCTTCTTCGGCCCCGAGGCCGAGTTCTACATCTTCGACTCGGTCCGCTACGAGTCGAAGGCCAACGGCACCTCCTACGAGGTCGACTCGATCGAGGGCCACTGGAACACCGGCCGCGACGAGGTCGGCGGCAACAAGGGCTACAAGGTCAACATGAAGGGCGGGTACTTCCCCGTCGAGCCGACCGACCAGAGCTCCGACCTGCGCGCCGCCATCGGCACCAACCTCATGAACTCCGGCTTCGAGCTCGAGAAGCTGCACCACGAGGTCGGCACCGGCGGCCAGGCCGAGATCAACTACAAGTTCAACACCCTGCTGCACGCCGCGGACGACCTGCAGCTGTTCAAGTACATCGTCAAGAACACGGCGTGGCAGGCCGGCAAGACCGTCACCTTCATGCCGAAGCCGCTCGCCGGCGACAACGGCTCGGGCATGCACTGCCACCAGTCCCTGTTCAAGGGCGGCGAGCCGCTGTTCTACGACGCCAACGGCTACGCCGGGCTGTCGGACCTGGGCCGTCACTACATCGGCGGCATCCTGCACCACGCCCCGAGCCTGGTGGCGTTCACCAACGCCACGGCGAACTCGTACCACCGCCTGGTGCCCGGCTTCGAGGCCCCGATCAACCTGGTCTACTCGAACCGCAACCGCTCGGCGTGCGTCCGCATCCCGATCACCGGCGACAACCCGAAGGCCAAGCGGCTCGAGTTCCGCTGCCCCGACTCGTCGGGCAACCCGTACCTGTCGTTCGCCGCCATGATGATGGCCGGCCTCGACGGCATCCGGAACAAGATCGAGCCGCCGACGCCCGTCGACAAGGACCTCTACGAGCTGCCCCCGGAGGAGGCCGCCGAGATCGCGCAGGTCCCGGCCAGCCTCGACGCGGCGGTCAACAACCTCGAGGCCGACCACGACTACCTGCTCGAGGGCGGCGTGTTCACCTCGGACCTCATCGAGAAGTGGATCGAGCTCAAGCGCGACGACGTCACGGGCCTGCGGCTGCGTCCGCACCCGTACGAGTTCGAGCTGTACTACAACTGCTGAGTTCCCGAGCAGAGTCGACGGCCCGGTCACCCCGCGGGGTGGCCGGGCCGTCGTGCTGTGTCAGCCGGCCTGGTCCCTGCGGACGCGCAGCACCGCCAGCGCCACCGTCACGACGCCGACCGCGCCGACGGTGAACAGGATGATCCCGAGGACCGAGTTCGGGGAGAAGACGAAGAAGAGACCGGCGACGAGGAGCACGGCGCTGATCACCCAGCCGATCACACAGCCGCGCATCGTGGTGAGACCGAGAGCCGAGAACATGTCGCCATGCTGGCACGACCGGCTCAGCGCGTCCGGTGGCGGTATCCGGCCTCCGGCGCCGCAGCTCCCGCTGCGCTCCGTGCGGCCTAGTGTGATCTCTTGTCGGGCACGTCGTCGCGCGGGGACAGGGCGGCCGCGACGACGTACTGGTAGACGTACCGGATCTCCTCGCCGCGGCGGACGGGCAGGCAGACCCACCCCACCCACTCCCCCGTCGTCGTGCGCCGCCAGGCCAGCAGCTCGCCGGGGACGCGGCTCTGGAGGTCGACACCCTCGGGCATCGGGCGGACCGGGCGCTCCTGCGGGCGCGGATAGGCGACGGCGAGGTCGACCCAGACCCGCTTGACCTCGTCGCGCTGCAACGCGCCGGACCGGTCGTTGCGGCGCTGCGCCGGACCGCGTTCATCGAACACGTGTTCGATGGTCGGGGATGCGCGCCCGCCACGCCACCCACACGGCCGTGCGTGTCCCCGATCGCGGTGCACCTCACGGCAGCGACGCCATGATCGCTCCGGGTGCTCCTCCCGGGCGATGTGATCGCCCCGGCGGAGCACCGGGAGCGATCATGACCTCGGCACCCGGGGAAACCCCCGCCCCGGCCGGGTATCTCTACGCATACCGGACACGGATGCGCTTCGTAGTTTCGGTGTCACCGCAGGTCAGAACCGCCGGACCCGCGGACGACACACGAGAGAAGCGAGCCCTTCCCATGACTCGACCGTGGACCTCCGTGCTCGCCGGCGCCGTCGCCGGCACCGCCCTCCTCCTCACCGCCGCCCCGGCACTCGCCGACACGTCGGCCCGGACCCCCGCGGAACCGCCGCACCCCCGCGAGCGCGTCGTCGCCGAGGTCCTGCCGGCCGTCACCTACATCGAGACCCGCAGCGACGCCGTCGTGCGCGAGCGGGGCACCGGCCGCGAGATCGGTGCGGTGTCGGTCACCGGCAGCTGCTCGGGCGTGGTCGTGTCGAACGACGGGCACATCGCGACCGCCGGGCACTGCGTGCACCCCGACGACATCCGGAACTCGATGGCCCGCGACCTCGCCGCCCGGCTCGAGGCCCGCGGCGTCGGCCCCCGCGACCGGCTCTACGCCTTCATCCTCATCCGCTACGAGTTCCAGGGCCGGACCCCCGGCACGCCGATCGACCGCACGGTCACCGCCGTCCGCGCCGACAGCGCCGGCACCGAGACCCGCATGCCCGCCCGCATCGTCGACGCCGAGCCGAACCGCCGCGGCGACGTCGCGCTGCTCGACGTCGACGGCACCGATCTGCCCGCCGCCACGCTGGCGCCGGCCGGCGAGCTCACGCCGGGCACGCCGGTCACGAGCGTCGGCTACCCCGCCGACCGCGACCGCGCGCTCGACCCGAGCACGGCGCCGAGCTGGAAGGACGGCACGGTCAGCTCCGTCCAGACGCGCAGCGGGATCCCGTTCGTCGAGGTCAGCGCCGCGATGGCGCCGGGGATGAGCGGTGGGCCCGCCGTCGACGGACGAGGGCGCGTGATCGGGCTGAACAGCATGGGGCTGGGCGAGTCCGGCTCGTTCAACTTCGTCGCGCCCACCTCGACGCTGCGCACGATGCTCGACCGCCACGGGGTGCGCACGGAGCCCGGCGCGGTCGACCTCGCCTACCGCGCCGGCCTCGACCACCGGATCACCGGCGAGAACGCCGACGCCGTCGCCGCCTTCCGCGAGACCCTGCGCCTGCGTCCCGACCACGGCAGCGCCCAGGAGCAGCTGCGCCTGGCCGAGGCGGCCTACGCCACGGACGGCGACGTCAGCGAGCGGCGCGCGACGGCGTGGGGCATCGCCGGCGGGGCGTTCCTGCTGCTCCTGCTCGTCGGCACGGTCGTCACCGTGGTCGTCGTCCGGCGTCGCCGCCGGGGCACGGGTCCGGGTGCGGGGCCGATGCCCCCGATGGACCCGCCCACCGGCCCGATCCCCCCGGCGACGTGGCCCTACGGCCCGCCCCCGCAGGGCACCTACCCCCGGGCTCCGCAGCCGCCGGTGGTCTCGCCCTTCGGTCCCGCGGCCCCGACGCCCGAGGTGCCGCCGTCCCGCGCCGACACCGTCTGCTGAGGCCCGTCCCGACGAACGGCGCTCTCGCTGCTACGCAAGCAGCGAGAGCGCCGTTCGTTCGTTCCGGGCGAGCCCACTCAGTCCACGAGGTAGAAGATCCGGTCGACGACCGAGCGCGCGCGGCGGGTGAGGCGGCGGTACTCGTCGAGGAACTCCCCCGGGTCGTCGTCCGGGTCGTGGCCCAGCGCCGAGGCGACGGCGACGAGGTCGCGGCCGGAGTGCGGGACCTCGTCGGTCGGTCGCCCGCGCACGAGCGTCGCCGCCGCGCGGGCGTGCGTGGCCATCGTCCAGCCGGCGGCGAGCTCGTCGGCGTCGCCGGGCTCCACCAGACCCGCCTTCGACGCCGCGGCGAGCGCCTCGAGCGTCGAGGGCGTGCGCAGCGACGGCACGGACCCGGCGTGCTGGAGCTGGAGCAGCTGCACGGTCCACTCGACGTCGGAGAGCCCGCCGGTGCCGAGCTTGGTGTGCAGGGCCTTGTCGGCGCGGCGGGGCAGGCGCTCGTTGTCGACCCGCGCCTTGATCCGCCGGATCTCGCGTGCCTTCTCGTCGGGCAGACCGTCGGCGGGGTACCGGTACGGGTCGATCACCTCGACGAACGCGGCACCGAGCGCCTCGTCCCCCGCGACCGGCCGGGCGCGCAGCAGCGCCTGGAACTCCCAGGTGTCGGCGAGCTTCGCGTAGTACTGCCGGTAGGAGTCGAGGGTCCGCACGAGCGGCCCGCTCTTGCCCTCGGGCCGCAGCTTGGTGTCCACCTCCAGCGGCGGGTCCGGGCTCGGCGCGCCGAGGGCGGACGTCGTGGCCTCGGCGACGGCCTTGGCGTAGCGGACGGCCTCGGCGTCGTCGACACCCTCGGCGGGCTCGCACACGAACAGCACGTCGGCGTCCGACGAGTAGCCCAGCTCCGCGCCCCCGAGCCGACCCATGCCGATGACGGCGATGCGCGCGGGTGCGGGGCCGTCGCCGACCTGGCCACGCTCGGCGGCATCGAGCGCGGCCTGGAGCACGGCGACCCAGATGCTCGACAGCGCCCCGCACACCGCCGGCACGTCGAGCAGACCGAGCAGGTCGGCGCAGGCGACGCGGACCAGCTCGATGCGGCGCATGGAGCGCCCGACCTGGCCCGCCGACCCGGGGTCGGTGTGCCGGGCGACGGCGCGGCGCAGGGAGGCGGCGACCTCCTCGGGCCGGCGGGCGACGAGCTCGGCGTTGGGGCCGTCCCCGGCGAGCAGCCGCAGCACCTCGGGGGTCCGCGGCATCATCTCGGCGACCCAGCGCGAGGTGCCCAGCACCCGCATGAGCCGCTCGGCGGCCACGCCCTCGTCGCGCAGGTAGCCCAGGAACCACGGCGTCTCGGCGAGGGCCTCGGACACCTTGCGGTAGCCGAGCAGCCCGTGGTCGGGGTCGGCGGTGCGCCCGAGCTCGTCGAGCAGCACCGGCAGCAGCGCCCGCTGGATGCGGCTGGCGCGGCTGACGCCGCTGGTCAGCGCCTGCAGGTGCCCGAGCGCCCCCTGCGGCGAGGTCCAGCCGAGCGCCTTGAGCCGGCGCATCGCCGACTCCGAGGTGAGCACGAGGTCCTCGCCCGGCACACGCGCCACCGACTCCAGCAGCGGGCGGTAGAAGAGCTTCTCGTGCAGGCGGCGCACGCGCACCGTGTGCCGCGAGCGCTCGTGCTGCAGCACGCCCACGGCGTCGCGCGAGCCGTCGGCGCGCAGCTTGGCCGCGCGGGCGAGCCAGCGCAGGCCCGCGGTGTCGTCGTCGGGCGGGAAGAGATGGGTGCGGCGCATCTTCTGCAGCTGCACGCGGTGCTCGAGCAGGCGCAGGAACCGGTACGACGCGGCGAGGTTGGCGGCGTCGTCGCGGCCGACGTACCCGCCGTCGGCCAGGGCCGCGAGGGCCTCGAGGGTGTTCTGGCTGCGGATCGTCTCGTCGCCGCGGCCGTGGACCATCTGCAGCAGCTGCACGGCGAACTCGACGTCGCGCAGCCCGCCGCGCCCGAGCTTGAGCTCGCGGTCGGCGTGCTCGGCGCGGATGTGGTCGACGACCCGGCGGCGCATCGCGCGGACGTCGGAGACGAAGTCGTCGCGGTCGGCGGCGCTCCACACCATCGGCGCGAGCGCCTCGCAGTACTGCCGCGCCAGCTCCTCGTCGCCGGCGACGGGGCGCGCCTTGAGCAACGCCTGGAACTCCCAGGTCTTCGCCCAGCGCTCGTAGTAGGAGACGTGCCCGTCGAGCGTGCGCACGAGCGCGCCCTGCCGGCCCTCGGGGCGCAGGTTGGCGTCCACCTCGAGGAACGCCTCGGTGGCGACGCGCATCATCGTCGACGCGAGCCGCGTCGCGACGTCGGTCGGACCCTCCGCCACGAAGATCACGTCGATGTCGCTGACGTAGTTGAGCTCGCGCCCGCCGCACTTGCCCATGCCGATGACCGCGAGGCGGCACGGCAGCGGATCGCCGGGCTCGCGGCCGTCCTTGCCGCCCAGCGCGTCGGCGATGGTCGCGTCCGCCACGGCCAGCGACGCCCGCAGCCCGGCCGCGGCGAGGTCGGCGAGCTGGGCGGCGACGACCTCGACGGGCACCACCGGCAGGTCGGGCTCGCACACCGCCTGCAGGTCGGCGGCGGCGATCGCGAGCACCTCGTCGCGGTAGGCCAGGCGCAGCACCCCGACCCCGGCCGGCTCGAGCACGGTCGCGCGGCCGGTGTCCTCGGTCGCGCCGACCGACTCGAGCAGGGTCCGCGTCCGGTCGGCGAGGTCCGGGAGCTCCGAGGCGTCGTACGTGCGTCCGGGCGTGCCCTGGCTGCGCAGGGTGCGCCAGCGCTCGGGGTGGGCGACGAGGTGGTCGCCGAGCGCGGTCGAGCCCCCGAGGACGCCGAACAGGCGCCCGCGCAGGCCCTGGTCGGCCTGGAGCGCCTGCACGAGCGACGGCCACTCGTCCTCGCCGAGCGCCTCGCGCAGCCGCTCGAGCGCCAGCAGCGCGAGGTCCGGGTCGGGGCTGCGGGCCAGGGCCCAGACGGTGAGCTCGGCGTCGCGGACCGGCGCGTCACCGTCCCAGAACCCGAGCGCGGCGAGGCGCGGGCCGGCGTCGGGATCGGTCAGCCCGAGGCGCGCCGGCGCACGGCCCGTCCGGTCGCGCCGTGGGCTCCCCGTCACGGGCTCGGTCATGCCCCGAGGATTCCAGCTCGCCGGGGACCCGGCCCGGCCGCTGGCAGGATCGGGGGCATGCAGCGCTTCGAGTACAAGGTCGTCCAGCTCCGCGAGAGTCTGATGGGCGGCAAGCTCTCCGACGACAAGCTCGAGAAGGTCCTGAACAAGGAGGCCGCCGACGGCTGGCAGCTCAGGACGATCACGAGCGCCGACGTCAAGGGGCGGGTCGGCCCGGGCGGCGTCGACGGCCTGCTGGTCACCTTCGAGCGCCCCGTCTAGAGGGTCGGCAGGTACGTCGCCAGCTCGTACGGGGTGACGTTGCGGCGGTACGCGTCCCACTCCGCGCGCTTGTTGCGCAGGAAGAAGTCGAAGACGTGCTCGCCGAGGATCTCGGCCATGAGCTCGGAGCGCTCCATCGCCGCGAGCGCGCCGTCGAGGTTCTGCGGCAGCGTCTCGTAGCCCATCGCGCGGCGCTCCCCCTCGGAGAGCATCCACACGTTGTCCTCGGCCGCCGGCGGCAGCTCGTAGCCCTCGGCGACGCCCTGCAGGCCGGCGCCGAGGATCACCGCGTACGCGAGGTACGGGTTGGCCGCCGTGTCGATGGTGCGCACCTCGACGCGGCGCGACGACGCCTTGCCCGGCGAGTACATCGGCACGCGGACCAGCGCCGAGCGGTTGGCGTGGCCCCAGCACACCGTGGTCGGGGCCTCGCCGCCGACGATGAGGCGCTTGTAGGAGTTGACGAACTGGTTCGTCACCGCGGAGATCTCGCGGGCGTGGCGCAGGATGCCGGCCACGAACGCCTTGCCCGTCTTGGAGAGCTCGTAGGGCTCGGCGGCGTCGTGGAAGGCGTTCTGGTCGCCCTCGAACAGGCTGATGTGGGTGTGCATCGCCGAGCCGGCGTGCTCGGTGAACGGCTTGGGCATGAAGGACGCGCGCACCCCCTGGGTGATCGCGACCTCCTTGACGATGTAGCGGAAGGTCATGATGTTGTCCGCCATCGTCAGGGCGTCGGCGTAGCGCAGGTCGATCTCCTGCTGGCCGGGGCCGCCCTCGTGGTGGCTGAACTCCACCGAGATGCCCATCGCCTCGAGCGACTCGATCGCGCGCCGCCGGAAGTGTGGCGCGGCGTCGTGGCTCGCCTGGTCGAAGTAGCCGCCGGTGTCGGCGGGGACCGGCGGCGTGCCGTCGCCCGGCAGGTCGCGCAGCAGGTAGAACTCGATCTCCGGGTGCACGTAGCAGGTGAACCCCGCCTCGGCGGCCCGCGAGAGCCCGCGGCGCAGCACGTGGCGCGGGTCGGCCCACGACGGCGAGCCGTCGGGCATCGTGATGTCGCAGAACATCCGCGCCGAGTAGTGCCCGCCGCCCGCGGTCTCCCAGGGCAGCACCTGGAACGTCGCCGGGTCGGGCTTGGCGACCATGTCCGACTCGTAGACGCGCGCGAAGCCCTCGATCGCCGACCCGTCGAACCCGATGCCCTCGGCGAACGCGCCCTCGAGCTCGGCGGGCGCGACGGCCACGGACTTCAGGTAACCGAGCACGTCGGTGAACCACAGCCGCACGAAGCGGATGTCGCGTTCCTCCAGCGTGCGCAGGACGAACTCCTGCTGGCGATCCATGGGCCCGACCCTAGGTGGGCGTTCTGGTCCCCGAAAGCGGGGGCTGTGTCACGTCGCCGGACAGGTGGCGTTCGGCGGCGCCGGCGTCCCGTCGATCAGGTAGCGGGTCGCGATGTCGTCGACGCACTGCGAGTTCTGGAACACCGCGGTGTGCTCGTCGCCGACCTTGGTCAGCAGCGAGCCGTTCAGCGCGCGGGCCAGCTCGACACCCGCCTGGTAGGGCGTGGCCGGGTCGCCGGTGGTGGACACGACCAGCGGCGGGGCGAGGCCCGGCACCTGCGGGATGTGGGGCCGGCTGGTCGGCGGCACCGGCCAGAACGCGCAGCTGTCGCGCGCCGCGGACACCCCGCGCCCGCTGTCGAGGAACGGCGCCGCCTGGTTGTAGGCCTCCGCGCGGGCCAGCGACTGGGCGGGGTCGGTGACGCGCGGGTCGTCGACGCAGCGGATGGCCTCGAAGGCGTCCTGCGACGAGGCGTACGTGCCGTCCGGGTTCCGCTCGTAGTACTCGTCGGCCAGCGTCATCAGCTGGCTGCCCTGGCCGGCGCGCAGCTCCGACAGCGCGCGGTTCAGGCGCGGCCAGTAGGCCTCGACGTAGAGCGCGTTGATCGTGCCCTGCTGGGCGTCGCCGTACGAGAGCACGCGCCCGTCCGCCAGTGGCAGCGGCGCGGCGATCAGCGGGCGGGTCAGCTGCTGGTACGCCGCGGTCGCCTGCGCCGGGTCCTGGCCGAGCGGGCAGTTCGGGCGGGTGGTGCAGTCGCGGGCGAAGGCGTCGAACGCGCCCTGGAAGCCGCGGCCCTGCTCGACCAGCTCGGTCGTCGGGTCCTGGTCCGGGTCCAGCGCGCCGTCGAGGACCATCGCCCGCACGTTGGCGGGGAACTCCTCGGCGTACGTCGAGCCGATCCGGGTGCCGTAGGAGAAGCCGAGGTAGCTCAGCTGCGCGTCGCCGAGCGTCGCGCGCAGCACGTCCATGTCCCGGGCGACGTCGCGGGTGCCGACGTTCGCGAGCACGTCGACCCCGGTGCGCTGGGCGCAGCGGTCGACGGTCTGGCGCTCCTCCGCCTCGGTCTGCGCGACCCCGGCCGGCGAGGCGTCGGTGTCGTCGTCGCGGCGGTCGGCGTCGCGCTCGGGGCCCTCGAGGCAGCGGATCGCGGGCTCGCTCGCCCCGACGCCGCGGGGGTCGAAGCCGACGACGTCGAAGCGGCGCCCGACCTCGGTCTGGGCCAGCGACGTCGACAGGTACGCGGCGGTCTGGATGCCCGACGCCCCCGGCCCGCCCGGGTTGATCACGAGCGACCCGATGCGCTGGGGCGAGGCGGGCGCGGCGTGGCGCAGGACGGCGATCGTGCCCGTGCGCCCCTCGGGCGCCGCGTAGTCGAGCGGGACCTCCATGCGCGCGCACTGCAGCGCGGGGTCCGCGTAGATCTGGCGGTCCTCGGCCGTCGCCGCGAACGGCGCGCACGGACCCCAGGCGAGCTGCTGGCCGTAGAACCGCTCCAGCCCGGGCGGGGCGCTCGCGGCCGGGTCGGGCACCGCGACCCCGGGCACGACCTGGGCGCACGCCCCGAGCACGACGGCCACGGCCCCGAGTGCCGCGGCGACCAGGGTGCTGCTCCGGCGTCGGAGGAGGGTGGCGCGCACGGCGGCCACCTTCCCACGCGGCCCGTGATCGTCCGGTGACGGGCACCTGTCCTCCGGAGAGCGCCTGTGAGGCTCATCCCAGCGGGCGGCCGTCGCGCTCGCGCGGTGACACCGTGACCTCATCCACCCCGACGACCCGGGGACCCGCCGCTCTCGGCGGGCCTCGAGGCAAGGACGGACGACGATGACGTCACCCCAGGGCACCCCGGCGCGCCGCCGGACGCGCGTGCACCACCTCCAGGAGATGAAGGCCCGCGGCGAGCGCTGGCCGATGCTCACTGCCTACGACGTGAACACCGCGCGGATCTTCGACGAGGCGGGCGTGCCCGTCCTGCTCGTCGGCGACTCGGCCGGCAACACCGTGCTCGGCTACGACACGACGGTGCCGGTGACGACCGAGGAGCTGCTGATCCTCACCCGCGCCGTCGTCCGCGGCGCCCCGCACGCGCTCGTCGTCGCCGACCTCCCGTTCGGGAGCTACCAGGTCTCGGTCGAACAGGCCGTCACCACCGCCGTCGAGTTCATGAAGGCCGGCGGCGCGCACGCGGTGAAGCTGGAGGGCGGCGCGCACTACGCCGACCGCATCAAGGCGATCGTCGACGCCGGCATCCCGGTGATGGCGCACCTCGGCTTCACCCCGCAGAGCGAGCACGCCCTGGGCGGCTACCGGGTCCAGGGCCGGGGCGACGACGCCGCCGAGCGGCTCATCGCCGACGCCCGCGCGGTCACCGAGGCCGGCGCGTTCGCGGTCGTCCTCGAGATGGTCCCGGCGCACGTGGCCAAGCGCGTGACGGCCGAGGTGGCGATCCCGACGGTCGGGATCGGCGCCGGGCCGGAGTGCGACGCCCAGGTGCTGGTCTGGACGGACATGGTCGGGCTCTCCGACCCGTCGCGCCGCACGCCCCGCTTCGTCAAGCGCTACGCCGAGATGGGCTCGGTCCTCGCGGACGCCGCGAGCAGCTACGCTCGCGAGGTCCGCGAGGGTGTCTTCCCCGGCCCGGAGCACTCCTTCGACTAGAGACGCTCGGCGATCAGGCGGGCCACGGCCGGCGGGTCCTCGAGCGGCATGGCGTGCCCGACGCCGGGCAGGGCGATCAGCTCGGCGCCCGGGATCCACGCGGCGAGCTGCCGCGTGGTCTCCTCGTGCGCCTTCGTCGCCGGCGCGGCCCCGTAGACCAGCGTCGTCGGGGCGGTGACGCGCGCCGCGGTCGCCTCGTCGATCGGCCACTCCATCGCCGCGACGACCTCGTCGGACAGGAAGAAGCGGGAGTCGCGGACGATCCGCTCGATCGCGTCGCCGCCGAGGCGGTGCCGGGCGATCGCGGCCCAGTCCGGGCCGCACACGCCGGTCATGAAGAGGTCGACCGCCCCGCGGACGTCACCGGACTGCGCCGTGCCGATGGCGGGCCCGACCGCGGTGCGGACGAGCTCCTCCGCCGACGGGCCGGCGGGGCTGGGCGCGGGCTCGAGGAGCACCAGGCGTTCCACGGCGTCCGGCGCGTCGATCGCCCCCTGCAGCGCCATGCTCGCGCTCGACGAGTGCCCGACCCACGTCGCGCGCTCGATCCCGAGCGCGCGCAGCAGGTCGCGGGCGTGCCGGGCGTGGTCGGCGAAGGTCAGATGCCTGTCGGGCGTGGTGCTGTCGCCGTAGCCGGCGCGGTGGATCTCCACGAGGCGCACGCCGTCGAGGGCGGGCTCGTCGAACACCGGCGCGAACCACTCGCCGGAGCCGCCGGCGTGCATCAGGAGGACCGGCGCGCCGGCGCCCCGCTCGCGGTAGCGCAGTCGGGCGTCGCCGACGTCGACGGTGCCGGTGGTGATCTGGGGTGTCTCGGTCATGGCGAGAACCCTGCTCGCGACGGCGGCGCAGGAACTCCGTGCGGCGCACGGAACCAGCGGGCTCAGCCGGGGAGCCGACTCCGCAGTGCGCCCCGACTCGTCGCGCCCGTCTTGGCCAGCAGGTTGCCGATGTGCGTCTCGACCGTGCGCCGCGACAGCACCAGGCGCTCGGCGATCGCCGCGTTGCCCAGGCCGTCGCCGACGAGGCGCAGCACCTCCATCTCGCGGCCGGTCACCCCGACGGCGCGCAGGTCCGGCGGCACGCCCGTCCGGTCGCGCTGCGGGCGCGGCACCGGCGCCCCGAGCGCCCGCAGCCGCTCGCGGCAGCGGCGGGCGAACCGCACCTCCTCGGTGCCCGACGCCCACGCCAGCGCCTCCTGCAGGACGGGGACGGGGTCGCCGAGGACGGTGTGCTCGAGCAGGTAGCAGCGCAGCAGGTGGCGGAAGAAGGGCCGGTGGCGCAGCAGCGCGTCGCCGGCGGCCAGCTCGGCGGCGGGGTCGTCGCCGCGGTCGGACGCCACGATCGCGTCGCAGAAGTGCAGCGCCGCGCGGTTGAGCGACTGGACCAGCACGTCGGAGTGACGCAGCTCCTCCCGCGGCTGCGCGACGCCGGGCGCCGTCGCGGTCCGCAGCAGGGCCCGTTCGCCCCACGACGGCGTCGGGTTCGTGCCCTCGGCGCGCCGCAGGAGGTCGATCGCCTCGTCGAACCAGGGCAGGGCCGCCGCGGTGTCGCCGGCGAGCCACCGGTCGTGGGCGCGCGCGAGCGCCCCGGCGCTGCGGACGTGCACCGGGTTCGCCGACAGCGTCGTCGCCTCGGTGAGGAGCCCGTCCACCTCGTCGACCCGGTCGTCGAACACCCGCCCGCGGGCCACGAAGCCCAGCGCGTGCCCCTGGGGGCCGCGCAGGCCCAGCCGCCGGGCCCGTGCCGCGACCCGCTCCCCCTGCGCCGCGCCCTCGACCGGCCCCACCCGGCCGTTGTCGACCGCGACGAGCTGCAGCTCGAGCATCACGGCGGTGCCGACCATGCCCGCGTCCTGCGCCAGGTCCCGCGCGCGGCGCAGGGACTCCCCGTCGCCGACGCCGAAGAGGTCGTTCACGCCGAGCTCGGAGAGCGCGCGGATGCGCCAGGCCGTCAGCCCGTGCCGCTCGGCGATGCCCGCGGCGCGGCGGAAGGCGGCCGCCGAGCGCTCCGGGTCGTCGCGCCGGTGCGCGCGCCCGACGATCTCCAGCGCCTCGCAGGCGGCCTCCGGGCGGGTGACCTCGTCGGTCACGGCCTCGGCGAGCCGCAGCGCCTCGGCGACCTCGCCGAGGCCGAGCGCGACGTGCGCGGACACGGCGAGCACCCGCGGGTCGTAGGGCGCCCCGGCCCGGGCGAGGAAGTCGCGGGCCTCCGCGAACCGCTCGGCCGCGACGCAGGCGCGGGCCAGGGCCACGGCGAGCGCCGGGTCGCGGGCCCCGGCGAGCAGGTGCTCGCCGACCGCCAGCGCCTCGTCGGTGCGGGCGGCGAGGGCGAGCACCTCGACGCGCTCGAGGGCGACCGGCACCCGGTGCTGCACGCCCGCCAGGGCCGTCGCCTGCTCGAGGACCGCGAGCGCCGCAGCCGGGGCCCCGGCGGCCCGGTGCTCGCGGGCGTGACGCAGCAGGAGCTCGGCGGCACGGTCCGGGTCGCCGCCGCGGGCGTGCAGCTCGGCGACGCGGGCGAGCACGGGCCCGGCCAGGTCGTCGCTGTCGTCACGGTCGAGCGCCCGCGCCGCGCGGGCGGCGAGCACCGAGCGCTCGGGGGCCGTGAGCGCGGCCAGCACGGCGTCCTGGGTCAGCGCGTGGCGCCACCGCAGGGCGCCGTCCGTACCGGCGACGAGCAGACGGGCGTCGACCGCGTGCCGCAGCGCGCCCGCGGCGGCCCCGGCGTCGACACCCGCGGCCGAGGGCAGCAGCTCCCAGGGCAGGTCCCGGCCGAGCAGGGCCGCCACGCGGACGACGTCACGGTCGGCGGGCCCGAGGGCGGCGACGCGGTCGGCGACGGCCTCCGCGAACGCCTCGGGCACCTCGGTGGGCAGGGCGCCCGCGGCGTGCCAGTGGCCGTCGCGGCGCACGATCGCCCCGGAGTCGGCGAGCCGGGCCGCCAGCTCCTCGACCAGCAGGGGCAGCCCGTCGGCGGCCGCCACCACGTGCTCGCGGACCGCGTCGTCGGGGTCGCCGTCGAGCACGGCACGGACCAGGGCGGCGGCGTCCCGCTCGGCGAGGCGGGTGAGCTCCACCGTCGCCACCCGGGCCCGGCGCAGCGGCGTCAGGCCCTCCGGCGGGTGCTCGTCGGAGCGCATCGACCCGAGCACGCGGACGTCGAGGGCGGCGAGGCGGCCGGCCAGGTACTCGAGGACGGCGAGGGTGTCGCGGTCGGCCCAGTGCAGGTCGTCGAGCACCACGACCGCGCGGCCCTCCCCCGCGATCACCCCGAGCAGCTCGCCCAGGGCCTCGCCGAGCACCAGCACCGGGTCGACCAGCGGCGGCCCGGCGCCCGCGGCGGACGGGCCGGGCGTCCAGGCGGGCAGGAGGCGCGCGAGGACCGGCCGGAACGGCGCGACGCGGGGGTCGTCGGCGAGGTCCCGGCCCGCGGCCGGGGTGAGCGCCTCGGCGAGGGGGCGGAACGCGCCGCCGCCGGGCACGGCGTGACCCCGCAGCACCCGGGCGCCCGCCCGCGCGGCGCGGTCGGCGACCTCGTCGAGCAGGCGGGTCTTCCCGCTGCCCGCCTCACCGCTGAGCAGGGTGACCCCGCCGGGCCCCGACAGGGCCGCGCCGACCAGGGCGCCCAGCTCGTCGTCCCGTCCGACGAGCGGCGCCGCCCCCGGCCCGACCCCCATCGACACAGTGTGCGTCGTGGCGGGTAACCGCGGCCATGGCCGACGACGAGAAGCAGATCCGTGCCGAGTTCGACGACGCCGTGAACATGGGCGCGAAGGAGCTGGAGGACTGGCTGGCGACCGACGAGTCGCAGTCGGTCGGGCAGTCGTCCGGTGGCTCCGACGAGTCGACCGGCCACTACATGGGCCGGCGGATCGTCGAGATCCAGCGGAAGAAGGCCGGCGACCTCGACGACGACGACCTCGCGGCGATGAAGAAGGTCCACGGCTACGTGTCGCGGCACCGGAAGCAGGAGCCGTCGAAGGAGGAGATCGAGACCTCGAAGTGGCGCTACTCGCTCATGAACTGGGGCCACGACCCGCTGAAGTGATGGCCTCCGGCCTCGTGAGTGGTCCGGGTCGTCATGACGACCCGGATCACTCACCTGGCGTCAGCCGTCCAGGTCGGTGATCTTGATACCGGCGTGCACCTTGTAGCGGCGGTTGATCGCGATGAGGTTCGCGGTCAGGCACTCCACCTGGTAGGCGTTGCGCAGCCGGCCGCCGTAGACACCACGCATGCCCGGGACGGCGTCGGCGAGGGCGCGGACGACGTCGGTGGCCTCGCGGTCGTCGCCGAGCACGAGGACGTCGCAGTCGACCTCGGGCTGCTCGAGGTCGGCGAGCAGGACCGCCGAGACGTTGTGGAACGCCGCGGTCACGCGGGTCTCGGGCAGCAGCGCCTCGGCCTGCTGGGCCACGCTGCCCTCCTCGACCGGCAGCGGGTACGGGCCCTTCTTGTCGAACCCGATGGGGTTGACGCAGTCGATCAGGATCTTGCCCTTGAGCGGCTCGACGAGGCCCTTGAGCGTGTCCGCGTGCGACTCCCACGGGATCGCGGCGAGCACGATGTCGGCCTCGGAGGCGCAGGTGGCGTTGTCGGTGCCGCGGACGTGGTCGACGCCGGCGGCCTCGCAGTACTCCCGCGCGGAGTTCTCGGCGCGCTCGACCGCGCGCGAGCCGACGATGACCTTGATGCCGGCGGCGGCCCAGCGCAGCGCCAGCCCCTTGCCCTGGTTGCCGGTGCCGCCGAGGACGCCCACGGTCCACGCGGTCGGGTCGATGGCCTCACCGGAGGAGGAGCCGGACGACGGTGCACTCACGGGGACGCTCCCTGGCGCGGACGGTCAGATCGGCCGGTTCCTACCACGATCAGCGGGCGATCAGCTCGGCGAGCTCGGCGTGCAGCGCGCCCACCGCGGCGTCGGCGGCGGGCACGGCGGCGGTGAACCCGTAGAAGCCGTGCACCAGAGCCGGGTGTTCGCGCCGGCGCGCGTCCACCCCCGCGGCCGCCAGGGCGTCGGCGAAGGCGTGACCGGCGTCGCGCAGGGGATCGAAGCCGGCCGTCGCCACGATCGTCGCCGGGAACCCGGCCAGCGAGGGCGCCCGCAGCGGCGAGAGCCGCACGTCGCCGCGCGGGTCGTGGCCCGCGAGGTAGAGCCTCGAGCACGTCTTCACGTCGGCCGCGGTGAGCCAGTAGCCCTCGGCGTTCTCGGCGACCGAGGGGTAGCGGCCCTCGAAGTCCGGCGGCGGGTAGACGAGCAGGCAGGCCACCGGCGGGTGCCCCTCGTCGCGCAGCGTCAGCGCGGCGACGGCGCAGAGGTTGGCGCCGGCGCTGTCGCCGACGAGGGCGTAGCGCGGCCACTCGGACAGCAGCGCGCGCACCGCGGCCATCGTGTCCTCGAGCGGGCCGGGGAACGGGTGCTCGGGCGCCGGGCGGTAGTCGACGGCGGCCACGACGGCACCGAGGTCGTCGGCGAGCCGGGTGGCCACCGCGTCGTAGGCGTCGCCGCCGCCCAGCACCCAGCCGCCGCCGTGGACGAACACGACAAGGGTGTCGACGGCGACGTTGGCGGGCCGGTGCACCCGGACCGCGACCCCGCCGGCGTCGCGGACCTCCGGCGCCCGCGGCGCGAGGCCTCCGGCGTCGGTCATCTGGGCGGCGAACCGGGCGCGCGCGGCGACGACGCCGTCGGTCGTCCCGGGCGCCGTGCCGGCGAACATCGCCGGCTCGTCGGCCCACCGGTCGAGCAGGGCGCGCACGCCCGCATCGAGGGGTGCACGCGGGGTGTCCGCGCCGGGACTGTCGGGTACGCCGGTCATCGTCGTCACCCTAGGATGGGCCCGAGGTTCACCTGCTCAGGTCACTGCGGCCATCCGGGTGACGGTAGGAGAATGGTCGGCGACGACGGGGACCCGCCGTTGCCGAATCGATACCGAACGGCGGGGAACCTTCCGGGCCGCACAGGCGTCATCCCGGTGTCGATCCCCGCGACGCCCCGGAGCTCACCCGGCCCACCCCGGCCGCGAGCCCCGGCGCGGCCCCCGACGCGCCCCGCTGGACCCCCCTCACGACCCCGAAGGACCGACGCTCGCGATGGCTCTCCCCTGGCCGAACACCGCCCCGACGCTTCCCCGCCCCGTCCCCGCCGCCCCGCGCACGACGCCCGCCGGCGTCGCCGGTCGTGTGGGCACCGCCGCCCGGCAGCACCCGCGCCTGATGCGCCTCGGCGCGATCGCGGCGAACCCGCTGACCGCGCTGATCGTCATGCTGCTCGGCCTGGCGCTGCTGTTCGTCGTGCCCATGGTCGGGCTGCCGTTCGTCGCCGTCGTGGTCCTGCCGGCGGTCATCTACCACCTGCGCCCCGAGCGCCGCACCGCGCTGCGCCGCCCGCTGGGCTGACCGCGCGCACACCGGGTCCCGCACCGACGGCCCCGCTCCCTCCTGGGGAGCGGGGCCGTCGGCGTTTCCGGGGGGCTCGTCAGGCGCCGTCGCCCGACGGCGTCGTCGTGCCGCCCGTCGGCTCGGGCGCAGGGTCCGCGGACGAGGACGGGGATTCGGACGGGGATTCGGACGGGGATTCGGACGGCGACTCGGTGGGCGTCTCCGACGGCGTCTCCGGCGACGAGGCCGGCGGCGTGGTCGGCTCCGGCGTCGAGGTCGGCCCCGAGGACCCGGTGGAGGTCGTCGGGCGCCCGGTCGACGTGCCGGTCGAGGTGCCCGGCGAGGACGGGCGGGCGGTGCCGCGGGCCGGGGGCGCCGCGCGCGGCCCGGGGTCGGGGAGCGCCACCGCGACAGCACCCGGGGCGGGCGCCGGTGCGGTCCCGGCGGGCGGCGGCGACGGCAGCGGCTGCTGGTCGGCGCGCAGGGCCAGGTCCGCGACGGTCGGGGCGATCGTGGTGGACGACGGGAGCACGGGCGTGCCCGCCACGGGCGCGGCGGCCCAGGGCAGCGGGCTGTCGAGCTCGTCCACCGCGCCCGGCATCCCGAGAGCGGTCGAGGCCTGGGTGGTCGTCTGGTACACCGCCGTCGTCAGCGAGGCGGCGCCGACGATCCCGACCCCCAGGCTCGCCGCGAGCCGCGAGAGCCGGGCACGCCGCTCGGCCCGCGGGGGCGGCGGCGGGTCGCACGGGGTCTCGGTGAGGGTCGCGGGTCCCGGGTGGCCTGACGTCTCCGAGGTGGGCTCCCACAGGCTCACGGCGCGTTCTCTCCTCGTCCCTCGGCGACCCGGCGTCTCCCCGCGGCGGGGGCGCCTCGCCGCCCCGGGCGAAGATCCCGGGGCGGCGCCATCCGGTCCAACGCGCCGGAGGTGTGACGGTGGTTCTGACGATCGGGCGGACCCGCCACGGCCCGGACGGCGCAACGGGGCGTCCCCCGGATCGGTGCCGGAGCAGGGCGAACGCACCCTCGATCCGGAAACCGATGTCACCGAGAGTGAAACGGCATCACGACGCGTGAGTGATCGCCCGGTGTCCGCCACGCCCGGACGGCCCCTAGCATCGGCGCCCGTGACCGCCGAGCAGCAGCCCGAGGGCCGGACCCAGGACGAGCCCCGGGGCCCGCTGCCCGCGCTCGCCGGGCTGGCCGGCGTCCCGGCGCACTCCGCCGCCGAGGCGTGGGGCAACGTGCGCGACTGGGTGACCCGCGGCCACCTCGCCGACACCCGCCGCATGCCGCGCCTCCCGATCCACCTCGGCGACGGCTACACCGTGCACCGCTACGAGCCGACCGCGCCGGTCGATCCCGACCTCGCGCCGCTCCTGCTCGTCCCGCCGCTCGGGGCGCCGGACTTCGCCTTCGACCTGCGCCGCGGGGCGAGCCTCGTCGAGGACCTCCTCGGGACCGACCGGGAGATCTTCATCGTCACCTACGACGCCACGGGCCGGGCCGCGGGCCGGCGGGGCCTCGAGCTGTGGGTCGACGAGATCGTCCCGGCGGCCCTCTACGCGATCGCCGACCGGCACGGCGACACCCCGGTGCACCTCGCGGGCTGGAGCCTCGGCGGGCTGTTCACCCTGCTCGCGGCGGCGAGCAAGGTGTCGGGGGCCCCGATCCGGTCGGTCACGGCGTTCGCGTCGCCCGTCGACGTCTCCGCGGTCCCGCTGGTGGCGCCGTTCCGGTCGGTCGCCGAGTACACGGGCGGGCGGGTCTTCTCCGCGGCGTACCGGACGCTCGGCTCGTTCCCCGCGACCGCGGTGAAGTGGGCGTTCCAGCTGACCAGCGTCGAGCGCTACCTGACCAAGCCGGTGACCCTCGCGACCCACCTCGACGACCGCGAGCTGCTCGAGCAGATCGAGGCCGTCGACCTGCTCATGGACAACATGACCGCCTACCCCGGGCGGGCCTTCGGGCAGATCTACCACCACGTCGTGCGGTCCAACGACCTCGCGCAGGACGAGCTGCGCCTGGCGGGACGGCCGGTGCGGCTCGCCGACGTCGACGTGCCGGTGCTGCTGATCGCGGGTGCCGACGACGTCATCGCCCCGGTCGCCTCCGTCGAGCGCGCGACCGAGCTGCTCACCGCCTCCCCCGACCTGCGCTTCGTCGTGCGGCCCGGCGGGCACCTCGGCGTCCTGGCGGGCCGCCGGGCCCGCGAGAACTCCTGGCGCGATCTCGAACGGTTCCTCGCCGCGCACGACGGCGCCTGAACCACACGCGTGTCATTCGCGGGGCCCTGGTGGAGATCCCGACCCGTGGCTGTCGTACGGTCGGCGACGCTCCCCCTGCTCCCCGAGGAAGGACACCGATGGCCGAGACCCTCAAGGCTCGCCTTCTCGACTCCGACCGTCGCAGCGCCGTCGTCGACGACCTGCAGGGCCTCGTCGACGCCGAGGTCGCGAACAAGAGCGGCCTGTCCGGCGGCGTCGTCAAGACCGGCTACGCCGGCCTGAAGAAGGTCAAGCCCGGCATCGTCCGCGAGGCGATCGACAAGATGCTCGACGAGTTCGTCGAGCAGCTCGAGCCCTTCTGGGCCACCTTCTCCACCGAGGCCGCCGGCGACTTCGGCACCTTCCTCGGCACCCGCCCGCAGGAGGCCTCCGAGGCCCTCCTCACCGTCACGGACCGCCGCGCCGAGCGCAGCAGCCGCGGCGCGATCACCTCGATCTACAGCAAGCTGCGCCCGAAGGCGCAGGAGAACGTCATCGAGGCCCTGCCCGGCCTCGGCGCCGTGATCGAGAAGCACGCGCGCTGACGAGAGCCCTCCCCGCTCCCCCGACGACGGCCCCGGCGCCGCGGACTGGCCGAACAGACCGTGGCTCCGGGGCCGTCGTTCGTGGTGGAGTGATCCAATGCACATCCTCACGGTCCTGTACCACCACCCGGACGACCCCGCCGCGTTCGACAAGTACTACCGGGAGACGCACGTGCCTCTGGGTGCCGCGATCCCCGACGTCCGGTCCTTCACCTACCGCAACACGATCTCGCTGGACGAGAACCCGCCGCCGTACCACCTGATCGCCGAGCTCACCTTCGACTCGCTGGAGAGCCTCCAGGGCGCCCTGGGCTCGGAGGCGGGACAGGCCGCCGTCGCCGACGTGCCGAACTTCGCGACGGGCGGCGTCACGATGTTCGTCGCCGTCGACGACTGACCTCGTGCTCCTGCGCCGCGCCGCCGCCCTCGTCGTCCTCCTGCTGGCTCTGGGCGGCTGCGCGGCGCTCGGCGAGACGCTCGCGCTGAGCGGGCGCCTCGCCGACGACGGCTTCGCGAACCCGTCGGTGTCGGCGAACACCGGCACCGACGGGGACGAGGTCGCCGTCACCAGCTCCGGCCACGCCCGGCTCGCCCCGGACGCCGCCGTCCTGCGGGCCGTCGAGATCACCTGGCGGACGTTCCCGCGCCGCCTCGACCGCGTGTCCGCCCAGGTCGGCGGCCGGTCGGCCGTCGCGACCGCCACGCAGCTCACCGCCCGCCTCGGTCCCCGCGACCCCGCCCTCGACGCCGCGGGACTCGGCGGCGACTTCCGCTCCGGGCTGCGCACGGCCGGGCTCGTCGCGGGCGCCGTCGGCCTGGTCGTCGCCGCCGCTGTGACGGTGCTGGTGGTGGTCCTCGTCCGCCGGTCCCGACGGCGCCGCGCCCTGGTCGGGCCGCCGCGCTGGGGCCCGCCACCCGGGCCACCGCCTGGACCCCCGCCCGGTCCCCCGCCCGGTCCGCCGCCCGGTCCGCCGTGGGGGCCACCGCCGCCCCGACGCGGTCCTTGACCTCGACCGAGGTCGAGGACGCAGGCTCCGGATCAGCGGCGATCACCCGAGTCACGGAGGTCCTCATGGCCACGCCCGCACCGTCCCGTTTCCAGGACGCCTACCTCACCGGCGAGCCCCCGTGGATCATCGGCGAGCCCCAGCCCGCGGTCGTCGCCGCCGAGACCGAGGGCCTGTTGCGCGGCCGCGTGCTCGACCTGGGCTGCGGCACCGGCGAGCACACCGTCCTGCTCGCCGAGCGCGGCTACGACGTCGTCGGCGCGGACTCGGCACCGGCCGCCCTCGACCGCGCGCGGGCGATCGCGGCCGCCCACGGGGTCGACCCGGCCTTCTTTGTCGCCGACGCGATGGACCCGGCCGAGCTCCGCGGCTTCGACACGGTGCTCGACAGCGCCCTGTTCCACATCTTCGACGGCGACGACCAGGCCCGGTACGCCGACGCCCTGCGCGACGTCGTCGTCGACGGCGGCCGCGTCGTCCTGCTCGGCCTCGCGCCCGGGCCGGCGTTCGGGCCCGAGGTCACCGACGACGAGATCCGCGCGGCGTTCACCCGGCCCGGCTGGACGCTCGAGGAGCTCCGCGAGAGCACCTACCGCGGGCGGGTGCCCGACGAGGAGCAGGCCGAGAAGCTGCGGGTGCCCGTCGGCGGGCACGTCGACCTCCCCGCGTGGCTGGCGGTGGCCCGCCGCGGGTGACTCAGGCGGCGAGGTGGTCGGGCGGCACCGTGGCGGCCAGCTCGTCGAGCATCGCGATGTTGAGCTCGAAGGCGTGGCATGCCTCGTCGGCGATCCGGGCGCGCTCCACGTCGTCCCAGGCGGCGGCGTCGAGCAGGCCGCGGTAGTGCGCGCGGAACGGCGGGACGGGCCCCAGCGCGCCGAAGTCGTAGAACCGCGCGCCGTCGCCGGTGACGCCGTAGGTGCGCTCGAGCAGCACCCGCACCACCTGCCCGCCGGCGATGTCGCCGAGGTAGCGCGTGTAGTGGTGGGCGACCCATCCGCCGGGCCAGCCGTCGACCGTCTCGTGGATCCGCTCGACGTAGGCGGCGGTGCTGGGCAGCGGGCGGACGTCGTCGGCCCAGTCGGCGCCGCGCAGGAACGCGAGGTCGGCGGCGATCGCGGCGCGGCGGCGCAGGGCGTCGACGGCGAACCCGCCGACCACCGGGTGGTCCGCGAGCCGGTCGGCCCCGTCCTCGAGCGCCGAGTAGATGTGCCAGTACTGCACGACCAGCGTCGCGTAGTCGTCGAGCGGGAGACGCCCGCCGAGCAGGGCGTCCATGTAGGGCGAGTGGTGGGCGCGCTCGTGGCTCGCCGCCGTCGCCCGGCGCAGGGACTGGGAGAAGGGCTGGTGCTCGCTCACGCTCACGGTCCGCCTCCGGGTGCTGGCCGGGTGTCGCCGGTCTCCGGACGACACTAGGGTCCGCGCGCGGGTAAGGCTACCCTCACTTCGCGCGCGTCCCCCGTGTCAGCGGCGTGGCGCCGCAGACGTTGAATGTCCGTATCGCCACGCGCTCGATTCCGGCGGACCTGCGAGGCTCCGCCCCGTGCGGGTCGCGGTGACGGGGGCGGGCGGGTTCGTCGGGCGGGCGGTGGTCGCCGCGCTCGCCGCGGCCGGTCACTCGGTGATGGCGGTGACGCGCCGGACGGCGGACCTCCGGCACCCCGCCGACGTCGCCGCGACACTCGCGGGCGTCGACGCCGTGTGCCACCTCGCGGCCGTCGTCCGGGTCCGCGACTCCCGCGCCGATCCCCTCGGCACCTGGCGCACCAACGTCGGCGGCACGCTCGCGGTGCTCGACGCGCTGCCGCCGGGCGCACGGCTGGTGCTCGCCTCGACCGCGGCGCTCGCCGACTCCGGCCCGCCACCCGTCCACCCGTACGGCGCCTCCAAGCACGCCGCCGAGGTCGCCGTCCGCGACGTGGCCGCGTCCGGCGCGCTCGGTGCGGTGTCGCTGCGCCTGGCCAACGTCGCGGGGCCGGGCGACGCGGACCGCACCCGCCTGCTCCCCGCGATCCTCGCCGCGGCCGCCGGCGGCGAGGAGTTCGTGGTGAACGGCGACGGATCGGCGGTGCGCGACCTCGTGCACGTCGCGGACGCCGCGGACGCGTTCGTCGCGGCCCTCGCCGTCGCCGAGCCCGGGTCCTTCCGCGCGGTCCCGGTCGGCAGCGGCCGCCCGGTCGCGGTGCGCGAGGTGCTCGAGGCGGTCGCGCGGGTCAGCGGTCACCGTGTGCCGGTCCGCCACCGCGAGGCGGCCGACGAGCCCCCGGCGGTCACGATCGACCCGGCCCGGGCGCGCGACGAGCTCGGCTGGACGGCCCGGCACTCGGCGCTCGACCGGATCGTGCGCGACGCCTGGACCGCGACCGTGGCATGCGACCGCCACCCGTGATGATATGGTCCTAGAAACGAACTCAACAGTTCCGAGGAGGAACCTATGGTGATCGTGGCCGGACACCTCGTCGTCGACCCCGCCGAGCGCGAGGCCTACCTCGCCGGGTGCGTCACCGTCGTCGAGCAGGCCCGCGCCGCGGAGGGCTGCCTCGACTTCGCGATCAGCGCCGATCTCGTCGACGCCGGGCGGATCAACATCGTCGAGCGCTGGGCGTCGCAGGAGGCCGTCGAGGCGTTCCGCGGCAGCGGCCCGAGCGACGAGCAGGGCGCCGCGATGCTCTCGGCCGACGTCGCCGAGTACGACGTGGCCGGCGTCCGCAGCCTGACCTGAGGATTCCGCCGACGTTGTCGGGGGTCGCCTCTACCGTCCGGCCCATGGCTCTCTGGACCGACTTCGCCGCGGCCGCGCCCCGCATCGCCGAGGTCTTCACGCGTCGGCACGCCGCTACGGGCAACCTCTGCATGCTCGGGACGCTGCGCCCCGACGGCTTCCCCCGCATCAGCCCGATGGAGCCGCGCTTCCTCGAGGGCGACCTCTGGATCGTCGGCATGCCGCACACGGCGAAGTTCGCCGACCTGCGGGCCGATCCGCGCTTCGCGCTGCACACGGCCACGGTCGACACCCAGGTCGGCGACGGCGACGCGAAGCTCTGGGGCCGGGTCGAGGACGTGCGCGACGAGGCGCTGCACCAGCGCTTCGCCGAGGCGGTCTACGAGGAGATCGGGCTCGACCTGCGGGGGCAGACGTTCGACCAGTTCCTCCGCGCGGACATCGTGGGCGCGGCGTCGGTGGCCGTCGGCGGCGACCACATGGACGTCACCACCTGGCGCGAGGACGGGGAGGAGACGGTCGTGCGGAAGCACTGACCCTTGGGAGCTCAGCTCGGGAAGACGAACCGGTAGCCCTGGTCCTGCATCCACGGCAGGAGCTGGCGCACCGCCTCGACGGTCTGGTCCCGCGGGCCGCCGCCGTCGTGGAAGAGCACGATCGCCCCGGGGTGCATCCCCTGCTGGACGCTGTTGACGATCGCGGCGGTGCCGGGCTGGGTCCAGTCCAGGGTGTCCACCGACCAGCCCAGCGGGCGCATCCCGGTCTCCGCGGCCACCTCGTCGAGCGCCGGCGTCCACGCCCCCTCGGGAGCGCGGAAGTAGTCCATCGTGGCCGGCGGGGAGACGACCTCGGCGATGGTTCGCTTGCTCGTGCTGAGCTGGCGGGCGATGAGGTCCCGGTTGTTCTGGCCCACGGTCGCGTCGTGGGTCATGGTGTGGTCACAGAGGCGGTGGCCCTCCGCCAGGATGCGACGCATCAGGTCGGGGTAGGCGACGGCCTGGTTGCCGATCGTGCAGAAGGTCGCCTTCACCCCGTACTGGGCCAACAGGTCGAGCACCTGCGGCGTGTACTGCGGCGTCGGCCCGTCGTCGAACGTCAACGCGACCGAGGGCTGCTCGACGCTCGAGTCCGTGACCGTCAACAGCGACGACGTGATCGCCGGGCGGGCCATGCCGGGCATGCCGAGCGCGGGGGCGTCGGCCGCCGAGCGGGCCGGCTTCCCGGCCGGGCCGGTGGCCGCCGCGGGCGCGGGCCCGGTCGCCAGGACCTGCCGCGAGCCGACGTCCGTCAGCACCACGGCCGTCACGCCCGCCATCAGCGCGATCGTCGTGAGGAGCCCGGCCCACCGGTAGATGTAGGGCGGGCTGACGATCTGGCGCAGGATGACGCGCTGCCGAGGGCTGAGCATGAGCCTCATCCATCCCATCAGTCACAGAAACCACACGCGTCACAGCGATGGCCACCATAGAGGGTCCGGTCAGTGACTCGCGATAGACCCTCTACCTCTGATCGAGTGAATACTTGGCGCCGGGCGACGGTCCGGCGCGGTCGAGGGTTCGTCCGACGCGACCACGTCGAGCCGCGGCGGCTCTCGACGGCAGAGCTATTGACTATCGATAGGTATCGGTCGACGATCGATGCATGAGTCCGCTCGTCATCGCTGCCCTGCGGGCACTCCTGGTGGGCATCGCCCTCGGAGCCGCCGCCGGGCAGGTCGGGATCGTCGTGGCCGTCGGCATCGAGTTCGGCCTCGGCGTGCCGGGCCTCGTCGCCTTCTACGCGGTGCTCGGCGTCGCGGCGCTCGCCGCCCTCGAGGTCGGGCTGGTCGCGCTCTGGACGCTGCTGACGATGGTGCGCCGGGACGCGATCTTCGACGAGGGCGCCTTCCGCTGGGTCCGTGTCGTCACGTTGGCGGGCGTCGTCGCGGCGCTGCTCGTCGCCACGGCCTGCGTGCACTACGGCGAGCTCGACGACGCGCCGGGACTGGTCGTCATCGGCGGCGGGGTCGCGGTGGGCGGCGCCGCGTACGCCCTGCTGATGCTCGTCATGCGCGGTCTGCTCCAGAACGCGACGGTGCTGCGCCGCGAGCTCGACGAGGTCGTCTGATGATCATCGTCGACATCGACGTCATGCTCGCGCGCCGCAAGATGTCGGTCGCCGAGTTCGCCGAGGCCGTCGGCATCACGCCGGCCAACGTCGCCGTGCTGAAGAACGGGCGCGCCAAGGCCGTCCGCTTCACGACCCTCGACGCCGTCTGCCGCGTGCTGGCGTGCCAGCCCGGCGACGTGCTGCGCTGGGTGCCGGACGAGGACAGGGCCGAGGCGCCCGCGGCTAGTGCAACGCCTTGAGGCCGATCACCCCGCCGACGATGGCGAGCAGGAAGACGACCTTGAGCGGCGTGACCGACTCGCCGCCGGTGGCCATCGAGTACGTCACGGTCAGCACCGCGCCGATCCCGACCCACACCGCGTACGCGGTGCCCGTGGGCAGGGAGCGCATCGCGTAGGCCAGGCCGACCATGCTCAGCACCAGGCCGACACCGAACACGATCGACGGGCCGAGCCGGGAGAAGCCGGCGGCCTTGCCGAGGGCGGTCGCCCAGACGGCTTCGAGCACGCCGGAGACGACCAGGACGATCCATGCCATGACGGACCTCGCAGGGCTGCCGTCTTGTCGTGGTCTGGGTACGGCGCCGCTCGTCCAGGAAACCCCGATCACCGGGGCCACGGGTCGATGATCCCAACGCTCCCGGTCCGCGGCCAGGCAGGAGCCGGTGAGGCTGGTCTCCGCCTCAGTCGACGTGCTGGACGATGTTGAACACGTTGCCGTCCGGGGCGCGCACGAAGAAGCGGCGCACGCCCCACGGTTCCTTCGTGAGCGGGTGGACGATCTCGTAGCCGCGCCGGTGGGCGTCCGCCAGCGCCCCCTCCACGTCGTCGACCTTGATCGACGCGATCGGGTCCTCCGGCGCCGTCGCGTCGCGGGTGACGAGCTGGACGCTCACGTCGGTCTCCGGGGACGAGAAGCGGGTCACCCAGTCCATCCCGATGCTCTCGTCGGACAGGCCGAGGTAGCCGGCGTAGAAGTCGCGGGCCGACGGGATGTCGTCCACGTGCAGGTCGGCGTAGATGCGGGTGACGCGCATCGGGTCAGTCTCGGGGCATGCTGCCCGGCGGGCCAGCATCGACGTCGTGCGATGGCCGGGCTCGAGCCTCACCGGACCTCGTACCGCAGCGCCACCGCCCCGCCGCTGAACTCCTGCCGGCCCACCAGCGTCAGGTCGACGTACTGCGAGAGCCCCGCGAACGGCGTCGGCCCGTGGCCCGCCAGGCGGGGCTGCACGATGAACTCGTACTCGTCGATCAGGCCGAGCTCCGCCAGCGCCAGCGGGAGCGTCACGCCGCCGACGTAGAGCCCCTCTCCCGGCTCCTCCTTGAGCCGGCGGACGGTCGCCTCGAGGTCCGCCCCGCGCACCAGCTCGGTGTTCCAGTCGACGCTCTCGAGAGTGTCCGAGACGACGTACTTCTTCGCCGCGTTGATCGTCCGGGCGAACGGCTCCGTCCACGCGGGCCGCCCTTCCGACGGCCCCCGCCACGCCTCCATCAGCCCGTACGTCACCCGGCCGAAGATCAGGGCGTCGGCCCGGGCGAGGGTCTCCGCGGCGTGGCGGTGCAGGTCCTCGGTGGGGACCCCGGCGCGGTGGTCGCAGCACCCGTCGAGCGTGACGTTGATCGAGTAGCGCAGCGGCCGCATGCGGAGAGGTTAGTCCCGGGCCCGCAGCCCTTGATGTCACAACGCGACATCACTAGTCTGATGTCATAAGATGACATCACCGGGGCGACGCCCCAGGGACGAGGACGACCCGTGAACTACCTGGTGAAGGCCACGCCGACCGAGCGGATGCGCACCCTCGGCGCCGACGAGCGCGAGACGCTGCTCGCGGGCGAACGCGAGGCGGCGACCGCTCTGATCACCGCCGGGTCGTTGGCCTGGATGTGGTACCTGCCCGATTCCCGGACCAGCGTCTCCATCTGGAACGCCGACGACCGGGACGCGTTGGACGCCGACCTCCGGACGCTGCCCTTCCTCCCCTATCACGATCTCGAGATCAGCGTCCTCGCCGCGCACCCGGCCTTCCCCACCCCCCTCGGTGTCGCGGAGCCGGCGAGCCCCGAGAGCTGATCACCACTGCCGTGGGTGCGATGAGCCGCTGCAGCGAGGCCGGGGCGTACCCGGCCGGGAGGCCGGTTCTTCGACGAGAACGCTTCGAGAATCGAAGCGTTCTCGTCGAAGAGAACCGCTTCCCAGACCGAGAGCACGCAGTCGGGACTGAACCTGATCTGCCCGTTCTGCCGAGTGAGGTCCCGGTGGGTGGAGTTCGCGGCCGACACGATGTCACGACATGACATCGGGGCGGGTAGGTTTCGACCCATGCCCCGGTGGGAGCACGGCAGCGAGGAGCGCCTGACGCAGGCCGCCCTGGACCTGTTCGCTGAGCAGGGCTTCGAGGACACCAGCGTGCTCCAGATCGCCGACCGGGCCCGCGTCACGCCTCGCACGTTCTTCCGGTACTTCTCCGACAAGCGCGAGGTGCTGTTCGCCCACGCCGACGAGTTGCGCGGGGAGCTCCTCCGGCGCGTCGTGGAGGCACCCGACGTCGGCGACCCCCTGGCCGTCGTCGTGGAGGCACTGTCGGGTTTCGACTGGGGCTCGCGCGACCGCGAGGTCCAACGCCGGCGCCAGGCCCTGATCGTGGCGAACACCGAGCTCCTGGAGCGCGAGCTGGTCAAGAACGCCGCGATGGCCGAGGACTTCGCCGGCGCCCTGCAGCGGCGTGGCGTCGGAGCCCGGAGCGCCCGGCTCGCCGCTCGCGTCGGCAGCCAGATCTTCCTGGTGGCCTACGAGGAATGGCTCGCCGCCGACCACGGGAGCGCGGACCTGGCCGCTGTCACCGACGAGGTGATGGCGTCCTTCCGCGCGGTCGCCCCTCAGGCGAGGAGCGTGCCCGGCGCCGGCTCGTAGGGCTGGAAGAAGTCGTTGGCCGGCGCCCCGGCGAGGGTGAGCACGAGCGCCGGCACCGCCACGCCGTCGATCTGCTCGCGGATGATGTCGGCGTGCCCCGCGTGCCGGGCGTACTCCTCGATGAGGTGCACCAGGTAGTAGCGCGCGTGGATCGGCCGGGCCTCGACGATCCCGTGCCACGGCGCGGGCGGCGCCGTCGTCTCGGCGGCCGGGTCGGTCGCGGCGACCGCGGCCACGAACCGGTCCCGCGCCTTGTCGAAGTCCTCGATGGTGCCGGCGACCGTCTCGTCGTCGCGCACGGCGAAGCTGTCGGTGAAGGCGGCGTACGCCTCCGCGTCGATCTCCTGCGCGACGACGCCGGTCGTCAGCCGCTCCAGCGAGCCGCGCATGCCGTACGCCGCGTGCTTGATGATCCCGCCGACCGACAGCGCGCTGCGGCACGGCGTCGCGCGCGCCTGCTCCTCGGTCAGGCCGAACGCCGCGGCGCGGATGGCGGTGAGCTGCTCGTCGAGGTAGCGGACGATGCCGGTGACCTCGTCGTGCTGGGCGGGTGCGTACATCGCGGACCTCCGGGCTCCGAGTGGCTGGCGAGGACAGTTTCCGGCGAGAGGCGGACAGGTTTAGTCCGTCGCAATTGACATACCGATAAGTCCTTATGTAGGACTTTCCGCATGTCCCCGGTATCTCCCGCCGAGCTGCAGGTCGCCACCGTCATCCCGGTGTCGGACATGGACCGCTCGCGCGCCTTCTACGAGCAGACGCTGGGTCTCGCCGGGGCGGCGGTCGGCGGTGGCCACCTGCTGCGCGCCGGCGACGGGGCGCTCCTCTACCTCCTGGAGAACGCGGGCTACGCCGGGCAGGCCGGGTGGCCGCTGGCGTCGTTCCAGGCGGACGACCTCCCCGCGACCGTCGCCGACCTGAGGCGTCGCGGCGTGACGCTGGAGGTGATGGACGACGACCCGCCGTGGCGGACCGACGAGCGCGGCATCGCCGACTTCGGCGACGTGCTCCTCGCGTGGTTCCGCGACCCCGATGACCAGGTGATCTCCGTCAGCCAGCCCGTCTGATGCCCGCCGGGGTTTCGTCCTCGCCTCGCCCCGGTCGGCTTCGCGCCGGCCAGGGTCGTGCCGGGGCGTCGTGTCACCTCGCGTCCCCGCCGGCGGGAGGGCATGGTCCACCGACGTGAGCGGCGCAGAGGTGTTGGTGGCGGGGGCGAGCATCGCGGGGCCGGCGCTGGCCCACTGGCTGCATCGACGGGGCGCTGAGGTGACCGTCGTGGAACGCGCGCCCGGGCTGCGTCCCGGAGGGCAGGCGGTCGATGCGCGCGGGGTGGCGCGGGAGGTCATCCGGCGCATGGGGATCGACGCGGAGGTGCGCGCGGCCCGCACCGTCACCGCCGGCGCCCACAACGTCGACGCCGACGGGAACGTCCTGGAGACCTTCAGCGCGGAGGACGACGGCGGCGACGGGTTCATCGCGGAGATCGAGATCCTGCGCGGGGACCTGTCGCGCGTGCTCTACGACGACACGCGCGACGGCGTCGAGTACGTCTTCGGCGACCGGATCGCCGAGCTCACCCAGGACGCCGACGGGGTCGACGTCACCTTCGCGGGCGGCGACCGCCGGCGCTTCGACCTGGTGATCGGCGCCGACGGGCTGCACTCGGCGCTGCGCGCGATGGTGTTTGGGCCCCGCGAGCAGTTCGTCCGCCACCTCGGGCACGCCCTGGCCTTCTACAGCGTGCCGAACGAGTTCGGGCTGGACCGCTGGCTGATCGACCACCAGGAGAACGGGCGCTCCGCCGGCCTGCGGCCCATTCACGAGGCCGGCGAGGCGATGGCGATGTTCTCCTTCCCCGCGGCCGACGGCGACGTCGACCACCGCGACGTCGCCGCCCAGAAGCGCCTGCTGCGCGAGCGGATGGCCGGCCACGGCTGGCTGACCGCGCGCATCCTCGAGCACGTCGACGACACCCCGGACTTCTACCTCGACCAGGTCGCCCAGGTCGTCATGGACCGCTGGTGGAGCGGGCGCGTGGGCCTGCTCGGGGACGCGGCGTTCAGCTCGTCGCCGATGTCGGGGCAGGGCACGGGGATCGCCCTGGTCGGCGCGTACCTGCTCGCCGGCGAGCTCGCCGCGGCCGGGTGGGACCCGGAGGCCGGGTTCGCCGCCCACGAGGAGCGGATGCGCCCGTTCGTCGAGGCCAACCAGCAGATCGGCCGGTGGAACGCCGCCAGCCGCACCGTCCCGCCCACCTCGGACCCCTCGGAGTGGGACATGGCGGTGATCGAGCGCGCGATCAACGGCATCGAGCTCCCCGACTACGCCGGCGTGCCGGACTCGGGGGTGCGGGGCGGACGAGTCGGCCTGTGAGCCGGAGCGCGTCCGGGCGTCCCCTGGGCTACGCGAGCGATCCCGGGGAGTGGCTTGATCTTGACGGTTGTTGCCCGTCCAGCCACTAGAGTTCGCGGAAGGTGATCGTCGATGGTGGGTCGCGCGGCGCGCGAGAGCGTGCGTCGGCTCGCGGCTCGGGCCACGGGCAAGCGTTGCCGGAGGGAGCGTGTTCTCGATGCCGACGGGAGCCCCGGTCGATGGGTTCACCCTGAGCTTCGACCGTCTGGGATCGGTTGGTCGGCCGCCGGTGGTCCTGCTCCATGGTTGGCCCGGGGACCGGACAGACATGGCAACCGTCGCCGAGAGGCTTGGGGACGAGTTCGACGTCGTCGTGCCGGACCTGCGCGGTTTCGGCGCCTCGGACAAGCACCTCCGCGACCCCGGCGACTACTACGGCCTGGTGGCCCAGGCCCGCAGTGTCGCGGGACTGATCGAAGAGCTGGGGCTCTCCCACGTCGTGCTGGGCGGTTACGACATCGGCAGCAGGGTCGGTCAGCAGCTCGCGAAGGACAGGCCCGACCTGCTCAGCGCCATGGTCATCACGCCACCAGCTCCAGGCGTCGGGTCACGGATCCTCAGCGAAGGTCCGTTCAGCGAGTTCTGGTATCAGTCCTTCCACCATCTCGACCTGGCCGAGAAGCTCCTCGACGGGAAACCGGACGCGGTGCGGGACTATCTGGAGTACTTCTGGACCCACTGGTCCGGCCCTGACTTCGTCGTGGACGCCGCCCGGCTCGAGCACCTGACGTCGGCGTACGGCCCCGCCGGCGCGTTCGTTGCTTCGATCGGGTACTACCGAGCGGCCGGAAACGTCGTGGCGCGCTACCTGGGCGAGACTGTCCCCGACGAGAAGATCATGGTCCCGACGACGTTCCTGTGGGCCGAGCACGACCCCCTGTTCCTGCGCGCCTGGTCCGACCGCGTCGGAGAGTTCTTCGCGCAGGTCACCGTGCAGCCCGTGGACGGGGTCGGTCACTTCGTCCCGGTCGAGGCGCCCGACATCTTCGCCGGCGCCATCGTGCAGGCGAGCAAGTAGGCCCCTGCCGGGCCGGTAGCCGGAGCCGTCCGAGACCGCGAAAGAGGGCAGGGCCCGAGCGGTGAAAGACGCCGGGTACCGAGGACGGGACCGGGCAGGAACGTGCAGGTCATGGGGTGCGGGGCGGACGAGTCGGCCTGTAAGCCGGATCCTGTGCCCACGTCCCTCGCGGGAGCGTGGGTGGCGACCATCCATCTCGGCCCGCCGTTGCCGGTGGGCTCCAGCGGTCTACCCGCAGGTCTCGGGCGGGCAGCCCTCGGACGACCTGCGCGGTGCCCCGCGGGCGGGGCACCTTCTTGACCTTGCTCCGGGTGGGGTTTACCGAGCCGTCCTGGTCGCCCAGGACGCTGGTGGTCTCTTACACCACCGTTTCACCCTCACCACGGGCGAACCCGTGGCGGTCTGTTCTCTGTGGCACTGTCCCGCGGGTCACCCCGGGTTGCTGTTGGCAACCACCCTGCCCTGTGGAGTCCGGACTTTCCTCGACGGGGATCACCCGCCGCGGTCGCCCGGCCGACTCGTCCGCGCCGACGAGCCTACCGGGAGCAGGACGGTTAGCGTCGCGCAGCGTGTCGGACCCGTCGGTGCTCCAGATCGTTCTGCTCGCCGCCCTCGGGCTCGTGGCGGGTGCGGTCAACGCCGTGGCGGGCGGGGGCTCCCTGATCGTGTTCCCCGCGCTGCTCGCCGTGGGTCTGCCGCCGCTGCCGGCGAACGTCACGAACTCCGTCGCGCAGTGGCCGGGCTACGCCGGCTCGACCGTCAACGCGCGCGGTGACCTCCGCGGTCAGCGGAGACGTCTGATCGCCACGAGCGTCGTCGCCGCCCTCGGCTCGGCCCTCGGCTGCACGCTGCTGCTGGTCCTGCCCGAGTCGGTGTTCGACGCGGTCGTGCCCGTCCTGGTCCTGCTGGCGAGCCTCACGCTCGGCGCGCAGCCGTGGATCAAGAAGTGGACGGGCCGGGCGGAGCGCACCACCGACAACCCCCGCGTGCTGATCCCGACGATCTTCCTGGCGGCGGTCTACGGCGGCTACTTCGGCGGCGCGCTGGGCGTCGTGCTCATCGCGGTGCTCTCCCTGCTCGCCCACGACACCCTGCGGCGGCTCAACGCGCTGAAGGTGCTGCTCTCGCTGGTGACGAGCACGGTCACGGTGGCGCTGTTCGCGCTCTTCGCGCCCGTCGACTGGCTCGCGGTGCTGCTGCTGGCGCCGACCACGCTGATCGGCGGCTTCCTCGGCATGGCGGTCGCCAAGAAGATGCCGGACGCGGTCCTGCGCTGGAGCGTGGTGGTGCTGGGGGTCGGAGTGGCGATCTACCTCTTCCTGACGTGACCGTCCTCGCCGTCGGCCTGCTCGCGGCCGTCCTCACGGTCGCGGTCACCCGCCCGCGCGGGCTGCCCGAGGCGTCGGCCGCCGTCCCCGCCGCCGCGGTCGTGCTGGTGGTGGGCCTGATCGCTCCGGGGCGCGCGTGGGAGGAGGTCCAGGAGCTCGGGCCGACGGTCGGCTTCCTCGCCGCGGTGCTGGTGCTCGCCCACCTCGCCGACGCGGAGGGCGTGTTCCGCTGGGCCGGCGGCTACCTCGCCTCGCACTCCCGCGGACGTCCGCGCCGGCTGTTCGCGCTGGTCGTGGTCGCCGCGACGCTGACGACCGCGGTGCTGAGCCTCGACGCGACCGTGGTGCTGCTGACCCCGGTCGTCCTCGACACCGCCCGCCGCCTCGGCGCGCGCCCGGCGCCGCCCGCGTTCGCGTGCGCGCACCTGGCCAACAGCGGCTCGCTGCTCCTGCCCGTCGCCAACCTGACCAACCTGCTGGCGCTGCAGGCCAGCGGGCTGACGTTCCTCGGCTTCGCGGGGCTGATGCTGCTGCCGCAGCTCGCGGTGCTCCTCGTCGAGTACGTCGGGCTGCGGCTGACGTTCCGCCGCGACCTCGCCGAGCCCGCCGTCCCGCTCGGCGCCGACGAGGAGGTGCCGGTCCCCCGCGTCGCCCTCACGGTGCTGGCCGCGACGCTCCTCGGCTTCGCCGTGTCCTCCCCGCTGGGGATCGAGCCGGTGTGGGTCGCGGTGGCGGGCGCGCTGGTGCTGGCGACGAGGACCGTCGCGACCCGCCGGACGCGGGTGCGCGACCTCGTCGGCGCCGCCGCGCCGCTGTTCTGCCTGTTCGTGCTGGCCCTCGGCGTCGTCGTGGCGGCGGTGACCGACCGGGGCCTCGGCGCGCTGGTCGCCGCCCTGCTCCCGGACGGGACCTCGTTCGCGGCGCTGCTCGGGCTGGCGGCGGTGGCGGCGGTGCTCGCGAACGTCGTCAACAACCTCCCGGCGACGCTGATCCTGCTCGCCGCGCTGGGGCCCACCCCGGCGGTGGGCGCCGTGCTCGCCGTGCTGATCGGGGTGAACGTCGGGCCGAACCTCACCCCGGTGGGCTCGCTGGCGACCCTGCTCTGGCGCCGCGTGCTCGCCGCCCGCGGGGTTCCGGCCCCGCTGGGGACGTTCACGGTCGCGGGGCTCGCCACGGTGCCCCTCGGCGTGATCGCGGGGACCGCCGCGCTGTGGCTCACGCTCACCGTGACGGGCTGACCTCCATCGACTGGGTGCCCACCGTCGCGAGCAGGTCGAGGCGGCTGCGCGCGTCGGTGCCGGGCGCCGGGGTGAACACGAGCAGGCGCAGGTCGTCCTCGGCGGTGGTGAGGGTGTCGCAGTCGACGACGACGTCGCCGACCTCCGGGTGCACGACGGTCTTGCGGCTCTGCTGGTGTCCCGCGACGACCCCGGAGTCCCACAGGGCGGCGAACTCCCCGCTCACGGCGTAGAGGTCGGCGATGAGCGCCGTCAGGTCCGCGTCGTCGGGGTAGCGGCTGGTGCTGCCGCGCAGGTCGGCGACCATCGAGCGGACGAGGACGTCGCGCTCCGCGGGCGCGTGCTGCACGCGGGCGTTCGTGTGGCCCACCGTGAACTGCTTCCACAGGGCGTTGCGGTCGCGCTCCGCGACGCCGCTCGGGTCGCCCATCAGCGCCGCGTAGAGCGGGTTCCAGGAGATCAGCGTCCAGGTCGCGTCGAGGACGGCGACGGGGTGGTCGTGCAGTGCCTCCACGATGCGCCGCACGCCCGCGGGGACGCGCCGGGAGATCCGCCCGCGGTCGGGTGCGTGCCCGGCGAGGCGGAACAGGTGGGCCTGCTCGTGGTCCGACAGGCGCAGCGCGCGGGCCAGCGACGTGCACACCTGCGCCGACGGGGTGCGGGTGCGGCCCTGCTCGAGGCGCACGACGTAGTCGATGGAGATGCCGGCGAGCAGCGCGAGCTCCTCGCGGCGCAGGCCCGGGGCGCGGCGAGGGGCGTTGACCGCCATGCCGACGTCGGCGGGGTCGGTGCGGTCGCGCCAGGTCCTCAGGGCGGCCGCCAGCTCACCGGTGCTCACGCCTCGATCATCCGCCCGCGCGGCCCCGGTTGGGGGGTACGGCGATTACCAGGACGATCCGTCGCTCCCCCGCAGCCGGGAGCGGGTAGACCCTGGGTCCATGACCACATCGGAGCTGACCGACCGCCTCGCCCTCGCGGACGACCTCGTCCTGACGCGCATGGGCTACGGCACCATGCAGCTCGCCGGACCGGGCGTCATGGGGCCGCCGCGCGACCGCGACGAGGCCGTCGCCGTCCTGCGCGAGGCCGTCGACCGCGGCGTCACGCACATCGACACCAGCGACTACTACGGCCCGTTCATCGTCAACGAGATCCTCCGCGAGGCCCTGCACCCCTACCCCGCCGACGTGCGGATCGTCACCAAGGTCGGGTGCCGGCGCGGCGAGGACGGGTCGTGGAACCTCGACACGTCGCCGGACGAGCTGGTGCGCGAGGTGCACGAGAACCTCGAGCGGCTCGACCTCGAGGCGATCGACGTCGTCAACCTGCGCGTCTCCGACGACCACTCGGAGTCCCTCGGCGAGGCCTTCCGGACGCTCGCCGACCTGCGCGAGCAGGGGCTGATCCGCCACCTCGGGGTCAGCAACGTCTCCCCCGAGCAGCTCGCCGAGGCCCGCGCGATCGCCCCCGTGGTGTGCGTGCAGAACCACTACAACCTCGTGCACCGCGCCGACGACGACCTCGTCGACCACTGCGCCGCCGAGGGCATCGCGTACACCTCGTTCTTCCCGCTCGGCGGCTTCTCCCCGCTGCAGTCGGACACGCTCGCGCAGGTGGCCGAGCGGCTCGGGGCCACGCCGCAGCAGACCGCGCTGGCCTGGCTGCTGCAGCGCTCGCCGACGATGCTGCTCATCCCGGGCACGTCGTCGCGGGCGCACCTGCGGGAGAACCTCGCCGCCGCGGACCTCACCCTGCCGGCGGACGCGGTGGCGGAGCTCGACGCGATCACGTGACAGGCGGCCCGGGGCTCGGCAAGCTCGGCGCGTGACGTCCGTCGACGGGGAGACGCGTGCCCGCGTCCGTGAGCAGGCCCAGGGGATCGCGGCGGGATGGTCGGGGCCGGACACGCCCCCGAGCTGGGCGCTCACCGCCGAGCTGTTCCGGGCGATCGCCGACGAGCCCGAGCTGCTCGGGCTCGCCGCGGCCATCCCCCTGGACCGCCTGCCCCCGCTGCTGCTCAGTGCGGCGGTCCGCGCCCTCGTCGCGCGGCTGCGGCCCGTGCCCCTGGCGGGGTACTTCCCCGTGCCGGGCTCCGGGCAGCCGCCGCTGGACGAGGGGTTCCGGCCCGCGCTCGTCGCGTTCGCCCGCGAGCGCGCCGGCGAGCTCGGGCAGCTCTGCGCCGAGCACCGCTACCAGATGAACGAGGTCGCCCGGAGCGCCGACGTGGTCGCGGTCCTGGGCCGGCTGGACCCGGACCGGCCGATCGCCCTGGTCGACCTCGGCACCGGCGCGGGCCTCGGGCTGCACCTCGACCGCTACCGCTACGACTTCGGCGGCCGGACCCTCGGGGACCAGGACGCGGCGCTCACCCTCGCCCCCGAGCTGCGCGGCAAGCCCGCTCCCCTGCCGACCCGCCTGCCCGAGATCACCGCGCGGCTCGGCGTCGACGTGGAGCCGCTGGACCTCGACGACGAGCGTGTGCGCGACTGGCTCGCCGCCTGCATCCCGCCGGAGACCACGGCCGTCGACCGCTTCGCCGCGGCGTCGGAGATCGCGCGGACCCACCCGGCGACGACGGTGCGCGCCGACCTCGTCGCGGACCTCCCGGCCCTGTGCGCGCGGATGCCGCAGGACGCGCTGCTGGTGCTCGTCGACACCTACGTCACCGTCTTCCTCACCGACGAGCAGCGCGCCGAGGTCCGCCGCGCGCTCACCGGGCTGGGCCGCGACGTGGAGTGGATCTCGGTGGATCCCCTCGTCCCGCTGGGCGCGGAGGGCCGCGAGAGCACCCAGTACCTGCGCGTGCCGCCCCGCGCGCTCGAGGCGACGCGGGCCGGCGTCACGGGCGTCATCGGGCACCTGTCGGTGCGTCGGGACGGGTCGTCGTCCGGAGAAGTGCTGGGTCTGGCCCATCCGGGCGGGGCGTGGCTGGAGTGGCTGTAGGCGCGTCGAGCGTCCGGAACGCCGGGGCGAGCAGCGCCAGCACCGTCGCGACACCCACCAGCGCGGCGAGCACCAGCCCCGCGACCGGCAGACCCGCGCCGGCGGCGACGGCCGCGAGCGGGGCGTTGGTGAGCGCCGGGGCGGCGAGCGTGACCGTGTTCTGCGCGCCGAGCACCCGCCCGCGCATGGCGTCCGGGGTGGCCTCGACGATGATCACGCCGAGCAGGGCCGACGCCGGGGCGAAGGTGAGCCCGACCAGCACGGCGCCGCCGAGCACGACCCACGGCGAGGCCATGCTGCCGACCGCGCCGAAGCCGGCGAGCGTGCCGAGCATCCCGACGACGAACCACGTGCGCCGGGCCAGCCGCTCGGTGACCGCGGCGTAGACCGCGGACCCCACGATGCCGCCGCTGGCGATGGCCGAGAGCGTCAGGCCGGTGAGGCTCGCGAGGCCCTCGCCGGTGAAGTAGGCGGGCATCAGCGTGCTCTGCAGGGCGCCGAGCACCGCGGCGAGCATCGACGTCAGCAGCGTGGCGCCGAGCACGAGGCGCTGGCGGGCGAGGAAGCGCCAGGCGTCGACGAGATCGGTCACGGCCCGGCCGACCGAGCTGCCCGCCTGCCGCGCCCGGGTCGGCACCGCTCCCGCCCTCGGGTCGATCGCCAGCGCGGTCAGCGCGGCGAGCAGGCTGGTCGCGGCGGTCGCCAGCATCACGACCGGCGAGAGTCCGACGACGGCGACGAGCAGTCCACCAAGACCGGGGCCCGCCAGGATCAGGACGTTGCCGACCGTCTCGCGGGTCGCGACGAGCCTGTCGAGGACCCCGGGGCCGCCGGATCCGAGGCGGGCGAGGGCGGGCAGCAGCGTCTCCCGGGCGGTCATGCCGGGCACGCGGATCACCGCGCCGATCACGCCGAGCGCCAGGAACCAGCCCATGTCGAGCCCGACGAGGGCGTCGATCACCGGCAGCGCGGCGACCGCCGCGGCGGCGAGCAGGTCGCAGGCGACCGAGACCCGGCGCCGGTCGATCCGGTCGACGAGCAGCCCGGACACGAGCCCGGCCAGGGCGGCGGCGGTCGTCGTCGCGGTCGCGAGCACGCCGGCGGCGAGGACGTCGCCGGTCCGGGCCAGCACGATCAGGGGCAGCACGACCGAGGCGATGCCCTGGCCGAGCAGCGACAGCCCGTACGAGACGAAGAAGACCGTGCTGCTCGCACGGGTCCGGTCGCCTGCCATCTCGTTCCCTCCCTGCAGCGGTGACGGCACCCAGGACGCACCCGGCCGCCGGGGCACACTCAAGGAGGAGCAGGCGTGATCCGGTTCACGCTTGACCATGACGCAGCGGCACGGTTTCCACTGAGGGCACCGTCGCCGACCAGGAGGACCGACCCATGGGGTGGAGCACCCGCCAGCTCGCCGAGCTCACCGGGACGACGCTGCGGGCGGTGCGGCACTACCACGAGGTGGGGCTGCTGGAGGAGCCCGAGCGCCGCTCCAACGGCTACAAGCAGTACGGCGTCGCGCACCTCGTGCGGGTGCTGCGGATCAAGCGCCTGACCGACCTCGGGTTCTCGCTCGCCCAGATCCAGGACATGGGCGACGCCGACGATCACCCGGAGCAGGCCCTGCGCACGCTCGACGCCGAGCTCGCCGAGACCATCGAGCGGCTGCAGCGCGCGCGGGTCGAGCTCGGGCTGATCCTGCGCCAGGCGGTGCCCACGGACCTGCCGCCCGAGCTCGCCGCGGTGGCCAAGAACGTCAAGCTCTCCGACGCCGACCGGTCGTTCTCCGTGGTCATGAGCCGGGTGCTCGGGTCGCAGGGCCTCGAGGCCTACGCGGAGCTGCTCCGGGACGTGCCCGAGGACCCGTCGTTCCAGGAGTTCGACGACCTGCCCGCCGACGCCGACGACGCCACCCGCCAGGACCTGGCCGCGCGGATGGCCGGGCCCACGCGCGCGGTCCGCGCCGCGCACCCCGTGCCCGACATCGCGACCGACGGCCCGCTCGGCCGGCGGCGGGCCGGCGAGACCATCGGCACGGCGATGCGCGAGCTCTACTCCCCCGCCCAGATCGACGTCCTGGTCCGCCTCGAGGCCGAGATCCGGAAGCTGGACGAGGCGGAGCCGGGGTCAGGCCAGGTATGACGTGTCGTTGACCAGGCGCACCGAGGCGCCGCCGTCGGGCCAGAACTCGACGACCGACAGGCACGCCAGGTCGAGGTGCAGCCGGTAGAGCATCTGCGGCCCCGCGTCGAGGGCGCGGCGCAGGATCAGCTTGATCGGCGTGACGTGGCTGACGAGCACCACGGTCTGCCCCGGGTGGTGGCGCAGCACGTCGTCGAGCGCGGCGTAGACCCGGCCCGCGACGAGGTCGAAGCTCTCCCCGCCGGGCGGGGCGATCGCGCTGTCGCCCAGCCACGCACGGTGGATCTCGGGGTCCTGCGCGGCGGCCTCGGAGAAGGTCAGCCCCTCCCAGGTGCCGAAGTCGGTCTCGGTGAGGCGCTCGTCGACGGTGACGCCGAGGCCGAGGACCCCCGCCACCGGCTCGGCGGTCTGCCGGGCGCGCAGCAGCGGCGAGCTGATCACGGCGCGGATGTGGCTGTCGGCGGCGACGTGGCGGGCGGCGAGCGCCGTCGCCGCGGCGGCCGCCTGCTCGAGGCCCTCGCGGGTGAGCTCGGGGTTGCCGCGCCCGGAGTAGCGGCGCTCCACCGACAGCGGGCTCTGCCCGTGGCGCAGCAGCAGGACACGGGTCGGCGCGGTGTTGCCGCGCCCCGTCCAGGAGCCCGCGGTGGTCATCGGCTCTTCTCCGTGCGCACGACGATCGCCCCGCACTGCTCGCAGCGCACCACGTCGTCGGGCGCGGCCGCGGCGACGTCGCGCAGCTCGCTGCGGTCCATCTCCAGCCGGCAGGCGCCGCACCGGCCGCCGACCAGCTCGCCCGCGCCCGTGCCCGAGCGGGCCCGGAGCTGGTCGTAGAGGCCGACGAGGTCCGCGGGCAGGTCCTTGGCGACCTCGGTGCGCTCGGCGCCGCGGCGCTCCTCGAGGACGTCGAGGTCGCCGAGCACGCCGTCGCGGCGCTCGACGGCGTCGGCGAGAGCGGTCTCCGCGGTGTCGAGCTCGGACTGCTCGTGGGCGAGGTCGGTCTCGGCGGCGTCGAGGCGCTCCATCACCTCGAGCTGCTCGTCCTCGAGGACGCCGCGGCGGCGGGCGAGGGTGTCGAGCTCGTGCGAGAGGTCGGTCATCTGCTTGGCGGACACGCTGCCGGAGTCCATGAGCCCGCGGTCACGCTCCTCGCGGGTGCGCACCTGGGTGACCTCCTGGTCGAGCTTCGCCACCTCGCGGCCGAGGTCGCTCACCGACGTCCGCGCGCGCACGACCGCGTCGCGGTGGCCCTGCACCGTGGTCTCGGCCTCCTCCACCGCCGTCTGCTCGGGCAGCGTGCGCCGGCGGTACTGGGCCCGGGCGAGCTCGGCGTCGAGCGCGGCCAGGTCGAGCAGGCGGCGCTGGGCGGTCGGGTCGGCCTTCATGCGTTCACGGCTCCTGACGGCTGGCCGACGGTCCACGCGTCGGTGCGGGTGGTCGACACGGTGATCTCGAGGTGGGGCGCGGCACGCCGCAGGACGGCCGCGGCCTGCGCGCACCAGGGGTGCTCGGAGGCCCAGTGGGCGACGTCCACCAGGGCGGGCGCGCCGGGCTCGGCGAGGTGGTCGGTGGCGGGGTGGTGGCGCAGGTCGGCGGTGACGTAGACGTCGACCCCGGCGGCGCGGGCGAGGTGCAGCATCGAGTCGCCGGCGCCGCCGGAGAGGGCGACCCTCCTGATCGTCTTCTCCGGGTCCCCCGCCGACCGCACGCCCCAGGCGGTGGCCGGGAGGGCGTCGGCGACCCTCTCGGTGAACCGTCGCAGGCTCTCGGGCGTGCTCAGGGTGCCGATGCGCCCGACCCCCACCGTGCCGTCGCCCTCGGGTGCCAGGGGGCGCTCCACGGTGACGCCGAGCGCGTCGGCGAGGGCGTCGGAGACCCCGGGGTCCGCGGCGTCGGCGTTGGTGTGCGCGGTGAACAGGGCCACGCCGCCGCGGATGAGCCGGTGGATCGCGGAGCCCTTCGGCGCCGTGGTGGCCACGGCGTGCACACCGCGCAGGAGCAGGGGGTGGTGGGTGACGAGGAGGTCCGCCTCGTCACTGATCGCTTCCTCGACGACCTCCGGCAACGGGTCCACCGCGATCAGCACCCGGCGCACCGGGGCGGCCGGGTCGCCGACCGTCAGCCCCACCGCGTCCCAGTCCTGCGCCAGCGCCGGCGGGTACGCGGCCTCGAGCGCGGCGACGGCGTCGGCGACGGTCACAGGGCGGGCGGGGGTCATGGCCGCCCATTCTGCCCACCGCGGCGGTGGCGTCCCGGTGCGGGCGGACGGGGGCCTGCCCCCGGCCCGCGGGGGACCGCCCCCTCCCGGCGCCCGCCGCGCCGGACCAGCCTCGGAGCAGCGCGGGGACACCGGCCGCGCGGCACCGAGGGGGTGGACCATGAGCACCGACACGATCGTGGCGCGGAGCGTCGCGGCGGCCGGGAACGCCGCCGCGCGCTGGTGGGACGCCGTGCGCCGGCGCCCCGGGCTCGCGCTGGACGCCGCCGAGGAGCGCGTCCGCCGCCAAGCGATCCACGAGACCTGGCGCGACGTCGTCCGGGAGACCGGCCTGTCCGTCACCGAGTACACGGCGGCCGGGCGGTTCCGGACCCGCCCGCGCATCACCCGCGTCGTCCTCACCCGGCCCGAGCGCTTCACCGTCCGGCTGGGCGAGGGCCAGGCCTACGACGACGTCGCCGCCGCCGGCCCGGCGATCGCGACGGCGTTCGGGGTGCGCCGCATCCTGCTCACCGAGCTGGCCGACGACCTGCTCGAGATCGAGCTGCTGTCCCCGCTCGACGGCGCCGCGGCGACGGTGACCGAGCTGGCGGGGGCCGGGCGGGCCGCCTGACCGGACGGGGATCATGGCGGCGTGCACGTCGTCTTCATCTGTTCGGGCAACATCTGCCGGTCGCCGGTGGCGGAGAAGGTGTTCCGCGCCCGCCTGGCCGACGCCGGTCTGACCGACGCGGTGCAGGTCAGCAGCGCCGGGATCGGGCCGTGGCACGCCGGCGAGCCGATGGACCGCCGGGCGGCCGACACCCTGCGCGGGCGCGGCTACGACACCCGGCACACCGCGCGGCAGATCGACGGCGAGCTGCTCGCCGCCGACCTGCTCGTGGCGGCCACCTCCGACCACGTGCGGGACCTCGTCGCCGCCGGCGCCGACCCCGAGCGCGTGGTGCTGCTGCGCGCGTTCGACCCCGACGCGCCCGAGGGCGCCGAGGTGCCCGACCCGTACTACGGCGGCCCCGACGGCTTCGACGAGGTGATGGACATGGTCGAGGCGGCGATGCCGGGGCTGGTCGCGCGGGTCGCGCCGTGACCTCGGTCGACGCCCTGCTCGCCGCGGGCGGGCGCGGGGTGCGGATGGCCACGCTCGACGGCGGCACCGAGGTCGTCGTCAAGTCCGGGGAGCCGTCCGCGATCGCCGCCGAGGCCGCCGGGCTGCGCTGGCTCGCGGAGCCGGACGTCGTGGGCGTGCCGGAGGTGCTCGGTGAGGCCGAGGGCGCGATGGTGTCGACGCGGGTGGCGTCCGGGCGGCCCGACGCGGCGTCCGCCGAGACGTTCGGCCGGGGGCTCGCCGCGCTGCACGCCGCCGGCGCTCCCGCGTTCGGCGCGCCGCCGCCGGGCGGGCCGGTGCACGCGTGGATCGGCGGGGCGCGCATGGTCAACGAGACCGGCGAGCACTGGCCGTCGTGGTACGCCGAGCACCGCGTCCTCCCCCACGCCCGCCGCGCCCTCGACGGCGACGACCTCGCCCTCGTCGAACGGGCGTGCGCGCGGTTCGAGGACGTCGCCGGACCGCCCGAGCCGCCCGCGCGCCTGCACGGCGACCTGTGGACCGGCAACGTGCTGTGGTCCGGCGGGCAGGGGTGGGTGATCGACCCCGCCGCGCACGGCGGGCACCGCGAGACCGACCTCGCGATGCTCGCGCTGTTCGGGACGCCGCAGCTGGAGACGGTCCTCGCCGCCTACGACGAGGTCGCGCCGCTCGCCGAGGGCTGGCGCGACCGCGTCGGGCTGCACCAGCTCTTCCCGCTGCTCGTGCACGCCGAGCTGTTCGGGGGCGGGTACGCGAGACAGGCTCTCGCGGTGTGCGAGCGGATAACCTGACGTCGTGCGGTTCCTGCTGAAGCCCGGGTGGATCGCCCTGACGCTCACCGTGGCCGCCTTCGCGTTCGCCTGCTACTACCTGCTCGCGCCGTGGCAGTTCCACCGCGGCGACGAGCGCTCCGGCGACAACGCCGCGCTGGTCCGGGCGGTGTCGACGGCGCCGGTGCCGCGCGGCGAGCTCGTCGCCCCCGGCGCGGCGCCCGGCGAGGACGTCGCGTGGCGCCAGGTCACCGTCAGCGGCACGTACCGCCCGGAGGGCCAGGTGCTCGTACGCCTGCGCAGCATCGAGGGCCACCCGGCGAGCGAGGTCATGACCCCGCTGGTCACCACCACCGGCGAGACCGTGCTCGTCGACCGCGGGTACGTGCGCACCGACGGGCAGGGCACGCTGCCGGCGATCGCGGCGCCGCCGGGCGGGACCGTGTCGCTGACGGGCTACCAGCGCCTCGACGAGGGCGCGCCGACCCGGTCCGCGGTCGTCGCCGACGGGCAGCGCCAGGTGTACTCCGCCGACGCCGCCACGGTCGCCGCCGCCGGCGGGGTCGCGACGAGCCCGGGGTACGTGCAGCTGCTGCCCGATCAGCCCGGGGTGCTCACGGCCGTCCCGCTCCCCCCGCCGGACCCGAACCCGTCGTACTCCTACGCCTGGCAGTGGCTGATCTTCGGGTTGATGGCGATCGGCGCGTGGATCTACTTCGCGCGCCTGGAGTACCGCCGCGAGCGGGGGCTCGAGCCACGGCCGCGCGATCGCCAGGACCCGCGCGACGCCGCCGACGGCACACACTGGGACGCGGCCCGGCCCTCCGCGACCGACGAGAAGCTCGCCGACCGGTACGGCCGCCGCTGACCTCCTCTTCCGCGTGATCGTGGGGGCTTTTCTGACGTTCAACGCGAGCGTGGCCCCCACGCTGAAACACCCACGGCGATCAGAGCCGTCGCGAGACCGACGGCGCGGGAGAGGCGGACGGCGCGCGGGAGGTCTGCCACCTCCGGGGTGCGGCCGTCGCCGAGCACCGGGCGGTCCTGCACGCCGTAGGGGTAGACGGTCCGCCCGCCCAGGCGCAGGCCGAGCGCGCCCGCGAACGACGCCTCGACCGGGCCGGCGTTGGGGCTCGGGTGCGCCGGGGCGTCGCGGCGCCACGCCCGCCACGCGTCGCTCGGGCGCCCGCCGACCAGGGGCGCGCACGCCGCCGTGACCAGCGCCGACACGCGGGCCGGGACGACACCGGCGACGTCGTCGGCGCGCGCCGAGGCCCAGCCGAAGCGCTCGTACCGCGCCGAGCGGTGCCCCACCATCGCGTCGAGCGTGTTCACCGCGCGGTGCCCGAGCAGGCCGGGGATCCCCGCCACCGCGCCCCACACCAGCGGGGCGACGACGGCGTCGGCGGTGTTCTCGGCGATCGACTCGAGCGCCGCGCGCGCCAGGCCGTCGGGGTCGAGCGCCGACGGGTCGCGCCCGCACAGGTGCGGAAGCCGCGCGCGGACGGCGTCGACGTCGCCCGCCTGCAGCGACGCCGCCATCGCCGTGCCCTCGGCCGCGAGCGACGTGCCGCCGAGCACCGTCCAGGTCGCGGCGGCGGTCAGGAGGGTGCGCGCCGCCGGGTGCCGGGCGCGCTCGGCGAGCACCCCCACACCCACCGCCCCGCCGACGAGCACCGCGGCGTACGCCACCCCGGGACCCCGCCGGTCGGCCCACCAGCGCCGCTCGAGCGCCGCGGCCACCGACCCGAACGCGGCGACGGGGTGACCGCGGTGCGGGTCGCCGAGCACCGCGTCGGCGAGCGCCCCGAGCGCGAGGCCGGCGGCCCTCGCGAGCGGCACGTCCCGCCGGTGCCGACCCTTGTCGATCATGCGCACCGTGCCTCTCGCCGCGAGCACCCCGCGATGATCTCACCCGCGCCGTGACAGGGTGCTCGCCGTGGGTTTCAGCGACGAGCTCTGGGACGCGGGTGCCGGGATCTACGACCGGGTCCGCGCGCACCCGTTCCTCACCGGCCTGTCCGACGGCACGCTCCCGCACGGCGCGTTCCGGCACTTCGTCGTGCAGGACGCGCACTACCTGCGGGGATACGCCCGCGCGCTCGCCGTCCTCGCCGCGCGGGCGCCGACGGAGGCGGACACGGTGATGTTCAGCCAGCACGCCGCGGGCGCGATCGCGGCCGAGCAGGAGATGCACGCCGAGCTCGCCGACGCGCTCGGGCTCTCCACGGCCGACGCCGGGGTCGTGCCCGTCGCCCCCACCACCACCGCCTACACCAGCTACCTGCTCGCGACCTGCCACGGCGGGTCCTTCGCCGAGGGGCTCGGCGCGGTCCTGCCGTGCTACTGGATCTACGCCCGGGTCGGCGAGGCGCTGCTCGAGGGCTCCTCCCCCGACCCGCTCTACGCGCGCTGGATCGCGACGTACGGCGGCGAGGAGTTCCAGGCGGTCGTCGACGCGGTGCTGGCCGTGACCGACCGCGTCGGGCCGACGCTCGGCGACGTCGAGCGCGCGCGGGTCCGCGAGCACTACGTCACGACGTGCCGCTACGAGTGGATGTTCTGGGACGCCGCCTGGCGCCAGGAGGAGTGGCCGGTCTAGCTCGCGGGACGCCGCAGCACGAACCGCGTCTCGACGACGTGCGGCGCCGTCCCCGGCGCGCGACCGGGCGCGCTCGGCACGAGGGCACCCTGCGGGCCCGCGAGCGCGACCAGCTCCCAGCCCTGCTGACCCAGCCGGTTGAGCTGCTCGGCGTACACGCGCGCCCAGGCCACCCGGTAGGGCCGGTACTCCTCGAGGATCAGCTCGTCGGACGGGCCGATCGCGTAGATCTGCCACTCGGCGCTCGCCTCGCCCGCCGCGTCCTCGGAGAGCCCGACCGCAGAGATCTCCAGCGTCGCGTACTCCCAGGCGCCGGCCACGCGCCGACCCTAACGGCGCGTCAGGACGCCCGGCGACCGCGCCGGTGCGCCACCGGGGCGGCCGACGCCGTCGAGGCCGCCGGCGACCACGCCGCGGCCCGTGCGGCGCGCGAGGCCCGCGCCGTGCGCGCGGTCCGCGCCCGGCGCAGCGCCGAGGTGCGGCCCGTGGCCGGTCCGCCGCGGGCGCGCTCGGCGGCGGTGGGACCGAGGGTCGTCACGGTGCGGCCCGACCCGCTCGGCGGGGTGGCGCCCGGGGCGTCGCCGGTGAGCAGGAACCCGGCCCCCTTGGCCAGCAGGCCGCCCACGATGAGCGCGGGGCCCAGCACCCATCCGCCCGGTGTCCCGAGCGCGATGACGGCGATGCCGGCCCCGATCAGGACCAGGCCACCGAGGAGGAGGAGAGCGGACCGCACGAGAACTACGTTACGTGGTCGTCACGGGCCGGACAGTCGGCTGATCGGGGCAATCGACACCGCGTGGTGGCGGTGACGATCGCGCCACGGGGTCGTAGGGTGTGCCGATCTCGTCTGGGAGGGCACATGGAGTTCGCTGTCCGGTACGTCAACGGCCCCTTGCAGGGCGTCGGGTCGATCACCCAGCCCGACAGCGCCGGCGAGGAGCCGCCGCTGCTCCAGCGCATCCCGCTGCCCAGCAGCGAGCACGGCCTGCGGCGCACGGTCTCGGACATGGCCGGCGGCGGGCAGACCGCGATCTACGAGCGCACCGGCTACAACCAGCCCGCCGGCGAGTGGGAGTTCACGCTCGTGCGCGTGGAGTAGCCCGGACCAGCTCGGATGCTCGTGGTGGGCCGGGGTGATGGTCCAGAATCGGGTCGTGACCACGGATCCCGCCACCGCGACCGGTGTGCTGCGTCCCGCCGCCGCGCAGGACGCGGAGCGGGTCGCGGCGATCTTCGCCGGCTACGTCCTGCAGTCGATCGCGACCTTCGTCGAGGAACCGCCCTCCGACCAGTTCTGGCGCGAGCGCATCGTCTCCGCCGGTCCCACCCGCCCGTTCCTCGTCGCCGAGATCGACGGTGAGGTCGAGGGCTTCGCCTACGTCACGGCGTTCCGCCCCCACGCCGCCTACCGCTACACGGTCGAGGACTCGATCTACATCGCGCCGGAGGCCGCGGGGCGCGGTCTCGGGTCCCGGCTCCTGGCCGGGCTGCTCGACTCCCTGCGCGGCACCGAGATCCGGCAGGTCGTGGCCGTCATCGCGGCGTTGGCCGGCTCCCGCCACGACACCCCGTCGATCGTGCTGCACCGCCGCCTCGGATTCGTCGAGGTCGGGCGGATGCCGTCGGTGGGCTACAAGAACGGGCAGTGGGCCGACACGGTGCTCATGCAGGCCGACCTCCGCCCCGACGGCTGACCACACGGGCCCACCCCTGGACGACGACGGGCCGCCCCGCAGGATGCGGGACGGCCCGTACGTGAGCTGCGGGGGCCTCAGGCCTCGACGGCCACGGGCGCCGACCGGCTGACCCAGTGGCGCTGCGCGTGCCGGGCGAGGGCGCCGGCCACACCGAGTCCCGCTCCCGCACTCACGATCATGCCGAAGAACACTGCCGCCATGACGGCTCCTCCTCACCACCTGCACGCGCCGCGGCCGGCGACCGGGTCCGGATGACCCGACCGGTCCGCGAACGCTTGCGAACCGTGGGCGCTACCTGCACCCACAAGGAGAGACGCATCGGCCCCGGGGTGTGTTCCGTATCGATGAGCGGCCATCGCATGACCTCACTCACAGCAACGATGTGCGTTCACCGTGTGGGTCCCGAGCAGTTTCAGTAGTGTCCACAAGCAAGCAATTGTCAACGGGCGTTAACGACTTTCGGGTCGTTTCCGTCAAATCGGACGAACCGCGATCCCGTCGGGGGCGAGGGGAGAACGACCATGACGCAGACGGAAGCGGGTGACGGAGGCGGAGTGCCCGACGGCGTCACCGTCACCGACACCGCCACGATGAAGCGCGCCGTCGGCGCGGCGGCGGTCGGCAACATCACCGAGTGGTTCGACTTCGGCGTCTACGCCTACCTGGCGACCACCATCGAGGAGCAGTTCTTCCCGCCGGACGACCAGACGCTCGCCCAGATCGGCGTCTTCGCCGGGTTCGCGGTGTCGTTCCTGGTCAGACCCCTCGGCGGCCTGTTCTTCGGGCCGCTCGGCGACAAGATCGGACGCACGAAGGTCCTGTCGATCACCGTCATCATGATGGCCGTCGGCACGTTCCTGCTGGGCTTCATCCCGCCGTACTCGGCCATCGGCATCTGGGCGCCGATCCTGCTCGTCCTCTGCCGCGTGGTGCAGGGCTTCTCCACCGGCGGCGAGTACGCGGGCGCGATGACGTTCATCGCGGAGTACTCCCCCGACCGGCGACGCGGTTTCTTCGGCAGTTTCCTGGAATGCGGGACGTTCATCGGCTACGCGCTCGGCGCGACCGTCGCGACCGTCATCCCCCTGGTCTCCACCGAGGAGTTCGCCTCCACCTGGGCGTGGCGCATTCCGTTCTTCATCGCCCTGCCGCTGGGCATCGTCGGTGTCTATCTGCGCGTGAAGCTCGAGGAGACCCCGGCATTCCAGACATTGCTCTCGGAATCCGAGGAGCGCGAGGGCCAGCAGGCCTCCGCGGGGCTCAAGGAGCTGTTCGGGACCTACTGGCCCGCGATGCTCGCCGCGGGCGGTCTCGTCGTCGCCTGGAACGTGCCGAACTACATGCTCACCAGCTACATGCCCACCTATCTCGAGGACAACGTCACCCTCGTCGGCGGCACGGCCATCGACTCGACGACGTCCCAGTGGCTCCAGATCATCGTGCTGTGGGCCGCGGTCCTCGCCATCCCGTTCCTGGGCCGGCTGTCCGACCGCGTGGGCCGCAAGCCGATGCTGTGGACCGGGGCGATCGGCACGATCGTGCTCGCCGCACCGATGATCCTCCTGCTCAGCAGCGGGTCGGTGGCGCTGGTCGCGGTGGGACTCGCCGTGATGGCACTGCTGCTGATCCTGTTCTCGTCGACCTGCCCGTCGACGCTGCCGGCGCTGTTCCCGACCGAGATCCGGTACGGCGGGCTGGCGATCTCGTTCAACATCTTCGTGTCGGCCTTCGCCGGCACGACCTCGTTGATCATGACGGCGCTGGTGCCGACCACCGGGTGGGGCGGCTGGCCGGCGATCTACCTGATCCTGGCCGGGCTCGCGGGTGTCGCGGTGCTCGTCAAGCTCCGCGAGACGGCGGGCAAGCCGCTGCCGGGTTCCAACCCGGCCGTCTCGACCGAGCAGGAGGCCCGCGAGCTCGTGGCCTCGCGTCGCTGAGCCACGACGGTGGGTCTCCGGGTGTCGGCCCCCACGGATGACGGGCACGATGCGCTGGTGCCCGAGTCTTCTGAGGCCACACCCGGCCCCACCGTCTTCGTCCTGTTCGGCGCCACCGGCGACCTGGCCAAGCGCCTGGTGCTGCCGTCGTTCTTCCGCCTCGTGCAGGAGAAGCTCCTGCCCGACGACTGGCGTCTGATCGGCAACGGTCGCCGCACGAAGACCGACGACGAGTTCCGCGACGAGGTCCGCGAGGCCCTGGAGCAGTTCGGCGGTCTCAAGCCCGAGGACGGGCCGTGGGACGAGTTCGCCGCCGGGCTGCGCTTCGCCGGCGGCGGGTTCACCGCCGACGACCCCGGCGAGCTGCTGGACCGCATCGCCGAGGCCCGCGGCGAGATCGGGCAGGACGCCCAGCTCGTCCACTACCTCGGCCTGCCGCCGACCACGTTCGGCGACTACACGCGCGCGCTCGGGGCGCAGGGCCTGGCCGAGGGCTCGCGCGTCGTCTACGAGAAGCCGTTCGGCACGTCGCTGGAGAGCTTCCGCGAGCTCGACCGGGTCGTGCACGAGGTCCTCGACGAGTCGCAGGTCTTCCGCATCGACCACTTCCTCGGCAAGGAGGCCACCCAGGAGCTGCGCGCGCTGCGCTTCGCCAACGGGCTGTTCGGCAGCTCCTGGGACCGCCACCACGTCGCCGCCGTGGAGATCGACGTCCCCGAGACCCTCGACGTCGCCGACCGTGCCTCGTTCTACGACGCGACGGGCGCCGTGCTCGACATGCTCGTGACGCACCTGTTCCAGGTGGCCGCCGAGGTCGCCATGGACCCGCCGGCGACCTTCCGCGCGGACGACGTCGCCGCCGCCCGGGACGAGGCGGTCCGGCACTTCCGCCCACTGCAGCGCGACGAGGTCGTCCGCGGGCAGTTCGAGGGCTATCGCGACCTCGACCACGTCGCCGACGACTCCACCACCGAGACGTTCGTGGCCGCGCGCCTGTGGATCGACACCGACCGGTGGCGCGGGGTGCCGTTCCTGCTGCGCACCGGCAAGCGGATGGCCGAGAGCCACCAGAAGGTCAACCTGATCTTCCGCGACCCCGAGGACGGCCCCGTCGACGAGCGCGACCTGCCCGTCCGGGGCAACGTGCTGTGCTTCGACCTCGCCGGCGACGGCGCGCTCGCCCTGTCGATGAACGTCAAGACGCCCGGGGCGTCGTCGGACCTCGGCACCGCGTGGACCCAGATCCCCCTCGACACGCTCTCCGGCGGCGACCCGCTGCCGCCCTACGTGCGGCTGATCCACGACGTGCTCACCGGCGACCGTGCGCTGTTCACCCGCCCCGACGGCCTCGAGGACGTCTGGACGGCCGCGGCCGAGGTGCTCGACGACGACCGCGCGCCCGAGCCCTACGCGCCGGGCTCCTGGGGCCCCGAGTCGGCCCTGCGCCTCGCCGACCCCGTCGGCTGGGTCCTCCCCGGCTAGTGCATCACTCACATGGGGCGGACCTGGAGCAGGAGGTCGGGGTCGATCGCGAAGTAGCCCGCGAACGGGGCGGCCTGGGCGCAGAGCAGCGTCAGGGCCAGCGCCATCGCCGTCGCCAGCAGCGCCAGGGACACACCGGCGCGCCGCAGACGGTCGGCGTGGATGCAGCCCATGGCGGCGAGCGTCGTCAGCGCGACGAGGTAGAGCGCCGTCAGCCGCAGGGGATCGATCGCCGACCCGCTGAGCACGAGGCGGGTGCGCCGCGACTCCAGGGCCTGGTCGGCCGCCGTCACGAGGCGGTCCTGGGCCACCCGCTGCCCCTCGGTCTGCACCGGCAGCGACAGGACGAGCGACTGCACGGCGACGAGCCGGGCGGGCGCGACGGTCAGCGTGGCGTCGCCGCCGGCCATCTCGGGCCACTCCTCGGCCACGTACTGGTCGATCTGCTCGGCGAGCAGCCGCTGGACCTCCGGCCGCTGGGCCGGGAACGCCGCCATCAGGAGGTCGACGTCGCGCAGTGCGCTGGCCTCCCGGCTCACGGCCGCCGCGGCGTCGTCGCGGTCGGCCCACACGTCGGCGACGAGGAACCCGACGAGCAGACCGAAGATCAGGCCCAGCGGTGACAGCAGGCCCGGGCTCAGCGGCCCCAGCGACTCGCTGTGCCCCGCGCGGCGCGCGAGCCAGAGCCCGGCGAGGACCAGCGCCGCAGCCAGGTAGACCGCGGCGAACACCGTCACCACCAGCACCGGCAGCGGGGCCCGCCCCAACCACGCGACCATCACCGCAGACTAGGTGAGCGGACTTCGGGGCCACAGCCCCGAAGTCCGCTCACAGAGATGTCAGTGCTGCGGGCCCGGCTCGCCGGCGTACTCCGGGCCGGCGGCCTGGCGGTTGGCCGGGTCGCCGCCCTGGACGCCCTGGATCGCCCGCCACACCGTCTCCGGCGTCAGCGGCATGTCGACGTGCTTCACCCCGAGGTGCGAGAGCGCGTCGACGACCGCGTTGTGCACGGCCGGCGTTGAGCCGATCGTCCCCGACTCCCCGATGCCCTTGGCGCCGAGCGGGTTGAGCGGGGTCGGCGTCTCGGTGTTGGTGGCCTCGTAGGAGATGAGGTCCGCGGCCGAGGGGATGACGTACGAGGCGAGGTTGCCCGAGGTCGGGTTGCCGTCCTCGTCGTAGGTGACGCGCTCGTAGAGGGCCTGCGAGATGCCCTGCGCGATGCCGCCGTGCTGCTGCCCGGTGACGAGCATCGGGTTGAGGATGCGGCCGCAGTCGTCGACGGCGATGTGCCGGCGCAGCTTCACCATGCCGGTGTCGAGGTCGACGTCGACGACCGAGATGTGCGAGCCGAACGGGAAGCTCGACTGGCCCTGGGTGAAGTCGAGCTCCTCGAGCAGCTGCTTGCCGCCGACGCCCGGGTCGTAGCCCGTGCCGTCCTCGGACGCCGTCGCCACCTGGGCCCAGGACACCTGGGTGTCGGCGATGCCCTTGACCCCGAACCCGCCCGAGACGTGCTCGATGTCGTCGGGCGAGGCTTCCAGCATGTGCGCGGCGATCTCGCGGGCCCGCGACACGAGCTGCTCGGAGGCGGTCCAGATCGCGCTGCCGCCGGTCTGCAGCGAGCGGGAGCCGGCCGTGCCCGCCCCGCGCGCCACCAGCTCGGTGTCGGACTGGACGAGGCGGACCTTCTCCATCGGCACGTCGAGGATCTGCGACGCGATGTGGGTGAAGGCCGTCTCGTGGCCCTGGCCGTGGGCGCTGGTGCCCGCCTTGACGGTGAACGTGCCGTCGGGGTGGGCCTGCGCGGAGCCGAACTCCACGTCGAGGCCCAGCGGCGCGGTGACCTCGACGTAGGACGCGACGCCGATGCCCATCGCCTTGCGCGAGCCCTCGGAGCGCAGCTTCTGCTGCTCGGCGAGCAGGGCGTCGTAGCCCGCCGCCTGCTTGGCCGCGTCGAGCGCCTTGGCGTGCTCGGCGTTGTCGTACTGGGCCCCGGTGATGCTGGTCATCGGGAACTTGTCGGGCGCGAGGAAGTTCTTCCGCCGCATCTCCAGCGGGTCGACGCCGATCTCGTCGGCGGCGATGTCGATGATCCGCTCGAGCATCTGGGTGGCCTCGGGCCGCCCGGCGCCGCGGTAGGCACCGATCTGCGTCGTGTTGGTCGCGACGGCCTTCCACGTGAAGTCGATGGCCGGGATGTCGTAGACGCCCTGGGCCATGAGCTGGGTCAGGCTCGGCAGGATCGTGCCGAGGACCGGGTAGGCGCCGGCGTCACCGATGGCGGTGGCGCGCAGGCCGACGATCATCCCGTCCTTCTTGACGCCCATCTCGACGTACTGGACCTGGGCGCGCCCGTGGACCATCGAGAGCATGTTCTCGGAGCGGGTCTCGGTCCAGCGGACCGGCTTGCCGAGCGCCCGTGCCGCGGCGCCGACGATGCCCCACTCCTGGTAGGCGTGCATCTTCGGCCCGAACCCGCCGCCGACGCGCGGGGCGATGACGTGGACGTTCGCGCCGTCGACGCCGAGGTCGCCCGCGAGCGCGTCCCGGGCGCCGTGCGGGCCCTGGCTCGAGACGTACATCTTGATCTTCTCGGCCTCGCCGGGGATCGCCACGCAGGCGTTCGGCTCCATCGGCACGCCGGCGAGCTTCTGGTTGTAGAAGGTGTGCTTCACGACCGTGTCGGCCGAGTCGAAGATCCCCTCGACGGGGCCGGTGCCGTCGCCGGCGACGAGGTTCGAGCCCAGGTCGTCGAACAGCTTGGGGGCGTCGTCGGCGAGCGCGGCCTCGATGTCGGTGACCGCGGGCAGCGGCTCGATGTCGGCGAAGACGGTCTCCGACGCGTCGAGGGCCTGGCCGGCGGTCTCGGCGACGACGACCGCGACGATGTCGCCGACGAAGCGCACCTTGCCGCGCGCGAGCGCGGGGCGGTTCATCGCGTCCGGCACGACGCCGGGCAGGCCGGGCCGGTCGTTGACGTTCAGCTCACCGTCGACGTAGACCGCGACGACGCCCGGCATCGAGCGCGCCTCCGCGGCGTCGATGCTGGTGATCGTGCCGTGCGCGATCGGCGACCGGACGAAGACCGCATGGAGGGCGCCCTCCACCGGGAGGTCGCCGGTGTAGTCCTCCGCCCCCCGGATCAGTCCGTCGTCCTCGGTGCGCTTGACCGAGTTGCCGAAGATCGAGGTGGAACGGGTGGGGGTGATGGTCATTGCGGGGGTCCTCCAGTGGTGCCCGTGCCGAGAGGGTCAGAAGATCAGACCTTCGCCCGGACGTCGAGTCGGCATTCGGCCCACCGGAACCCGCCGGTCAAGCTGGACGTGAGCCCGGTCACCGACAACGATTGTGCACCATGGACTTCGCCGAGGCCCGCTCCGTCTTCTGCCGGCCGCGCACCGGGCCGGTCGCCGACCCCACCGCCGCCGCGACCCCGGCCCGCCGTCTGCGCGACGCCATCGAACCGCTCGCGATGGTGACGGTGTGGAGCGACCCGGCCGCCGAGGAGAGCGGCGCCGCCGGCCTGGACTTCCTCGGCGGCTACGTCGGCGGGCGGGCGTCGGTGCTCGGCGACGCCGAGGGCTCCGTGGTCGCCGCGGCCTTCGCGGTGTTCGAGCCCGGACTGGTCGGCGGGCTGTGGGACCAGGCGCGCGAGGCGTGCCCGGTCGCCGACCTGCGCGCGATGCGCGAACGCGCGGGCACCGCCGCCCTGCGCACCGTGCTGGCCGACGTCGGCGAGGCCGAGATCGACGCGGTCGTGGAGACGCTGCGGGTCGCCCTCGACCCCGCCGACGTCATCGGTCGCCCGCTCTACGCGGGGATGTCGACGCTGCCCTGGCCCGGCGAGGCCCACGGGCGCCTGTGGCACGCGACGACGCTGCTGCGCGAGCACCGCGGCGACTCCCACGTCGCCGCCTGCGTCGCCGCGGGGCTCGACGGCATCGAGGCCAACGTCCTCACCGAGCTCTGGGTCGGCTTCGAGCTGCTCGAGTACACCGCGACCCGCGGGTGGTCGCCCGAGGCGATGGACGTCGCGCTCGCGCGGCTGCGCGCCCGGGGCCTGCTCGACGGCGACGCCCTCACCACCGAGGGACGGCGCCTGCGCGACCGCGTCGAGGAGGCCACCGACCTCGCCCAGCAGCCGCTCGTGGACGCCCTCGGCGCGGACCTCGACCGCCTCGTCGACGCCCTGGGCACGTGGTCCGAGGCCGTCGTCGGTCACGGCTGGTTCCCGCCCGACCCGTACAAGCGCGCGGCGGGCTAGCTCTCCGGCACGTTCGCCTCGATCTCCCCCAGCCAGATCGTCGCCGACGAGTCCGAGGGGGCGCGCCAGTCACCGCGCGGCGAGAGGGACCCGCCCGCGACGACCTTCGGCCCGTTCGGCATCGCCGAGCGCTTGAACTGCGCGAACCCGAAGAACCGCTGCGCGAAGACCTGCAGCCAGCGGCGGATCTCGGCGAGGTCGTAGGCGGCGCGGTCGCCCTCGGGGTAGCCCGGGGGCCAGGTGCCCGCGTCGAGGTCGTGCCAGGCGTGCCACGACAGGAACGCGATGCGCGACGGCCGGAACCCGTGGCGCAGCACGTAGTACAGGGTGAAGTCCTGCAGGTCGTACGGCCCGATCTTCTGCTCGCTCGACTGGATCTCCTCGTCGGAGTCGGCCGGCACGAGCTCGGGGCTGATCTCGGTGTCGAGGACGTCGGCCAGCACCGTCGCGACGTCGTCGTCGAACTGCTCCGAGCTGATCACCCAGCGGATGAGGTGCTGGATCAGCGTCTTCGGGACGCCGGTGTTCACCGTGTAGTGCGACATCTGGTCGCCGACGCCGTACGTCGACCATCCGAGCGCCGCCTCGGAGAGGTCGCCGGTGCCCAGCACGATCCCGCCGCGCTGGTTGGCGGCGCGGAACAGGTAGTCGGTGCGCAGGCCGGCCTGGACGTTCTCGAACGTCACGTCGTACTGCGGCTCGCCCTGCGAGAACGGGTGCCCGAGGTTCTTCAGCATCAGCCGGGCGGTCTCGGTGATGTCGATCGTCTCGAAGGTGCACCCCAGCGCCTCGGCGAGGCGCTGCGCGTTCGACTTGGTCCGCTCGCCGGTGGCGAAGCCGGGCAGCGTGAAGGCGAGGATGTCCGAGCGCGGGCGCCCGGCGCGGTCCATCGCGCGGGCCGCCACGATGAGGGCGTGGGTGGAGTCGAGCCCGCCGGAGACGCCGATGACGATCTTCGGGCCGCCGATCGCCCGCAGGCGCTGCTCGAGCCCCGCGACCTGGATGTTGTAGGCCTCGTAGCAGTCCTGCTCGAGACGGGCGGGGTCCGCCGGCACGAACGGGAAGCGCTCGACCTCGCGGCGGAACCCGATGTCGCCGGCCGGCGGGACGAGGGTGAACGCCACGGTGCGGAAGTAGCGCCCGTGGCGCCGGCGATTGTCGTCGAACGTGCCCGTGCGCAGGCGCTCGGAGCGCAGCAGGCGCAGGTCGACGTCGGCGACGGCGTGGCGCTCGCCGGAGGGGAAGCGCTCGGTCTCGGCGAGCAGGACGCCGTTCTCGTGGATGCTCGTCTGGCCGTCCCACGAGACCTCGGTGGTCGACTCCCCCTCGCCGGCGGCGGCGTAGACGTACGCGGCCGAGCAGCGGGCCGACGCGGAGCGCGCCAGGAGCTGGCGGTCGTCGGCGCGCCCGACCGTGATCGGGCTGCCCGAGAGGTTCGCCAGCACCGTCGCCCCGGCCAGCGCCGCGTGGGCGCTCGGCGGGATCGGGACGAACATGTCCTCGCACACCTCGACGTGCAGGACGAGGCCGTCGACGTCCTCGGCCGCGAAGAGCAGGTCGGCGCCGAAGGGCACGTCGGCGCCGAGCAGGCGGATCGTGCCCTCCTCCCCCGCGCCGGCCGCGGCCTGGCGGGGCTCGTAGAACTCGCGGTAGTTGGGCAGGTAGCTCTTCGGGACGACGCCCAGCACCCGCCCCCGGTGCACGACGACCGCGCAGTTGTAGAGGCGGTGCCGGTGGCGCAGCGGCGCGCCGACCACGAGCACCGGGGTCAGGTCCCCCGACGCGGCGACCACGTCGGCCAGGGCGTCGACGACCGCGTCGAGGAGGGTGTCCTGCATCAGCAGGTCCTCGATCGAGTACCCGGACAGCGTCAGCTCGGGGAAGACGACGAGGCCGACCCCGTCCTCGTGGCACGCGCGGGCGACGGCCAGCAGCGAGGCCGCGTTGGCCGCCGGCTCGACGATCGTCGTGCGCAGCGTCGCGGCGGCCACGCGCACGAAGCCCTGGTGGTACACCGACGTGAAGGGCGGGGTGGGCATCTGCTGGCTTTCCTCCGGGCTTCGGCGACGCGGGCGAGCGTAGATCGCCCGCCCGGTCGCCGCCGGGAGGTCACACGGTGCTCGAGGGCGGGTCCTCCGGTGCCCGCGGCGTGGCCGACGCGGTCACCGGGGTCTCCTCGGGCACGAGCGCCCAGGCGGCCAGGTAGGCGATCAGACCCACGAGGTGCCCGAACACGGCCAGGAGTACCGCGACGACCCGCACGAGGTTCACGTCGACGCCGGTGCGGGCGGCGATGCCGCCGCAGACCCCGGCGATCCAGCGGTCGCCGACGCTGCGCCGGAAACCGAACGCGGGTCGCGTGGGGGTGGGGGTGTTCTCCGGTGTGCTCATGACGTCGAGCCTGCCGCCGGGCGGGTCCGGCGCCCTCCGGGTCGGCCCCGGGTTCGACCCTGGTCCGCACCCCGAGAGCGGGCAGGGCCAGGTACGCCCGGGACTCCAGTGACGGAACGTCACTTCTCGCCTCTTCGCTCGGGCGTAGTCATTCCTTCGGACTAGTGATCAGGGCTTGTGATGACTTAATGTGACCGCCACCACTGGACACCTGGTGGACCACCACGAAGTGCGGGCGCCCCGGCGACCCCGCGGGAAGGGGTCGGCCGTGCGCACGACCTATCGGGTTCTGGCCTGGATCCTCGCCGTCGAGGTGGTCGTCCAGGCGGCGGCGATCGCGTGGGCCCTGTTCGGCCTGTCCGCCTGGATCGAGGGCGGCGGGGTGCTGGACGCGGCCGCCATGCAGGCCGAGCCCCAGTTCGACGGCGTCGTCGGGTTCATGGTCCACGGGATGAACGGCACGATCATCGTGCCGGCGGTGGCCCTGCTCCTGCTCATCGTGTCCTTCTTCGCCAAGCTGACCCACGGCGTGGCGTACGCGGCCGCCCTGTTCCTCATGGTCGTGGCGCAGGTCCTGCTCGGGATGTTCGCGCACGCGCTGCCGTCGCTGGGCATGCTGCACGGGGCGCTGGCCCTGGCCATCCTCGTGGCCGCCGTGTTCTCGGCGCGCCTCACGCCCGCGACGCCGCGGACCGTCGAGCAGCCCACCGCCGCGGCCGTCTGAGCGGCGGGCCGAGCTGATGCTGCGGGCGCGGCGGCGGACCCGGCGCCGACTCGGGACCGGCGTGCGGCGCCGGACCCTGGTCGCCGTCGTCGCCGCGCTCGTGGTGATCGTGCCGATCGCCTGGATGTGGGTCGACAGCCTCGCGCCCGGGACGTACTCGGTCGAGGAGATGGGCACGCCCGAGTACGGCGGCGGCCCGGTCGGGATGGACCACTCCGGGGACATGGCCGAGATGCCCGGCATGGCCGGCACGGCCATGGGTCCCTCCGTCGACCAGCTCCGCGAACCCCCGGGGCCCGCGGACGTCGACGTCACGCTCGTCGCGCGGGCCGGGCGCGTCACGCTCCCGTCCGGCCGGGTGATCGACGGCTTCACGCTCAACGGCACGACCCCCGGCCCCGAGATCCGCGCCGAGCAGGGCCAGATGGTGCAGGTCCGCCTGGTCAACGAGAACGTCGCCGAGGGTGTGACCCTGCACTGGCACGGCTACGACGTGCCCGCCGGCGACGACGGCGTCGCCGGCGTGACCCAGGACGCCGTGGGCGTCGGCGGGTCCTTCGTCTACCGGTTCCGCGCCGACCAGGCCGGCACGTTCTGGTACCACTCGCACCAGGTCGCCGACCCGCAGGTCAAGGGCGGGCTGTTCGGCGCGCTCGTCGTCACCCCTCGCGCGGGACTCGGCGCCACGGCCGACACCACCGTCCTGACCCACATGTACGCGGGCCGCCGCACGATCAACGGCCTCGAGGGCGACGTCCCGGCCACCGGCGCCCCGGGCCAGCGGGTCCGGGTGCGCGTCGTCAACACCGACAACGGACCGGTCCAGATCTGGGTCGGCGGGGCGCCCTACCGCCTGGCCGCGATCGACGGCACCGACGTCAACGCCCCCACGCCCTCCACCGACTCGCTCGCGGTCACCGCGGGCGGGCGCGCCGACCTGGAGATCGACCTGCCCGCCGACGGCGCCGGGGTGCGCGTCGAGCTCGGCGGCGCGTCGGCCGTCACCTTCGGGCGGCCGCTGCCCCCGACCCCGCGCCCGGCCGGCGAGCTCGACCCGCTGCACTACGGCACGCCCGCGGCGCTGCCCTTCGACCCGGCCGCCGCGAACCGGACCTTCGACTACGCCATCGGCCGGCGCCTCGGGTTCCTCGACGGCACGCCCGGGCTCTGGTGGACCGTCAACGGCCGGATGTGGCCCGACGTGCCGATGTACGTGGTGCGCGAGGGCGACGTCGTCCGCATGCACATCGACAACGCGAGCGGCGAGCTGCACCCGATGCACCTCCACGGCCACCACGCGGTGGTGATCGCCCGCGACGGCGTCCCGGCCACCGGCAGCCCCTGGTGGACCGACAGCGTCGACGTCCAGGACGGGCACACCGTCGACATCGCCTTCGTGGCCGACAACCCCGGTGTGTGGATGGACCACTGCCACAACCTCGCCCATCCGGGCGAGGGCCTCGTCGCGCACCTCATGTACGAGGGCGTGACGACCCCCTACCGGGTGGGTGGCGACCCCCACAACGTCCCGGAGTGACGGCACCCTCGGAGCGCGGGGATACTCGCGGGTAACCGATGCGGTCCGACCCCCGAGGACCGCCGGAGGTGACCACCGTGCTCACAGCCGCCCCCGCTCCCTGGCTGCTGTCCCACGCCACCGCCTGCGCGGAGGCCGTGGCCACCGCGCTCGACCTGCTCGACGACGACGAGGTCGAGACGGTGCCCGACGCGACCGACGACGGCTTCACCCTGCGGCTGCACGCCGATCCGCCGCGCGCGGTCCGCGCGCTGCACTGGTCGGCCGTGGAGGGATGGCAGGTGACGACGGACCCCGCCCTGCGCCGCGCGCCGCGGTGGCGCCCGCTCGCGGTGCCCGCCGACGCCGAGCCGGTGGCCCTCTGCGAGGCGCTGCGCGGCTGACGCGTCCGTTTCGTCAGCCCTGTCCGGGTCCGGCGCGGGGCCGCGCCGGTGCGGGCCCCTCGTCCGCACCGGCGGTCCCGTCCTCGGAACGTACCGGGCGGTCCGGTCGTCGTGAAGGTCGACACCGCTCGCCACGGGCCTGCGTCACCCGGTCCGTACGCACAATGACGTACAGCGCTCGCCCGGTGTCCGGCCGTAGCGTCCCGAGCGACGTCTTCAGCCCGAGGACGGCACGGGAGGCGACATGCGCGACCGCACGTCGGACCGGCTGGTCCAGGAGCCGCGCATCAAGCGCATCGTGCGCCACCGTCCGCGCGGCGACGCGGAACCGGACCATCGTCCGCCCGAGGACCGTGACGTCGCCCCGTCACGCGGGCCCGTGGGCGACCGGCGCCCGGAGGACTGACCGGCACTCAGCGGTCGTGGCCGCGGGCCCGCCCGCGCGGACCGTGGTCCCGGTCCCCGTCGTTGCCGCCGCCGGCGCGCGCCTGCGCCCGCCAGCGCTCGAAGAAGCGCTCCCACTGCGCCGCCTGCCGCTGCGCGGCCGCGTCCCGTGAGTGCCGGGCCGTCGTCGACCGCGTGGACGACGCGACCTCCTCGACGTCGTCGGCGGTCGCCGTGCGCGTGCTGCGCGCGGGTGAGGACGTCGCCGGGCCGGACGGGATCACCGGCGGCGCGGCCACGGGGACGGGCATCGGCGCCGGCCGCACGGCGGTGTCCGGGGCCGCGACGGGCGTCGGGTCGGACGTGCCGGTGGCCGCGGCCACGATCCCGGCCGCGCCGAGCACCCCGACGAGCCCGGCGCCCACGGCGGCGGCCCGGCGCGTCGGCCGCGGGATCCGTGCGGCGCGCCGGCCTGGCCCGGTGGCGACCGGGGTGACGGCGCGGGTGGCGGGTCGCGCGGTGGCGGGGGCACCGACGGCACCGACGGCACCGGCACCCCGCCCCGCGAGCAGCAGCGGGCCGGTGCGGGCCTCGTCGGCGTGCGGGTCCAGCGTCGGCGGGCCCGCCGCGAGCAGGTCGGACCGCACAGCCGGGGCCGCGACGGCCGGGGCCGGCGCGCTCCCGGGCATCTCGTGGCCCGCCAGCATCCGGGCGGCGCGGGCCGTGTCGGGACGGCGGGCGGGGTCGTGGTCGAGCAGCGCGCGCAGCACCGGCGTGAGGTCGCCGGCGCGGCGGGCCGGGGCGACGACCCCGGTGGCGACGCGCGAGAGCACCTCGAGCGCGTTGCCGCCGTCGCCCGCGGGCGGGGCCCCCTCGAGCGCGGCGTAGAGCGTGGCGCCGAGCGAGAAGACGTCGGCGGCCGCGGTGGCCGTGCCGCCGCGGGCGAGCTCGGGCGCCATGTAGTGCGGGGTGCCGGCGACGAGCTGGTCGGCGGTGCCGGGCTCGGCGTCGACGACCGCGATGCCGAAGTCGGTGACGGTGACCGTGTCGCCGGCGCCGATCATGATGTTGGCGGGCTTGACGTCGCGGTGGACGATGCCGCGCTCGTGCATCGCGGCGAGGCCCTCGGCGATCTGGGCCCCGATGCCGGCGACCCGGGCCGGGGGCAGGGAGCCCTCGCGGTCCAGCAGGTCGGCGAGCGACGGGGCCGCGACGTACTCCATGACCAGGCAGACCTCGCCGTCGAGCTCGGTCATGTCGAAGATCGCGGCCAGGCGCGGGTGGTGCAGGCGGGCGGCGACGCGACCCTCGCGGTGGGCGCGGTCGCGGATCTGGCGGGCGCGCTGGGCGTCGAGCGCGCGGGCGCCGTGCAGGCGCTTGATGGCGACGTCGCGGTCGAGCAGCTCGTCGTGGGCCCGCCAGACGGAGCCCGAGCCGCCGCGTCCCACGGGGGCGATGAGGAGGTAGCGCCCGGACACCAGGCGACCGGGCTCGATGGTGGCCCGTCCGTCGCCGAGGGCGCTCGGCACCGAGGTCGGCGTCGACATGCCCCTCCCTTCTGCTCCGTGACCACCTATCGCGGGCCGTGACCGTTCCGTTACCGAAATCGGCACCGAATCGTCGCACCACCCGATCGGGTGGCCCGCATCCTCGCCCGCCGCCCGGACGGCCCCGCACCCGACCCGCCCGTCGCGCCGTGTGACGGCGGTCATCGGACGTCCGGTGCCCAGCGACACAGCGGTTCGGGGGTCCGTTCGCGCCGAGTGCTCGGTACCGTCGGTACCGCGTACTTCAGGTACCGACAGACCCGACCCGATGCTGGAGGACCCCTCGTGGCCATCTCGGACATCAAGGAGTTCACGCACCTGAGCGAGGCCGACGTCGCGGCCATCGGGCGTGAGTTCGACGCGATCCGCCGCGACGTCGAGGCGTCGCGCGGCGCGGACGACGCCGCCTACATCCGCGGCGTCATCAAGCTGCAGCGCCGGCTCGAGATCGGCGGGCGGGTGGCGCTCGTCGGCAGCGTCCTGCCCCCGCTGTGGCTCGCCGGCACCGCGGCCCTGGCCGCCTCCAAGATCATCGAGAACATGGAGATCGGCCACAACGTCATGCACGGCCAGTGGGACTGGATGAACGATCCGGAGATCCACTCGGCGACGTGGGAGTGGGACAACGTCTGCCCGGCCGAGCAGTGGAAGCACTCCCACAACTACCTGCACCACACGTATACGAACGTGATCGGCAAGGACAAGGACGTCGGGTACGAGATCCTCCGCGTCCGCTCCGACCAGCCGTGGCACCCCTACTACCTGGGCCAGCCGCTCTACAACGCGCTGCTGATGTTCCTGTTCCAGTGGGGCGTGGCACTGCACGACCTCGACATCGAGGGCGCGGCGAAGATGGACGCCGACCCCGAGGAGATGAAGGCGAAGCTGCGCCAGATCGGGCGCAAGGCGGGCAAGCAGGCGCTCAAGGACTACGTGTTCTTCCCCGCCCTGTCCGGTCCGTTCTTCCCGGCGACGATTGCGGCGAACGCGACGGCGAACCTCGTCCGCAACGTGTGGTCCTACGCGATCATCTTCTGCGGGCACTTCCCCGACGGGGCCGAGGTGTTCACCGAAGAGGAGCTGGACGGCGAGACGTGGGGCGAGTGGTACCTGCGCCAGCTCCTGGGCTCGGCGAACTTCACCGGCGGCAGGCTCATGCACCTCATGAGCGGCAACCTCGGCTACCAGATCGAGCACCACCTCTTCCCCGATCTGCCGTCGAACCGCTACCCGGAGATCGCGGAGAAGGTGCGCGACATCTGCGCCCGTTGGGACCTGCCCTACACGACCGGCCCGTTCCCGCAGCAGTTCTGGCAGTCCACGCGCTCGATCTGGAAGCTCTCGCTGCCGGTGGCGGGCGAGCTCAAGCGCTTCGTGGACCGCCTGGTCGGCCGGGAGAAGCCGGCCGACGTCCCGGCCCCCCGCGCGGCGGAGGAGACGGAGGAGCCGACGCCGACCCGCGCCGAGCAGCCCGTGGCCGCCTGACCATGTGAGCACTTTCCGGCGCCATAGCGTTGGAAAGTGCTCACATGGGCGACTAGGAGGACGGCGCGACGACGAGGAAGTCGTCGGGGAGCGGGCGGCCGTCGAGGTGCGCGTCGAGCATCTCGCGCACGCCCTCGGCGATCCGGTCCTGCGCCTCCAGCGTCATGCCCGAGCAGTGGATGGTCATGGCCTCGGAGCCCTCGGGCAGCGAGCGCCAGGGGTGGTCGGCGGGCGCCGGCTGGGGGTACCAGGTGTCCCCGGCGTAGCCCGCGAGGTGACCGGACTCGATCGCCTCGACCAGGGCGTCCCGGTCGACGATCGCCCCGCGCGCGGTGTTGACGAGCCAGGAGCCCGGCTTCATGGCCCGGATGCGCTCCGGGCCGAACAGTGCCTGGCTGCCCTCCATCAGCGGCAGCGCCAGGCAGATCACGTCGCTGCGCTCGACGAGGGTGTCGAGGCGCGCGTAGCGCACGCCCAGCGAGGCCTCCTCGCCGGCGGTGCGGCGGTGGTTGGCGTAGTACAGCATCTCGACGTCGAAGCCCTTGAGCCGCAGCGCGGTGCGGGCGCCGATCGCGCCGAGGCCGACGATCCCGACGGTCTTGCCCTCGAGGTCGTGCGACGGCGCGACGACCTTGGCGACGTCCCAGCCGCCGTTGCGGGCCTCGGTGTGGGCGGGGACGAAGTTGCGCACCAGCGCCAGGATCTGCAGCACGTTGTGCTCGGCGACGCTGACGACGTTCGAGCCGGTCACCTCGGCGACCGTGATGCCGGCCTGCTCCGCGGCCTCGGGGTCGGTGTGGTCGGAGCCGATGCCCGCGGTGATGACCAGCTTCAGGTTGGCCGCGTTCTTGATCCGGGACTCGTCGAGGTAGACCGGCCAGAACGGGGTCGTGATCAGCACCTCGGCGTCGGCGAGCTCGGCGTCGAGGCCCTCGCCGGTGTCGGTCGTGGTCACCAGCTCGTGGCCCCGCGAGGTGAGGTACTCCTGCAGGCCGAGCGCCTGGTCGGCACTGGCCGGGACCGGGTTCGCGGCGGCGTCGGACGGCGGGTAGGACACGTAGACGACCTTCATGCGGTCGGCTACCCGACCCCCGCCGCCCGGGACACCGGATGTGACGTCAGCCGGGGTGGGTCTCGCCGCCGGTCGGGGCGAGGACCTCGCCGCTGTAGTACGACGACAGCCGGTCGGACGCGAAGAACACGTAGGACGGCGCGATCTCGTCGGGGGTCGCGGGCCGGCCGATCGGGGCCTGCGCGCCGAACGAATCGACCTTCTCCTCGGGCATGGTCGCGGGGATCAGCGGCGTCCACACCGGGCCCGGGGCCACGCAGTTGACGCGGATGCCGCGCGGCAACAGCTGCTGGGACAGCGACATGGTGAGCGCGTGCACCGCGCCCTTGGCGGCGGAGTAGTCGAGCAGCGCCTTGTTGCCGCGCAGCCCGTTGACCGACCCGGTGTTGATGATCGCGGAGCCCTGGCCGAGGTGGGGCAGGGCGTCCTTGGTGATCCAGAAGAAGCTGGACACGTTCGTGGCGAACGTGCGGTCCCACTGCTCGTCGGAGAGCTCCTCGGGGCCGTCCACCGGCGTCTGCGTCGCGGCGTTGTTGACGAGCAGGTCGAGCCCGCCGAGCTCGTCCACCGCCCGCCCGACCATGCGGGCGCAGTGGTCGCGGTCGGCGATGTCGCCGGGCAGCAGCACGCAGCGGCGCCCGCGGGACTCGACCAGCTTCTGCGTGTGCGTCGCGTCGTCACCCTCGGAGAGGTAGCTGATCGCGACGTCGGCGCCCTCCTCGGCGAAGGCGACGGCGACGGCGCGCCCGATGCCGGAGTCGCCGCCGGTGATCAGCGCCTTGCGTCCGGCCAGGAGGTCGCGCCCGACGTAGCCGGTCATCTCGTCGTTCGGCTCGGGGTCCATCGCCCCGGTGCTGCCGGGGTAGGTCTGTTCCTGCGGGGGAGGCTGTTCGCTCATGCCCAGGCCTTGACGGCCCGGCCCGGGCGCGAAACGTGACGCGCCCGGGCCGGCCCCGGCTCAGCGCAGGCTCTGGATCCGGTCCAGGACCGTCTTGCGGTTCTTCGTGCGACGTTCGTAGGCGTCGACCTTGCCGAGGTCGGTCGCCGAGAGGCCGTCGAGCTTCCCGACGACGTCGCTCACGTTGAGGTCGTCGTAGTCCTTGATCGGCAGGTCGTCCTCCACCGAGACCGCGCCCTTGGCCTCGCCCTCGGCGGCCGCGACGCCGGGCACCGCGCGTGCCCGGTCGGCGGCGGCCCCGGCGGCTCCGCCGATGCCGGACCCGAGGCGCTGCAGCAGCGCCGGGAACGCCTCGGCGAGCTCACGGGTGAACTGCGCCTGCGCGCGGGCGAACGCCTGCACCCACTCGGCCGTGCGGTTGCCGGCGGCCTCCTCGGCCTCGGCGACGTTCTCGAGGAGCTCCTTGTAGGCGCGCAGCGACTCCTCGCCGCCCTCGCGGGCCCGACTCATGATCTGTTCGTTCAGACTCCGGACCTGTTCGACGACCTGCTCGACCCTGGGATTGCCCGCCATGGTTCCTCCTCGTGCCTCGCTGCACCGTTGCCTCTCGTTTCCCGGACAGCACACACCCCCAAACAGGGGAACGGGCCGGACGTCCGGACGCCGACGGGACACCGATGGGAAACCGTGTTTCACCCAGCGAAATCCGCGTGTGACGCGCCTCGCAACGACACCTACAGTGGTGGCCGCGGTAACAGCGGTGCGGGGAGGCGACCACCATGCGCAAGCCACGTCACGTCCGTCTGACCGAACCCCTGGTTCGTGAGGACGGCGAGCTCCGGCCGGCCACGTGGGACGAGGCGCTCGAACGCGCCGCCGCGGGCCTGCGCGGCGTCTCGCCCGACGCGTACGGGATGTTCAGCTGCTCGAAGGCCACCAACGAGATGAACTACGCCGCGCAGAAGTTCTCGCGGGTGGTGATGGGCAGCAACAACGTCGACAGCTGCAACCGCACTTGACACGCTCCCAGTGTCGTCGGTCTGACGACGGTGTTCGGTGCCGGCGGCGGCACCTCCGCGTACGTGGAGGCGGAACACGCCGACCTGCTCGTGCTGTGGGGCTCCAACGCGCGTGAGACCCACCCGATCTTCTTCCACCACGTCCTGCAGGGCCTGCGCAACGGCGCGCGGATGTACTCGGTCGACCCGCGCCACACCTCGACCGCCCACTGGGCCGACGCCTGGCTGGGCCTCGACGTCGGCACGGACATCGCCCTGGCCAACGCCATCGGCCGCGAGATCATCCACGCGGGCCTGGTGAACCGCGCGTTCGTCGACCGCTCGACCTCCGGGTTCGACGACTACGCGGCCACGGTCGAGCCCTACACCCTCGAGCGCGGCGAGGAGATCACCGGCGTCCCCGCCGCCACGATCCGCGAGCTCGCGCACGCCTACGCGCGGGCCGACCGCGCCCAGATCTGCTGGACGCTGGGCATCACCGAGCACCACAACGCCGCCGACTACGTCTTCGCGCTGATCAACCTCGCGCTGCTCACCGGGCACGTCGGACGCTACGGCTCGGGGCTGGTCCCCCTGCGCGGCCAGAACAACGTGCAGGGCGGCGGCGACATGGGCTCGATCCCCGCCAAGCTGCCCGGCGGCTACGACCTCGGCGACGACGAGGCCCGCCACCGCTTCGAGACGGCCTGGTCGACGCCCGGGCACCCGGTGACGCTGGATGCCCGGCCGGGCATGCACCTCTCGCAGATGTTCGAGGCGATGGAGCGCGGCGAGCTGCGCGCGCTCTACTGCATCGGCGAGAACCCGGCCGAGTCGGAGGCGAACGCGACCCACGCGCGCCACATGCTCGAGGGCCTCGACTGCCTGATCGTGCAGGACATCTTCCGCACGGCCACCGCCGAGCTCGCCGACGTCGTGTTCCCGGCGACGGCCGACTGGTGCGAGTACGAGGGCACGGTCACCAACTCCGAGCGGCGCGTCCAGCGCGTGCGCAAGGCGATCGACCCGCCGGGGCAGGCACGGCCGGACACCCACATCATCTACGCGCTGGCCACCGCGCTCGGGCACGACTGGGGCGAGCCCACGGCCGAGGAGGTCTGGGACGAGCTGCGCTCGGTGTCGCTGAACTGGCACGCCGGCATGAGCTACGCCCGGCTCGACGAGCTCGGCGGCATCCAGTGGCCCTGCCCGTCGCTGGACCACCCGGGCACGCCGCTCATGCACGCCCGGCTCTGGGCCGACGACCCCGCCGACCGCGGCCGCCCCGCGCCGTTCACGCCGGTGGAGCACGTCGCGCCCGTCGACGCCCTCGACGACGACTTCCCGATCCGCCTGACCACCGTGCGGGTGCTCGACGCCTACAACTCCGGGGTGCAGACCGCGGGCTACTCCTCGCCGCTGCGTCGCCGCGAGTCGCTGCGCATCGACGTGCGGGACGCCGAGCGTCTCGGCATCGCCGACGGCGAGCGGGTGCGGGTGGTGTCGCGGCGCGGGTCGGTCGAGGCGCCGATCGCCGTGGACCCGTCGCTGCGCCCGGGCCTCGCGTCGTTCACGCCGCACTTCACCGAGGAGGTCGACGTCAACGTCCTGACCAACGACGCCTGGGACCCGAAGTCGGGGACCTCGGAGTTCAAGGCCACCGCCGTGCGCGTGGAGAAGATCGAGGCGAGCCGCCCGCTGCCGGTGGCAGGAAGCTGACGGATGGATCTGCACCTCTCGCAGGCCGAGCCCAGCGCGCTCGAGCGGGACACGATCGACGCGGCGTTCGGCCGCCTGGTCGCCCCCTCGACCTGGGACGACCGCCCGACGCGCTCCCACCACGCGGGCCACGACGCCCGGGCGCGCCGCCACCTGCTCCTGCCGGTGCTGCACGCCGTGCACGACGCCGTCGGCTGGATCTCCGAGGGCGCGCTCAACCACGTCGCGCGGACGCTGTCGGTGCCCCCGGCCGAGATCTACGGGGTCGCGACGTTCTACGCGATGTTCTCGGTCGAGCCGCAGGCGCCGCGGGTGGTGCACGTGTGCGACGACGTGGCCTGCGGCCCGCACGGCGGCGAGGAGATCGCGGCGGCGCTCACCGACGCGCTCGGCCCGGAAGGGACCGGGGAGCAGGCGTGCTGGGTGCGCAGCCCCTGCCTCGGCCTGTGCGAGCGCGCGCCCGCCGTGATGCACCAGCGCGCCGGCGAGCCCGACCTCAGCCAGGCCCCGACCACCCCGGACGCGGTCCTGGCCGCCGCGCGCACCGACGACGCCACGGCCGCCGACGAGGCCGACGCCGTCTTCGCCGACACCCGGGTCAGCGCGCCCCAGACGGGGAGGGGCGGCCACCTGCCCGACGGCTCCCCGCTGCGCCTGCTGCGCCGTGTCGGCGTCGTCGACCCGGAGAGCCTCGACGACTACCGCGCCCACGGCGGCTACTCGGCGCTGCGCCGGGCGGTCTCGCTCGGGCCGACGCGGGTCATCACCGAGCTCGAGGACTCCTCGCTCACCGGCCGCGGCGGCGCCGCCTTCCCCACCGGCGTGAAGTGGAAGGGCGTCGCCGGCGCCCCCGAGCGCCCGCACTACCTGGTGTGCAACGCCGACGAGTCCGAACCGGGCACGTTCAAGGACCGCGTGCTCATGGAGAGCGACCCGTTCGGGCTGGTCGAGGCCATGACGATCGCCGGGTACGTCACCGGCGCCCACATCGGCTACCTCTACATCCGCGGCGAGTACCCGCTGGCCACGCGCCGGCTGCAGGCCGCGATCGAGGCCGCGCGGGCCCGGGGCTACCTCGGCGAGGACGTCATGGGCGAGGGCTTCGCCTTCGACATCGAGCTGCGCCGCGGTGCCGGCGCCTACATCTGCGGCGAGGAGACCGCGCTGCTCGAGTCGATCGAGGGCTTCCGCGGCGAGCCGCGCAACAAGCCGCCGTTCCCCAGCGTCGTCGGCCTGTTCGGCAAGCCGACCGCGATCAACAACGTCGAGACGCTCTACAACGTCCTCGGCGTGCTCGACATCGGTGGCCAGGCGTTCGCCGAGATCGGCGGCGGGCGCTCGACCGGCACCAAGCTGTTCTGCCTGTCCGGTGCCGTGGGCGCGCCGGGGGTCTATGAGGTCGGCTTCGGCACCACGCTGCGCCAGCTGCTCGACGTCGCCGGCGGGATTCGGGGCGAGCTGCGCACGGTGCTGCTCGGCGGGGCCGCGGGCGGATTCGTCATGGAGGAGAACCTCGACGTCCCGCTGACCCTCGAGGGCACCCGCGACATCGGCGCGACGGTCGGCTCGGGGGTCGTCCTCGTGTTCGACCAGCACGCCGACCTCACCGGCACGCTGCGCCGGATCGCGGCGTTCTTCCGCGACGAGTCGTGCGGGCAGTGCGTGCCGTGCCGGGTCGGGACGGTGCGCCAGGAGGAGGCGCTGGCCCGCCTCGAGCGCGACGCGCCGATCGGGTCGCGCGAGACCGAGATCGCCCTGCTCGACGACCTCGCGCGCGTCATGCGCGACGCCTCCATCTGCGGGCTCGGCCAGACCGCACCCGCCGCAGTGACCTCCGCGCTCCAGCTGGGGCTGCTCGACCGGCCGGAAACAGGGCACGCCGACAGGGCCAGCCGCAACGGGAAGGTGCCCTCGCCATGACCACCACGGGCAAGGGACCGGCCGGACCGGGCGCGGGCTCCGCCGCCCCCGCCGACGAGCCGATCGACGGACCCACCGAGGCCGCCGGCGGCGCCGCCATCGACACCCACGACGGGCCGCCCCCGGGCGAGCGCACCGACGGCGACACGCACGTCCCGTCCCCGGTGGGCCCGACCGTGATCGACCCCGCGGCCGCCGCGCGCGGCACCGAGGAGCGACTGAGCAGCGGCCCGGTGATGCTCGGACAGATCCGCCGCCGCGTCACGCTCAGCCTGGACGGCCGCGAGGTCCGGGTGCCCGAGGGCGCGACGATCCTCGACGCCCTGCACGACGAGGGCACCCCGGAGCAGGCCGACACCCCGACCCTGTGCTGGGCGCCGAACATGGACCCGATCAACGCGTGCCGGGTCTGCGTGGTGGAGGTCGAGGGCTCGCGGACCCTCGTGCCGTCGTGCGCGCGCAAGTGCGAGGACGGGATGGAGGTCAGGACCGACACCGAGAAGGTCCGCCACAGCCGGCGCATGGTGCTCGAGCTGCTGACCTCGTCGGTGGACATGGACCGGGCGAGCGCCGACGTCCAGCGCTGGATCGGCGACTACGGCGTCGACACCGCGCGCTACGGCCCGCCCGCGCCTCCCGCCGCCGCGGGCGAGCGCGACCGTCGCCACGCGGGGCACCACCACGCCCCGGACGGGTCGGAGGCGGCCACGGTCGCGCAGCCGGTGAAGATCGACAACGACCTCTACGTGCGGGACTACTCGCGCTGCATCATGTGCTACAAGTGCGTCAACGCCTGCGGCAGCGACGCCCAGTTCACGTTCGCGATCGCCGCGGCCGGGCGCGGGTTCGACGCCCGCATCGCCACCGAGTTCGACGCCCCGCTGCCCGACTCGGCGTGCGTCTACTGCGGCAACTGCATCGGCGTGTGCCCCACGGGCGCGCTGGTGTCGGTGCGCGAGCACGAGCTGCGCGAGGCCGGCGACTGGCACCCCGAGGAGGAGACCGTCACGACGACGATCTGCTCGTTCTGCGGGGTCGGCTGCAACCTCGAGCTGCACGTCCAGCAGAACGAGATCGTCAACGTGACGAGTCCCGCCGACCACTCGGTGACCCACGGGCACCTGTGCATCAAGGGCCGCTTCGGGTTCCAGCACGTCCAGAACTACTGATCACCGGACCCGCACTGGACCGCCCAGCAGCATCACCGACCGCGAACGGCCGAACACGCCCCGCCATCGGACGCCAACGCCGCGGCGGACCTTCTGGATCGGGCACCCGCCTGATGAGGTGTGCGCAACCGGGCGCTCCGGGCCTCGACATGTGCGACGAAGGGAGTCCGCCGTGGCGAACAGGCAGGACAAGCGGGACCGGACCGACGAGGTGGTGGCGGGCCTGCACCAGCTGGTCGAGGCCGGGAAGATCGAGGACGTCGAGGCGGTGCTGACCACCCTCATCGAGAGCGAGCCCGCCGAGGAGCCGACCGTCGAGGAGCGCGAGACCCGCTCGTACGCCGAGGGCATGCGCGACGGGCTGGCGCTCGCCCGGCGCGCCCAGGGCTGACCACCTCCGGGCGGCTCCACCCCCGGGCCGCCGACCACCTCACCGAGGAGCACCCATGACGGCTGCGGCCGCGTTCGATCCCGTGGCCGACGGCCGCCCGGCACCCCCGCGGCCCTCCGCGGTCCCGGACGAGCCGGCGGGGCCGCCCTCCGCGTCGGACCGTCTCCGGGCGATCGCCGTGACCGCCATCGACCGGCTCGCCGCGGCCGCCGCGACCAAGGTCGACGAGATGGCCGACCGGCTCGGCGACATGGCGGCCGACGCCGTGCAGGGCAACCTGCCCGGCGGGGTCGGCGGCAACGCCGCCCTGCGGGCCGGGCTGGCGGCCCTGCAGGGCAAGAATCCGGTGTGGGCGGGCATCAAGGGCGCGGTCGGGGCCATGAGCACCACGACGAAGATCCTCCTCGGGCTGGCGCTGATCCTCGTGGCGGTCCTGTCCCCCGTGGCGATCCTCGTGCTCGCGCTCGTCCTGATCGTCGCGGGGATCGTCGGCGCGGTCCGGAGCTGACACACGTCCGCGGGCCGCCCGGTGTACCGGACGACCCGCGGGAGTGGTGGCGGTCCGCTCAGCGGATGCCGACGACCTCCTGGGCCAGCGCGGCGTGGCGCGTCTGGGCCGCGGAGACGACACCCGTGCGGTTCTTGTTCGCCTCTTCGTAGACGATGACCTTGTTCAGGTCCTCGACCTCGTCGAGCTGCTTGACCTTCGCGACGGCGTCGTTCACGCCGAGCGAGTCGTAGTCGCGGATCGGCAGCTCGGAAGCGTGCAGGGCGCCGAGGCGCGTGCGGGCCTCGTGCAGGACCTGCGCCGCGTCGGTCGCGCCCTCGCGGCGGGTCACCTGCTCGGCGCGGTCCAGCGCGGCGTCGCGGCCGGTGACCACGACGTCCCGGGCGTCCTCGCCGATCCGGACGACGCGCCCGGCGGTGTCGGTGACGACCTCGCGGACCTGGTCGCCACGCTGCTGCAGGCGCGCCGCCCAGCGACTGACCTGCTCACGGGCGAAGTTCACCGGCAGCCGCACGGCGCGGGTGGCGCCGCCGACGACCATCTGCACCGGGGTCGGCTGCAGGGCGGGCGGGCCGCCGAGGGCGTGCTCGGCGAGCACGGTGGTCAGCCACTCGATGGTGGCGCTGTGGGCCTGCTCGAGGCGGTCGGCGAGCTTGCGCACGCCGTTGTCCTTCGCGGACTCGGCGAGCGCCCGCAGGTAGACGGCGCGGTCGCGCAGCTGGTGCTCGAGCGTCAGGTCGCCGAGCAGCGCCTCGTCGACCGGGCCCGCCTGCTCGACGGTGCTCTTGACGACGGCGCCCACGCGGCCCACCAGCGGCGAGACGACGTCGGCGACCCCGCCGAGACGCTGCAGCTCACGGGTGATCTCCCCGGTGCGGCGCTCGGCGTTGCGCGCGTTCTCGGTGAGCTCCTTGCGCACGGCCTCGGTGCGCGCCTGCGCCACGCGGATGCGGGCGACCTGGACCTCGGTCTGGGTCAGCTGCAGCAACGCACGGAGCTGGGCGATCATGTCGGCGTTCGTGCTCACTCTTCTCCTCGTCGATCGGGTCGGATGCGGTGTGCGACGCCCCGCGCGGGGACGGCCTGCGGCGGGGGGTCGTTCAGCCTGGGCGATCCGGCCTCTCAGCCGGTCGATCTTCGGCTACCCATGGGTAGGCGCCGATTATTCGTCCCGGCGCCGGATCGCTTCGTGCGCTGCGACGACGGCGGTTCCCGACCCGGGGCCGATCGGGCACCCCCACCGCCATGACGCAGCCGACGCACCGCCACGGGGAGCCACCGAACCCCGACCAGGCCGGCACCGCCCGGCACCACGACCAGCAGGGCCGCGGCACGGGTCCGTACGCGCCGCCGGGCCGCGACGAGCAGGGCGAGCCGGTTCCGTCCGTGCCCCACGAGGGCCTGCTCGGACGCATCGGCACGGCGATCGTCGCCGGCGAGGCGGTGGTCCTGGCCGGTGTGGGGATCGCGGGGCTGGTCACGAGCTGGGGTGCGGGCTTCACCGAGCAGGTCCCGGACACCGTCCTCGCCCTGCGCCTCAACCCCGCGCACAGTGTCCTGCTGCTGGTCACGGCCGTGCTCGGAGCGCTGTGCCTGACGAGCCGCACCCGCCTGCGGTTCTTCGCCGGCGGGCAGGCCGTCGTCTACCTCCTGCTGTTCGTCTTCGGATCCGCCTACGCCGTGAACACCGGGAACGCCACGTTCCTCGCGCTGAACACCCCCGACCACGTGCTGCACGGGGTGCTGGCGGTGCTCGGCTTCGTCGTGGTCATGATCTCGAGCGCGCGGATCGTCGAGCCGCCGCCCGGGCCGCTCCCCTACCCCGGCGCGGTCCGGCGCGAGGACGGGACCTACCCGGAGGAGGGCGCCACCCCGCGCTCCCACGGGTCCGGATCGGGCTGAGCGTCACGCCAGCGGTCGGCGGCGGCCGTGGTGCAGCCGGTCCTTGACCAGCACGACGGCGCCGCCGAGCAGGACGACCAGGCCCATGTCGGCGCCTGCGCGCTGCAGCCCGTCGAGGGCCAGCGCCCAGTCGCCGGCCACGACGCCCACGCCGACGAGGCCCGCGGCGGGCACGAGCGCGAGGGCGATCAGCGCGCCGGCCAGCACCGCCTCGCGGAACGACGTGACGATGACGAGCCCGGCGAGCGCACCGCCGGCGCCGACGAGCCAGTCGGCCGCGGTGGGGTCCGCGACCATGTGCACGCCCTCGCTCGACGCCAGCACGCCGGGCTTCGCGAGGCCCAGTGCGCGCAGGACGAGGAACGCCACCCCGCCCGCGGCCGCGAGCACGAGGTAGCCGACGACCACCGAGACCAGCGAGCGCCGGATGCGGTACGCGCTGCCGCGCAGCAGGGCGAGGGCGAGCTTCGCGACCGGCTCGAACGCCGGGGCGACGATCGCGGACGCGCCGAGCGCGAGCGCCTGGGGCACGGGCGGCGAGAGCAGGCCGGCGACCGCGATCGCACCCCCGAGGGCCATGAGGGCGAGGTAGTTCGTACTGATGCGCCCGTGGTGGCGCAGGGTGCGCTCGAACTCCTCCCACGGCGACTCGTCCGCGTCGTCCTCGATCGCGTCCTGCCGGCCGGAGGCCACGACGCTCTCGGTGCGGACGGTGGCGACCGCGATCGGCCCGTGGGCGCGGGCCCGGTCGACGGTGGCGAGCACGTCGTCGACGGACCGGTTGAGCACGTGCAGGCTCAGGACGTCGCCGGGCGGCTTGACCGAGCCCCCGGGCTGGTGGGTCAGGGCCAGCACGCCGTCGTGGGCGCCGAGCGCGGCGACCAGGTCGTCGGCCGCCGCCGAGGGGACGGTGACGTCGATCTGGTGGTGCACGGCGGCCTCAGCAGCCGGCCGGGCGTACGGCGCGCACGACGACGAGCTCCTCGGTGCGCTGGCCCGGCGCCGCGAGACCGCGCTCGCACAGCAGCTCGCTGCGGGCGGTGAGCACGGGCCCGTAGGGGTGCTCGTGGCGGGCGACGACCTCGGCCGCCAGCCCGTGCGACCGCAGGCGGGCGACGGTGCGGGCCGGGTCGTTGAACGCCGAGTGCACGACGAGCAGCCGCCCGCCCTCGGTGAGCACCTGCGGCGCCTCGTCGCAGACCCGGTCGAGGACGGCGCGCCCGTCACGGCCGCCGTCGAAGGCGCGCGCGATGCCGTGCGCGGGCAGGTCGTCGGTCGCCGCCGGGACGTAGGGCGGGTTGGACACCACGACGTCGAACCGCTCCCCCGCCACCGGCGCGGTGAGGTCGCCCCGGCGCACGCGCACGCGGCGTCCGTGGCGCAGCGCGTTGATGCGCGTCGAGAGCAGAGCGCGGCGGGAGAGGTCGACCGCGGTCACGTCGGTGCACGGCACGCCGGCGGCGACGACCGACAGCGCCCCGGCGCCGGCGCCGAGCTCGAGGACGCGGCACGGCTTCTCCGCGCCGCACCCGTGGTCGGCGAGCTCGGCGCGCAGGACGTCGGCCAGCAGCCACGTGTCCCGTTGCACGGGGTAGACGCCCGGGACGCGGAACACGCGGTGGTGCGGCTCCGGGGTCGGGGCGGGGGTGCTGCGGCGCGGCTGCGGCGCGACGGTCGTCATGCGGCTCCTCGGCTCGGTGGTGGCGAGTCGGGTCGCGCCCACCGGCAGCGCTGGTCTCGACCTCGGCGTCGACCCGGAGCAGGCGTTACCCGTCCCTCGGCCCTCCCGAGCCCGCGGGACCGGGTCACGGATCTCACGTGCGGGACCGGGCGGGAGCGGCGACCCGATCGGGTACCACGACGGCCGATCTCCCGGCCCGAGTCAGCGAAGGAGCGCCTCCGTGCCCGCCCTGCCCCACGCCCGCGGTCCGGTCTCGACCGCCGTGCTCGACGTGCTCGCCGGCCGCGCGGCGTCCGCCGACCTGCCGACGCGCCCCGACGCCGACCCCTGGGGCGACGACCTCCAGCTCGCCCTCTACTGCTGCTACGAGCTGCACTACCGCTCGTTCGACGGGGTCGCCGACGACCTCGAGTGGGACCCCGACCTGCTGCGCCTGCGGGGCCACCTCGAGGACCGGTTCCTCGACGCCGTGCGTGCGGAGGTGGCCGGAGGCGACGACGTCGAGGCGGCCGTCGACGCGCTGCTCGTCGAACCGACCGAGGGCACCGGGCCGTCGTGGCACCTCGCCCGCGACGGCGAGCGCTGGCAGCTCGACGAGTACGTCACGCACCGCTCGATCTACCACCTCAAGGAGGCCGATCCCCAGGCGTGGGTGATCCCCCGGCTCGACGGGGTGCACGGTCGCGCGAAGGCGTCGCTGATGACCGTCGAGCACGACGAGTTCGGCGCCGGCCGCGCCGACCGCGTCCACGCGCGGATCTACGCCGACATGATGGCCGGGCTCGGGCTCGACACCGGGTACGGCGCCTACCTCGACGTGGCCCCCGCGGCGACGCTCGCGACGATCAACATCATGTCGCTGTTCGGGCTGCACCGCCGGTGGCGCGGCGCGTCGGTGGGCCAGTTCGCGCTCATCGAGATCACGTCACCGCCCGGGTCCGCGCGCCTGGTGTCCGCGATCGAGCGGCTCGGGCTGCCGGCCGAGGTGACCGCGTTCTACGCCGAGCACGTCGAGGCCGACGCGGTGCACGAGCAGCTGGTGCGCCGCGAGCTCATCGCCGGGCTGCTCGAGCGCGAGCCGGAGCTCGCCGCCGACGTCGTCCTCGGCATCCAGGCCTCGACGCTGGTCGAGGACCGGATGGCCGACGAGATCGTGGCGGCCTGGTCGGCCGGTCAGTCGTCGCTGCTCCGGTCGTCGGGGCCGTCGGTGTCGTCGGGGCCGTCGGTGCCGTCGGCCGCCTGAGCCCTCGACGGCCGGACCTTGCGCCGGTGGCTCGTGTCGCAGAACGGGTAGCGCTTGGTGCGCCGGCACGCGCACAGCGCCACGACCGGCCGCTCGCTGGTCACCGTCGTGCCGTCGGGCAGCTCCAGCTCCACCGGGCCCTCGACCAGGAACGGTCCGCCCTCGGTCATCGTGACGCGCGTGGGTCGCTCTGCTGCCATGGCGGCGACTACCCCGGCAGCCCGTCCCGACACACCCGCGCGAGCTCGGCGGGACGCGTGAGCGGCACCATGTGCGCCCCGTCCCGCGTCGTCACCGTCGTGATCCCGCGTCGGACCGCGGCCAGGTCGGCCAGCCACCCGGCAGGCGCGAGGTGGTCGTGCGGACCGCGCACCACGAAGACGGGGACCTGTGACCCGGCGAGGGCCTCGCGCAGGTCGTGGCGCCGGGCCGCGCGCAGGGCACGGGCGAAGCCGGAGAGCCGGGTCGTGAGGTAGTCGCGCAGGATGGCCGGCACGCGCCGCGGGTCCTCGTGGGCCGCGGTGCGCAGCCAGCGGGCGACGAGGCGACGGCGCGTCGAGAGGTGCGGGGCCGCCGTCGGGCCGACGAGGACCAGCCCGCGCACCGTCGCGGGGTGCCGGCGCGCGACCTCGGCGACGACCTGGCAGCTCGCCGAGTGTCCGAACAGCACGACCGGGCCGTCCGCGACGTCCACCAGGCGCCGCGCGAGGTCGTCGGCCGACGACGCCGGCGTGATCGGACCCCGCCCCGCCCGCAGCCCGTACGCCGGCAGCGCGACCACGGCCGTCGGGACGGTGTCGGCGAGGTCCTCGACGACGCCGCGCCACCCGCGGACGGTGAGACCGAGCCCCGGCACCGCCACGGCGACCGGGCGACCCGGCGCGGGCAGGACCTCGCCCGTCATGCGGACCGGCGGACGACGAGCGTCGCGGGGAGGAGCCGGTGCCCGGGGTCGGCGGACGTCTCCTCGCGGCGCGCGCGGATCGCGCCGTCGAGCGCCTCGACGAGCGTGCGGCCCAGCTCGTACTTGTCGGTGTGCACGGTGGTCAGCGGTGGGTCGAGGTCGGCGGCGAGGGTGAGGTCGTCGTAGCCGACGACGGCGCAGTCGTCGGGCACGCGCCGCCCCCGCTCGCGCAGCGCGCGGATCGCGCCGACGGCCATGAGGTCGTTGAACGCGAACAGCGCGGTGACCTCGGGGTGCTCGCCGAGCAGCTGAGCGGCTGCGGCGCCGCCGCCGGTGATCGTCGGCGGTCCGGTGACGATCGGCGCGCCGGGGGCGGACCCGGCGAACGCGTGCCGGCGGACGTGGTCGACGCCGACGGCGCCGTCGAGCATCCCGAGGTACCGGTGGCCCCGGGCCTGCAGGTGCTCGACGGCGAGGCGGGTGCCGGTGGCGAAGTCCGACGACACGCTCGCGACCGTCGGGGCCGGCGCGCGCCGGTCGGCGACGACCAGGGGCAGGCGCCGGTGGATCTCGACGAGCTCCTCGTCGGCGAGCGCCTCGAAGAACCCGATGACGCCCTCGGCGCCCCGCTCGAGGATCTCCCGCGCCGCGGCGGCCTCCCGGCCGGCGTGGGCGTCGGTGTTGTGCACGACCACCGAGAGCCCGTGGGCCGCGGCGGCGTCGAACACCCCGCGGGCGACGGCCGGGAAGAAGGGGTTGGCGATGTCGGAGAGGATCAGCCCGAGCGTGCCCGCGCGCTGGGTGCGCATGCCGCGGGCGAACACGCTGGGGCGGTAGTCGAGCTCCTCGATCGTCGCCAGCACCCGGCGCCGGGTCGCCGCGCTGATCTCGCCCTTGCCGTTCATCGCCCGCGAGACGGTCTGACGCGAGACGCCGGCCGCCCGGGCGACGTCGTCGATGGTCACGCGGACCGAGTGATCGGCCTCCATCGCCCCGACCCTAGTGCCGCTCGCCCGGGGTCCACGGCTCGCGACGCGCGCCGCCCGCGGGGTGCACCTCGCGGACCACGGGCTCGGGGTGGCCGTCGTCGGCCGCGCGCCGCACGACCGCCTCGCCGATCTCCTCCGCCGTCCGTGCCGGCGCCAGCACCAGCGCGCTGCCCCCGAAGCCGCCCCCGACCAGCCGCGCGCCGAGGGCCCCGTGCGCCAGCGCGGTCTCGACGACCGCGTCGAGCGCCGGCACCGAGACCTCGAAGTCGTCGCGCAGCGAGGCGTGGGACGCGGTGAGCTCGGGGCCGACGTCGGCGGGACGCCCGGCGCGCAGCAGCTCGACCACCCGGTGTACGCGCGCCTGCTCGGTGACGACGTGGCGGGCGCGCTTCCGCTCTGTTCCCTCGAGCCGGTCGAGCATCTCCGGCGTCGCGTCCCGCAGCGCGGGCACCCCGAGTGCCTCGGCCGCCGCGACGCAGGAGGCCCGGCGGTCGGCGTACCCGCCGTCGGTGAGGTCGTGGCGCACGCGGGTGTCGACGACGAGCGTGACCAGCCCGACCTCGTCGAGCCCGAGCGCCACGTCCTGCCCCTCCAGCGTGCGGCAGTCGAGCAGCAGCGCGGCCCCGTCGCGGCACAGCAGCGACGCCGCCTGGTCCATGATCCCGACGGGCGCGCCGACGACGTCGTTCTCGGCGCGGCGTCCGGCGCGGGCGAGGGTGTGGCGGTCGAGGTCGCTGCCGCTCAGGTCGGTCACGGCCAGGGCGACCGCGCACTCCAGCGCCGCCGACGACGACAGCCCCGAGCCCAGGGGGACGTCGCCGGCGACGACGAGATCCCAGCCCGTGTCCCCGCCGCGGTCGCCGGGCAGGCCCGCCTCGCGCAGCGCCCACAGGGTGCCGAGGGCGTAGGCGGACCAGCCCGTGGCGCGGTGCAGCGCGTCGAGGGTCGTCTCGACCGGGCCGCCGGGCTCCTGCGCCGACCGGATCGTGACGACGTCGTCCGCGCGGCGACCGGCGGCGACGCGGCAGTGGCGGTCGATCGCGAAGGGCAGCACGTGGCCCTCGTTGTGGTCGGTGTGCTCGCCGATGAGGTTCACGCGGCCCGGCGCCGCGAACACGCCCTCGGGGTCGTGGCCGACGGCGTCGCGGAAGGCCTGCGCCAGCTCGGCGGCGGCCGCGCTCACGCCGGCACCGCCACGTCCGCGCAGGCCGTCCGCAGTCGCTCGGCGGCGACCTCGGGGGCGACGTCGGTGAGGAACGCCCCGCCGAACGTCTCCGACCCCGCGAGGTACTTGAGCTTGCCGCCGCCCCGGTGCGGCGGGCAGATCTCCAGGTGCAGGTGGGCGACGTCGCGGTCGCTGCCGTCGGTGGGCGCGGCGTGGACGCCCAGGAGATACGAGGTGCTGAAGCCGAAGAACCGGTCGTACCCGGCGAGCACGCGCGCGAGGACGCGGGCGAGGTCGGCGCGGGCGGGTTCGGTGAGCTCCGGCAGTGAGGGCACGTGCTCACGGGACCAGATGTCGATCTCGTAGGGAAAGCGGGCCCAGGGCGGCACCCCGGCGACGAAGTGCTCGCCGGCGACGACCGCGCGGGGGCCCGCGCTCTCCGCCGCGACGACGTCGCAGAACACGCAGCGCCCGGTCCGGTCGTGGTGGCGGCGTCCGGCGGCGAGCTCGCGCGCCGGGCGCGGGGGCACGTCGGGGTAGGCGTAGATCTGGCCGTGCGGGTGGTGCAGCGTCACGCCGACCGCCTCGCCCTTGTTCTCGAAGGGCAGCACGTAGCGCACGCGGGGGTCGGCGCCGAGGTCGGCGACCCGGCGCGCCCAGGCCTCGACGAGCAGGTGCACCCGGGCGACGCCGACGTCGGCGAGGGTGGCGTCGTGGTCGTCGGTGAACACGACGACCTCGCAGTGGCCGTAGGCCGGTTCGACCGGGACGAGGTCGGTGCCGGCGATCCCGGGCTCCGGGGGTTCGGTCGACAGCGACGGGAAGCGGTTGTCGAACACCGCGACGTCGAAGTGCTCGCGCGGGACCTCCGTCTCCGGCCCGCCGGGCCGGGTCGGGCACAACGGGCACGCCGCGGCCGCGGGCTTGTAGGTCCGGTCCTGGCGGTGCGTCGCGAACGTGACCCACTCGCCGTGGGTGGGGTCGTAGCGGCGCTCGCTCACTCCTCGCCCTCCCACGTGAAGTACCGGATCGTCCGGCCGTCGGCGAGCTCGCCGACCTCCTCGTGCACCGCCTGGTCGTCGCCGTCCTCCCCGGGCGGGATCGACGCTCCGTGCTCGTCCAACTACGCCTCCCCCTTGACGCCGACCTCACGCCGGTATCAGTCTCGTGAACCATCACGTTAACGTTCACGGCCGGGATACGACAGGGAGACGCGATGCTGCGGCTCGACTTGGGATGGCTGGACTACACGCTGCTGGCGGTCTACTTCGTGGTCGTCCTCGGTATCGGCGTCGTCGCGCGACGGGCCGTCGGCACCAGCGCCGACTTCCTGCTCGCCGGACGGTCGCTGCCGGCGTGGGTGACGGGTCTGGCGTTCGTCGCGGCGAACCTCGGGGCCACCGAGATCATCGGCATGGCGGCCAACGGCGCCCAGTACGGCGTCGCGACCGTGCACTACTACTGGATCGGCGCCATCCCGGCGATGGTCTTCCTCGGCATCGTGATGATGCCCTTCTACTACCGCTCGAAGGTCCGCTCGGTCCCCGAGTTCCTCAAGCTGCGCTACAACAACCAGACCCACGTGCTCAACGCCGTGGTGTTCGCCGTGGCCAGCGTGCTCATCGCCGGGGTCAACCTGTACGCGCTGGCGATCGTTCTGCAGGCCTTGCTCGGCTGGCCGCTGTGGGCCGGCATCCTCGCCTCCGCCGCGGTCGTCCTGATCTACATCGGCGCCGGCGGTCTGGGCAGCGCGATCTACGGCGAGGTCCTGCAGTTCTTCATCATCCTCGCGGGCCTGATCCCGCTGGCGATCGTCGCGGTGCGCTCGGTCGGCGGGTTCGGCGAGCTGGCCGCCCGCGTCGAGGCCTCCGCGCTCGGCCCGAACGGCCTGCACGCCTGGCAGGGCACCGGCGTCGGCGACGTCAGCAACCCCATCGGCGCCAACTGGATCGGGATCGTGCTGGGCCTCGGGTTCGTGCTGTCCTTCGGCTACTGGACGACGAACTTCGCCGAGATCCAGCGCGCGCTCTCGGCCAAGGACCGGTCCGCGTCGCAGCGCACCCCGCTCATCGCCGCCTTCCCGAAGATCTTCATCCCGGCGGTCACCATCATCCCCGGACTCGTCGCGCTCGTCGCCATCCCGAACTTCGGCAACGACGAGACCGGCGGGCTCGAGTACAACGACGCCATCCCGGCGCTGATGGGCCAGCTGCTGCCCCAGGGTGTGCTCGGCGTCGCCGTCACCGGGCTGTTCGCCTCGTTCATGGCCGGCGTCGCCGCCAACGTCAGCTCGCTGAACACCGTCGTCACCTACGACCTCGTCCAGCCCTACCTGGCCCGCGGACGGTCCGACGCCTACTACCTGACGATGGGCCGGGCGGTCACCGCGGGCGGCGTGGTCATCGCGGTGGGCACCGCGTTCCTCGCCGCCGGCTTCAACAACATCATGACCTACCTGCAGTCGCTGTTCGGGATCTTCAACGCCCCGATCTTCGCGACGTTCATCCTCGGCATGTTCTGGAAGCGCACCACCGGCTGGGGCGGCTTCTGGGGCCTGCTCTCCGGTGTCGTCGCCGGGACCGCCGTCTTCGTCCTGTCGAAGGCCGGCGTGCTGACCTTCGGCTCGGACATCGAGGTGACCTTCTACCAGGCCGGCGCGGCGTTCGTCGTCGACGCGGTCGTCACCGTCCTTGTCTCCCTGTTCGGCCGCGCCCCGGCCCGGGAACGGCTCGCCGGGATCGTCTACGGCGTCGCGGGGGCCGACGGCGTCGTGCCGACCGTGCGCCAGCCCCGGGAGGCCGTGTGGTGGCGGCGCCCGATCCTGCTGGGCGGCATCGCGCTGGCCCTGACCATCGTCCTCAACATCGTGTTCGCGTGAGGGAGTGCAGATGAGCACCGAAGGTGGCCCCGCCGTCACGAGCCGGATGGCCCGGCTGTTCGACGTCCGTTACGTGATCGGCGGCCTGCTCGGGTTCTACGGCGTGGTGCTCGTGATCCGCGGGCTCCTCGACGGCGCCGAGCAGCTCGTGCAGGCCGCGGGCTTCGCGGTGAACCTGTGGACCGGGATCGTCCTGGTCGTCGTGGCGATCACCTTCCTGGCCTGGGCGTCGCTGCGCCCGCTGGGGATCGAGGTCGACGAGGAGGCCGAGGAGATGGGCGCGCCGCCGGCCTGAGGTCCGACTCGCTCAGTGTGAGCATCGACTGGTCTTTCCGGGTGACAGAGTCGTGGTCGACCGCCCGCTGATGGCTACCGTCGGTACTCGTGACGTTCGAGGCCTTCTTCGCGGTCCTGCCGTTCGGCCTCGCCGTCGTGATGTTCGGGCTGGGCCTGGAGCTCACGCTCGCCGACTTCGGTCGCGTGGCCACCGCGCCGAAGGCCGTCCTCGTCGTCCTCGCCTGCCAGATCGTCGTCGTGCCGGCGCTCGGGGCGGCGCTCCTGCTGGTGCTGGGGCTCGCGCCGTCGCTCGCGCTCGGCGTCGTCGTCCTGCTCGCGTCCCCCGGCGGCCCGATGGCGGCGGTCTTCAGCCACCTCGCGGGCGGCGACGTCGCGCTCAACATCACCGCGACCGCCCTCAACGCCGCGCTCGCGTTCGTCACGATGCCGCTGGTGATCGGGTTCGCCGTCGGCAGGCTCGGCGTGGGCGGCGCGGTGACGGTGCCCCCGGACAAGGTCGTCCAGGTCGCGCTCGTCGTCCTGCTCCCGGCGGCCCTCGGGATGCTGGTGCGGCGGCTGCGGCCGCACCTCGCGGTGCGGCTCCAGCGGCCGGTGCGGCTGCTGTCGATCGCCGTGGTGTTCCTCGCGATCGTCGTCGCCGTCGCGCCGCAGGCCGCGGCGTTCCTCCGGGGGCTGGTGGCCGTCGGCGGGCTGGTGCTGGGGCTGTCGGTCCTGTCCTTGACCGTCGGCTACGTCGTGCCCCGGCTCGTCCGGCTCGGACGGCCCCAGGCCGTCGCCTCGTCGCTCGAGATCGGCATCCACAACGTGGCGCTGGCGATCACCGTCTGCGCGACGGTCCTCGGCGACTCGCGCGCGGCGGTGGTGCCGGCGATGTACGGCGCGCTGATGTTCGGGCCGGCCGCGGTGTTGACGTGGTTCCTGGCGCGCCGGACGCCTGATCAGCCGTCCTCCGGCTCGAGGAACTCGAGGCGGTTGCCGAAGGGGTCGTGGGCGTAGAAGCGGCGGAATCCCGGGAAGTCGCGGTCCGGGGTGACGTGGTGGCCGGCCTCGTGCAGGCGCTCCGCGACGGCGTCGAGGTCGTCGACGAGGATCCCGGGGTGCGCCTTGTGCGCCGGGCGGAAGTCGTCCTCGACGCCGAGGTGGATCTCGAGGGCGGCGCGGAACCAGGCGCCGCCGCGCACGGCCAGCACGGGCGGCTTGTCGATCTCGGTCATGCCGAGGACGCCGACGAAGAACGCGCGCGCCCGGTCCTCCTCCCCGGCGGGCAGGGCGAGCTGCACGTGGTGGAGGCCGGAGTACACGGCCGCCAGTGTGGCCCTCAGGTCGGGACGCGGGGTCGTCCGCCGAGGCCGGGTTGTCGGTGGGGGTCGATCCAGTGGGGTGGGGTGAACCAGGGTCGGCCGTCTTGGATGGTGACGGTCCAGTGGCCGTGGTGGAGCAGTTGGTGGTGGTAGCTGCACAGCAGCACCAGGTTGTCGATCCGGGTGGGGCCGTGGTCGCGCCAGTGGCGGATGTGGTGGGCGTGGCAGCGCCGGGGGCGGCGGGTGCAGTCGGGGAACGCGCAGCCGCCGTCTCGCAGGTTCAGCGCGCGGCGGATGGCGTCGGTGACGGTGCGTTGGAGCCGGCCGACGTCGAGGGGCTCGGATTTCGCGCCGAGGACGATGGGGACGATGTCGGCGTCGCAGGCCCAGCGGCGCAGCGTGGCGGGGTGGACGGGGGCGCCGGAGTCGAGCAGCCCGTAGCCACGGTGGCGGGCGTGGGTGGTGAGGGTGTCGGTGAGCCACCGCTGGTCGAGGGTGATCGTGAGCAGCGCCCGCCCCGGCCGCGCGGCCCGCGCGGTACGTCCCGCCGGGTGCCCGGACGGCTCCGGGCGGCGGGGCGCAGGGATCAACCCGTCCTCGGTCGCGTCACGAGCGGTGTCATCGGCCGCGCCGTCGTCGGTCGGTTCGCCGCCTGAGGCGGCGTCGGTGGTGGCGTCAGCCCCGTCGTCGTTCGGTTCGTCGCCTGAGGCGGCGTCGGTAGTGGCGTCAGCCGCGTCGTCGGTCGTTCCGTCGCGGGCATCAGAGGCGATGCCGTGGGGGCCGGTGGCGTCGTTGACGAGGTCTTTGAGGCCTTCGATGCGTCGCAGTTTGAGTTCGCGCTGGTCGTCGGGCCCGTAGGGGGTGGCCATGGTGTCGATGGTCTCGACGAACGCTTCGGCGTCTACCGGGTCGGACATTCGCCCCCGGAACAGCAGCATCCCGTTGCGGCGGCGCACGAACCACAGCTCGTCGTCGCGGCCGGCGTCCTCCTCGGGGGGTTCTTCGCCGTCGGGGTCGAGGTGCGCCAGCACCCGGTCGGCGACCGCCTGCAGCCCTTTCGGACCCAGCCGGGTCGCCTCGTCGGCCAACGTCTGCTCCGCGTCGGCCCAGTCGTCGACGGGCAGGGCGTCGACGCGGTCGAGCCGTCGCATGGTGGTGCGGATGATCGCGATGTGCGCCGGCCCGACCTCGCCGGCTGCCGCGACGGTCGCGGTACAGGGCAGGCGTGGCGGTAGCGGCTCGCCGGACAGCGAGCTGCGGGAGCACAGATCCCGCGCCTCACCGACGAGGCGTTTCGCCTCGGCGGCGGGGATGCGCCACAGCACCTCGAGCAGCCGGCGGGTGCAGCGGTCCCCGGAGAGCTCGGCGACCTGGGCGCGGTCGAGCTCGGCGACCTGCCCGAGACGGGCGTAGCCCTCCCGGCGGCGGGTGACCTCACCGAGGCGGGCGCGCTCGAGCACCTCCCGTTCCACCGGCCCGAGCACCCGTTCGCTCATGTGTTCGAGTCTACCAAAGCATCGCGCCATCGGCGACACCCGCGTCAGCTCATCTCGTAGGGTCGGTACCGCCTCAGCGACCCCGCGACCGGCACTTTTCGCAGCTCAGCGACCCGATGATCATGCGGGAGGTGCCGGTTGCGTGCGCCGTCCGCGCGGCCGGTGCGCGAGCGGCACCTCCCGCAGCTCAGCTGCCTGATGATCACGCGCGCCGCGCCTCTCGCGCGAGCGCTGCCCGCTCGGCATTCCGGCGAACGGTGCCCCTCGCCCATCTACCCGACCCAACGTGCCCTTCGGTCAGTCAGAACCCTCCGCACCACCGTCGGCGAGGCGGTGTATCGAGGTGGCGAAGGCGTCGGCGGCCCGGCGGCGGGCGGTGAGGGAGCGCGCGCCGGTCTCGGTGAGCCGGTAGCGGCGGGGGTCCTTGCTCGAGCGCACGATGAGCCGGTTGCGCACGAGCCGGTGCAGGGTGGGCACGATCCGCGAGTACGGGATGTCGAGGACGTCGCCGACCTGGGAGCGCAGGACCTCCGCGATCTCCTCCTGCCGTCGCGGCGCCTCGGCCAGCGCGGCGAGGACGAGCGCGTCGACCTGCCCGCGGTCACGGATACGGGCGCGCGGGGCGGGGGCGCGGCGGGGAGCCGTCGTGGTCATGACCAGCAGGATTGCCGGGACACCGCCCCCGTGACACTCCGCCGTCGGGCCGAGCCCGTTGCGTCCTTCGCGGGTACTCCCCCGACGTGATCACCTGCGTCGTGCACGACGTCATCGACCCGGCGAAGATCGCCGACTTCGAGCGCTTCGCCGCCCGCTGGATGGACCTCGTCGCACGCCACGGCGGCGTCCACCACGGGTACTTCCTGCCCGCCGAGGGCGCCAGCGACGCGGCGCTCGCGCTGTTCAGCTTCCCGAGCCTCGCCGACGACGCGACCTACCGCGCCCGCTTCGGCGACGACCCCGAGTTCGTCGAGGACGACCGCATCCGCGACGAGAGCGGGTGCGTGCTCCGGTACGACCGGACGTTCATGCGCCCGCTGCTGCCGTCGTGATCGGAACCCGGTCGCCCGCCGGCTCGCCGCGGGCCTAGCCTGCCCGCTCGTGACCACGGGCAGGGAGGCGGTGCGGCGCGCGCTCGAGGACGCCGGCTCGCCCCGGGAGATCCGCACCTTCGCGACGCCGGTCCCGTCGGCCGCCGCGGCCGCGGAGCAGCTGGGCTGCGCGGTCGGCGCCATCGCCAACAGCCTCGTCTTCACCGCCGGCGACGGGGTCGTGCTCGTGCTGGCGTCGGGGGCCCACCGTGTCGACCTCGGCCGGGTCGCCGCCCACCTCGACGTCGCCAAGCGCCGCGTGAAGCGCGCCGACCCCGACACCGTCGAGCGCGCGACCGGCCAGCGCGTCGGCGGCGTGTCGCCGGTCGGGCACCCGGCGCCGCTGCCCTGCCTCGTCGACGTCGCCCTCGCCGCCTACCCGACGGTCTGGGCGGGCGCCGGCGACGAGCACTCGATGTTCCCGACGACCGCCGACGAGCTCGTCGCGCTCACGGGCGGGACGCTGCTCGAGGTGGCCGCCGGCTGACCGCCGACCCGGCGTGTCGCGTCGGCGAGCGTGTGGCGATCCTGGCGTGAGACGCCAGCGATGCCGCATCGCTCGCATTCTCCGGGTGCTCAGCGGGCGGTGAGGGTGAGGTCGTGGGCGAGGTCGTCGCCGCGCACTTCGAGACGACGGGCCTGGGGTGAGTGGCCGGGCGCGCTGACGATCACGAGCCACGTGCCCGCCTCGGGGACCGGGAGGCGGTAGCGGCCGCCGGTCGTGCTCGCGTGCCCGTGCTGGCGGCCGTCGGTGTCGACGAGCGTCACCACCGCCTCGGCGGGCCCCTCGACCGTCCCGGAGAGTACGAGGCGCTCGTCCGACGCCTCGACCTCGGGCTCCGGGGCGACCGCCGGCTCCGGCGTGCGCGACCGCCCCTTGACGAACAGCGCCACCACGAGCGCCACGACGCCGAGGCAGCCCGCGACGACGAACGCCGAGCGGATGCCGGGCGCGTCCGGGGCACCGGTGAGCAGGACGTGGATGCCGATCACCGCGTACAGCGGCGAGCCCGCGCCGAGCGACGCGAACAGCCACAGCGACGTCGCCATCGCCACCGCACCCGGGATCACCAGCGGGCGCGCGCCGTAGCGGTCGAACAGCGCGCCGACCGGGCGCCCGAGCGCACCGAGCACCAGCCCGCCGGGCAGCACCGCGAGCCCGCTGACGAACGTGCTCGTGCCCAGCACCGTCTGCAGGTAGAGCGGCAGCAGCACGGCGGCGGCACCGATGAGGCTCATGAACAGCGGGATGGACAGCAGGATCGCGACCGAGAACGCGCGCCGGGTGAACGGCCGCAGGTCGAGCAGCGCGCGGTCCCGGCGCTGCAGGCGCAGCTGGCGCGCGACGAACACGACCAGGGCGACGACGCCGACCACGATCGGCACCCACGGCGGGACGGGGTGCTCGCCGCCGCCGGACTCCCCGATCGACGACAGCCCGTACAGCAGGCCGGCGAAGCCGATCGCGGACAGCAGCACCGAGAGCAGGTCGAGCGGCACGCGCCGGGTCGTCGTGGGCAGGTGCATCCAGCGGGCGCCGACGAGCAGCGCGGCCACCGACAGCGGCAGGACCAGCCAGAACATCCAGCGCCAGCCGAGGTACTCCAGGACCGCGCCGCCGATCGTCGGCCCGACCGCGGGCGCGACGGCGATGACGATCGTGATCGTGCCCATCGTCTGGCCGCGGCGCTCCGGCGGCACGAGGCGCATCACGGTCGTCATGAGCATCGGGATCATCACCGCGGTGCCGGCGGCCTGGATGACCCGGCCGACCAGCAGCACGGCGAAGCCGGGCGCGAGCGCGCTGACGAGCGTGCCGACGCTGAACAGGCTCAGCGAGATCAGGAAGATCGTGCGGGGCGTGAAGCGCTCGAGCAGGTAGCCGGTGGTCGGGATGACCACGGCCATCGTCAGCAGGAACCCGCTGGTCAGCCACTGCACCGTCGTGGTCGAGACGCCGAGGTCGACGGTCAGGTCCCGTAGGGCGACCGACAGGATCGTCTCGTTGAGGATCATGACGAACGCCGAGCCCACGAGGACCGCCAGCAGCAGCCCGGACCGCGAGGTCCGTTGCTGCTGATCGGGCACGGCGGTGTCGGTCACGGTTTCTCCCGGAGCGCGGTGGAGAACTTTGCTGTCACTCCGTGCCAAGATACCCAGCGATCCGGACATCCAGCGTGAGACGTCGATCTCCGCGGGACGGGGAGCGCGCGGTCGTCCCCGACCACCTGTCGCCGCCGTCACACTCCCGTATATGGACGCGGCGTCCTTTTCGTGGTTCTCTCGATATGGGCACAGCGTCCACATCAAACACCGGAGGGAACGATGAGCAGCACCGAGACCACGCGCACGGCGCTCGTCACCGGAGGTTCCGGCGGGATCGGCCGGGCGGTGGCGGAGCGTCTCGCCGCCGACGGGATGGCCGTCGGCGTGCACTACGCGGGCAACAAGGCCCGCGCCGAGGAGGTCGTCGCCGCGATCGGGTCCGCGAGTGGGAGGGCGATCGCGGTCGGCGGCGACGTCGCCGAGCCCGAGGAGATGGCCGCCGCCTTCGACGCCGTCGAGCAGGCCTTCGGCGGGATCGACGTCGTCGTCAACACGGCCGGGATCATGACCCTGGCCCCGATCGCCGAGCTCGACCTCGACGACCTCGACCGCATGCACCGCACCAACATCCGCGGCACCGTCGTCGTCGCCCAGCAGGCCGCCCGCCGGGTGCGGGCCGGCGGCGCGATCATCGCGTTCTCGACGACGGTGACGCGGCTGTCCTTCCCGACCTACGGCGGCTACGTCGCCAGCAAGGGGGCCGTGGAGGCGCTCGTGCCCGTGCTCGCCCGCGAGATGCGCGGCCGCGACGTCACCGTCAACGCCGTCGCGCCCGGGCCGACGGCCACGCCGCTGTTCCTCGACGGCAAGACCGACGAGCAGGTCGCGGGCCTCGCGGCAGCGCCTCCGCTCGAGCGCCTCGGCCGGCCCCGCGACATCGCCGAGGCCGTCGCGTTCCTCGCCGGACCGGCGCGCTGGGTCAACGGCCAGACGCTGTTCGCCAACGGCGGACTGGCCTGAGGGGAGAGATCATGATCATCGTCATCAGCGGCGCCTCGTCCGGGTTCGGCGCCCTGAGCGCCCGCGCGCTGGCGCGGGCCGGGCACACCGTCTACGCCGGGGTCCGGGACACCATCGGCCGCAACGCGCCGGCCGTCGCCGACGCCGCGGCCTTCGCCGCCGAGCACGGCGCGGACCTGCGCACCGTCGAGCTCGACGTCGCCGACCAGGCCTCGGTCGACGCGGCGGTCGCCCACGTCGTCGCCGAGGCCGGCGGGCTCGACGTCGTCGTGCACAACGCCGGGCACATGGTGCTCGGCCCGGCCGAGGCGTTCACGCCCGAGCAGCTCGCGGCCGTCTACGACACCAACGTCGTCTCCACCCAGCGGCTCAACCGCGCCGCCCTGCCCCACCTGCGCGCGCAGGGACACGGGCTCGTCCTGTGGGTCGGGTCGACGAGCACCCGGGGCGGCACGCCGCCCTACCTCGCGCCGTACTTCGCGGCCAAGGCCGGGATGGACGCGCTCGCGGTCAGCTACGCGGCCGAGCTCGCGCGGTTCGGGATCGACACCTCGATCGTCGTGCCCGGCTCGTTCACCAGCGGCACCAACCACTTCGCGCACGCGGGCCACGCCGCCGACGAGCCCGTCGCCGCGGCGTACGAGGAGCGCTACGGCGGGCTGATGGACCAGGTCGGGGCGCGGCTGGCGGAGCTGTCGCCGCCCGACGCCGACCCGGCGGAGGTCGCGCGGGCGATCGTGCGGGTGGTCGACACCCCGGCGGGGACGCGCCCGTTCCGGGTGCACGTCGACCCCGCCGACGACGGCGCGGAGGTCGTCAACGCCGTCGGCGACCGCGTGCGCACCGAGTTCTACCGGCGCATCGGGCTCGACGACCTCCTGCACCCGCGGGCACTAGCGTGACCTCGGTGACCGAGCAGCAGACCCGGCGGCGCGGGCGGGGACGCCGACCCGCGGACGAGGTCCGCGGCGAGGTGCTCGCCGCCGCCGGGGACCTGCTGCTCGCCGAGGGCATGGGCGGCTTCACGTTCGAGCGGGTCTCCGCGATCTCGGGCGCGAGCCGCACGACGCTGCACAAGTGGTGGCCGTCGCGCGGGGCGCTCGCGCTCGAGGCCTACTTCCGCACCGTCGAGAGCACACTCGCGTTCCCCGACACCGGCGACATCGCCGCCGACCTCACCGAGCAGGTCCGGGCGTTCGTCCGGCTGATGACGCAGACGCCCGCGGGACGGGTGATCGCCGAGCTCATCGGCTCCGCCCAGACCGACCCGGAGCTGGCCGCGGCCTACCGGGAGAACTACTCGGCGCCCCGGCGCGCGCTGGCCGTGGACGCGGTCGGGCGGGCCCGCGAGCGCGGCGAGCTCCGGGAGGACGTGGACGCCGAGGCCGTGGTCGACCAGCTCTGGGGGGCCTGCTACCACCGGCTGCTGATCCCGGATCAGCCGCTCACCGAGACGTTCGCGAGCACGCTGGTCGACCAGCTCGTTCACGGGATCGCCGGCCGCTGATCACCTGCTCGTGCGCGAGCCTGGTGCGACTCCGGACGGAGCGGGGCGTAGCATCGGTGAGGCGTCACTGGATCGATCCCGAACCCCTCGGACGGGCCGATCCGGCGGCGCTTCCCCGAACCACCCGCGACCCGAAGAAGGTTCGCCGTGACCGCCAGTACGACCCCGGAGTCCGAGGCCGACAGCGCCCTCGACAACGAGATCGCCGAACTGCGCCAGATCCTCGACCGCCTCGACGGGCTGACCCACCAGGCCCGCACCCGGCTGCGTCGCATCGAGCAGCACCGCAACGGTGTCGACGCCCGGTGGATCGACCGCTCCCTGCGCTGACCCGGCGCCGACAATCAACGGCCCGCCCCGAGACTCCGGGGCGGGCCGTCGTGTGTGCGGGATCGAGCGCGTGGCGTTGCGGACGTTCAACGTCAGCGACGCCACGTCGCTGACACCGGACGTCCGTAGCGCCACGCGCTCGATCGGGCAGGGTCAGGCAGCGAGGGCCGCGTAGCGGCCCTCCTGGTCGACGAGCTCGGCGTGGCTGCCGCTCTCGACGACGCGGCCGTGGTCGAGCACCGCGATGCGGTCGGCGTGCCGGACCGTCGAGAGCCGGTGCGCGATGGTCAGCGTCGTGCGGTGCCGGGCGAGGTCGTCCAGCGCCAGCTGCACGGCGCGCTCGGTCTCGGTGTCCAACGCGCTGGTGGCCTCGTCGAGGACGAGCACGCGCGGGTCGCGCAGGAGCGTGCGCGCGATGGCGATGCGCTGCTTCTCGCCACCGGAGAACCGGTGGCCGCGGGCGCCGACGACGGTGTCGTAGCCGTCGGGCAGCGACGCGACCATGTCGTGGATCCGCGCGGCGCGGGCCGCCGCCTCGATCTCCGCGTCGGTCGCGTCGGGCTTGGCGACGCGCAGGTTCTCGCGCACGGTGGTGTGCAGCAGGTAGGTCTCCTGGCTGACGACGCCGACGACGCGCGCGAGGTCGGCGAGGCGCAGGTCGCGCAGGTCGACGCCGTCGATGGTGATCCGCCCGGCGTCGGGGTCGTGGAGCCGGGCCACCAGCGCGCCGAGGGTCGTCTTGCCCGATCCCGTCTCCCCCACCAGCGCGAGGGTCGTCCCGGCGGGGATGTCGAGGTCGACGCCGTCGACGGCGGGGCGGTCGCCGCCGGGGTGGGTGTAGGTGACGCCCTCGATCCGCACGTCACCCCGCACCTCACCGAGCTCCACGGGTTCGGCGGGGTCGGCGATGTCGACGGTGAGGTCCTGGTACTCGAAGATCCGCGAGAACAGCGCCAGCGAGCTGGCCACCTGGACGCCGACGTCGAGCAGCCCCGACAGCGGCCGGAACACGCCGGCCTGCAGCGAGGTGAAGGCGACGAGCGTGCCGATCGAGAGCTCGCCGAGGGTCCAGGGCAGGCCCGCGCCCAGGTAGATCAGCGCCGGGATCGCCGCGAAGACCACGCTCATCGTGGCCATCCGCCAGCGCCCGGCGAGCTGGGAGCGGATCTCGAGGTCGGTGAGGCGCGCCGAGGAGGCGGTGAACCGGTCGACGAGGGCGGGGCCGGTGCCGAGCGTGCGGTGCAGCGCGGCGGCGTCGACCGACAGGCCCTCCTCGATGGTGACGTTGAGGTCGGCGAGCTCGCTCTGCCGGCGGACGGTCAGCTCGCGGCGCATCCGCGCGACGCGGCGGCTGATGAGCACGGCGGGCGGCAGCACGACGAGCGTGACGAGCGAGAGCTGCCAGGACAGGGCGACCATCGCGACGGCGGTCGCGACGACGGTGGTGAGGTTGGCGGCGATCGAGGTGGCCGTGGAGGTGACCACGGTCTGCATCCCGCCGATGTCGTTGGTGATGCGCGACTGCACCTCGCCGGTGCGGGTGCGCGTGAAGAAGCCCAGCGACTGGCGCTGCAGGTGGGCGAAGACGTCGGTGCGCAGCCGGTGCATGACGCGCTGCCCGACGCCGGTGGAGATCCAGGTCTGGACGACGCCGAGCACCGAGGTGACGGCGGCGACGCCGATCATGCCGCCGGCCAGCCACGCGAGCAGGGGCAGGTCGCGGTGCGGGAGCGCGTCGTCGATGACGGCACGCAGCAGGAACGGCGACGCCAGCCCGACGATCGACGACGCGACGATGACGGCGACGACCACGGCGAGCGGGCCGCGGTGCGGGCGGAACAACTGCGCGATGCGGCGCAGCGAGACGTGGCGGGCCTGTTCGGCCTCGAGCGCCCGCGTCTCGGGAGATACGTCGGTGGGGCGGGGCAAGGGGCGCCTCCTGCAGGAATGTCCAATTTTGCTGAGGTATCCTCAACATGAGGCTACAACAGCAAGCGCCCTACGGTATTCCCCGTGGAGGAGGACGGCTCGCTGGCCGACGCGTTCTGGCAGGTCGCGCGCCGGCTGCGTCACCAGTCGCGCGAGGCGCTCGCCCCCTGGGGTGTGTCGCTGTCCCAGCTGCGCGCGCTCGAGGTGCTGCTGCGCCACGGGCCGACCCGCTCCGGCGAGCTCGCCGAGCACCTGCGCATCGCGCCGCGCTCGGCCACCGAGGTCGTCGACGCCCTCGCCGAGCGCGGCCTCGTGGAGCGGCGGCCCGACCCGGACGACCGCCGGGCCACCCAGGTGGTCGCCACCGCCGCGGGCACCGAGCTCGGCGCCGCCGTCCGGGCGGCCCGGGCGGCGGAGGCCGACCGCGTCTTCGACGCCCTCGACGACACCGAGCGCGCCGAGCTCGGCCGCCTGCTGCGCCGGCTCGCCGACGGCTGACGCACCGGCCGGTACACCGGCCGACCCGCGGGTGCATCCGTGCGCGGCCCGCCGGCCGTAGTGGGGGTGTCCGATGCCTCCGCCTCGCCGAGGAGAACCGATGCGCCGCCTCACCCGCGCCGCCGGAGGTGCCCTGGTCGCGACCGCGATCGCCCTGGGTACCGCCGGGACCGCCACCGCCCAGGACACCGGAACCGTCTACGTCGTCCACGGCATCCCCGACACACCCGTGGACGTCTACGTCGACGGGCAGCGGGCACTCGACGACTTCGCTCCCGGCACGAGCGAGGGCCCCCTGGACCTCCCGTCCGGCCCGCACCAGGTCGCGGTCTTCCCCGCCGACGCCGCCGACGGCTCCGGCCAGGCCCTGCTCTCCGCCCAGGCCGACGTGCCCGCCGGCGGCAACGTCACCCTCGCCGCCCACCTCACCGCCGAGGGTCAGCCGGCGCTGACGCCGCTGGTCAACGAGGTGGGCGAGGTCCCCGCCGGTCAGGCGCGCGTCGTCGTGCGGCACCTGGCGGCGGCACCGGCCGTCGACGTCCTCGCCCGCGGCGAGCCCGTGGTGCGCAACCTGACCAACCCGAACCAGGAGGCCCTCGAGGTGCCCGCCGGCACGGTCACGGCCGCCGTCGCCGCCGCCGGGACCACCGAGCCGGTGATCGGTCCCGCGGACCTGTCGCTGACCGAGGGCACGACGACATTCGTGCACGCGGTCGGGTCGCTGGAGCGGGGCAGCCTGGAACTGGTGACCTTCACCGTCGGCGGCGGGGACTCCGCACCCCACGGCGTGCCCTCGGGCGCACCGTCCGGAGCGCCGGCGGCGAGCATCCCGAGCGGCGGCTGGGTCGCCCTGTCGCTGCTCGGTGTCGCGCTCGCCGCGGCGTCCCTGGCTCGGCTGCGCCCGGCCGGCCGGCGCTGACCGGTCGCGGCGTGGCCGGGCGCGGTCCCGCCCTGGCCGGGCTGGTCGTCGGCCTCGTGCTGGCGATCGGCCCGGCCGGGGCCGGGCTGTCCGGGCTCGTCCCCGACACCTCGACGGCACCACCTCCGACAGCGCCACCGGCGGCCTCGACGACCGCGACGAGCGCGACGAGCGCGGCGACCGCGGCTCCCGCCGGGCCCGCCACACCGGTCCGGGTGCGGGCCGGCACGGTGGGCCTGGACGCCGCGGTGATCCCGGTCGGCGTCCGGGACGACGGGCAGATGGCGGTGCCGGAGCGGGTGGCCGAGGTCGGCTGGTACCGGTTCGGGCCCGCGCCCGGCGCCCCCGCCGGATCGGCCGTCCTCGCCGGGCACGTCGACGACCGGGTGCAGGGCGAGGGCGCCTTCGCCGACCTCGGCGATCTGCGCCCCGGCGACGAGGTGACCGTGCAGGGCCCGGGCGGCCCCGACGACATCGTCGTCCACCGGGTGCGGGAGGTCCGGACCTCCTCGAAGGAGGCGCTGCCCCTCGCGGACCTCTTCCGGGAGACCGGGCCTGCGCAGCTGGCCCTCGTGACGTGCGACGGACCGTTCGACACCGAGGCGCGCAGCTACCGCGACAACCTCGTGGTGCTGGCCGGGCCCGGATGAGCGCCGGCGGCCGTCCGGTGGCGTTTCGACGCGGCGCCGCCGGGCACCTCGATCGGGTGAGGAGCGCGCGGTGACCGAGGGGATCGCCCGGTCCCCGCGCTCGCCCCTCCCCGCGCGCCCGGCACCCGTGTCCGACGACGACCGGACCGGTCACGCCCTGCGCCGCGGCGATCCGGACGCCCTGCGGGAGGCCTACGACCGCCACGGCGGGTGGGTGCTCGCCGTCGCCCGCCGCAGCCTCGGCTCGCCGCAGGACGCCGAGGACGTCACGCAGCAGGTGTTCGCCGACGCCTGGCGCGGGCGCGCCGGGTTCGACCCCGGCCGTGGGGTCCTCGGCGCCTGGCTCGCCGGTATCCTCCGCCGGCGCGTCGCCGATCACCTGGCGGCGCGGGCCAGGGAGGGCCGTGTGGGTGGGCGCGCCGACCTCGCCGACACCTCCGACCTCTCGGACCACGGCGCGGAGCCCGACACCCCGCTGGCCGACCGGGTCGTGGCGGCCCTGCTCGTGGCCGACGAGCTCGCCCGGCTCCCGGCGGACCAGGCGCGGGTCCTGCGGCTCGTGGTGCTCGACGAGCTGACCCACCAGCAGGTCGCCGCGGCCACGGGGCTCCCGCTCGGCACGGTCAAGAGTCATGTCCGGCGAGGACTCGCCCGACTGCGACGACGGTGGGAGGCCGACGGTGACACACCCGACGTCTGACCAGCTCACCGCCGCCGCCCTTCCCGGCGAGCCGAACGACCCCGCGGTGAGCGCACACCTCGCCGCGTGTCCCGCGTGCGCGGCCGAGGTCGACGCGCTGCGCCGGACCGTGGGGCACGCCCGCGACGGCATGAGCCTCGACGCGCCCGCACCACCGCCGTCGGTGTGGGACGGCATCCTCGACCGGCTCGGGGACGACGCGCCGTCGCCCGATCCCCACCCGACGCCCCACCCGACGCCCCACCCGACGACGCCCGACCGGGCCCCACGTCGTCGCGTCGCGGCCCTCACCGCGCTCGCGGCCGTGGTCGTGCTGGTCGCGGCGGTGCTCGCCGCGGTCCTCGCGACGAGCACGACGCCTCCGGACCGGGTCGCCCTGGTGGCCCTCCGGGCCGGGGTCGCGGGCGAGGTGGTCACCGTGCCGGGCTCCGCGATGCACGTCGAGGTGACCCTCCCCGCGGCCCTCCCGGACGGCGAGGCGCTCGAGGTCTGGGACCTGAGCTCGGGCGGCCCGCGCTCGGTGGGCGTGCTGCACCCGGAGGAGGGGCCCCGCGGGACGGGGACCCGGACGCGCTGGACCGGCGAGCTCGCACTCCCGCCTGTCGACCGGGCCGTGCCCCCGCTCGACGTGTCCGTCGAACCCCCGGACGCGGACCCCGGTCACTCGGGGACGAGTCTCGCCCGCACACCCTGAGGCATCCGGCGCACGACTCAGGCGCCGTCCAGGACCTCGCGCAGCTTCGCCGCGAACTCGTCGGGCTTGCCCGGCCAGCCGAACTCGCCGTCGAGGAACCCGCCGTGGTGGCTCGGGAAGACCGTCGCCTCCTGCCCGAGGGCCTTCGCCGTGCCGCGGGCGGTGCGCGCGGTGTAGGTGTCGCCGGTCTCCTCGCCCACCGCGACGACGACCCGGGTCGGCGCGGCGGCCAGGGCGTCGACGTCGAGCTGGTAGTCGATCACGGCGAGCGAACTGTCCGAGAGCAGCGGGTCGTCGCGGGAGCCGTCGTCCTCGGTGGGCATCCCGAACATCGCGGGGTCCGGGGCGGGCTGCGCGAAGTACTCGTCGGTGAACTCGCCCTGCCACGACCCGAGCGCCATGAACCCCGCCATGCCGTGGCCCCAGCCCTTGGCCTGGTAGGCCTCGCGGAACCCGCGCGAGGCGCGGTCGGCGGCCGCGGCGTCGGGGAGCACGTTGTTGATCGGCGGCTCGTGGGCCACGAAGGTGACGACGTCCTCGGGGTGGGCGGTGACGAGCTGCAGGCCGGTGACCGCTCCCCCGCTGCTGCCGAAGGCGTCGACCGGGCCGGTGCCGAGCGCGGTGATCAGCGCGTGCAGGTCCTCGGCCTGGGTCTGCGGCGTGTTGTCGGTGCGGCCGTCGCTGCGCGTGCTGCGCCCGAGCCCGCGCGGGTCGTAGGCGACGACCGTGCGGTCCGGGAACCGGGCCGCCAGCGCCCGGAAGCCCGACGCGTCCATCGGCTGTCCGAACATCAGCAGCACCCGGCCCCCGTCGGCGGGCGGCAGCGGGCCGTAGACGTCGTAGGCGATCTCGGCGCCGTCCACGGGGAGAACCTTCGTCTCGGCCACGACCCACTCCTTGGTACGAGAAGACAACCAACGAGTTGTACCCTCGTCATCAACCATCAGGTTGTCAAGCACGACCCTGGGCGCGGCGGGCCGCGGTGATCACCTCGGTCAGCGCGCCGTGCAGGTCCTTCAGCTCGGCGAGGTCCATGTCGAGCCGCTCGACGATCGCCGGCGGTATCTGCTCGGCCTGCGCGCGCAGCGCGACGCCCGCCGGGGTGAGGCGCACGGCCAGGGAACGCTCGTCGGCCCGGTCGCGCTCGCGGGTCAGGTAGCCGGCGGCCTCGAGGCGCTTGAGCAGCGGCGACAGGGTGCCCGGGTCGAGCTCGAGGCGGCGGCTGAGCTCGGTGACCGACAGCGGCGCCTCGCCCCAGAGCGCGAGCATCACCAGGTACTGGGGGTGGGTGAGGTTCATCGGCTCGAGCAGCGGCCGGTACACCGAGATCACCGTGCGGGCGGCCACCGCGAGGGCGAAGCACACCTGGTTCTCGAGGGCCAGCGGGTCGAGGTCGTCGATGAGGGTGTCGTCGATGAGGGTGTCGTCGATCGGGGTGTCGTCCATCCCACTCCTCCTCCGCACGCGATCGCCCCCATACTAGTGGTGTGCAAACCATTGGGGCACCAAGCAAGGAGGCTCGCGTGCACCGGCCGAACCCCCTGCAGTGGCTCTGGTACGCCTACGGCGGCGGCCTCCCCGAGCGTTGCGCGACGTGGGTCCTGCACGACACCACCTGCCGGACCTGGTGGCTGCGTCACGTGGTGCGCGCCGTCGTGCAGATCGCCCCGTTCGTCATCGCGATCATCGTGTTCGTGCCGGGGCCGCTGTGGCTGCGGACGATGTGCGCGCTCGGCGGCGCGATCATGGGTCTGATCTTCTCGGTCAGCTACCTGCACGAGACCGCCGAGCACCGCCTGGTCAAGGCGGGCTACCCACTGGGCACGGGTCCCGCGAAACGCGCCGAGCGCACCGCGGACCGTGACGCCGCGGCCGCGGAGCGCTACGCCGCCCGTTACCGGACGCCGCCGGACTCCTGAGCCGCCGACACAGAGGGCACACTGACCCCGTGACCACGCCCGAGACGCCGGACTCCCTCGGCGGCGACGACCCCGACACCGTCGACGACACCTCGCTCGAACAGCTCGACGAGGCCGAGTCGCTCGACAACCCGGACCTCGACGACCCCCTCGACGAGGGCGTCTCCCCCAACGAGCAGCCGTGGGGCACCACCGCCTGGGGCACCACCCAGGAGGAGGAGGAAGAGGGCGAGCCGCTCGCGGACCGCCTGCGCCGCGAGCGGTCCGACCCCGACGACGACGAGGACGGCGACGGGCTCGGCGACGCGAGCGACACCGACGGCGAGCTGTGGGACGACGAGGTCGGCGAGGCGCGCTCGGGGCGTCTGGTGCTGCGCGAGGACGGCGAGGACTTCTTCGCCGACGACGTGGGTGTCGACGGCGCCGGGGCGAGCGCCGAGGAGGCCGCGATCCACCTGGTGGACGAGGACCGCTGACCGGCCGGCTCAGGCGGGCACCGGCTCCGCGTCGTGCACCGGGAGCGACACCGTGGTCGCCGCCGCGGCGGCGGCGAGCTGGACCGGGGTCGGCTTCTTCTTGCGCCCGGCACGGCGCGCGAGCGGGATGCCGAGGGCGCTGATGACGACGAGCGCGATGCACGCCCGCGAGAACGCCGTGGCCAGCGAGTCGGACGGCGACGCGCCGGCGGCGGCCTGGGCCGTGTCGGTCGAGGTGTAGATGCCGGCGACGATCGCGGTCACCACCGCGCCGCCCACGTAGCGGGCCATGTTCGAGATGCCGGACGCGGCGCCGACCTGGGCGGGCGGCACCGACTCCGTCGCCGCGGAGGACGCGGGACCGTTGGAGAGGCTCAGCCCGAGGGCGATCGCGAGCAGGCCGGGCAGGAACATCCAGTAGGTCCACGCCGCGCCGACGAAGGTCAGCAGGACGAAGCCCGCGGTGAGCAGCAGGAACCCGAACACGACGATCGGGCGCCCGCCGAAGCGGTGCGCCAGGGGCGTCACCGCGGGCGCCGCGACGACCACCACGAGCGCCACCGGCAGGCACGCGAGACCCGCCTCCAGGCTGCTCATGCCGAACGCGGCGGGGTCCTGGAAGTAGAGGCTGATCAGGAACGAGATCCCGGCGATCGCCCCGGCCCCGATGAGGATGGCGATCGTCGAGACGACGAGCAGCAGGTTGCGCAGGAGCGCGAGGTCGACCAGCGGCGCCGTGACCCGGCGCTCGACGAGGACGAAGCCGACCGTCGCGAGCGCCGTGACCGCGAAGCACCCCAGCGTCGCCGGTGACGCCCAGCCCCACGTGCCGCCCTCGGTGACGCCGAAGACGAGCGGCGCGAGGATCGCGGCGACCAGGACGGTGCCGGCGAGGTCCACCGAGCGCGGGCGGTCGGGGTCGCGGGACTCCGGCACGGTCGCGATCACCCACGGGATGCACACCGCGGCGATCGCGGCGTCGAGCCAGAACAGGCCCTGCCAGCCGGTCGCCTCGTTGAGCACGCCGCCGAGGACCGGGCCCGCCGCCGCCCCGGCCGCCGAGGCCGCGCCCCACAACGTCACCGCGCGCATCCGCGCCGGCCCGGAGGTGGCGACCGAGAGCAGGGACAGGCCCGTCGCGAGGATCGCCGCGCCGGACGCGCCCTGGATCACGCGCCCGAGCACCACGAGCTCGCCGGTGCGGGCCAGCGCGATGAGCACGCACGACGCCACGAACAGCAGGAGTCCGGACACGAACAGGCGTCGCCGGCCGAAGACGTCGCCGAGCACCCCCGACGTGACGATCGTGGCCGCCCCGACCAGCAGGTAGCCCGTGACCGCCCACTGCAGGAGGTCGATCGGGGCACCGAGGTCGGCGCTGATCGACGGCAGCAGGATGCTCACCGCCGAGGTGTTGGCGTTGACGACGAACGTCGAGAGGCAGCTCGTGCCGAGCGCGCCGACCATCGCGGCGTGCCCGGCCGTGTCCTTCGCGACCGCCATCCCCGGCCCTCCCTCTCCCCGTGGCTCGACGGTCGTGAGTCTCGGTGGCGCCCGGACGGTGCGCCTCACCTGCCGCGGGTGAGGAACCGCGCGTCTCATCCCCCTCGGGTGAGGTCGGACGGCGTCGCGCGGGGGATCGTTCCGGCCTCACCGGTCCGCTCGTGACCGCGCTCGTCACCGGAGGAGACCATGACCGAACAGCAGATCCCGACGCCCCCGACGGGACCCACGCGGGCACGCGAGAGCGGGACGTCGGTCGACCGACCGTCGCGCGCCTGGCTCGGATGGGTCCGGTTCGGCGGCGTCGTCATGACCGTCATCGGGGCGTTCGCGGTGATCGAGGGCCTCTACGCCCTGTTCTCGCCCACGTTCGTGACGCTGACCGGCGCCGGCGTCCTCCTGCTCGACCTCACCGCGTGGGGGTGGCTGCACCTGCTGCTCGGCGTGCTCGTGCTCGCCACCGGCCTGAGCCTCGCCGGCAGCGCCCCGAGCTGGGCGCGTGGCACCGGCATCGTGCTGGTCGCCCTCAATATGATCGTCCAGCTGGCGTTCCTGCCCGCCTACCCGATCTGGTCGATCTGCATGATCGTGCTCGGGCTGGTGGTCATCTACGCGCTGATGGTGACCTGGGACGAGGCCGCGGACTGACGCTGCCCGCGGCATGACGGCGAGGGGGTGCGGTGGCGTCGGACAAGCCGTCGAATCGGCTGATCGCGGTCGTGATCGTCCGGTCGACGGCCACCGTCGCCCTCCTCGTCGTCACGTACTTCCTGGTCCCGCTGGACTCCCGCGACGAATCCGGGACCGCCGCCCTCTTCTTCCTCGGCCTGGCGGTGCTCGTCGGCATGATCGCCTGGCAGCTCCGGGCGATCGTCCGCGCGCGGTTCCCGGCGCTGCGCGCCGTGGAGGCCTTCACCAGCGCGGTCCCGCTGTACCTGCTGCTCTTCGCGTCGACCTACGTGGTCGTGGAGGGGGCGGCGCCCGGCTCGTTCTCGCAGCCGCTGACGAAGATCGACTCGCTCTACTTCACGATGACGGTGTTCGCCACCGTCGGGTTCGGCGACATCACGCCGCAGAGCCAGGCCATGCGCGTGCTCGTCACCGTGCAGATGCTCGGCAACCTGCTCGTCCTCGGCCTGCTGGTCCGCTCGATCCTCGAGGCGGTGCGCCGCGGCCAGTCCCGCAAGGAGGCAGAGCCATGACGGATGAGGCACCCCCGCCGAGCCGGTCCGGGTGGCACGTCGACATCCCCCTGCTCGGCCCGGTGGGCTGGCCGCCGACCGGGAGCCTCGCCTTCGTGGTGATCGTCGGCGGGCTCGCCGCGCTGGAGGTCGTCTCGTGGCCGGTCGCGGTGGTCGTCGGCGTCGGGCACGTGCTCGCCCGCGACCACGACCACCGGCTGGTCAGCGAGGTCGGCGCGGGGCTGGAGATCGTGGACTGACGCGTTCATCCCGGCGGGGTGATCCGGTCCGCCGGGCCCGGCGGCGACGGTCGGGACCATGACGACGAGCTCGCCCGACCGGCACGCGCGCAGCATGCTCCCCATCCCGGACCGCCCGGTCCCCGCGCTCACGACCTACGACGCCAAGGACCCCGACACGTCCTTCGCGCCGATCGAGCCGCTGCTGCCCCCGCGCGGGGCGCCGAACGTCGTCGTCGTGCTCCTCGACGACGTCGGCTTCGGGGCCGCGTCGACGTTCGGCGGTCCCTGCCGCACCCCCACCGCGGACCGGCTGGCGGCCCGCGGCCTGCGCTACAGCCGCTTCCACACCACCGCGCTCTGCGCCCCCACCCGGCAGGCGCTGCTCACCGGCCGCAACCACCACTCCGTGGGGATGGGCAGCATCACCGAGACGGCCACCTCGGCGCCGGGCTACAGCTCGCTGCGGCCCAACACCACGGCGCCGCTGGCCATGACGCTCAAGCTCAACGGCTACTCGACCGCGCAGTTCGGCAAGTGCCACGAGGTGCCCGTCTGGCAGTCCTCGCCGGTCGGCCCGTTCGACGCGTGGCCCTCGGGCGGCGGCGGGTTCGAGACCTTCTACGGGTTCATCGGCGGCGAGAACAACCAGTGGGAGCCGTCGCTGTACGACGGCACGACCCCGGTGGAGCCCCCGCGGACCCCGGAGGAGGGCTACCACCTCACCGAGGACCTCGCCGACCACGCCGTCGCCTGGATGCGCCAGCAGAAGGCCCTCGCCCCGGAGCGCCCGTTCTTCGTCTACTTCGCGCCGGGCGCCACGCACGCCCCGCACCACGTGCCGGCGGAGTGGGCCGACCGCTACCGCGGCGAGTTCGACGACGGCTGGGACGCCGCCCGCGAGCGCACGTTCGCCCGTCAGAAGGAGGCCGGCGTGATCCCGCCGGAGGCCGAGCTCACCGCGCGGCACGACGAGATCCCGGCCTGGGACGACATGCCCGACGACCTCAAGCCGGTGCTGGCCCGCCAGATGGAGGTCTACGCCGGCTTCCTCGAGCACACCGACCACCAGGTCGGCCGCGTGGTCGACACGCTCGAGGGCATGGGGATCCTCGACGACACGCTGATCTTCTACATCGTCGGTGACAACGGGGCGTCGGCCGAGGGGACGATCAACGGGGCGTTCAACGAGATGGCCAACTTCAACGGGATGGCCGCGCTCGAGACCACCGAGTTCCTGCGCGGCAAGATGGACGCGTTCGGCTCGCCGGAGTCCTACAACCACTACGCGGTGGGCTGGGCCTGGGCGATGTGCACGCCCTACCAGTGGACCAAGCAGGTCGCCTCGCACTGGGGCGGCACGCGCAACGGCACCGTCGTGCACTGGCCGCGCGGCACCACCGAGCCGGGCGGCCTGCGCTCGCAGTTCACGCACGTCATCGATCTCGCGCCCACGATCCTCGAGGCCGCCGGCATCCCCGCACCGACGACGGTCAACGGCGTCCAGCAGGCGCCCCTCGAGGGCACGAGCATGCTGTACACGTTCACCGACCGCGACGCCCCGGAACGCCACGACCTGCAGTACTTCGAGATGGTCGGCAACCGGGGCATCTACCACCGGGGCTGGAGCGCGGTGACCAAGCACCGCACGCCCTGGCTGCTGATGGGACACACGCCGCCGCCGTTCGACGAGGACGTCTGGGAGCTCTACGACGGCCACAGCGACCCCACCCAGGCCCGCGACCTCGCCGCCGACAAGCCCGACGTCCTCGCGCGGCTGCAGCGCCTCTGGCTCGTCGAGGCCGTGAAGTACGGGGTGCTGCCGCTCGACGACCGGACGGCCGAGCGCCTCGAGCCGACGCTGGCCGGACGCCCCACGCTCATCCGGGGCACCTCCCAGCTCTTCTTCCCGGGGATGGGACGGCTGTCGGAGAACAGCGTGCTGAGCATCAAAAACCGCTCGTACGCCGTGACCGCGGAGCTCGACGTGCCCGACGGTGGGGCCCGGGGCGTCGTCATCGCCCAGGGCGGCCGGTTCGGCGGGTGGGCGGTGTACCTGTACGAGGGCCGGCTGACGTACTGCTACAACGTGCTCGGCATCCAGATCTTCACGGTGCGGGCGGACGCTCCCGTCGCGGCCGGCGTCCACCAGGTCCGCGTCGAGTTCGCCTACGACGGCGGCGGCCTGGCCAAGGGCGGGGACGTGTCGCTCCACGTCGACGGCGCCGCGGCCGGCACCGGGCGCGTGGCGATGACCCAGCCGGTGATCTTCTCCGCGGACGAGACCACCGACATCGGCCGCGAGGAGGGCACCCCGGTCAGCCCGGACTACACGGGGCCGACGAGCCGGTTCACCGGGCGCATCCACTGGGTCCAGCTCGACGTCGGCGACGACGACCACGATCACTACCTCGACCCGGCGGAACGGCTCCGCGTCGCGATCGCGCGGCAGTAGAGCGTGGATCCGGCGGGGATCTGTCGCGCCCAACCGGACCGCCTGTGACCAGGCGTTCTCGTCCCGTCGCGGACTGGGCCGAACGTCGGTGCGACTGCGTCCGGAGGCGCCTGCGGGCGAGGAGGTTGCGCGATTCCGGGGAGTGACCGCAGATCCTATGGTGGCGATGGCCGGCGTTCTCCGCAGCCACCCGAGGTCAAACACATGGCCCATGCCCCACGCTCGAGGAGCGGTCCCCCCGCCCTCCCGTCCGGACACGTCCGGCGCGGGGCGCTGGAGGCCGTCCTCGACCGCGGCGCGCACCGCGACCTCGTGCTGCTCTCCGCCCCGCCGGGCTTCGGCAAGACCTCGCTGCTGGCCTCGTGGATCGGCGACGACCGCGGGCGCGCGACGGCCTGGGTCTGTCTCGAGCCCGAGGACCGCGACCCGCGCCGGCTGTGGAGCGCGGTCCTCGAGGCGGTGACGGGCCTCACGGCCGTGCCCTCCACCAGCAGGCTCCACCGGCTGGTCGTGTCCCGGTCGACGGTCGCCCCGGAGTTCCTCGCCGAGCTCGCGGAGGCGCTCGCGGCCCTGCCGGAGCCGGTGCGGCTCGTGCTCGACGACGTCGCGCACCTCACCGACCCGCTGTCCCGCCAGGGGCTCGCGATGCTCCTGCGCGACGCCGGCCCGCAGCTGCGGCTCGTGCTCGCGGGCCGGCGGGACCCGCCGCTGCCGCTGCCGCGCCTGCGGATGGACGAGCGGGTCACCGAGCTGCGCGCCGAGCAGCTGCAGTTCTCGCCCGAGGAGTCGGCGGCGCTGCTCGCCGCGTGCGGGCTCGACCTCACGGCGGCGCAGGTCGCCGTGCTGCACGAGCGCACCGGGGGCTGGGTGGCCGGCCTGCGGCTGGCGGCGCTGTCCCTGCGCGACCACCCCGATCCCGACCGCTTCCTCGCGGAGTTCTCGGGCGACGAGCGCCCGGTCGCCGACTACCTGGTGGACGAGGTGCTCGCGGGGCTCGCCGAGCCGCAGCGCGAGGTGCTGCGCCGGATCAGCGTCGCGGCGCGGGTCCCGGCCGGCCTCGCCCCGCGGCTCGCCGGGCGCGACGACGCGCCCGAGCTGCTCGACGCCCTCGTGCGCGACACCGGGCTCGTCGCGGGCAGCGGCGCCCCCGGGGACGCCTACCGCCTGCCCGAGCTGCTGCGCTCGCACCTCGTCGCCGACCTCGGACGGCGGGGGCCGGCGCGGGTGGCCGAGCTCGACGCGGTCGCGGCCGCCTGGTGGTCCGAGCAGGGCGCGCCGGTGGAGGCGCTGCGCCACGCGGAGAGGGCCGGCGACCTCGGGCTCCTCGCCGATCTCGTCGGACGCTGGGGGCCGTGGCTCGCCGGGCGCGGCGAGCACGACGCCCTGGCGCGCGCCCTGGCCGCGGCGAAGGGTCTCGACGACGCGCGCCTCGCGGTCGCCGCCACCCACGTCCACCTCGCCCGCGGGGAGGACGTGCGCGCCGCCCTGCGCCGGGCCCGGCGCGCGCGGGCCGGGCTCGGCGCCGACACCGTCGCCTTCCGCGCCGCGACCGAGCGGATCGTCGGGCGCCGGCTCCGTGTCACGAGTGCCGCCCTGCCCGCCGACCCCGCGACGGCGGCGCACGCGCGGATCGGGCGCGGCGCCGCCGCCCTGCTCGCCGACGACGCGCCGCGCGCCCGCACCGAGCTCGGGGCGGGCCTCGCGCTGGCGCACCGGCTCGGTCTCGACGTGCTGGCGCACCGGGGTCGCTGCCTGCTCGCTGCCGCGCTGTGGCTCGCCGGCGACGTGGCGCGGTCCCGGGAGGCGGCCGACACCGCCCTCGCCGAGCCCGGGGCGGACGCGGCGGGCGGCGCGCCGTGGACGGCGATCGCGCGGGCCGTGGCCGTCCACGGGGTGCTGCTGCGCGCCGACCCGGCCCTGGCGCTGGCGCTGCCGGCCTCCACGGTGGAGCCCCTCCCCGTGGTGCGGTTCGCGGAGCGCAGCGCCCGGGCCGGCGCCTCCTTCGACCTCGGCGAGCGCACGGCGGGCCTGCTGGAGCTCCAGGCAGCGCGGGCCGAGGTCGGCGACGCACTCGTCCCCGGCGCCCTCGCCGCCACCACGGCCCTCCTCGAGCACCGGGCCGCCGTCGTCCTCGGCCACCCGTCGGCGGCGGGCGCGGTGGCCGCCTGGCTCGCCGCGCGCCGCCCCGCGAGCCCGGCCCTCGCGCTGATGCGCGGATGGAGCGCCGCGGCCGCGGGCGACCGGGCCGCCGCCCGCGAGGCGGTCGCCCCCCTGCTCGCGCGGCGTCCCCGGCCCACGCCCGAGGCGCTCGACGTCGAGGCGTGGCTGCTGGAGAGCGGTGTCCGCCTCGCGCGCGACGACCGCCCCGGCGCCCGGACCGCGGCCCGGCACGCGGTCGACCTCGCCGAGCCGATCGACGCGCGCCGGCCCTTCGCCCACGCCGAGGCCGGGGTGCGGGCCCTGCTCGTGGACGAGCTCGCGACCGGCGCGCCCCGGGCCGGGTTCGTGACGCGCGCGCTCGCCGCCGGGGCCGGCTCGCCCGCGGGGATCGCGCTGAGCAGCCGCGAGCACGACGTCCTGGCGCGGCTCCCCTCGCTGGAGAGCCTCGACGAGATCGCCGGCGACCTCGACGTCTCCATCAACACCATCAAGACCCACGTGCGCGCCCTCTACGGCAAGCTCGGGGTGACCACCCGCCGGGACGCCGTGCTCGTCGCGCACGAGCAGGGCCTCCTCGGGTGAGCCGGGAGGCGGGCATGGGGGGCATGACCACCCGTCGCGCGGGGTCCGGACCGGTGATCGCGGGGCCCTGGTCGGGGGCGTCCGAGCCCGCGGAGGACCCCACCACGCCGGCGCCGCCCGTGCCGCTCGCCCGCCGCGGCGACGCCGAGCACGCCGTCCCGGTCGCGACGCACGTCGTCGGTCGCCCCCGCCTGCACGCCCTGCTCGACCGGGCCGTCGCCGACGCCGCGGTGACGCTGGTCGTCGGGCCGGCGGGCTGGGGGAAGACGCTGCTCGCGAGCTCGTGGCTCGCCGCGGGGGCCGGCGGGCGCGAGGCGGCGTGGGTGACGCTGGGCCCCGGTCACGACGACCCCCGGGCCTTCTGGGGCGCCCTCGCCCGCGCGGTCGGCGCGCACGCCGGGCCCACGACCGCCGCGGCGCTGCACCGTCTGGCGGGCCGGCAGCCCGCCGACCCCGACGAGCTGCCCGCGGCCTTCGCCCACGCCCTGTGGCAGGCCGAGCGCCCGGTGGTCCTCGTCCTCGACGACCTCCACGAGGTGACCGCGCCCGCCGTCCACGAGGGCCTGCGCAGCCTCGTCGAGCGCCCGGTGCCGTCGCTGGCGCTGGTCGCCACCACCCGGCACGACCCGCCGTGGCCGCTGACCCGCCTGCGCCTGGCCGGCGTGCTGGCCGAGATCCGCCCGGAGGACCTGGCGTTCCGCGACGACGAGGCCGGCGCGCTCTTCGCGCAGCTCGGCGTGCCCGCGGCCGACGGGCACGTGACGGAGATGGTCGCCCGCACCGGCGGCTGGGCGGCCGGGATGCGCCTGGCCGCGCTCGACCTCGCGACCCGCCCCGACGCGGCCGGCATCGACGCCGCCGTCGCCGCCTTCTCCGGTGACGCCCACAGCGTGTCGACGTTCCTGCTCGACGAGGTCCTCGACCGGCAGCCGCCGGAGCTCGCGGCGTTCCTGGAGCGGATCAGCGTCGTCGACCTCGTCTGCGCCGACCTCGCGGACGCGATCACCGGCGACGGCGACGGCGCCGCTCGGCTCGCCGAGCTGTCCGCCGCGCACCTGTTCGTCCAGGCGCTCGACCACCCGGGGCGCTGGTACCGGCTCCACCGCCTGGTGCTCGACGTCCTGCGCGCCCGCGCGGTGCCCCGCCGCGAACGGCGGGAGCGCCACCGCCGCGCCGCCGAGTGGTTCCGCGGGCACGGGATGCCGCTCGAGGGGCTGCGGTCGGCGGTCCACGGGGAGCTGTGGGCCCTCGCCGGCGAGATCGTCGGCGCGCACCTGGCCGCGCTCGTTCTGCGCGGGTCCGCCGACGCGGTCATCCGCGTCCTCGGCGACATCCCCGAGCCGGTCGTCCTCGCGCGACCGGAGCTGGCGACCGCGCTCGCCGGTGCCCGGGTGGCGATCGGCGAGTCCACGCAGGTCCGCTCCCTGCTCGCGGCCGCCCGGCGATCGGCCGACGGGATCGGCGAGAACCGCCGCCGGCGCCTCGACGTCCACCACGCGCTCATCGAGGCCGCCCACGCCCGCGTGCGCGGCGACCTCGAGGCGGTGACCCGCGCCTTCCGCTCGGTGACCCTCGACGTCGCCACCCTCGACCGCTGGGGCGTGCGGGAGGCCGCGATCGTGCCGGCCGTCGTGCTCGCGAACCTCGGCACCGCCGAGCTCTGGACCGGCGACCTCGCCGCGGCCGAGGGCCACCTGCGCGAGACCGCCGACGGCCCCGGGCCGACGACCCTCCCCCGCGTCAACGCCGCGTCGCACCTCGCCCTCCTGTTCTGCGAGTACGGCGAGCTGGACGCGGCGGAGCTCCGGGCCCGTGCGGTCGCCGAGGTCGCGGAGGACGCCGGCTGGGCGCGCATGCCGCAGGTCGCGCCCGCCTACCTCACGCTGGCCCGGGTCACCGTCGACCGCGACGAGCTCGGCGCCGCCGAGGTCTGGCTCGCCCGGCTCGCCGAGGTCGAGGAGGTCGCCCCCGAGCCCCACGTACGGCTCGCCTACGCGCTGGCGCTCGCCGCGCGCCTCGACGCCGCCGGCGGCCGCGAGGCCGCCCTGGTCCGGCTGCGGGCGGGGTCCCCGGACCGGTCGTGGACGCCGCCGCGGCCGCTGGCCGAGCAGTGGCTGCTCGGCGAGGCCGACCTCCTGGCCCGTGCGGGCAATCCCGCCGCGGCGCGGGCGGTCGCCGACCGCCTCGGCCCGCCCCGCACCGACGGCGGCCGGGTCGCCGCGGCCCGGCTGGCGCTGCACCTCGGGGACGAGGGCGTCGCCGGCGTCCTGGGGGACGCGGTCGCGAGTCCGCTGCCCCGGGTGCGGGCGGACGCGGGCGTGGTCGCCGCGCTCGCCGCCGAGCGGGACGGCGCGCCCGACCGGGCGGCGGCGTTGCTCGAGGACGCCCTCCTGACCGCCGCGCCCGACGGCCGGCGCCGCCCGTTCCTCGCCGAGCCGGGCCTCGCCGACCCCCTGCGCCGCCGGGTGGACCACGGCAGCGGTGCCGCGGGCTTCGCGATGGACCTGCTCGAGCGCCTCACCGGCCGGCCCGCGGAGCACGCCGCGTCGCGCGTCCCGCTGGCCGAGCCCCTCACCGAGCGGGAGGCGACGATGCTTCGCTACCTCGCCAGCACCCTGTCGAACCCCGAGATCGCCGCCGAGCTGTACGTCTCGGTGAACACCGTGAAGACCCACCAGCGGGCCGTGTACCGCAAGCTCGGCGCGGCCGGCCGGCGGGAGGCGGTCCGGCGAGCGCGCGCCCTCGGGTTGCTGTGAGTCGCCATGTCCCCGGTCGCGTCACCCCCGTCCGCCTCATCCTCGCCGGACGACGCCGTCTCACCCGGCTCGGCGACACTCTCCGTGGCGACGACACGGAGGTCGCCCGAGATGGTCCGCATCCCCGCGAGCAGGACGGCGGTACCGGCGCTGCCGCCGTGGTTCGTGCCGCGTGACGCCCTGCGCCGGCGCCTCGACGCCGCCGGTCCCGGCCGGCTGACCGCGGTCGTCGCGCCCGCGGGCTCCGGCAAGACGGTGCTGCTCGCCGACTGGGCGCGCCACGGTCCGCCGACGGCCTGGGCCGGTCTCGACCGCGACGACGCCGACCCCGACCGGTTCTGGTCGGTGGTGCTCGCGGCCGTGCTGGCCACCGGCGCGGTCCCCGCCGGCAGCACGCTGCACGACCTCGGCGACGGCGGCGGCGGCGGTGCGGACCTCGCCGACGCCCTCCTCGACGGCCTCGCGGCGCTGCCCGACCCGATCCGCCTCGTGCTCGACGACGTCCACGTCCTCACCGGCCGGCAGGCGGGGGTCCGCGCGCTGGCCCGGCTGGTGCGCCACCGTCCCGCCGGCGTGCGCCTCGTGCTCGCGGCCCGCGCGGAACCCCCGGTCGGCCTGCCCCGGCTCCGCCTCGAGGACGGGCTCCACGAGCTGCGCGCCGACGGCCTCCGGTTCTCGCTGCCGGACACCGCCGCGCTCGCCGCCGCCAGCGGGGTCACGCTGGAGCCCGACGACGTCGCCACCCTGCACCGCCGCACCGAGGGCTGGGCGGCGGGGCTGCGGCTCGCGCTGCTCGCTCTGCGCACCGAGGCATCGGAGCCCGGCGCCCTCCTCGGGCGGTTCTCCGGGGACGACCGGTCGGTCGCCGACTACCTCGGCGGCGAGCTCCTCGCCGGCCTGGACGCGGAGGACCGCGCGCTGCTCGACGACCTCAGCGTCTGCCGGCGCCTCCCGGACGCTCTGGCGGTGACGCTGACCGGGCACGCCGACATCGCCCGGCGGCTCGAGGAGCTCGCGCACGGGCTCGGGATGGTCGAGCGCGTCGACCCCGGCGAACACCGGCTCCACGCGCTCCTGCGCTCGCACCTGGCCGCCGACCTCGCGCGGCGCCGCCCGGAGCGGCACCGCGGCCGGCACGCGGCCGCGGCCCGCTGGTGGGCCGACCACGACGAGCCCGCGCACGCCCTGCACCACGCCGAGCGGGCGGAGGACCCGGCCCTGACCGCCGAGCTCCTCGGCCGGCTCGCCGTCCCGCTCCTGCTGCGCGGTGAGCTCGCCGCGCTGCGCCGCGCGCTGGGCACGGTCGGACCCGCCGCGGTCGCCGCGGACCCGGGGCTGGCGCTCGCGGCCTCGCTCCTGCACCTCGAGACGCGCGAGCCCGCCACCGCGGCGGCGCGCCGGCGTCTCGCGGTCCGGGCCTGGCCCGCCGCGCCCTCCCCCGACCTCGTGGCGCTGCGCGCGGCCTGCGAGCTGCTCGCCGGGGTCACCGACGGCGGCGCGCCCGACGTCGAGGAGCCCGCGGACCCCGGGCTCGCGGGCCTGCTGCACCTCGCCCGGGGAACCGCCCTGCTCGCCGGCTCCCCCCGCACGGTCGCGACCGCCCGCGCCGAGCTCCACCGCGCCCTCGCCCCGGCCCGCGCCGGAGGCCTCGTCCGCCTCGAGGCCGCCGTGCTCGCCGAGCTCGCGCTGGCCGCGCTCGTCGAGGGCGACCCGGGCGGGGTGAGCGGGCCCGGCGAGGCCGCGCGGGGACCCGCGGCGCGTCCGGCGCACACGGCGCGGACCACCGCGCTGCTCGCCTGGTCCGACCTGCTGCGCGGCGATCCCCGCGGGGCCGCCGACCGGTGCGCGGGCGTCCTCGACGCCCCCGACGCCCCCGACGCCCCCGACGGCCTCCCGCCCGCCGACCGGTACGCCCTGCGCGCCGTCCACGGCGCGGCGCTCGGCGACCTCGGCCGGCGCGGCGCGGGGCTCGCCGCGGCGCGGGCGGCCCGCGCCGAGCTCGCGGAGGCCGCCCTCCCGGCCCCGGTCGCGGGTGCGCTCGCGCTGCTCGAGCACCGCGCGGCCCTGATGCTCGGCAACCTGCGCGCCGCGGGCGAGGTCGCCACGTGGCTCGCCGGCCGCGCCGGCGACACCGACGAGGGCGTGCTGATGCGCGCCGGGACCGCGGCCGCGACCGGCCGGTGGGAGGCCGCCCGCACCGAGGTCGCCCCGCTGCTCCGGGCCGGGCGCTCCCCGGCCACCGTGCTCGTCGAGGCGGGCCTGCTCGAGGCCGAGGCCGCGCTGCGGGCCGGCGAGTCCGACCGGGGCCGGACCACGCTGGACGCCGTCCTCGCCGCCGCCCGCGCCCGCGACGTGGTGCGCCCGTTCGCGCTCGCCGGCCCCCGGACCCGCGCGCTGCTCCTCGACCGGGCGCCCGCCCCCGGGCACGGCGAGCGGGTCGCGGCCGCCTGCGCCGCGGTCACCGACGAGCCCTCGCCGCCGCTGTCGGAACGCGAGCTCGTCGTCCTCGGCCTGCTCCCCTCGCTGCTCGACGCCCCGACGATGGCCGAGGAGCTCGTGGTCTCGGTCAACACCGTCAAGACCCAGATCCGCTCGATCTACGCGAAGCTCGGGGTGTCGACCCGGCGGGGCGCCGTGACACGGGCACAGGAGCGGGGGCTGCTGGTCTGAGCCTCGTCCACCGGGTCGTTCACCTGTCCGGGATGAGGCGACCCGCGGGTGCCGGGGCCACGCTCGCGACGGACGGTGGCGCTCGGGGCCCCACCGGTGAGCGAGGAGACGGCCGTGTCGGGACGCTTCGAGATCCGGGTCAGCGGGCGCCTCTCCGACCGGGCGCGGGCCGCCTTCCCGGAGATGGCGGTCGCGGAGGTGCCCGCGGAGACCGTCCTGTCGGGCTGGTCCGACGACGACGACGAGGTGCACGGGATCCTCGACCGCATCCAGGCGCTCGGGCTGGAACTGGTGTCGCTGCGGCAGGTCCGGGAGCCCGAAGAGGCGTGAGGACCCGCCGGCACGCCGGCGGGTCCCCACGGCCACGGGTCAGACCTGGACGGCCGGCTCGTCGTCGACGTCGGAGAACACCTCGCGCAGCCGCGCCTCCTGCTCACCGGAGAGGTTGGTGTGCAGCAGCTCGGCCTGGCTGCCGCGGAACGCCTCGGCGACCCGGTCGGTCACGGCGTTCGCGGTCAGCCCGAACAGGGCCGAGGTGCCCGGGGTGACCCGGTTGCGCACCTCGTCGATGAACTCGTCGTCGATCCCGGCGTCGGACAGCGAGCCGGCCAGCGCACCCGTCGCCGCACCGATCGCGACACCGAGCAGCGGGACGAAGAAGATCAGCCCGAAGAGCAGGCCCCAGAAGCTCCCGCCGAGGGCGCCGCCGCCCGCGAGGTTGTGCAGCTGCCGGGTCTTCGGCCTCTTCCGGTCCGCGGGCCAGGTCACGACGGCCGCGTCGAGGACCTGGATCAGCTCCTGCTTCTGGAGCTGTTCGAGCGTCGCGAGGGCCTGCTCAGCGCCGTCCGGGGTCGGGAACTTCCATGCCGTCAAGGTCGCCATCGGTCATCCTCCTCGGTGCCACGGGCCGCCCCCCACCACCGGCGCGGTCGACCGTGACCGGTGCGGCGGGCTCGTCCGGACTCTCGCCGGGGACGGCGTCGCCGGCCTCATCCCCGCGGGGTGACGCGGTCGGGACCCAGGGCGGCGGCCGCCCCAGCGCGCCCACCGCCACGAACCGGCCCACGAGCGCGCCGCCGAGCATCACCACACCGAGGGCGACGAACCACGAGAGGATCACGAAGACGATGCCGAGCGGCCCGTACTGGCGGTAGTGCGTCGTGATCGCCGGCGACAGCACGACGGTCGCGGCCAGGCGCAGACCGACGAGGCCGAGGCCGATGAGCAGGGCCCCGGGCAGCAGGTGGGTCCAGCTGACGCGGCCGGCCAGCAGGAGGTGCTGGGTCCACCACGCCCAGACGATCGCGAGCGGCAGGCCGACGAGGAGCATCGTGACGAGCCAGGCCGCGCCCTCGAGCACCGGCGTGATCAGGGTGGCCGCAGCGGCGAACACCAGGAAGCCCAGCAGCCACACGAGCGGCCGCCACATCCCGCGGACACCGACGTGCGGCAGGTCCCACGCCAGCTCGAAGCCGCGCTGGAGGGCCATCGGCCAGCGCACGGTGAAGATCACGGTCAGGAGCACCCCGATCGTCGTCGTGGCGCCCGAGACGGTCGCGGTGGTGGGGAAGAGCTGCTGCAGGTCGTGGGCGGCCTGCGGGGTCAGCCCGGCGCGCTGGATGAACACCGACACCGCACCCCCCTCGGCGCCGAGCGGGACGACCGCGGCGAGCGTGACCAGCGCCGGGACGAGGAGCATCAAGGCGTAGGCGGCGAGGAGCAGCGCCTGCTTGGTGAGCTGCACCTCGATGATCGACCGGCTCAGCACGCCGAGGTGCGAGGTCTCGTAGCGCGTGCGCGTGTCCCGCAGCCGGTCCCGCCACGCGGGCGGGCCGTCGGGTGCGGGCTCGGGACGACCGGAGGGAGTCATGATCGCACCCGGTCAGTGCAGCGCGGCCTTGAGCAGCACGATCGACGTCCCGACGGCCAGGGAGGCGAGGGCCCAGGCGACCTGCAGCGCCGGACGGCGTCGCGCCGCGCGACCGCAGAGCACGCTCAGCACGCCGAGCGCGGCCACCCCGACCCAGAGCACGATGTCGATGCGCAGGGCGAGGTCGAGGCCGAACACCGTGAACCCGCCCAGGAGCACGCCGGCGACGACGCCGGGCACCGCGGTCCCCGCGCTCTCCCGGAGCACGATCGTCAGGTGGCGCCGGCCCGACCGCGGCGGCCCGGTGAGCGTGTGGGCGAGCTGTCCCGCGTAGGTCTCGGCCAGGAAGATCGCCACGCCGGTGGCGGCGACGGTGAGGGCCGCGACGCCCGGCGCCGGCTCGTGGTCGCCGAGGTAGGCGAGCACCGACATCGCCATCACCGTGCCGTACACCGACGCCCGCAGATGATCGCGACGATGATCCGTCGACGCCTGCGCCGGCGACGCGGACGGGGCGTCCGATGAGGTGGTCACGGTGCCTCCGGGTGGCTCCGGGCGCGGTCCCCGGCGACGCTAGGGAGCGGGCGATCCGCCGGGCTCCCCCGCGCCGGGTGATCCGGGACCGGTGCTGCTCACCCGCCACGGGTGAGCCGTCACGGCGCGCACGTTCCTACCGTCGGGCGGCATGGCGACCCCCATCGAGGTGCCCGGCAGCATCCCTGCGCGTCCGGATGACGACCCGCGCATGCCGCGGGCGCTCATGCTGCTGCTCGGCGCCGCCGCCGTCGTCATCGTCATCGCGGGCATGATGGCGGCGGCCTGGCTGATCGCGCCGATCCTGCTCGCGCTGACGATCGTCATCGCGGTCAGCCCGATCCAGACGTGGTTGCGGCGCCTCGGGGCGCCCGGGTGGTCCACCGTCCTCGCGCTGGTCCTGGTGATCTTCGCCGTGATCGTCGGGCTGGTCTGGGTGCTCATCGCCTCGGTCGGCCAGCTCGCGGCCACCCTGCCGCAGTACGCGGGCCGGATCGACCAGATGACCGCCCAGGTCACCCAGCTGCTCACCCGCCTGGGCTTCGACCCGAGCCACGCCCGCCAGACCGCGTCGTCCGCGGACGTCGGGAGGCTCCTCGACATCATCGGCGGGGTGCTCTCGGGGCTCAGCGGCGCGCTGACGAGCCTGGTGTTCGTCCTCGCGCTGCTGCTCTTCCTCATCGCCGAGGCGGGCGGCGCGTCCCGCCGGCTCGACGCCATCGGCGCGGACCGCCCGCACATGGTGACCGCCATGCAGAGCTTCGCCGGCGGCACGCGGCGCTACCTCGTGGTGACCGCCGTGTTCGGCCTCATCGTGGCCGTGCTCGACTCGATCGCGCTGGCGGTCATGGGCATCCCTCTCGTGATCCTGTGGGGCCTGCTCTCGTTCATCACCAACTTCATCCCGAACATCGGCTTCATCATCGGGGTGATCCCGCCCGCCCTGCTCGGCCTGCTCGTCGGCGGCTGGCAGCTCGGTCTCGCCGTGCTCCTCGTCTACTGCGTCCTCAACGCCATCGTGCAGTCGCTGATCCAGCCGCACTTCACCGGCGACGCCGTCGGGCTCTCGACCACGATCACGTTCGTCGCGCTGCTGTTCTGGGCGTGGGTGCTCGGCGGGCTCGGCGCGCTGCTCGCGATCCCGGCGACCCTGCTGGTCAAGGCCGTGCTGGTCGACTGCGACCCGGGCGCGCGGTGGGTGGAGGCGCTCATCGGCGCCAACAGCCCGCCGCCCAAGGACAAGACCGCCGCGTCGAAGCGCAACGGCACGGGCCCGGACGCGCCCGCCGAGGACCCGGACGTCCCGGCACCCGCGACGTAGCCCCGCTGGCGACGGCGAGCATCCGTCCCTCGATCGCGGCGGATGCCCGAGCGCTCGCTCGCCGACCACCACGGGATCCTCGCGGCGATCCGCGCCCACGAACCCTCCGACGCGGGCGACGCGATGCTGCGCCACCTCGTCGGCACCACCGACCCGGTGCTCGAGCAGGCGGACCCGGCCGCGGTCAGGCGAGCTCCGAGAGCGTGACCGCGGCGAGGCCGCGCGCGGCGGTGCGGGCGAGCAGGGCGTCGACGGTGCCGGGGACGGCGGCCCGGCCCGGGCCCTCGTGCAGCACCAGCACGCTCCCCCGGCGCACCACCGCGTCCAGCCGGGCGGCCGAGCCGGCGGTCCCGGCGCCCGCCCCGCTGATCGCCACCGCGGTGCCGAGGACGCAGCGCAGCCCGGCGCCCTCGGTGATCGCGAGGTGCCGCGCGGTGGGCCACCCGGACCCGGGCCGGAACCACCGCACGGGGCCGTGCTCCTCGAGGGCGCGCTGGGTGTCGGCGAGCTTCGCGGCGAACTCGTCGAGGGGCAGGCGCCAGGTCGGCTCGTCGCGCCAGGTGTGGTTGCCGAGCTCGTGACCCGCGGCCGCGATGCGGGCGACGAGGCCGGGGTGCTCGGTGGCCCGCTCGCCGAGGAGGAAGAAGGTGGCGCGGGCGCCGTGGCGGGCCAGGACCTCGAGCAGCGCCGGCGTCGTCGCGGGGTCGGGACCGTCGTCGACGGTCAGCGCGAACCGCGGGGCGCGGGTGGGCACGGCGAAGAGCACGCGGCCCCGCAGGACGGGTCCGAGCGCGGCCACGAGCGGCAGGGTCACGATCACCATCATGCGGCCGCGCCCTCCGCGCGGAGCCGGGCCGCCGCGCGCCCGTGCGTCCCCGGACGGAATCGGGCACCCCGTTGGGCATGGGTTCCCCCGAGACGACGATCGACGTCCCCGTCGACGCCGGGGCCGTGTGGGCGGTCCTGGAGGACGGCTGGCTCTACCCGCTCTGGGTCGTCGGCGCCTCGCACATGCGCGACGTCGACGACACCTGGCCCGCGGTCGGGTCCTGTCTGCACCACAGCGTCGGGCCGTGGCCGCTCCAGCTCAGCGACTCCACCGAGGTGCTGGACGTCGACCCGGGCCGGATGCTCACCCTGCAGGCGCGGGCGTGGCCGATCGGGACCGCCCGCGTGGTCCTGAGGCTGGAGCCGACTCCGTCGGGGTGCCGTGTCCGCATGGCCGAGGAGGCCGACCGGGGGCTGGGCTGGCTGGTCCCGACCGTGGTGCAGGCGCCGCTCGTCGAGGCGCGCAACCAGGAGGCCCTGCGCCGCCTGACCGACATCGCGCTCCACCGGGTGTGACGGGGCCGGCTGCTAGCTTCGCGCCGTGGCCGACGTGCACGACATCCGCCGGCTCGCGCTCGGTCTCGACGACGTCGAGGAGATCGACTGCGCCGGCTTCGACTTCCGCGTGCGCGGGCGCGGGTTCGTCTGGTCGTACCCGGACCGCAGCAGCGGGCGCCGCGTCCTGCGCACCGACGTCGCCGTGCTCTTCGTCGGCGACGAGGCGGAGCGGCAGGCGCTGCTGCTCGGCGAGCCCGACCTCTTCTTCTCCACGCCGAGCTACGAGGGCCTCCCGTTCGTGCTCCTGCGCCTCGAGGCGGTCGACGTCCCGCGCCTCACGGAGCTCGTCACCGACGCCTGGCAGATGCGCCTGGAGCAGGGCTGATCGGCAGGACACCACCCCTCACTCCCCCCGGAAGGTCGCCTTCCCGTGGCCGTCCTCGACGAACGACCTCATGGCGCCCGCCAGGTCCGCGGTGCCGAACAGCGCCCCGGCGGCCTCCGGGGTCACGGCGTTCGCGGCCTCCAGCCCGCTCTCGGTGAGGTGGCGCAGGATCTCCTTGGTCGCCGCGTGCGCCCGGGTCGGACCGGCGGCGAGGGAGGCGGCGAACGCCCGCGCGGCGTCGTCGAAGCCGTCCTCGGGCATCAGCCGGTCGACGACGCCCCAGCGCTCCAGCTCCTCGGCGCCGAAGCGGCCCGCGGTCATCACCAGCAGGCGCGCGCGCCCGACGCCGGCGCGCTCGGCGAGGCGCTGCGTGCCGCCCATCGCCGGGGTCAGCCCGACCGTGGCCTCGATCAGCCCGAACGACGCCCGGGGCGTGGCCACGATCAGGTCGCAGGCCAGCGCGACCTCGAACGCCCAGGTCAGCGTCAGCCCGTGCGCGGCGAACACCGTCGGGCACGGGAGGTGGTGGATCCGCCGGCCGGTGTCGACGAGCTCGTCGAAGTACGCGGTCCCGCGCTCGACGTCGCCGGCCTGCGCCATCGGGTCGAAGACCTGCTTGACGTCGACGCCGCCGCTGACGACCTTGCCCGCCGCGCGCACCAGCACCGCCCGCGGCCGGGCCTTTTCCAGCTCGCCGACGGCGTCGCGCAGCGCGTCGTGCAGGGCCTGGTCGTAGAGATTCAGGGGCGGGTGGTCGATGGTCACCACGGCGAGGCCGTCGTGATCGACGTCGACGGAGACGGGAGGCGTCGTCATGACTCCGAACCTGCCCGACGCGGCGCCGGAGCGCCCGTCGGGCGGGTCAGCGGACCGGGCGGGGCGGGCGGGGGTTCGAGCGGCACCATCTGCACCGGCCGCCCGAGCAGGGCGAGCAGCACGTCGCGGGGCTCGTCGCTGCTCGGCGCGACGGGCGGGCGCCACAACCCCTGGCCGGTGAGCATGATCGGGTCGCGGCGGATGTAGGCCAGCGCGCGGTCGACGCCGACCGGGTCGAGCTCCTCGTCCAGCCCGGCGCCGCGGGCGAGGTCCCACTCGTGGACGGTGAGGTCGAGCAGCATCTGCTCGGCGTACTCCTCGACCGGGATCCACCCGAACGACGTGTGCACGCGCGCCGCGTGGCCCTCGGTCCCGGCCCAGGCCGGCCGCGAGCGGGCGACGGCGCGGTCCCACGCCCCGGGCGGGTCGGCGTGGAGCAGGTCGCCGTCGTAGCGATCGCCCACCGCGCCCATCGTCGTCCCCGCCAGCACGTGCGGCGCCCACAGGTGCTCGAAGCAGAGGTGGGAGACGAGGTCGCGCACGGACCACTCGGTGCACGGGGTCGGGGCGCGCCAGATGCCGGCGCCCACGGTGTGGACCCGGGCGGTGACGCGGTCCATGGCGCCGGGGACCAGCGCGCGGGCGTCGTCGGTGTCGCTCACGGGCGCAGACCCTGCTCCCCCGACGGGCCCGCCGTCGAGTACCCACCGGTGCCGATCACGTGGGCGCGGCGACCAGCACGCCGACCGGTGTCGCGGTGGGGACGAAACGCTCGATGTGCAGGTCGGCGCGGTCGAGCAGCGCGGCGTACTCCCGCTCGGTGCGCTCGCGCCCGCCGACGAGCGCGAGCATGAGGATGTCGAGGAGCTTGCCCATGTGCGGCTCGTCGCCCTCGGGCAGCACGGTCTCGAGCACGAGCAGCCGGCCCGCCGGGTCCATCGCCTCGCGGATCCGCCGCAGGATCGTCACGGCGTCCTCGTCGTTCCAGTCGTGGATGACGCTGGAGAGCACGTAGCAGTCGGCGCCGGCCGGCACGGCGGTGAAGAAGTCGCCGCCGACGGCCTCGGCCCGCTCGCCCACGACCTCGGGCGCGCCGGCCACCACCTCCGGCCGGTCGAACACGACGGCGTGGACGCCCGGGTAGCGGTCCGTCACCGCGGCGACCAGGTGGCCCTGCCCGCCCCCGACGTCGACGAGCCGGCGCACCCCGGACAGGTCGTACGCCGCCACGGCCGCGGCCCCGATCTGGCGGGCGCGGTTGCCCATCGCGCGGTCGAACACCTGCGCCCGGCGCGGGTGGGACCCGAGGTAGGACCACCAGTCGACGCCGAAGTGGGTGTCGAACGAGGGGCGCCCGGTCCGCAGGCTGCCGCCGAGCCCGGTGACGGTGTGCAGGTACTCCGACGACCCCCAGTTGCGGGCGTGGTCGCGCATCGAGCCCGGCACCTCGCTGCGCAGCGTCTCCGCGAGGTCGGTGAGCGCGAACGCCCGCGGCGCCACCTCGGTGAACACGCCGGACGACGCCAGCGCGCGCAGCATCCGGTACAGCGTGTCCGGGTCGGTGTCGGTGGCGGCGGCGAGCTCGTCGACCCCGCGGGGGCCGTCGGCGCACAGGTCCGCGATGCCGAACTCGGCGACGACGGACACCAGCCGGCCGAGGATCGATCCGTAGAGCAACGCCATCATCTGCATCGAGGGCGACCCGACCCTCGTGTCCCCCGCCATCGTCCGAGGGTGTCGCGGCCGGGCCGCGCCGCGGCCCCGGGACCGTCACGATTCGGCGGACGGTGCCGCGGCGGACGTCGTGCCTGGTCCGGGTGCCCGGCGACCTTCCGCCACCCGCCCCATCCGAGCACACTGCTGCCCATGGGGGTCGGCGTGCTGCGGGTCGGGTCGGCGCTGCCGGACCCGCCGTTCGAGCTGGATCAGGGCTCGGAGACCGTCGGGTTCGACCCCGCGGTGATGGCCGAGGTCGCCGCCCGCCTCCGGCGCACCTTCGTCCAGGTCCGCTACGAGGCCGACGACTTCGACGGCATCTTCGCGGGCCTCGACCGCGGCGACTACGACGTCGTCGCCTCCGGGGCGACGATCACCGAGCACCGCCGCACGCTCGCCCGCTTCTGCCGCCCGTACGTGCGCTCGGGGCAGAGCCTCGTGGTCGACCGGCAGCTCCACCCGGACGTCCGCGGGGTCGACGACCTCGCCGGGCTCACGCTCGGCGTGCAGCGGGGCAACACCTCCGAGCCGGTGGCCGACGGCCTGGCCCGCGACGGGCGCATCGCCGGCGTCCGGCGCTACGCCTACCGCGACATCCTCACCGCGCTCGACGACCTCGCCGCCGGCACCATCGACGCGTTCATGAAGCTCGAACCCGTGATGCGCGCGCTGACCCGTGACCGTCCGACGCTCGCGGTGGTGCAGGCCGGCATCACCCACGAGGACCTCGGCGTCGCCGTCCGGTCGGACGACACCGCACTCGCGGACGACGTCGACCGCGCCCTCGACGCGCTGCGCGCCGACGGGACGCTCGAGCGCCTCGGGCGCGAATGGCTCGGCACCGACGTCCCGGGCAGCACGACCGCGGTGGTCCGGTGAGCCGCCTGGTCCGCCTCTGGACCGAGGACGGCGAGTCCCGGTTCCGCGAGGAGACCGGTCTGCCGCCCGCCGCCGACGCCCGGCGCGTCCACGCCGAGGAGTCGCCGCCGGGCAGCGCGCTGGCCTGGCACGACGCGCCGTGTCGCCAGTACGTGATCACGCTGACCGGCACGCTGCGCTTCACCACCCGCGACGGCGCGACGTTCCTCCTCGCGCCCGGCGACGTCCTCCTCGCCGAGGACACCGCCGGCGGGGGCCACCGCTGGGAGCTGGTCGACGACCAGCCCTGGCGGCGGGTCTACGTCGAGCTGTGAGCCCGCCGGCTCAGCGGCGCCCCTTGCTCTGCCAGTAGCCCGGTCCCGGGGTGTCGACCGTGTGCTTGCGGCTCTTCGCGTTCCACGACCAGCGTCCCGCGCCGAGCCCCCAGCTCACGCCGTCCGGTCCGGCGTGCAGCCGCAGCGGACCGAGCCGGAACGTGCGACGCAGGTGGTGTCGCGGATGGACGTGGGGCAGCAGACGGAATCCCATGGGGAGCCTCCTCGAGTCGTGTCCCGACAACGGGTGCCCCGGACCGCGGAGTTCCCGAACGGCGCCGATCGGACGAATCAGACGGTGTCCTGCGCAGGCTCCGGTGCGTCCGACCCGTCCCGCAGCAGCGACGCCGCCCGCGCCCGCAGGTGCACGAACGCGTGCGACTCCCGTGTGGTGATCTGGTCGCGGTCTCCCCCGAGATCCACCGCGAGGTCGGCGACGACGGCCGCCGGGCGGGGCGAGAGCACGACGACGCGGTCGGACAGGTAGATGCTCTCGTCGATGTCGTGGGTCACGAGCACCACGGTCATCGCGTACTCCCGGCGCACGCGCAGGAGCAGGTCCTCGAGGTCGGCGCGGGTCAGGGCGTCGACCGACGCGAACGGCTCGTCCATGAGCAGGAGGTCGGGGCGGCGCGCCAGCGCCCGCGCGATCGCGACCCGCTGCTGCATGCCGCCGGAGAGCTGTCCGGGCCGGCGCGCGGCGGCGTCGGCCAGACCGACCGCCTCCAGCGCCTGCGCGGTGCGGGCGCGCCGCGTGGCGCGGTCGAGGTCCGCGGGGAGCCCGAAGTCCACGTTGCGCGCCACCGTCGACCACGGCAGCAGCGACCGGCCGTAGTCCTGGAACACCACGCCCAGGCCGTCCGGCACCCCCGCCACGGGCTCGCCGCGCAGACGCACCTCACCGCGGTCCGGGGCGCGGAGCCCGGCGAGGCAGCGCAGCAGCGTCGACTTGCCGCACCCCGACGGCCCGAGCAGGCACACGACCTCGTCCCGGGCGACGCGCAGGGAGAGCCCGTCGAGCACGGTCGTCGTGTGCCCCGCCTCGCGGAAGGCCACGGCGAGATCGGTGACCTCGACCATCGGCGTCACATCGGCTCCCTTCATCCCCCGGCCGTGGTCCAGCCCAGCGCCCGGCGCTCGACGCCGAGCAGGGCCGCGTTCAGCGCGTAGCCGACGGCCCCGAGCAGGACGATCGCCGCCCACATCGCCGTGAAGTCGAAGCTCCGCTGCGCGACGACGAGCTGGTGACCGAGGCCGTTCGTGGACGCGACCAGCTCCGAGACCACCATGAGGATCAGCGCGAGCGACAGGCTCACCCGCAGGCCCGCGACGATCCGCGGCGCCGAGGCGGGCAGGATCACCCGGCGCAGGCGGCGGAGGCCGGCGACCCCGTAGACCTCCGCGGTGTCGATCGTGACCGGGTCGACGTCGCGCGCCCCGGCGGCGGTGGCGAGCAGGACCGGCCACACCGTGCCGAACACGATCGTCGCGAGCTGCATCGGCGTGCCCGCGGCGAACAGCACGAGGAAGACCGGGATCAGCACCGGCGGCGGGAGCGCGCGGGCGAACGCGAGCAGCGGCGCCAGGTACTCGGTGGCCCGCCGCGACCGGCCCAGCAGCAGGCCCACCGCGATGCCGATCACCCCGGAGACCGCCCACCCGGCGAGCACCCGGCCCACGCTGGGCAGGACGTCCGCCCAGGCACCCTCGGTGAGCACCGCCGGACCCGAGAACCACAGCGCCCACCCGGCCGCCGCGATCGCCGACGGCGGCGGGAAGAACGCGCTCCCCGCGGCGCGCGCGGCGAGCTCCCACACCACCAGGGCGAGTGCGAACACGCCCCAGCGCACCAGCGGGGACCTCGCGCCGGTCACGCCGACCCCGCCGCCGCGGCGCTCCACGGCAGCCACCGGCGTCCCGCGGCGGTGAGCGCGGCGTTGGCCGCCAGCCCGACGAGCCCGGCGACGATCGCCGCCGCCAGCACCAGGTCCATCCGGCCGCCGCCGGTGCCGGACTGCGCGATGTACTCCCCGATCCCCCGCCCGCCGCCCACCAGCAGCTCGGTGGACACGACGAGGATGAGAGCCACCGCCGCGGCGAGGCGCACGCCCGTCAGCACGAAGGGCGCCATCGACGGCAGCACGACGCGCAGCAGCGTCCGGCGCCGCCCGATCCGGAAGGCCGCCGCGGTCTCGCGCAGCAGGGGGTCGACCTCGGTGACGGCGTGCACGGTGGCGAACAGGATCGGCCAGACCGCCGCGTACACGGCCAGCGCGATCTTGCTCGTGGGGCCCTGCCCGATGAGGACGACCGCGAGCGGGATCAGGGCGACCGACGGGATCGGGCGCAGGAACTCCACGAGCGCCCGCGTCCCCGCGCGGATGCCCGGCACGCTGCCCAGCAGCACCCCGGCCGGCACCGCGATCCCGACGGCGATCCCCAGCCCGATCAGCCACGCGAGCACGGTCGCGACGACGTCGGCCCGGAACGCGGGGTCGCCGACGATCTCGACGAGGCCGGCGAGCACCGCCGAGGTCGGCGGCAGCAGGTCCGCCGGGACCAGGCCCAGGCGCCCCACGACCTCCCCGACGGCCAGGAACACGGCGAGGCCGACGAGGCCGCGCAGGACCCCACCGCTCACTGGGTGACCAGCAGCGGCTGCACGTCGAACCGGCCGGGGACCAGCGCGAACTGCTGCATGAGGTCGGCGACGCGCTGCAGGCGGGTGCCGTCGAGCGACTGCGGATAGGTCCCGAGGTTGATCAGGGTGGCGGTGGCCCGGTCGATGCGGATGTAGGTCGGGAGCACCTGCTCGACGTTGGCGCGGTCGGCCGCGGCCTGCTGGCCCCGCAGCATCGCGCGCTGGAAGGCCGCGACGGTGCGCGGGTTCTGCTGCGCGAAGGCCTCGGTGGTGCCGTAGCCGCCCAGCGGGATGTCGGCGGTCGGGCCGGACGCGGTGTCGAGGATCGGCACGGCGCCCGCGCTGCGTTCCGTCGCGGTGATGAACGGTTCGACCATCGCGGCGGCGTCGACCCGGCCGGCCGCGAGCGCCGCGGCCATGTCGGGGAACGGCACCTCGACGAACTGCACCGTGCCCGGATCGACCCCGTTGGTCTGGAGTGCCGAGCGCGCATTCAGCTCGACGATGTTGCGGAACGTGTTGACCGCGACGCGACGTCCCGCGAGATCGCGCGGGGAGCGGACCACGCCGTCGGGACGGGCGACGAGAACGAAGGTGTTCGGGCCCGCCTGATATCCGTCCGAGATCAAACGGAATCGTCCGACTCCCTGATTCTGCGCGAGGAAGAACGACACGTAGTTGCCGAACGTGACATCGAGGCTGCCGCCGACCACGGCGGGTATCGACGCCGCGCCGCCCTGGGCGACGACCGGCTCGACGGTGAGCCCTTCGTCGCGGAAGAACCCGCGTTCCTGGGCGAGGTAGAACGACGCCGTGTCGACGATGTTGAGCATGCCGACCCGGAGCGTGGGCTTCTCCGGGCCGCCCTCGGCGCCACCCTGACCCCCCGAGCTCGACCCGCCGAGCGCGCTGCACCCGGACAGGACGAGGACGGACAGAATCGTCAGTAACCGGACGGTGATCTGTCGCCGACGACTCGGACCACGATTGTTACTCCACTTGCGCACTACATCCCCCTCTTGGAGCACGAATTGTTCGATCAAATCGACGCGGGGTGCGGCGTCCGCGTGAAGAACTGTCTCGATCGGGTGTCGTGTCCGCCACGGGGAAGCTACCGTGGCTTTCGTCATCGTCACAGATAGTTGTTGTACGAGTTCCTTGTACGTTGAACGAACAGTTCCGCGAGAGCTCGAGAACACGATCCGTGCCGTGCCTGGCGACTGTGGGGGATCGTCCGTGGCCGAGAGCACCGGGAGCACCATGCCCGTCTGGAACCCGGGCCACTGGCGCGTCCGCACCAAGGTCGTCGCCGTCGTCGCGGTCCCGATCCTGCTGGTGCTGGTGCTGGCCGGGCTCACGATCCGCACCCAGCTCGCCGACCGCGACGCGCTCGCCCAGGTCGCCACCGGCACGCGGCTCACCGGGACCGTCGCCGACCTCGTCGACCGGGTGCAGGTGGAGCGCGCCGCGACCGCCGCCTGGGTCGCCGCGGGCCGCCCGCCGGACCGCTCGGGGCTCGACGTCGCCGCGGACCGGACCGACGCGGGCGTCGAGGCCCTGCGCGCCGCGGGCGACGACGCCGCCGGGCTCGACCCCGGCGTCCGCGACCGTTACGCCACCGCCCTCGCGCGCCTCGACGCGCTGCCCGCGCTGCGCGCGACCTCGGTGGCGACCCGCTACCCCGCCACCAGCGTCGTCACCGGCTACACCGGCCTGGTCGACCCCCTGCTCGCCCTCTCCCGCGACATCGCCGGCGCGGTCGGCGAGCCTGCGGTCGTCCGTCCGGCCACGAGCCTCGCGGCGCTGGGCCGGGCCAAGGAGCAGGCCGAGGTCCAGCACGCGCTGCTGCTGGTCGGGGCGATCACGCGCACGCTGCCGCCGGGCGCGAGCGACGCGCTGCGGGGGTCGGTCGCCGAGCAGGAGGCCGCCACCGCGGAGTTCGAGGCGGGCTCGAGCCCGGCCCAGGTCCAGCGGTTCGACGACACCGTCGCGGGCCCGGAGGTCGACCAGCGCACGCGCATCCTGCAGACGGCGCTCCTGCAGGACGGGACGGCCCTCGCCGTCGACCCGATCGCCTGGGACCGCGCCGCGAGCGCCACCCGCGAGCGGATGCGCACGCTGGAGAACGACCTGCAGGGCGAGCTGCGCGGCACCGCCGACGGGCTCGTGTCGTCGGCGACGACCACGGCGGTCGTCGTGATCGCCCTGGTCCTGCTCGGCGTGCTCGTCGCGGCGGCGCTCGCCGTCGTCATCGCGCGGTCGCTGGTCACGCCGCTGCAGCGCCTGCGCTGGTCCGCGCTCGACGTGGCGGAGCGGCGCCTCCCCGAGGCGGTCCGGGAGCTCGAGGACGAGGGCGTGCGCGACGGCCCGGACGCCGAGCCGCCGGAGGCCGCCGTCGAGCCGGTGCCCATCCACACCGAGGAGGAGGTCGGCGAGGTCGCCCGCGCGTTCGACAGCGTGCACCGGGAGGCCGTGCGCCTCGCCGGCGAGCAGGCCCGCCTGCGCACCAACCTCAACGCGCTGTTCGTCAACCTCTCGCGGCGCTCCCAGGGCCTGGTCGAGCGGCAGATCCTGCTCATCGACACCCTGGAGAGCCGCGAGGAGGACCCGGACGTCCTGGCCGACCTGTTCCGGCTCGACCACCTCGCCACCCGCATGCGCCGCAACGGCGAGAACCTGCTGGTCCTGGGCGGCGCGGCGCCGACCCGCGGGCCCGCCGAGCCGCTGCTGCTCGCCGACGTCGTGCGGGCCGCCGTCGGCGAGGTCGAGCACTACCAGCGCGTCGAGGTCGGCCAGGTGCCCGGCCTGCGCGTGCAGGGCGCCCCCGCCGACGACCTCACCCACCTGCTCGCCGAGCTGCTCGACAACGCCACCAGCTACTCGCCGCCGGACAGCCCGGTCACGGTCAGCGCCTCGCGGGCCCCCGACGGCGGCGCGATCGTCGAGGTCGCCGACGCCGGGCTCGGCATGGACGCCGAGGACCTCCACGACGCGAACGCCCGCCTCGAGCAGCCCGTGCTCCTCGACTCCTCGGTGCCCCGGCAGATGGGCCTGTTCGTGGTCGGCGCGCTGGCCCGCCGGCACGGGATCACCGCCCGGCTGCTCCCCGGCAGCGACGAGGGCACCACCGCGAGCGTCCACGTCCCCGCCGACGTGCTCGTCACCCACGAACGACCCCGGGTCCCGGCGCCGGCGTCGGCCTCCGACGAGCCCGACGCCGACGACCCGCTGACCGACGAGGTCCCGGTCGCGCCCGGTCCCGACGAGCCGATCTTCCAGGCGATGGTGTCGGCGTGGTTCTCCGACGGCAGCGCACCGGAGACCCCCGCTCCGGCCGCCTCCCACGGGTCCCTCTGGGACTCCGGTGCCGACGAGGGCTGGCAGGCCGTCGCCGCCCGCGCCGCCGAGCCCCCGCCCGCCGAGCACACCGCCGGCGGCCTGCCCCGGCGCCGCCGCGGTGCCGGGCTCGTGCCCGGGGGCGCGCCGGAGGCGGGCCCCGACGACATCCCCACGCCGCGGCAGACCGTCGACGCCGAGGCCCTGCGCGCTCGCATGAGCCAGTTCCAGCAGGGCGCGACCCGGGGCCGCGAGGAGCTCGACACCGACGGCTTCGAGGTGCCCGACATGCGCGCCGCGCCGTCGGACGACGAGCCGGCCACGACCTCCGGAGGCCCGCGATGAGCACCGAGACGCCCGCCCGGATGGCCTGGCTGGTCGACGACTTCGTGACGCGCGTGCCCGGCGTCGCCCACGCCGTCGTCATCTCCGCCGACGGGCTGCTGCTCACGCACTCGAGCCGCCTGCCCGACGAACGCGCCGACCAGCTGGCCGCCGTGGCCGCCGGGCTCGTCAGCCTGGCCGGCGGCGCCGCCCGGTGCTTCGACGCCGGCGAGGTCGTCCAGACCGTCGTGGAGATGGCGCAGGGCCTGGTGCTGACGATGGCCATCCGCGACGGCTCCTGCCTCGTTGTCCTGGCGACGGCCGACTGCGACCGCGGGCTCGTCGGCTACGAGATGACGCTCATGACCGCGCGCGTGGGGAAGGCCCTCACGCCCGAGGTGCGCCGGGAGCTGCGCACCACCCGCACCTCATGACGGCCGACGAGATGGCGCCAGAGGAAGCGGGTACCGGGCGGCGCGCGCCCCGGGTGCGGCCGTACACGATCACCGGCGGCCGCACCCGCACCCAGGTGACCCTCGCGATCGAGACCCTGGTGCAGACGGCGAGCGCGCTCGACGTCCCGACCACGGCCATGCCGGAGGAGCAGCGCGCGATCTGCCGGTTGTGCGTCATGCCGATCTCGGTGGCCGAGGTGTCGGCCCGGGTCGACCTGCCGCTGGGCGTCACGCGGGTGGTGCTCGACGACATGGCCCGCGGCGGCCTGGTCGTGCTGCACCTGCCGTCGGACGACCGCCCGAGCCGCGAGCTGCTGGAGAGGGTCCTCGATGGACTCCAGCGTCTCTGAGGCCCCGCGGACCGCGGCGGGCGCGGCCACCCAGTCCGCGAAGATCGTCGTCGCGGGCGGGTTCGGCGCCGGCAAGACGACCTTCGTCGGCGCCGTGTCCGAGATCGAGCCGCTCGTCACCGAGGCCGTCATGACCGAGGCGGCCCGCGAGCAGGACGCGGCCCCGCTCGCCGGCAAGACGACCACCACCGTCGCGATGGACTTCGGCCGCATCTCCCTGCCGTCGGAGCTGGTCCTGTACCTGTTCGGGACGCCCGGCCAGCAGCGCTTCTGGTTCATGTGGGACGACCTGTTCCGCGGGGCGGTCGGCGCGGTCGTCATCGCCGACACGACGCGGCTCGAGGCGTGCTTCGCGGCCACCGACTTCCTCGAGGCCCGCGGCGTGCCCCACGTCGTCGCGGTGAACCTCTTCGAGGGCGCGCGCCGCCACGACCCCGACGAGGTCCGCGAGGCGATGGATCTGCCGCCCGGGACCCCGCTGCTGACCTGTGACGCCCGACGACGCGAGTCGGCGCGGGACGTGCTCATCGCCCTGGTGCAGCACGCGCTCGTGCTCGAGCGGCGATGACGGGAGGCTGAGACCCGTGCGCGTTTCCCGACCCCGCCGCCGCTCGCCCTGGGTGACGCGGGTGCTGATCGCCCTCGACGCGGTCGTGGTCGTCGTCGGCTGGATCGCGTGGTCGGTGTCGCCGCCGCGACCCCCGCCGCTCGAGCGGCCGCCGACCCCGACGATCGACCAGTCCGCCCCCGCATCCCTGGACCGTGCGCCCACCCAGCCCACGGACGGAGGAGGCCGCCGTGCACGTTGAACGCATCGAGCTCGAGCTCGAATCACTGATCGCCCGCATGGAACGCCGTGAGCTCCATCCCCGCGGGGACACGTCCGGCCCCGGCGGTTGGGACGAGGAGCGCCAGCAACGCTTCATCGACACGATCCTGCGCGAGTGGTGCGTCCCGGAGATCCACATCGCCGCCGACCCGGCCGACCCGAACGTCGGCGAGGTCGTCCTCGACGGGGGCCAGCGGTTGCTCACGCTGCAGCGCTTCTTCCACGACGAGCTGTCGTGCTCCGGCGAGCAGGCGCCCGACCACGATGAGGTGCGCAGGCTCGACGGACTGCGCTACAGCGACCTGTCCGGCGAGGTCCGGCGTCGCGTGCGCCGCTTCCGGATGACCGTGGTCGTGCTCTCCGACTACCGCCCCGCCGAGCTGCGGGAGCTGCTCGACCGGCTGCGTCCGCCGGACGAGCCGGACATTCCGGTGCCGCAACCGCGCGCCCCTTCCCACCGGTCCCCGGTCTCGCCCGAACCGATCTACGACCAGGTGTCGGCGTGGTTCGCCGACCTCTCGGAGTTCCGGGCGCTCTCGGACGCGCCCGGCGCCTTCTCCTCACCGGCCGACGAGGGTCACGCTGCCGCCGAGGCCGCCGTCGCCCCCGACGACGCCGACCTCGCGGGTGTCACCGCGGCGGGCCTGCCGCAGCGCGAGCCCCGAGCGCTGCTCGTCCCGGGCGCGGTCCCGCCGCCCCCCGAGAGCGGGCTGAGCTTCGGGACGGCGGGGGCCTCGCCGGAGGACGTCGCCGAGAGCCTGGCGAGCTACCGCGACGGCGTCGTCCAGGGTTCCTCGCTCAACGGGGACGACCCGCCGACCGAGGCGTTCCCGCACCCGATGTTCGACGACGGCGCCGGCGTGACCAGGGGGTGGTGAGTCAGGCCGAAGCCGGGACCCCCTCGCGGGCCCGCCCCTGCGCCGTCGCCCGGTGGCGCACGAGCATCCGCCGCCCCACGAGTACCCCGCCCCCGGCGACGAGCATGGCCCCGGCGGCGACGATCCACGCCGTCGCGAACGACAGCCCGGTCGCGATGAGCCCGAAGCCGACCGGCCCGAGGCACCCGCCGGCGTAGACGCCGACCTGCACGATCGCCGTCGCCGCGGCCGGGGCGGTGGGGTTGAGGCGCACGACGGCGAACTGCAGCAGGCCCGGCCAGGACCAGCCGAGCCCGAAGCCCAGGATCGTGCCGACCACCAGGGCCACCGAGCCGGGCACCGCGAGCAGCACCACGCCCGCGGCGCCGAGGATGAGGCTGCCCGCCACCACGGCGACGTGCCCGCCGGCGCGACGGTCGGCGAGCCAGCCGTGGAGCATGCGCACGATCACGGCGACGACGCTGCCCAGCGTCAGGACCAGGCCCGCGAGCCCCGGCGCGACGCCGGAGTCGACCGCCGAGGCGACGAGGAAGATGCTCAGGCCCGTCGAGCTCGCCGCGCCCAGGCCGGCCGCGACGCCGATCACCGCGAGCGCGCCGGTCGCGCGCTCGGCGGAGCTGTCGGCGGAGCGCTCGCCCCGTCCCGACCCGCGGGGCGCCACGACCAGCGCCGCGAGCGCGAGCCCGGCGCCGATGACGTAGGCCCAGCGCCAGCCGATGGTCAGCCCGACCGTCGGGACGGCGAGCCCCGCGAGCAGGGTGGCCAGCGGGACGCACGCCTGCTTGACCCCGAACGACAGCCCGAGGCGGCCCGGTGGCATCGCGCGGGCGAGCGTGAGGTTGGTGGCGAGCTGGCCCATGACGTTCGTCCACGCCCCGACCAGCACGAGCACCACGACCCAGGTGAAGCTCTGGCCGAGGACGGCGGTCAGCAGCATCGCGACCGAGGCGCCGACCAGGCCGATGCGGCTGGTCAGGCGCGAGCCGAGCCGCTCGACCAGCTTCCCGACCGGCAGCGACACCAGCGCCGACACCCCGAAGTACGCCGACACGACCAGGCCCAGCGCGGCCGGGTCGAACCCGAGGTCGGCGCCGATCTGGACCGACAGCGCGCCCAGCAGGAACACCGGGAGGACGGTGGCGGTGGTGATCGCGACGGCTCCCGCCCCGGTCCTCAGCGCCGATTGCTCGCTCATCGTGAGCAACGCTAACCGAATTCTCCGGGCGGAGGGGATGTTCGTGACGCGCGCACCTCGTCGACCCGGAGGCTGTGGTCCCGCGGGTATGAGGCGCGGGACCACAGCCGGCAGGCCGAGCAGGCACCCTGACGGCGCTGCTCGGCCGGGTCACCCCTGGCGGGGAAGACTCAGAGCGCGCGGACCGAGTCGGCCTGCGGGCCCTTCTGGCCCTGGCTCCACTCGAAGCTGACGCGCTGGTTCTCCTCGAGGGAGCGGAAGCCGCCGCCCTCGATGGCGGAGTAGTGGACGAAGATGTCCTTGCCTCCGTCGTCAGGGGCGATGAAGCCGAACCCCTTCTCGGAGTTGAACCACTTGACCGTGCCGTCGGACATGAATCCTCATCTCGTGTGTCGGGCCGGGTGATGTCGAAATCGACTGATCCACGAGGCTCGAGCACAGCGAGGAAAAGAAGACAGCAACGGGGCGGACGCTAACACAGGCCCCCCGGCGCCCTTTTTCGCGCGGCGTCACCCGCCCGTCCGGGCTACCGTGCCGTCCACGCGCGGGTCGGCCGGCGCGCGACGCGGGAGACGGGAGCGATCGATGATCGACCCTCGGCGGCAGCACCCGGGCCTCCGCGAGCAACGTGACGCCCTGGCACGCGTCGCCACCGAGGCCGCCGAGCACCCCGTCCGGGCGGGCGAGGCGGCGTTCGCCTTCTCCCCCTACGGCGACGGCTTCCTCGCGATGGCGATCGTGGGCGTCGTCGAGCCCTCGTCCGCGGAGCGGCTCGCCGGCGCGCTGCGCGACGTGCGCGGCCTCGGCCGCCACGAGCTCGCGATCGAGCTGTCCGGGCTGGTGTGGTCGACGCCGGCGCTCGTCCGGATCCTCGGGCAGCTGCGGCTCCAGCAGCTCGCCTTCGCCGGCCGTCTCGAGCTCCACCGGCCCCCGGCGACCCTGGTGTCGACGCTGGGCGACACGTTCCCCGACGAGCTGTCGCTCCACGACCCGCGCCCTGCACTGCGGGCGGTCTGAGCGCGCGTCAGACCGCGGCGGTGCCGACGAGGCCCTTGCGGGTCACCCTCTCGGCCAGCTCCTGCTCGGTCTCCCCGCCGGTGCCGTCCGGGCGCCGCGGCAGCACCATGTAGCGCGTCTCGGCGCTCGCGTCCCACACCGTGATGCGCGTCGACGCGGGCAGCTCGAGACCGAACTCCTGCAGCACCGCCCGCGGCTCGCGGACCACCCGCGACCGGTAGGCCTCGCTCTTGTACCAGCCGGGCGACGGCCCGAGCAGCGCGATCGGGTAGCAGGAGCAGAGCGTGCAGACGATGACGTGGTGCTCGTCGGCGTCGTTGGCGACCACGTGCAGCTTCTGCTCCTGCAGCGCCCCGCCCATCGAGAACCCGAGCTCGGCGATCGCGGCGTTGCCGTCGGCGAGCAGGCGCTCCCGGAACGCCGGGTCGACCCACGCCCGCGCGACCAGAGCCGCGCCGTTCGCCGGCGTCCCGCCCGCGGCGAGGGCGTCGATGCGCTCGTCGATCTCGTCCGGCTCGAGCAGTCCGCGCTGCTCGAGCAGGGCCTCGACGTGCCGCACCTGCGCGGCGACCGGGCTGCTGGCGTGGTCGCCGCTCATGGCGTGCTCCCGTCGGGTTCGAGGTAGTCCTCCCAGAGCTCGACGACCACCGCGTGGTCACCGGCGCCGAAGAGGTCGCTCGCGGCGAAGCGCACGTGGTAGACGGCGCGCGGGTCGGACGCGAGGCCGCGGGCGCGCTCGTCGGCGAGCGGGTGGTGCCCGGCCGTCGACACGACCTCGCCGCGCGCGCCCCGGGCGTAGCGGGGCAGGCGGGTGTGGCCGGGCGGGTCGGCGATGCGGGTGCGGACCCGGTCGCCGGGGGCGTAGCGGTCAGTCACCGGTGAGCTCCCCGGGTGTCGCGACACCCTTCTCCGCGAGCAGCGTCGTGATCGCGCGGAACCACTTCTCGTAGTACGAGGAGGCGAGGTACTCCTGCGGCGGGATGCGCTCGATCGCGTCGCGGAACTCGTCGAGGTTGTAGACGCCGCGGCGCAGCAGCGCGCCGTTGAGCGCGACGACGTGGGCCTCCCAGTCGGCGTGGAACCGCGGCTCGTCGGGCTCCTCGACGATCGGTGGGAAGCCGACCATGCCGCCCACGTCGTTGATCCGGCTCACGGGGTCGTTCCTACCGCTGCGCGGCGGCCGGGACCAGGGTCGGCGGATGCTCGCCACTCTGTTCTCTCGAGGATGCCGCCGGGGCTCGCGGTCGCCCGCCGGTTGTTCCGACCGAAGGGCCCCTTCGGTCGGATAGACGGGCGAGGGGCACCCTTCGCCGGAACGCACGGGGCGCCGGTGCGCGGGCCAGAGGCACGCTCGGCAGGTCCGCGAGCGCTCGATCCTGCGCGAGGTGCCTCTCGCGAGGACGCGGGTCCCCGGCCGCGGTGATCACGGGCGACAGCATCCACCCGCGCGGGCGGATCAGGTGCACCAGGACGCCCCTGATCACCCGGACCGGCGGCCGGAGCCCCGACGACATCGCCGAGAGATCGTGACGGCGAGCCCGGACCGAGCGGCCACCGACCCGCACCCCTTGACGCCGTCGCCCGCCGGGTCCTACGAGTGAGCGGACACCACGGCGAGGAGCGCGCATGACGGGGACGTCGATCACCGGCCGGGGCATGACCCTCAGCGACATCCAGGCCCGCTGGGCGCGGACGACGCCGGAGGCGGAGTTCCTCGTCGACGCCGGCACCGGCGAGCGGCGGACCTACGCCCGCGCCGACGACCGCATCACGCGGCTCGCGAACGCCCTGGTCGCCGAGGGTGTCGAGCCCGGTGACCGGGTCGCCGTGCTCGGCCTCAACTCCGCCGACCTGCTCGAGGCCTACCTCGCCGTCCTGCGGGCGGGCGGGATCTGCGTGCCGGTCAACTTCCGGCTGGTCGCGAGGGAGGTCGCGTACGCGCTCGCCGACTCCGGCGCGGTCGTCGCGATCGCCGACACGGCCACCGCTCCCCTGCTGGCCGACGCCCTCCCCGACGCCCCCGGCGTGCGGCGCACGATCACCATCGGCGGCGACCTCGAGGACGTCCTCGCCGCCGCCGAGCCCGACCACCGCGAGCTCGCCGTCCCGGACGACGCCACCGCGTTCATCATGTACACCTCCGGCACCACCGGGGCGCCGAAGGGCGCGATGCTCACCCATCGCAACCTGTTCCTGCACGCGTTCTCGTCGACGATGCACCTCGGCGGCCCCGGCGGGCCGGGCGTCTGGCTCTCCGGCACGCCGCTGTTCCACATCGCCGGCGTCGCCGGCTTCCTCCCGTCGCTGTTCGCGGGCGGCACCACCGTCATCCCGCCCTCGACCGGCTTCGACCCCGACGCCACGCTCGCGATCCTCGAGCGCGAGCGGGTGACCGGGTGCTTCTTCGTCCCCGCACAGTGGACGGCGATCTGTGCCCGCGCCACCGCGCAGGAGCGCGATCTGAGTGCCCTGCGCAAGTGCTCCTGGGGCGCCGCGCCCGCGTCGGACACCCTGCTCCGGACGATGATCGCGACCTTCCCCGACGCCGAGATCATCACCTCGTTCGGCCAGACCGAGTGCAGCCCGGTGACCACCACCCTGCGCGGCGAGGACGCCGTGCGGAAGATCGGTTCCGTCGGCACGCCGATGATCAACGTCGAGGTCCGCGTGGTCGACGACGACATGAAGGACGTCGCGCCGGGCGAGGTCGGCGAGATCGTCTACCGCGGACCGCTGGTGATGTCGGGCTACTGGAACAAGCCCGCCGAGACCGCCGAGGCCTTCCGCGGCGGCTGGTTCCACTCGGGCGACCTGGTCCGCCAGGACCCGGACGGCTACTACTACGTCGTCGACCGCAAGAAGGACATGATCATCTCCGGCGGCGAGAACATCTACTGCGCCGAGGTCGAGAACGTCCTGGCCGGTCACCCGCAGGTCGCCGACGTCGCCCTCATCGGCGTCGCCGACCCGACCTGGGGCGAGACCCCGCTCGCGGTGATCGTGCCGACGGACCCGGACGACCCGCCCACCGCCGAGGCGATCGACGACCACTGCCGCGAGCACCTCGCCCGCTACAAGCGCCCGCGGCGCATCACGATCGTCGACGCCCTCCCCCGCAACGCCACCGGCAAGGTGCAGAAGACCGTGCTGCGCGAGCAGGCACGCTGAGGCGCGGTCAGCCCGTCTGCCTGCCCGTCGTCTCGTCGATCAGCCACTGCGCCACGTCGACGAGCTTGATGTTGGTGTCCTGCGAGCTGCGCACGAGACGCTGGAACGCCTCGTCGTCGCCGATGCCGAAGCGCTCCATGAGGATGCCCTTCGCCGTGCCGATCACCCCGCGCGACGCCACCGCCTGGTCGAGCTGGGCGACGCGCTGCGCGCCGCGGAGCGCGAGGCCGGCCTGGTTGGCGAACAGCGCGCCCAGGACGCGGTCCTCCTCCCCGAAGGCGCGCACGCGGTGGCTGAACAGGTTCAGCGAGCCCGCCCGCTTGCCCTCGCTGAAGAGCTGGAACGACAGGGAGCTGTGCACGTCGTGGTCGAGCGCGGCGCGGGCGAAGCGCGGCCAGCGCTCGAGGTGCTCCGCGAAGTCGTCGACGACGACGAGCTCCTGGTCGTAGATCGACTCCACGCACGGACCCTCGTTGTGCCGGGCCTGCACCTGGTCGAGCTGGTTCACGACGCCGTCGGTCGTCGCCAGCGAGGTGATCTTCCCGCGCCCCTCGAGCAGCAGCACCCCGGCGAGATCCGTCGCCGGTGACGTGTCGACGGCCGAGGTGAGGATGAGCTGCAGCGTCTCCTCGACGCTCGAGGTCGCCGCGAACCGCCGCCCGGTCGCGAGGAAGTCCCGCAGTCGCTGGTCCTGCTCGTTGAACACGGTGCGGGGCCTACCCGTCGTCGGCCGCCGTGTACCCCGTCCCGGTGACTACCGCAGGTTCACGGTCATGCGGACCGTCGTGCCGGCGGTGGGGTCGCTGTACACCTGCACGAGGTCGCAGAGCTGGTGCACCAGGCGCAGGCCGAAGCCGCGCCCGTCGGCCGGGCCGCACGGGTGGCGCCCGACGAGGGGGTCGGCGATCCACCCGCTGTCCTGCACCTCGCACACCACCGCGGCCGGTTCCTGCGACGGGTCCGTCCGCGTCCACAGCGTCAGCAACCCGGGCCGGCCCGTGTGCACGACGGTGTTGACCGCGACCTCGTAGGCGGCGAGGCACAGGTCGGCGACGCGATCGGGGTCGAGCCCTGCGCGCAGCGCGTGCTCGGCCACCGCGAGACGCACGGCGCGCGGGCCCGTCGGCGCGGCGAACACCAGCGTCTCGGCGAGTTCGGCGTCCTCCTCGGCCGGCGGCCCGCTCATCCACTGCGCGAACTCGGCGGGGTCCGCGTAGCGCGTGCTGCTCGAGGTGACGCCGACCTCGACGAGCACGGGGTGCGTCCGCTCGGCGTCCTCGAGGACGGCCGGGGCGAGGGCGCTCGTGTCGTAGGGGCACAGGACGGTGACCGGGCGGTCGCCGAGCGCGGCGTTGATCAGCGCCTCGTGCTGGACCGCGGCGGCGTACTCGGCGGGACTGCGGCCCGCCCAGATCGGCTCGCCGATGATGCGGGCGCGACCGGCCCCGGCGTGCTCGTCGACGAAGGCGCGCAGCACCCCGGCGATGATCCGCCCCGGGTTGCGACCCGCGACCGTCATGTCGTGGAAGACCACGTCCGTCGCGGCGGGCCCGAGCGCGTCGGCCACCAGGGCGAGCCGCGACGGGGGCGCCGCCATCATCACGGGCTCGCCCGCGTCGAGACCCTCGCGCAGGAACGGCACGGTGCCGGCGACGTAGGACGCGTCGTCGGCGTAGAAGAGGGCAGGGTGCACCAGGCCCCCGAGGTCCTGCGTGGCCGTCAGCGCTGTCACCCCCGCGCGATCGGTGTCCGTTCAGCGAGGCCATGATGCCGACCGAGGCGACGACACGCCGCATCGGCACGGCACGGACCGGTGAGCGGTACCGCCGTCCGGGTCTGCTCGTACTCCCGATGTCCTAGGCGGGCGCGATCCATGCCTCCGCTCGGGCGATGAGGTCGTCCAGCCGCCGGTACGCGTTCTGACCGCAGCAACCGAGCTCGCGGCGGGTCTCGAGCATGCGGGACACGGCGACGCCCACGTCGGCGTCGACGACGCGCACCGCGGACGGCAGCGCCCGGTCCGGATCGTGGAGCACCACCGCGGCGAGCGGAGTGTCCGGGTGGAGGGACACCCGGGTCGTCAGCATGGTCCGGCCGACGATCGGAACACGGCGAAGGCCGCCGCCGCGGATTCCGCGGCGGCGGCACGACGATCGCCCATGCTCAGCGTTCGAAGACCGCGGTGATGGTCGCCCGGGCCAGGGTGTGGCTGAACAGGTTGAACCCGAGGAACGCCGGGGAGGCGCCGCGCGGGATCCCCAGCGTCGGCACGTCGACGGCGTGCACCACGAAGTAGTAGTGGTGCACCCCGTGGCCCTCGGGGGGCGCCGCCCCGAGGTACTGGTGGATGCCGGCGTCGTTCGGGAGCGTGATCGCCCCCTGCGGCAGCCGCGAGCCGTCCGGGTCGCCCGCCCCGGCCACGAGCTCGGTGACGTCGGCCGGGATGTCGGCGACGGCCCAGTGCCAGAACCCGCTGCCGGTGGGCGCGTCGGGGTCGTAGCAGGTCACCGCGAAGCTGCGGGTGGCCGTCGGGAACCCCTGCCAGCGCAGCTGCGGGGTCCGGTCCTCCCCGCCGGGCACACCCATGATCGCGCTGGTGTGCGGCGCCGCCAGCGGGGTGCCGTCGGCGATGTCGGTGCTGGTCAGGGTGAAGGTCGGCACCTCCGGGAGGAAGGTGTACGGATCGGGCGGAGCGAGAGCGGTGGTCATCCGGGCCTCCGTCAGCTGAGGGTCTTGTTGAGCTCGGTCGCGATGAACTCCGCCTGGCGCGTCGCGAGCGCGACGATCGTCAGCGTCGGGTTCGCCGCGGCACCGGTGGTGAAGACGCTGCCGTCCGCGATGAACAGGTTCGGCACGTCGTGGGCACGCCCGTAGCGGTCGACGACGCCGTCGCGGGGCCGTTGGCTCATGCGGGCGGTGCCGAGGTTGTGGGTCGACGGGTACGGCGGCGTCTCGATCGTCTTGAGCGCCCCGACCGCCTTGTAGACCGACGCGCCCTGGCGCTGGCCGTGGGCGCGCATCGCGGCGTCGTTCGGGTGGTCGTCGAAGTGGACGTTGGCCACCGGCAGCCCGTGCTGGTCGACGGTGTCGCCGGAGAGCGTGACGCGGTTGTCCTCCCGCGGCATGTCCTCGCCGACGATCCACATGCCCGCGGTGTTGCGGTAGTTGTCGAGCAGGTCGCTGATGTGGCTGCCCCAGCGGCCGGGCGCGATGAACTTGGCCAGGAACGCGGGCCCGAGGCTGATCGTCTCCATGTAGTAGCCGCCGACGAAGCCGCGGTCGGTGTCGAGGCGCGACTCGTCGGCGATGACGCCGGCCATCGTCTCGCCGCGCCACATGCGCACCGGCTTGTCGAACTGGCCCCACACGGTGCCCGTGGTGTGGCGCATGTAGTTGCGCCCGACCTGCCCCGACGAGTTCGCCAGGCCGTCGGGGTGCTGCGCCGACCCGGAGAGCAGCAGCAGGCGCGCCGTCTCGATGGAGTTGCCGGCGACGACGACCACCGCGGCGCGCTGGCGGCGCAGCGTCCCGTTGCGGTCGATGTAGAGGACGCCGGTCGCACGGCCGGCGGCGTCGTGCTCGATCTGCGCGACGTGGCTGTCGGGCCGCAGGTCGAGGTTGCCGGTCTTCTCCGCCTTGGGCAGCTCGGCGACCAGCGTCGACCACTTCGACCCGTGCTTGTCGCCCTGGAAGTTGAAGCCGTCCTGCAGGGTCGCCGGGCGGCCGTCGTAGGGCTCGGCGTTCGTCGCGTAGGGGCCGGTCGAGTAGTAGCGGTAGCCCAGCTTCTCGGCGCCGTTGGCGAAGACCTTGTAGTTGTTGTTCGCCGGCAGCGGCGGGCGCCCGTGCCGGTGGGTGACGCCCATCTTGATCTCGGCCTTGTCGTAGTACGGCTCGAGCTCGTTCAGCGCGATCGGCCAGTCGAGCAGGCTGGTGCCGTCGAGGTCGCCGTAGGTCGAGCGCGCGGTGAACTCGTGGGCCTTGAACCGCGGGCAGGCGCCTGCCCAGTGGGTCGTCGTGCCGCCGACGGCCTTGACCAGCCACGCCGGGAGGTTCGGGAAGTCCTTGGCGACCTGCCAGCTGCCCGAGGTCGTGCGCGTGTCGCCCCACGCCATCTGAGCGAAGGCGGGCCACTCGTCCTGGTGGTAGTCGTCGCCCGTCAGGTGCGGCCCGGCCTCGAGCACCACGGTCTTGAGGCCGCGCTGACAGAGCTCGTTGGCCACGGTGCCGCCGCCGGCTCCGGAACCGACCACGACGACGACGTCGGAGTCGTCGTAGGAGAAGCGGGTCATGCCGGCACCTCTTCCTCGAACTCGATCTTGGGGTCGGGCAGCCAGTCGAGGTCGTCGAAGCCCCGGTTCACGTAGCCGCCCTGGTCGTAGGAGGGCCCCTCGTAGCCGAGCAGGTCCCACACCTCGGGGTCGCTGTAGAGGGTCACGACGGCGCTGTCGACGATCCCGGTGAGGAACGGCGACCCGTCCGCCCCGCGCAGCACGGCGCCGGCGGTCTCGACGTCGAGCTCGGCGAACGGCACCTCGCGCTGCGCGTTCAGGTCCGTGAGCCCCTGCAGCAGCTGGGCGAGGAACCGCGGGTCGGTCCCGGCCGCGGCGATCACCGCGTCGGCGGCGCGCTCGTAGGGTCCTCGCGGGAACGTGCTGTGCGGGAACGCCGCGTACACCACGTTCACCAATGTCTGGCGGTCCTGTGCGGACAACAGATTGCTTCCCACCGCACCTCGTCCTCTCTCGTGATGGCGTGCTGTGGACGAACGGGTCCCACCGGCGTCCCCGGGGGACGTCGGGAAGGGGTGTGGTGGTGTTCTCGAAGACCGCCGACTAGGTCGGCGGTGAATTCTCGGCGGGCAGACGGATGCCGTAGCGCGCGATCCTCCGGTAGATCGTGGAACGGCTCATGCCGAGCCGGCTCGCGGCTCGCGCGGGGGTCGCGCCGGGTTCGCCGAGCGCGCGGACGATCTCGTCGCGCTCGAGGGTCTCCAGGCGGGTGAGCTGGTGGTGGGTGCCCGTGAAGACCTCGGGCGGGAGGTCGCGCTCGGACACGAGGTCGGTGCGCGCCACGGCCCGGCGGACCACGTCGCGCAGCTGCGTGACGTTGCCGGGCCAGTGGTAGGCGGTGAGGACCTGCTCGGCGCCGGCGGTGAACCGGACCGCACGGTGCCGCGCCTCGCGGGCGAACCAGCGCGCGAGCGGCAGGACGTCGTCGCGCCGGTGGCGCAGCGCCGGGACCTCCACGATCGTGCCGACGAAGGGCCGCAGCTCCTCGGGGACCCCGGCGGCGTCCTCCGCGGTGAACGAGAGGTCCGCACCGGCGCGGGCCCGCACGAGCTCGGCGAGGTCGCTGGCCGCCCAGGCCGGGAGCCTGTCGACCCGCGCGACGATGACGCTGGTCCCGGGCTTGCCGAGCTCCGGGGACCACAGCGACCACCACGACGCCACGGCCTCGGGCTCCGGCGGCCGGACGTGCAGCACGCGCCGCCCGCGCGCCTGCACCCCGCCGAGCAGGGCTCCCTTGCCGGCACCGGCCTCGCCGACGACGGCGACGCCCCGGCCTGCGCGCAGGGCCGTCCGCGCGGTGTCGGCGGCGGCGCGCCACTCGGGGCCGAGGTCGTCGAGGCACGGCGCGGCGTCCTCGTCGACGCCGGTCACGGTGCGGACGCGGACCACCCGGCCGCGGCTCGCCGGCCGGGCCTCGCGCCCCTGCCCGCGGGCCAGCATCAGCGCCTCGGTGGTGCGCGCGGCCGTCCTCGCCAGCGCCAGCAGGAGGTTGTAGGACTGCTGCGACCAGGTCGTGAGGTTGACGCTGCCGACGAGGTCGCCGGACACGGGGTCCGCGACGGGCGCCGCGGCGCACGTGTAGCCCCAGAGCCGCGTGCAGTAGTGCTGGTCGGCGCGCACGAGCGTCGGCACCCGGTCCGCGAGCGCCAGCCCGAGGCCGGTGGTGCCGGTGGTGCGCTCGGAGTAGTCGAAGCCCGGGGCCAGCGAGACGCCGTCGAGGGCGCCCAGCAGGACCCGGTTGCTGCACACGCGGTTGAGGACCAGGCCGTCGGGATCGGTGAGCATGAGGCTCACGGGTTCGTCCGCGAGCGTCTCGTGCAGTTCGGTGAGGACCTGGTGGCCGGATTCGAAGAACAGGGAATGGTCGTCGACGTCGCCCGCGAACTCCGGGGCGACCGCGTCGAGCGAGACGCCGTATCCGGCGCTGCGTTTCCAGGACGCGACGAGACGGTGCGGCAGGACCGAGGGATCGCGATCACGCGAGCGCGCCAGCTGCTCGCGGTCGCACAGATCCGTCTCGGTCATCTCGGCCTTTCCCTCGCGCGTCATCGCGGTGCGGAACGCCATTGACTGTGGCAGAGACGACATCCGGGGGAAGCGCTTCCGAGTGTCAACCTGAGACGCCCCGCCGCGGGGCGGGAGTCGTCGACGAACCTCGGTGTCATGAGGTGAGGCTAACCTCACATACGGCGCCGAGATACCCCCGACTCAGACCTGCGCCCAGGTGGGGTCGCGCACCAGGTCGACCGCGACGTCGACGTCGTCGGCCAGCGGGCGGTCCTCGGTGCGGAGGTCGAGGACCTCCTCCGCGCGGGCCAGGGCCTCCTCGACCGGCACCGGCCCGTCCGAGGAGATCGGCGAGCCGTCCCGCCGTCGCAGGCGCAGGGCGCGGACGGCCGCGACGAGCTCGCAGGCCAGCACGCGGGTGTAGGCGGTCGCGACCTCCGCGGTGGCCCGGGCCGCCTGGGTCGAGAAGCTCGCGTGGTCCTCGAGCCCGCGCGACACGACCGCGCTGCCCAGGGTCACCGGCAGCGCCGCCTGGCGCAGGGCCGCGAGCGCGTCGTGGCTCATGTACTCGAGGATCATCACCCCGGAGCTGCCGGGCGGGCCGTCGGCGAGGAAGGCCCGCAGGCCGGTCTGCTCGGGCTCGACGAGGTCGCCGAGTCGGGCCGCGGAGAGCTCGGCGACGCCGTGCACGCACGCCCGGACGTGGTCGAGGGCGCCGGCCACGTAGGCGGTGTGGAAGTGCGCGTGGTGGTAGGCGTCGTCCTCGGCGACCGCGATCATGGGGTTCTCCGCCCCGGCGTTGATCTCGACGTCGAGCACGCCGTGCAGCATGTCGAGGGCGTCGATGGCCGGCCCGTTGACCTGCGGGAACGCGCGCAGACCGAACGGGTCCTGGATGCGCCGGCCCTTCGGCGGGGTGCGCTCCATGCCGAGCAGGTGGCGCATCCGCTGCGCGCACCGCACCTGGCCGGGGTGCGGGCGGGCGCGGTGCACCGGGTCGGCGTAGGCCTCGGGGCTGCCGTCGAGCGCGAGGTACGACAGGGCCGCGACCGCGTGGCTCGACGCGAGGACGACGTCGAGCGTGCCCGCCGCGATCGCCGCCTCGGCGAGGGTGACCGCGTTGCTCGACACGAACGCGAGCGCGTCACCGGCGTCGACCGTCACCGGGTGGTGGCCCGGCGGCACCGTGTCCCACGCGCCCTCCCCCGCGAGCGCCAGGGCGATCTGGGCCAGCGGCGCGAGATCGCCGGTGCCGATCGCGCCGAGACGGTGCACGACGGGCAGCGCGTCGGCAGCGACCGCGTCGGCCAGCGCGCGCACCAGCGCCGGCGACACCCCGGAGCGGCCGGCGAGGAGCTGGTTGAGCCGGATGAGCAGGGCCGCCCGCACGAGCTCGGCGTCGAGCCGGTCCCCCGCGCCGCCGGAGTGGGAGCGCAGCAGACGCAGACCGTGCCCGGCTGACTGACCAGCGTCGTCGGCGACGGCCGTCTCGTCGCGGTTGGCGCCGACGCCGGTGGTGCGCCCGTAGACGGCGCGCCGGGTGCTCAGGTCGGCGCCCAGCTTGGCGGCGCGCTCGACCCCGGCGAGCGCCGCGCGGTCGAGGTGGAGGTCGGTGGGCCCCGGCGTGCGGGCGACCGCCGCGACCATCCGCGCGGTCAGCGAGGACCCGCCGAGCCACAGCGGCGGGCGCCCCTCGAGCGGGATGTCCGTGACGGGCCGGGCGGGGCTGTCGGTGCTCACGGGCGGACCTCCTCGGGGGTGACGGACAGACGTCGGCCGGCGCGCCACACCGCCGCGGTGAGCGGGACGCCGGGGCGCTGGGCGAGGTGCACGACGGTCGGCGCGTCGAGCACGTGCAGGTCGGCGCGGGCCCCGACGCGCAGGTGGCCGACGTCGTCGCGGCGCAGGGCGCGGGCGCCGCCGAGCGTCGCGGCGCGGACGGCCTCGGGCACCGACAGCCCGCACTGCAGCACGGCGAGAGCGACACAGAGCGCCATGGAGGTGGTGTAGCAGCTCCCGGGGTTCGCGTTGCTGGCCAGCGCGACGGTCACGCCGGCGTCGACGAGGCGGCGGGCCGGCGGCGGGGGCTGGCCGGTGGACAGGTCGCAGGCGGGCAGCAGCGTCGCGACCGTGTCCGCGCCGGCGAGGGCGTCGACGTCGGCGTCGGTGAGGTGCGTAGCGTGGTCGACCGACGCGGCGCCGGCCGCCACCGCGACCGCCACCCCGGGACCGGGGCCGAGCTGGTTGCCGTGGACGCGCCCGCCCAGCCCGCGCGCGGCGCCCGCCGCGAGCACCCGCGCGGCGGCGTCGCCGTCGAACGCCCCGTCCTCGCAGAAGACGTCGATCCAGCGCACGTGGTCGGCGACGGCGTCGAGCATCGGACCGCAGACGAGGTCGAGGTAGGCGTCGGTGGTGGTGCCGGCCGGGGTGAGGTGGGCGCCGAGGAAGGTCACCTCGTCGACGCCGGCGGCCGCGATCCGGGCCGCGCGGGCCTCGTCGGCGACCGTGAGGCCGTAGCCGGTCTTGGTCTCCAGGCACGTGGTGCCCTGGCGGGCGGCCTCGGCGACGTGGCGGCGCAGGCGGGCGGCGAGGTCGTCGTCGGCGGCGGCGCGGGTGGCGTCGACCGTGACCTGGATGCCCGACGCCTCGTACGGCTGCCCGGCGACCCGCCGCGCGAACTCCTCGCCGCGGTCGCCGGCGAACACCAGGTGCGTGTGGCTGTCGACCCAGCCGGGCAGCACGGCGCGCCCGTCGACGTCGACGGCTTCATCGCAGGTCGGGGCGTCCCTCGCCCGCCCGGTCCAGGCGACGTGCTCGCCGTCGATCACGACCGCGAAGGGGCCGGCGCCGCCGGGCGCGGAGGGGTCGTGGGTCGTGAGCTCACCGATGCCGGTGACCAGCGTCGTCGTCATGCCGCGTGCACCGCCGTGATCGCGGCGGACAGGTCGGCGGCGGGGCGGTCGACGAGCTGGTGGACGCCGTCGCGGACGATCACCCGCCCGCCGACGCGGACGTCGCCCACGTCGGCGGCGCCCGCGGCGAGGAGCACCCCGTCCGGCTGGGCGCCGGCGGTGCGGATCGAGGCGGTGTCGACGGTGACGAGGTCGGCGGGTCCCCCCACCGCGATGGTGCGGCGGTCCGTGCCGGCGCGCAGCAGCGTGTCCGGCGTGAAGCGCTCCCGCACGCCGTGCGCCAGGCGTTCGTGCATCTCCAGGGCGCGCATCTCCTCGCAGGGGTCGATCACCGCGTGGCTGTCGCTGCCCAGGCACAGCGGCACGCCGGCGGCGGCGAGGGCGCCGGCCGGGCCGATGCCGTCGCCAAGGTCGCGCTCGGTGGTCGGGCAGAAGCAGGCCCCGGTGCCGGTGCGGGCCAGGGTGCTCACGTCCGCGCCGGTCAGGTGCGTGGCGTGGACGGCCGTGGTGCCCGGCCCGAGCGCCCCGGCCTCGTCGAGCAGCGCGGTCGGCGTGACGCCGTGGGCGGCGAGGCATGCGGCGTTCTCCGCGGGCTGCTCGGAGAGGTGGACGTGGAGGGGCCTTGTGCCCGCCCACTGCGCGACCGTCCCCGGAGCCTCGCGGGGCACCGCCCGGACCGAGTGGATGGCCGCGCCGACACGCACGCGGTCGCCGTCGTCGAGCTTCGCGACGAGCGTGGCGCGTTCCGCCCAGGCGTCGACGTCGGCGTCCGCGAAGCGGCGCTGCACGCCCTCCGGCGGCCGGTCGAATCCCGCGGCGAGGTAGCAGGTGTCGAGCAGGGTGATCCGCAGGCCGGCGGCGCGGGCGGCCTCGACCAGCGCGTGGTCCATGGCGAGCGGGTCGGCGTAGACGCGCCCGCCGGGCGCGTGGTGCAGGTAGTGGAACTCGGTGACCTCGGTGTGGCCCGCGAGTGCCATCTCGGCGTAGACGGCGGTGGCGAGCCGGCGGTAGGCGTCGGGGTCGAGCGCGCCGGCGACGCGGTACATCCCCTCGCGCCAGCTCCAGAACGACTCCGCCGACCGCCCGGGCCGTCCGCGCAGCGCGCGGTGGAAGGCGTGCGAGTGCCGGTTGACCAGGCCCGGGACGGTCAGGCCGGGGAGGACGGTGCCCGCGCGGGCCGCGCCGGTCGTGACGCCGGTGATCGTGCCGTCGGTGACCTCGAGGGCGACGGCGTCCACGGGGCCGCCGGGCAGCCAGGCGTGCTCGCACCAGAGGATCAACGACACAGCTCCTCCAGGACGTCGGCGAGGGCGCGCGCGCCGGCCTCGGCGTCGACGTCCTCGGCGTGCTCGTCGGGCGCGTGGCTCACGCCGGTGGGGTTGCGGACGTGCAGCATCCCCGCGGGGACGTGCGCGGCGAGGACGCCGGCGTCGTGCCCGGCGGCGGTGGCGAGACGGCCCGCGCCGGTGATCGTCGCCAGCGTCTCGGCGAGATCGATGTCCAGGGTGACCGCGCCCGACACCGACTCGGCGCGGACCTCGACCGTGCACCCCTCGTCCGCCGCGGCGGCGTGGGCCGCGGCCGTGACGTCGTCCAGCAGCGCCTGCGGCATCGGACCCCGGGCGTCGAGCCAGAGGTCCACGCGGGAGGCGACGACGTTGGTGCCGCCGGGGACGGCGTGCAGGCGCCCGACCGTCGCGCGGGCCTCGTCGCCGTGGCGCGCCATCGCCGCGCGGGCGGCGAGGACCGTGGCGGCCGCCGGCACCATCGGGTCGCACCGGTCGGCGAGGCGGGTGGTGCCGGCGTGGTCGGCGCGGCCGGTGAACGACAGCCGCCAGCGCCCGTGGGCGACGATCGTCGACCCGACGGCCAGCGCGTCCCCGCGCGGGGCGAGCGCGCGACCCTGCTCGACGTGGAGCTCGACGAAGCGGCCGATACGCGCCAGGCGCTCGGGGTCCGGGCCGAGCCCTGCCGCGCGGCCGCCCAGCGCCTCGGCCAGCGTGACGCCGTCGGGATCGCGCAGGCCGCGGGCCCGGTCGGGGTCGAGCGAGCCGGTGAGCAGCCGCGAGCCGAGGCAGGGCACGCCGAAGCGTCCACCCTCCTCCTCGGCGAAGACGGCGACCGCCACCGGACGGCGCGGTCTCGTGCCACGGGAGCGCAGCTCGTCGACCGCCGCCAGCGCCGACACCACCCCGAGCGGCCCGTCGTACGCGCCGCCGCCGGGGACGGAGTCGAGGTGGCTGCCGGTGACGACCGCGTCGGGACCCGGCTCGCCCCACCACGCCCACAGGTTGAGGTTCGCGTCGGTCTCGACCTGCAGGCCACGGCGCTGCGCCTGCTCGACGAACCACTCCCGCAGCGTCGCCTCCGCGTCGTCCCCGAGGTGGCGCGACCAGCCGCCGCGGCGCGCGTCGCGGCCGACATCCGCGATCTCGTCCAGCAGCGTCACGCCTGCTCCCGCAGCGGGATGCGCACGCCGCGCTCGGCGGCGACCTCGAGGGCGCGCGGGTAGCCGGCGTCGGCGTGGCGGATCACGCCGGTGCCGGGGTCGTTGGTGAGCACGCGGGTGATCTTCTGCCGGGCGAGGTCGGAGCCGTCGGCGACGCACACCTGCCCGGCGTGGATCGAGCGCCCGATACCGACCCCGCCGCCGTGGTGCAGCGACACCCAGCTCGCGCCCGACGCGGTGTTGAGCAGGGCGTTGAGCAGCGGCCAGTCGGCGATCGCGTCGGACCCGTCGGCCATCGCCTCGGTCTCGCGGTGCGGCGAGGCGACGCTGCCGGCGTCGAGGTGGTCGCGGCCGATGACGACCGGCGCGGACAGCTCCCCGGACGCGACCATGTCGTTGAACCGCTCCCCCGCCCGGTGCCGCTCGCCGTAGCCGAGCCAGCAGATGCGCGCCGGAAGTCCCTGGTGGCGCACCTTCTCCCCCGCGAGGCGCATCCAGCGTGCGAGCGGTTCGTCGTCGCCGAAGAGGTCGAGCACGGCACGGTCGGTGGCGGCGATGTCGGCGGGGTCGCCGGACAGGGCCGCCCACCGGAACGGCCCGCGCCCCTCGCAGAACAGCGGGCGGATGTACTGCGGCACGAAGCCGGGGATGTCGAAGGCGCGCTCGACGCCGGCGAGGCGGGCCTCGGCGCGGATCGAGTTGCCGTAGTCGAAGACCTCGGCGCCGTCGTCGAGGAACCCGAGCATCGCCTCGGCGTGCGCGCCCATCGACGCGCGGGCGCGGTCGGTGAACTCGTCGGGCTTGGCGCGGGCGTACTCGGCCCAGTCGGCGAGGTCGACGCCGACGGGCAGGTAGGACAGCGGATCGTGCGCCGAGGTCTGGTCGGTGACGACGTCGACGGGCGCGCCGGCCCGGCGGATCGCGGGCAGCAGCTCGGCGGCGTTGCCGACGACGCCGACCGAGACGGCCTCGCCGGCGCTCCGGGCCGCGTCGACCCGGCGCAGGGCGCTGTCGAGGTCGTCGGCGACCTCGTCGAGGTAGCCCGTGGCGACCCGCCGGTGCGCGCGGGCGGGGTCGGCCTCGACGACGAGCGCGGTGCCGCCGTTCATCGTCACCGCGAGCGGCTGCGCGCCGCCCATCCCCCCGAGGCCGGCGGTGAGCGTCAGGGTGCCGGCGAGCGAGCCGCCGCGTGGGCGGGCGACGGCGGCGAAGGTCTCGTAGGTGCCCTGCAGGATCCCCTGGCTGCCGATGTAGATCCACGAGCCGGCCGTCATCTGGCCGTACATCGTCAGGCCGAGGTGCTCGAGGCGGCGGAACTCCGGCCAGGTCGCCCAGTCGCCGACGAGGTTCGAGTTCGCCAGCAGCACCCGCGGCGCCCAGTCGTGGGTGGTGAACACGCCGACGGGGCGCCCGGACTGCACGAGCAGCGTCTCGTCGGGCGCGAGGTCGACCAGGCACCGGCGGATCGCCGCGAGGCTCGCGTGGTCGCGCGCGGCCTTCCCGGTGCCGCCGTAGACGACGAGGTCCTCGGGGCGCTCGGCGACCTCGGGGTCGAGGTTGTTGTCGAGCATCCGCAGCGCGCCCTCGGCGCCCCAGGTGCGTGCTGTCATGGTCCGTCCGCGCGCTGCTGGCATGGGTGACAGTGCAGCGCCAGGCCGCCGCATCGGACAGACCCTCTGGCGTCCCGGTGTCTCGGATACGAGACTCCAGGGCGTGGCCGGTGTCCCGGGGTTGCGGCGGGGTCTCGCGATCCTGCGCCTGCTCGCCGCGGGCGAACCCCTGCCGGCCGCGACGATCGCGGCACGCCTCGGCCTGCCCCGCTCGACGACCTATCACCTGCTCACCGAGCTCGAGGCCGCCGGCGTCGTCGCGCACCTGCCGGAGCGCCGGCGGTGGGCCGTCGGGATCGGCGCGTTCGAGGTCGGCACCGGCTACCTGCGCCACCACCCGCTCGACGAGGTGGCGAGCCCGTCGCTGCGGCGCCTCGCGCACCGCGTCGGGCACGACGTCCACCTCGGGGTGCTCGACGGGCGCGAGCTGCTCTACCTGCTCCGCGAGCGCCCGCCGCGCCCGCAGACGCTGGTGACGGCGGTGGGCGTCCGCCTCCCCGCGCACCTCACCGCGTCCGGGCGGGCCGTCCTCGCCGGGCTCGCGCCCGCCCAGCGCCGGGCCCTGCTCGCCGGCGCAGGCCCGCTGACCCGGCGCACCGACCGCGGCCCGACGTCACTGCGCGCGCTGGGTGCGGTGCTCGCCGCCGAGGCGCGCCGCGGCTGGTCGGTCGAGGACGGTGAGGTCAGCCGCGGCTACGCCTCGGTGGCGCGCGCGATCCACGGGGCGGACGGCGAGGCGGTCGCGGCGATCAGCGTGACGTTCCCGCACCTCTGCGACCCGCCGTGCTCGTCGGACTTCGGTGACCTCGCGGCGGTCGTCGGGCGCACCGCCGTCGAGGTCACCCGCCACCTGGGTGGGGTCAGGCCGCCTGGACCACCTGCGGGCGGTAGCTCTCGATGATCGCCATGAACTCGTCGTGCTCCGCGGCGGGCACGTCGAGGAAGCTCAGGGTCGCGGCGATCTCGGTCTTCACCGCGTCGAAGCCGTGCTCGTCGATCGCGAGCTCGTCGTGCGCCTTGATCATGTCCTGCCCGAAGTAGCACTTCGGCCCGCCGGCGGCCTCGATCGACCACGCCGTGACGAGGAACTTGTAGCCGGGCGCGTTCGCCGGGACGCCGTGGTGGGCGTGGACGGCCTCGTTGGCATTGACCGCGGCGTTCGCGAAGAGCCGGTCGACCAGGACGTCGACGGCGCCCGCGATGCCGTAGACGCCGCCGAGCCGCTCGTACAGGGACTGCTCGGGCATGGAGTTCCCCCTGGGGTCGTCACCGCCGGTGATGTGGTGGATCGGCGGCGTGATCGGGTTCACTCTGGCACCTCAGGTCGGTGGTGCACAACCGTTCAGCCCGGCTTGACCCAGCCCTTGATGAAGGCGAAGTGGTCGTCGAAGCGCAGCACCGGGTCGTTGCGGTAGGCGTGCCGGAACTGGTCGATCCCGGCGCGCAGCTCGTCGTCGGAGAACTCGCCGAGCACCGACATGTAGCGCGCCTCGAGCATCCGGACGTAGCGCTCGCGGTCGATGGCGGTGTGGAAGGTCCGGTAGCTGACCGACGCGCGCAGGCCGGCCGCCGACACCATGTCGACGATCTCCGCGGGCTCGGGCTGGAGCTGCGCGAACCGCTCGTGCGCCTCACGGAACAGCGGGTGGTGGATGGTCCGCGGCAGCATCACGACGAGCAGCCGGCCGTGCCGCGACAGCAGGCCCGCGAGACCCGCGAGGGTCTCCTCGCGCGAGGCGACGTGGTGCAGCGACTCCTTGAGGATGATCGCGTCGACCCGGTCGGCGTCCGGCAGCTCGACGCGGCCGGTGGCGAGGTCCTCGGCGCTGGCCACCACGGGGCGCATCCGCGCCGACGGGGGCAGGCGGTCGAGCATCGCGGACACGGGGTCGACGCACAGGACCGGCTTCTCGGGCTCGACGTCGCGGCACAGCCGGCGCGTGTAGAGGCCGGTGCCGCAGCCGATGTCGGCGATCACGTCGGAGCGGGTCAGGCGCAGCGAGTCGACGATGGCGTCCGAGAACCGGCGCACGTAGTCCGGGTCGTAGGACCAGTGCTCGTCGTAGTCCGCGGCGACGCGCTCGTAGTGCTCGACGGTCTGGTCGCTCATGACGGGCTCCCGTTCGACGGCGATCTCGTCGCGACAGGGTGGCACGTCACTGGTCCGGACGGGCGAGGACACCCGCCGTGCCCGTCGCGCCGGCCCGTACTCGGAGACCCGATGATCACGGGAGTGTCGTCACCCGATCGTGGCTCGCGAAGATCTAGCGTGATCGCTGGGGAGAGGCCGATCGGCCCCGAAGATCGCGGTCTCGAGCCGCGCTGGGGGGACGGTCCGTGGATCAGCCACGCGACGACAAAGGTCGTTTCGCCTCGAAGGTAGGGATCCCGTCGATCCTCGTGGCGGGCGTCGTCGGCATCTCCGCCGCCGTAGGCGTCGGCGCCGAGGGTGCGAGCCTGGGCGCGGGAGCCGGCCCGACGGTGGGAGCGAACTCCCCGAGCATCAGCGCTTCGACCCGGCTGGCGCGCGGGAAGCAGAAGTCGACCCGGACCCAGCGCAACCTCGTGACGAGCGGCTTGCGGTCGTCCCTTCGGGCCGAGGCGGACTCCGACACCTGCGCGGACGATGCGCGCGGACAGGTCCGCGAGTTCCTGGCGACCCATCCGTGCGAGTCGGTCTATCGCAGTCTGTTCGAGGTGCGGCGGGGCGATGTGGCGGCTGTCGTCGCCGTCGCCTGGATCGAGATGGTCGAGCTCCACGACGCGACGGAACTCAAGGCCCTCGTGGATCGACCGGGCACCGGGAACATCAATCCGCTCCCGCCGCCCCGCGGTCACCGGGTGGTCGACGTCGCCGAACCCGCGTACGCCTCACGCCAGGACGGCCGCCTCGTCACGACGGTCGAGGTCGAGCCGATCACCGTCAACGTCTCGCAGCGAGCGCTCGAGGCGATCGCCGAGGAAGCCCTCGCCGAAGCGACCCGCCCGGAGTAGCCGGACGGGTGGTGCACACTGGTCGGCTCACCGGCGACGACGAGGAGGCTTCGAAGTGATCACCGGAGCGCACGCCATCCTCTACAGCGCGGACGCCGAGGCCGACCGCGCGTTCCTGCGCGACCTGCTCGACACGCGGTCCGTCGACGCCGGCGGCGGCTGGCTGATCATCGGCCTCCCGCCCGCCGAGGTCGCCGTCCACCCCACCGACGGGCAGCCCGAGCACGAGCTCTACCTGATGTGCGACGACGTCGACGCGACCGTCGCCGACCTGCGCGCCCGCGGCGTCGGCGTCGACCCCGTCACCGACCAGGGCTGGGGCCGGCTCACCGCGATCCACCTGCCCGGCGGTGGCCGCCTCGGGCTCTACGAACCGCGCCACCCGGTCGCGACCGCGCCGCCCCGTCCATGATCGGCGAGCACAGCCCGCGGCCCGCGTCGGCGTCGGTGAGCATGCGGCCGAGCGGGTGGTGTCGTCCGCGTCTCACCACCGCCCGTCGGCTCCGCTCTGGTGCGACGGCGGGGCCCGTGTCTAGCGTTCCCTCCATGGACATCGGCCCCGTTCGTCGGCGGCTCACCGCGGAACCCGTCAGCTCACCCGTGCCCGGCGAGGAGTCGCCGGTCGTCGAGCCCGCGATGCTCGACGCCGAGCATCCGGCGTCGGCCGACGCCGCCGTCCCGACGCCCCGGCCCGAGCCCGCGCGGTGATCCACCCGCCGCCGGCCGGGCCCGCCCGGCACGACGGCGCCGCCCTCGACGCCGTCGGGGTTCCGGACGTCCCCGAGGCGATCCCGGGCTGGCGCACCTGGCGCGTGGGCCGTCGCGCGCAGCGCCGCGCCGAGCTGGTCGCCCCGCTCGCCCAGGTCGTCTGGCCCGCCCGCCGGCCGATGGTCGCGACGTGCGGTTCGGCGAGCCACGCGCCGCCCGGTGACCGCTGCCGCTGCGGGCTCTACGCCGTCCACGACCCGGGCACGCTCGAGTGGGGTCCGTCCGACTTCGAGGTGCTGGGCGTCGTCGCGCTCTGGGGCCAGGTCGTCGAGGGGACGCGGGGCTGGCGCGCGTCGCACGGCTACCCCCGGTTCCTCGTCACGGGTCCGGCCATCCCCGCCGAGCAGCGGGCGGCGCTGGCCCGCCGCTACGGGGTGCCGGTGCACGGCGCCGACCTGCCGGCCCGGGCGCTCGCCGCGCAGCTGAGCGGCGACCCCGTCTCGCTCGAGCTCCTCCGCAGCACCGACGCCGGGGCGCTGCTGACGGCGCGCATGCCCGAGTGGGCGCGCCGGTGGCACGCCGGGTGCGCGCGCCGCGAGGCCGGCCCGCCGAGGGGCGCGCGGTTCCGTCCGTGGTGGCGGCGGCGCGGCTGATCCGGACGGTCAGCCGAACAGGTCGCCGGCCAGGTACTTCAGCCCGGTGTCGGCGGCCACGGTGACGACCGTCCGGCCCGGGCCCACCTCGCGCGCCAGCTCCAGGGCGCCCGCGACGTTGAGCGCCGAGGAGGTGCCGACGAAGACGCCCTCCTCGCGGGCGAGACGGCGCGCGAGCGCCCGGGCCGCGCCCTCGTCGATCGCGCGGGCGTCGTCGTAGGTGTCGCGGGTGAGCAGCGGCGGCACGATCCCCGTCGCGGTGCCCTCGACCCGGTGCGCGTCGACGGCACCTCCGGTGAGCACCGCGGAGGTTGCGGGCTCCAGCGCCACGACCCGCGCGCCGCCGGCGGCGCGCAGGACCGCGGCGACGCCGGCGAGCATCCCCGCCGTCCCGACCGCCGCGGCGAAGACGTCCACGGTCCTTGCCTGGGCGAGGATCTCGCGCCCGAGCTCGGCGTACCCGGTAAGCGCGTCGGTGTTGCGGAACTGGTCGGTCCAGTACGCGCCCTCGTCCGCGACGATCCGGTCGACCTCGGCCCGCATACGGACGAAGAGGTCCGGGGTGATCTGCCCGCCCTCGCTGGGGAGCACCGTCAGGTCGGCCCCGAAGGCCCTCATCGTCCGCAGCTTCTCGGGCGAGAACGCGTCGGAGGTGACGAGCGAGAGCGGGTGGCCGGTCACCGCGCAGACGAACGCCAGCGACGACCCCGTGCTCCCGCCCGTGAACTCGACGACGCGACGGCCAGCGGCGAGGTCGCCACGCCGCCGGGCGCCGTCGATGATCGCGCGCGCCATGCGGTCCTTGTAGCTGCCGGTGGGGTTGGTGCCCTCGAGCTTCACCAGCACCCGGGCCGCGTTCTCGGGCAGGACGTGGCGCAGACGCACCAGCGGGGTGTGCCCCACCGCGTCGAGCACCGTCTCAGCGACGGAACCGCGCGTCGTCACCGGCCACTCCCCTCGTCGCGTCGAGGATGGCCCCGCGGGCAGAGTGCGGTCCAGAGGGCGATGACCTGCGATGATCGGCAGCGGTGTACGCAACCCTCGTCGCCGCGCTGACGGCGATCCTCGTCCTCTCGCTCGTCGCGACGCGCATCGAGCGGTGGCAGGTCGGCCTGCCGCTGCTCATGGTGGTGGCCGGGGTCGGCGTGGGGCTGGTCGACGACGGGTCGTTCGCGGCGGGGCTCGACACGGTCGCGGCGCAGCACGTCGCCGAGGTCATCCTCGCGGTCCTGCTGTTCGTCGACGCCACGGAGCTGCGGGACGGCCGGTTGTTCGGGCCCGAGCCGGGCGCGGTGACCCGGCTCCTGCTGATCGCTCTGCCGCTCAGTCTGGGCGCGGCGGTGGGACTCGGCGCCCTGCTCGTCACCGACTTCGGGTGGGCGGTGCTGCTGGTCGTCGCCTGCGTGGTGGTGCCGATCGACTTCGCCCCGGCCGCCGGCCTGGTCCGCGACCGGACGCTGCCCCGGCGGGTGCGCTCGGCGCTCAACGTCGAGGGCGGCTTCAACGACGGGATCGTCTCCCCGATCTTCCTGTTCGCGCTGATCCTGGCCAGCGACCGGACGCAGGCCCGCACGGCCACCGAGGCGCTGACGGCCGTGATCCCGTTCGCGCTCACGGCGATCGTCGTCGGCGCGGTGCTCGGCGCGGTGATCGGCTGGCTCATGGAGCGGGCGACCACCGCCGGCTGGACGACGGAGTCGACCCGGCGGGTCGCGGTGCTCGTCGTCCCGCTGCTCGCCTACACCGTCACGGTCGCGACCGGCGGCAGCGGCTTCGTGGCCTCGTTCGTCTGCGGCATCGCCTTCCGCGCGGCGCACCGCTACGCGCACCTGCACCGGCGGCGGGAGGCGCCCGCGCCCGCCGCGGTGACCTCGCTCGACGACGACTACCGCTTCCTGCGCGACACCACCGCGGTCCTGACGCTCGCGATGTGGTTCGTGGTCGGGACCGCGGCGGTGATCGCGTTCTCCGACGGCGTCCCCTGGCGGGTGGTGATCTTATGCCTCGCGGCCCTGACCGTCGTCCGGATCGTGCCGGTGCTGATCGCCATGCTCGGCACGTCGTACCTGCGCCGGGAGCGGGTGCTGCTGGGACTCCTCGGCCCGCGCGGGACGGCGACGATCGTCTTCGGCCTGCTCGCGGCGAACAGCCTGCCGGAGCAGCAGAGCGACACGGTCCTGCTGATCACCGTCATCTGCGTGCTGGGCAGCGTGCTGCTCTACGGCCCGTGGACGGCGGAGATGAGCCGGAAGCTCGTGGGGCTGCGGTCGGCGGCACGCCGGAGCGGCGCGGGCTCCTCGGCGTGACCCGGGCTCCCTGTCAGCGGCGTGGCGTCGCAGACACTGGACGTCCGTATCGCCACGCGCTCGCCGCCGGCGGGCCGGCTCCGGGGACTGATCGCTTCAGGTGCTCCGCCGGAGCGATGAGATCGCCCCCGAGGAGCAGCCGGAGCGATCATGCCCGGTCGACCGCTCAGGCCCGCGGGCGCAGGTGCTCCACCGCCACGTGGTGCCGATCGGCCAGCCGCTGGGCGATCAGCGAGCGGTGGCACGCCTCCGGGTCGCGTTCCACGCACAGCAGCGCCCCGACCCCCTCGGCCGGCAGCGCATCCACGAGCGGGACCAGGTCGGCGTGGTCGAGGATCTCGGCGGTGTAGCGGGCGACGTACTCCTCCGCGAGCACCTGCCGCGAGCCCTTGCCCACCCCGCGGCGATCGTCCTCGGCGTACTGCACCCGGCGCAGCTCCGTGGTGGGCGCCAGCTCGGGGTGGTGCGCGTAGGCGACGCCGGCCGACGCCAGGAGCTCCTGGAGCCGGCGCGCGTTCGCCCACGCGTACTCGGGGCCCCGCACGCCGCGACGCTGGCGGACGTCGAGCAGCAGGCGGACGTCGGCGTCCCGCAGGCAACGCAGGAACGACTCCGCCGAGAACCCGTACACGCCGACCGTCGCCACGCGCGGAGCGGAGTCCATGCGACCGCGATCCCTACGGGGCGTCCACCGCGCCGCGGACGATGTCGACCGGCTGCTCCCCGGCCACCGTCGGCGTCTCCGGGGTCTCCGGGACCTCGTCGCGCGCGACCTCGGGGACCTCGTCCTCGCCGAGCTCGGGCACCTCGTGCTCGGGCACGCGCGGCGCCGGGCGCTGCGGCACCGGGGGCACGTCGTCGTCCGGCTCGCCGCTCCGTGTCGTGCCTCGGGTCTGCGTCATGGCCGTCACCTCGCCCTCGACGATACGGGCGCCCAGACCCGCCGACGACCGACTCGCCCAGGCCCCACGCCGCGCTGACGACGATCCGGTCGCGCCGCCCGGTCGTCGCTCGGCGGTGAACAGCACCCCGGACGCCTCCGCGTCGGCCATCCGCTGGATCACCACCGCGAGCCGCACGTCCTCGGGCGCGATCCCCTGACGGGCGCGCTCGTCGATCGCGCGATCGGTCCACAGCGACTCCCGGGACCGCACGACGGCGGCGAGCACCGACTCCACGGTCACCAGTGCGCTCCCGCTACCGCCAGTCGAGGCGGGCCCGGAGGTGCAGGAACACGGGCAACCGTTGCCACCGGCTGTTGCTCTCGTCGCGGACCGCCTCGACGGGCGCGACGGGCTCGCGCAGCGCCTCGATCACGAACCCGCTGCGCTCGAGCGCGCCGGTGTAAGCCTCGAGCGGGCGGTGGACGGAGTGGAAGGTGATCCCCAGCCCGTCGCGCTCCAGCCGGTCGGCGTACCGGCGCGGCGCGAAGTACGAGCCCTCGATGACGTACGGGCTGTCGGCGCGGCGGGACACGAAGCCGCCCGCCGAGTTGACCGGGTGCACGACGGCCAGACACAGCAGGCCGCCGGGGACCAGGACACGGGCGATCTCGTCGACGGCGCCGGACAGGTCGTCGACGTCGTGCAGCGACATGAACGCCACGACGAGGTCGGCGGCGTCGTCGGCCAGCGGCAGCGCCGCGGCGTCCGCGAGCACCACCGGGACGGACGGGTCGGCCTCGCGCGCGGCGGCCACCAGGGTCGGCGAGCCGTCGACGCCGACGACCCGGTGCCCCGCGGCGCGCAGACCCCGTGAAACCCGCCCCTCGCCGCACCCGACGTCCACCGTCCGGCGGCCCGGCGCCGGGAGCAGCGGCAGGAACGCGTCCCGGTGCCACTGCTCATAGCTGTCGTGGCCGGGCCGCCGCGTCCAGGCGATCCAGCGCTGCGCCTCGCTCTCCCAGGCGTCGCGCAGGCCGGGCTCGGGTGACGACACGAGGCAGGAGCGTAGGAGCTGAGAGCATGGCGCGATGGGAGACGGACGGCTCAGGGCGCTGCCGCCGGTCCGGGCCGTGCCGGCCGGGCAGGTGCGCGACGCGCTGGCCGGGACACCGACGGTCGTGGTCCTCGACGACGACCCCACCGGCACGCAGACGATCCGCGACCTGCCGGTCCTGACGCGCTGGGGTGCCGACGACGTCGACTGGGCGCTCGCCCAGGGCACACCGGCGTTCTTCGTCCTGACCAACACCCGCAGCCTCGGCCCCGACGACGCCGCCGCGCGCGACCGCGAGGTGGTGCGCACCTGCCTCGAGGCCGCCCGACGGGCCCGGAAGGACGTCGTCTTCGCCAGCCGCGGCGACTCCACCCTGCGCGGCCACTTCCCCCTCGAGACCGACGTCATCGCGGAGGAGACCGGCGAGCCCGACGCCGTGATCCTCGCCCCCGCCTACACCGACGCCGGGCGGATCACGCTCGACGGCGTCCACTGGCTGCGCGACGGCGACGAGCTCACCCCGATCGCAGAGAGCGAGTTCGCCGCCGACGCGACCTTCGGCTACCGCTCCTCCCGCCTCGCCGACTGGGTCGCGGAGAAGAGCGGCGGCGCGATCACCGACGTCGCCGAGCTGCGCATCGAGACCCTCCGCGCCGGACCGCCCGTGCTCCCGACAGCACGCGTGATCGCCCTCGACGCCGTCGTCGACGACGACCTGCGCGCCGCCGTTCTCGCGATCCTCGCCGCCGAGCGGGACGGCACGCGGTTCGTCTACCGCGTCGGCCCCTCCTTCGTGCGCGCCCGCGTGGGCCAGCCCGAGCAGCCGCCGATCGGCGACGTCGAGCTGCGGGACACGGTCGGGGGCGGGCACGGCCTCGTGGTCGTCGGCTCCCACGTGGGCCGGACCAGCCGCCAGCTCGAGCGCCTCGCCGCCCGCCGCGACCTCGCCCGCGTCGAGCTCGACGTGCACCGAGTGCTCGACGGGGACGACGAGCACCTCGAGGACGCCGCGATGACGCTCGTCGAGAACCTGACGACCTCCACCACCCTCCTCGCCACCTCCCGCACGCTGGTCACCGGCCGCGACGAGGCCGAGAGCCTGGACATCGCGCGCCGGGTCAGCGCCGCGCTCACCGGCGTGACCGCCCGGGTCGTCGCCGCGAGCCCGCCGGCCTACGTCCTCGCCAAGGGCGGCATCACGTCCTCCGACGTCGCCACCGCGTCGCTGCGCGCGGACCGGGCGTGGGTGCGCGGCTCGCTGCTGCCGGGGATCGTGTCGCTCTGGGCACCGACGAGCGGGCCGCCGCTCGTGGTGTTCGCCGGGAACGTCGGCGACGACGACGCCCTGGCCGACGTCGTCGACCGTCTGGAGGCCGCCGCATGCGCGTGATCGTCACCGGCGGCGCCGGGTTCCTCGGGACGCTGCTGTGCCGCCGCCTGCTCGCCGGGCCGGTGCCGATCGGCGGCGCCGCGCCCGCCGAGGTCCGCCGACTGACCGTCGTCGACCTGGTCGCCCCCGCCGACGACGTCGGCGTCGACCCCCGCGTCGAGCACGTCGAGGGCGAGCTCAGCCGCACCCTCGGCGACGAGGCCGACGCGGTCTTCCACCTCGCGGGCGTCGTCAGCGGGGCCGCCGAGGCCGACTTCGACGCCGGCATGCACACCAACCTCGACGGCACCCGCGCCGTCCTCGAGTACGCCCGCGGCCACGCGACGCCCCCGGTGCTCGTCTTCACCAGCTCGCTCGCGGTGTTCGGCAGCGACCCGGCGATCGGCCCCGTCGGCCCGGTCGACGACGACACGCTCCCCCGCCCGCAGTCGAGCTACGGCATCCAGAAGTTCGTCGGCGAGCAGCTCGTCGCCGACTACACCCGCAAGGGCTTCGTGCGCGGGCGCTCGGTGCGGCTGATGACGGTGTCGGTGCGTCCAGGGCGCCCGAACGCGGCGGCGTCGAGCTTCTTGTCGAGCATCGTCCGCGAGCCGCTGGCCGGCGAGCGCGCCGTGTGCCCCGCTCCCCCGGACATGCCCGTGGCCTTGTCCTCGCCGGACCGCACCCTCGAGGGCATCCTGCGCGCCGCCGAGGTCGACGACGCCACCTGGGGCAGCCGCACCGCGATGAACCTCCCGGCGCTCACCACCACGCCCCGGGAGATGGTCGCCGCGCTCGACCGCGTCGCGGGCGCCGGCACGAGCGACCTCGTCGACTGGGTGGAGGACCCGGCGGTCGTCGCGATCGTCGGCAGCTGGCCCCCGAGCTTCGACACGCCCCGCGCGCACGCGCTCGGGCTGACCGCCGACGCCTCGTACGACGACGTGGTCCGGGCCTACCGCGACCGTCACACCTGACGGCGGTTTCAGGCAAGCCTGCCCTAAGGTCGATCCGGACAGAACGTCACGGATCGTTCACGAGGGGTGTCATGAGCAGCAGTGTCAGCACGCGGACCGTCCCGCCCGCCGCGCCGCCGGCCAGCATCGCGCTGGCGGTGCTGATCGCGGTCGTGGTCGCCGCGGTCGTCAACACGCTGATCGGTCTGCTGGTCGGCGTCATCGAGGGCACCGGCTACAACCCGACGTTCGCGATCGTCTACAGCGTGGTCGGCATCCTCATCGGCTTCGTCGGCTGGGTGGTGATCCGCCGGTTCGTGCCCCGCCCCGCGGCCGTCCTGCGCTGGGTGGTGCCGATCGTGGTCGTGCTGAGCTTCATCCCCGACCTCTACCTGCTGACCTTCGGGATGTCGGTGCTCCTGGTCGTCGCGTTCATGGTCATGCACGTGGTGTGCGCCCTGGTCGCGGTGCCGGCCTTCCGGCGCGTGCTCCCCGTCTGACCACCCTGTTCTGAGCGAAGGGCTCCTTCGGTCGGCTAGACCGGCGAGGGGCGCCCTTCGCCAGAACGACCGCCCGCAACATCGTGGTCACACGCCGGGTACGTCCGGCGTCACGTCCCGCTTGTCTCCTCTCAGGGAACACGAGTTCATCACAGGAGATGACTTCCTCTAGCGAAGTCTCCTGTGACGAGACTAGTTTTCTCGACAAGAGACGAAGGGACCGCGATGACGACGGACACGCAGGCACCGCCCGACCCGCTCCGCACGATCCCGCAGCCCGAATCCCCCCTGGCCGAGCCCTCCCTCGCCGAGCGCGCCCGGGCCGACGGGGTCCGGTTCCTCCTCGCCATGTTCGTCGACCTCACCGGCAAGCCCTGCGCCAAGCTGGTGCCGGTCGAGTCCGCCGACGAGCTGCAGCACGAGGGCGTCGGGTTCGCCGGCTACGCGGTCGGCGCGATCGGCCAGGAGCCGTGCGACCCGGACCTGATCGCGATCCCGGACGTCGCGAGCTACACCCCGCTGCCGTGGGTGAGCGACGGCCTCGCGCTCGTGCACTGCGACCCGCACGTCGAGGGCGAGGCCTGGCACTACGCCCCGCGCGTGATCCTCCAGCGGGTGCTGGCGAAGGCCCGGGAGCGCCGGCTGGAGCTCTTCGCCGGCGCCGAGATCGAGTACTTCCTGGTCCGCCGCGACGAGGCCGGCGCCGTCGTCCTCGCCGACGGCAAGGACCGCGAGACCAAGCCCTGTTACGACGCCCGCGGGCTGACCCGGATGTACGAGCACCTCACCGGCATCTCCGAGGCGATGAACGCGCTCGGCTGGGGCAACTACGCCAACGACCACGAGGACGCGAACGGGCAGTTCGAGCAGAACTTCCACTACGCCGACGCCCTCACCACGGCGGACCGCGTCATCACCGCCCGCTACCTGATCTCCATGCTCGCCGAGCAGCGCGGCATGACCGCCACCTTCATGCCCAAGCCGTTCGCGGACCGCACCGGCTCGGGCATGCACCTGCACCTCTCGCTCTGGCAGGACGGCTCCTCGCGCTTCCCCGACGACGCCGACCCCCGCGGCCTCGGGCTCTCCCCGCTGGCCTACGACTTCCTCGGCGGCATCCTCGAGCACGCCCCGGGCATGCAGGCCGTCCTCGCGCCGACGGTGAACTCCTACAAGCGCACCGGCGCCACCTCGACCCGCTCCGGCGCCACGTGGTCGCCGCGCCGGCCGACCTACGGCGGCAACGACCGCACCCACTTCGTGCGCATCCCCGACGGGCACCGCATCGAGCTGCGCGGCGGCGACGGCGCCACCAACCCCTACCTCGCGCTCGCGGTGGCGCTCGCCGCCGGGCTCGACGGCCTCGAGCGCGGGATCGACCCGGGCGCCCCCGGCTCCGGACCGGACGCCGTCGTGCGCGCCGAGCTCCCGCCGACCCTGCTGCACGCCGTCGACGCCCTCGGGCTCGACCCGGTGGTCACCGGCGGCCTCGACGCGGCGGGCCCCGGCGTCGCGGAGTACTTCGCGGCGCGCAAGCGCGAGGAGTTCTTCGACTGGCACGGCACGGTCGGCCCCTGGGAGCACGACCAGTACCTGACGGCCTTCTAGACAACCCGAGAGAGGAGACCGCCCGTGTGCGGGATCGTCGGACTCCACCTGCGTGACCCCGAGCTGTTCCCGCAGCTCGGGCAGCTCCTGGAGTCGATGCTGTGCGGCGTCGTCGAGCGCGGCCCCGACTCGGCCGGGGTCGCCGTCTACGGCGACACCCGCCGCTGCCCCGAGGGCCACGCCGCGGTGTCGATGCTGCTCCCGGCCGGCGCGACGCCCGAGGGGCTGAAGGACGCCCTCGCCGCGCTCGACCCGCTGGTCACCGAGGCCGGCGACACCACCGTGGTCGCCGCCCCGACCGGCGTCGACGCGCTGGTCGCGGCCGTGCGCGCGACGTTCCCGACGGCGACGGTGATCGGCTCGGGCCGCGACCTCGCCGTCTACAAGGGCACCGGCCACCCCCGCGAGCTCGCCGCGACCTACGACCTCGCCGGCGCGCAGGGCTGGCAGGGCCTCGCGCACACGCGCATGGCCACGGAGTCCGCGGTGACCCCGGAGGGCTGCCACCCGTTCTCGGTCGGCCCGGACCAGTGCCTGGTGCACAACGGGTCGTTCTCCAACCACGCGACGATCCGCCGCGACCTCGCGCGCGAGGGCGTCACCTTCGACTCGGAGAACGACTCCGAGGTCGGCGCCCGCTTCGTCGCCTCCCGCCTGGCGCAGGGCGAGGACCTCGAGAAGGCGCTGCTCGCCCTGCGCGAGACGTTCGACGGCTTCTACACGCTGCTCGTCACCAGCGCGGAGGGCTTCGCCGTGGTCCGCGACCCGATCGCCTGCAAGCCCGCGGTGATCGCCGAGACGGACGCCTGGGTCGCGATGGCCTCGGAGTTCCGCGCGCTGGCCACCCTGCCCGGCATCGAGCACGCCCGCCTCTACGAGCCCGAGCCCGGAAAGGTCTACGCATGGACCCGCTGACAAGGGACACGAAGCCTGTCGGAGCTGGACCCATCGAGACAGAGACGGTGACGTTCGACCTCGCCGAGACCGGCGGCGTCCGTCCCCTCAACGCCGAGCTGCACCGGCCGACGGCGAAGTCCTACGCGGTCGAGAACCCCGCCGGCGCCCACGCGATCGCGGCCGGCATCGACGCCGACATCGCCGTCGAGGTCCGCGGCCACGCCGGCTACTACTGCGCCGGCATGAACGACGGCGGCACCGTCACCGTCCACGGCAACGCCGGCACCGGCGTCGCCGAGAACATGATGTCCGGGACCGTGCGCGTCACCGGCGACGCCTCCCAGTCGGCCGGCGCCACCGCCCACGGCGGCCTGCTCGTCATCGAGGGGTCCGCGTCCATGCGCTGCGGCATCTCGATGAAGGGCGTCGACATCGTCGTCGGCGGTTCCGTCGGGTCGATGAGCGCCTTCATGGCGCAGGCGGGCCGCCTGGTGATCTGCGGCGACGCCGGCGACGGCCTCGGCGACTCGATCTACGAGGCACGCCTCTACGTCCGCGGCACCGTCGGCGCCCTCGGGGCCGACTGCGTCGAGAAGCCGCTGCGCGACGAGCACCGCGCCGAGCTGGCCGAGCTGCTCGCCGAGGCGGGCCTGCCCCACGACCCGGCGGAGTTCCGCCGCTACGGCTCGGCGCGCTCCCTGTACCACTTCACCAGCGAGCACTCGGGGAACTACTGATGGCTCTGAGGGAGTCGGCCACCTACGGCCGCGGCGTCATCGCCGACATCCAGCGCGCCGCCGAGACCGGCGTCTACGACATCCGCGGCTGGGGCGCCAAGCGCGCGGTGCCGCACTTCGACGACCTGCTCTTCCTGGGCGCGAGCATGTCGCGCTACCCGCTCGAGGGCTACCGCGAGCGCTGCGACACCGACATCGTGCTCGGCGATCGCCACGCGAGGTTCCCCCTGCACCTGCAGACCCCGGTGACGATCGCCGGGATGAGCTTCGGGGCCCTCTCCGCCCAGGCGAAGGAGGCCCTCGGGCGCGGCGCCAGCGAGGTCGGCACCTCCACCACCACCGGCGACGGCGGCATGACCGACGAGGAGCGCGGCCAGTCCAAGCACCTCGTCTACCAGTACCTCCCCTCCCGCTACGGGATGAACCCGGCGCACCTGCGGGCGGCGGACGCGATCGAGGTCGTGCTCGGGCAGGGCGCCAAGCCCGGCGGCGGCGGGATGCTGCTCGGCCAGAAGATCTCCGACCGGGTCGCCGAGATGCGCACCCTGCCCGCCGGCATCGACCAGCGCTCCGCCTGCCGCCACCCCGACTGGACCGGCCCCGACGACCTCGCCATCAAGATCGGCGAACTGCGCGAGATCACCGACTGGGAGAAACCGGTCTACGTCAAGGTCGGCGCCACCCGCACCTACTACGACGTCAAACTCGCCGTCGCCGCCGGCGCCGACGTCGTCGTGGTCGACGGCATGCAGGGCGGCACCGCCGCCACCCAGGAAGTCTTCATCGAACACGTCGGCATCCCCACCCTCGCCGCCATCCCCCAGGCCGTACAGGCCCTGCAGGAGCTCGGGCTGCACCGCAAGGTCCAGCTCATCGTCTCCGGCGGCATCCGCACCGGCGCCGACGTCGCCAAGGCCATGGCCCTGGGCGCCGACGCCGTCGCCATCGGCACCGCCGCCCTGATCGCCCTCGGCGACAACGACCCCCAATATGCCGCGGAGTACGAGGCGATCGGGTCCGCCGCCGGGTTCTACGACGACTACCAGGACGGCCGCGACCCGGCCGGGATCACCACCCAGGACCCCGAGCTCGCCGCCCGCCTCGACCCCGTCAACGCCGGACGCCGCCTCGCGAACTACCTGCGCGTCCTCACCATGGAGGCCCAGACCATCGCCCGCGCCTGCGGCAAGGCCCACGTGCTGCACCTCGAACCCGAGGACCTCGTCGCCCTGACCATCGAGGCCGCCGCCATGGCCCGCGTCCCGCTCGCCGGCACGAGCTGGATCCCGGGGGACACGAAGCGGAGCGAGAGCTGGACCATCGGCGGGGTGAGCCGATGACCGGCCACGACACCGCCGAGGTCGTCATCGTCGGCGGCGGCCTGGAGGGCTGCGCCGCCGCCTGGGCGCTCGCCGAGCGCGGCACCACCGACGTCGTCATCGTCGAGCGCTCCACCGTCGGCTCCGGGGGCACCGGCAAGTCGTCGGGGGTCGTGCGCTGCCACTACGGCGTCGCCTCGCTCGCCGCCATGGCCACCCGCGCCCTCGAGGTCTTCGAGAACGCCCGGGACGTGCTCGGCGAGGACGTCGGCTTCCACCAGACCGGCTACGTCGTCGGGGTCGGCGAGCAGAACGCCGGCGCGCTCGCGGCCTCCATGGCCGACCAGCGCGCGGTCGGCGTGCGCACCGAGGACATCGACGCCTCCGAGGTCGCCAAGCTCTGGCCGTCCGCCGACCTCGAGCCGTTCGCCGCCTTCGCGTGGGAGGAGCGCGGCGGCTACGGCGACGCCTACCAGACCGCCCAGGCCTTCGCGGGTGCCGCGCGCCGCGCCGGCGTGCGCCTGCGCCAGGGCACGACGGTCACCGACCTGATCACGCGGAGCGGCGCGGTCACCGGCGTCCGCCTCGCCGACGGCTCGGAGATCCACACCGGCACCGTGGTGCTCACCGCCGGCCCGTGGTCGGTGCCGCTGCTCGCGAAGCACGGCATCACGCTGCCGATCACCGTGCACCGCGAGCAGATCGTGCTCATCGACCCGGGAGAGGCCCTCGGCCCGGTGCCGGTGTTCTCCGACCTCGTCTCGCTGCAGTACGTCCGGCCCGAGAGCGGCGGGGAGATCCTCTTCGGCAACTCCGACCTCGCCGAGCTCGAGCCCGCCGACCCGGACCGCTACTCGAACCAGGCCACCCCCTCGTTCCTCGACCTGGCGGTGGAGAAGGTCGGCACGCGGTTCCCGGGGCTGGAGGACGCGGCGATCGCGTCGACCTACGCCGGCTGCTACGACGTCACCCCCGACTTCAACCCGGCGATCTCCGAGACCGACATCGAAGGGCTCATCGTCGCCGCCGGGTTCTCGGGGCACGGGTTCAAGATCGCGCCGTCGGTGGGCCGGCTCGTCGCGGACCTCGTGCTCGACGGCACGAGCAGCGACCCGGACATCCCGGCGTCGGACTTCCGGCTCTCCCGCTTCGCCGAGGGCGACCTGCTGCGCAGCCCGCACCCCTACGTGGGCGCCGGCGAGATGCGGTGACGGCATACTCCTGGTCATGAACCCGGAGGACACCGCCGAGTCCGTGGGCAGCGTCGATCACGGGGGGCCCGCGGTGCGGGAGGTCGAGGCGCCCCCCTCGCAGGAGGGGCGCCTCGAGCGGGCCATCGGGGCGGAGGTCCGGCGGCTGCGCCGGGCCTCCGGGGCGACGCTCGCCGAGATGTCGGTGCGCACCGGGATCTCCAAGCCGATGCTCTCGAAGATCGAGCACGCCCAGACGTCGTGCAGCCTCACGACGCTGGCGCGCCTCGCCGACGCCCTCGACATCCCGGTCACCGCGTTCTTCCGGGGCGCCGACGTCGAGCGCGAGGCCGTGCACACGCGCTCCGGCGCGGGCGCCCGCATCGTCGCCCGGGGCACCCGCGTCGGGCACGACTACACGCTGCTCGGCGGCCTGCGCGGGCAGCACAAGCGGATGGAGGCGCACCTCGTCACGCTCACCGAGCGCAGCGAGGAGTTCCCGCTCTTCCAGCACCCGGGCACCGAGCTGCTGTACATGCTCGAGGGCCGGATGGTCTACAGCCACGGCGAGTCGAACTACGAGCTGCTGCCCGGCGACGCGCTCCAGCTCGACGGCAACGGCCTGCACGGCCCGCGCGACCTGCTGGAGCTGCCGATCCGGTTCCTCTCCGTCGTCGCCCACCCCGACGCGGGGCACGGCGAGGACTGAGGTCACCCCTCGTCGAGCAGGTGCAGGTCGTGCGCGACCCGCACGAGCTCGGCCCGGCGGCCGCAGCCGTGGCGGCGCAGCATCGACGCGACGTGGTACTTCACCGCGTGCGAGCTGAGGTGCAGGTGCTCGCCGATCTCGTGGTTGCTCTCGCCGCGCCCGATCCCGCGCACGATCGCGAGGTCGCGCTCGCTGAAGGTCGCGGATCCGGGCGCACTCCGGCGCCGCGACAGCAGCTCCCCCGCGATCCGCGGCTCGAACCAGCTCCCCGCCGCGACGACCTCGCGGAGGATCTCGGGCACGCGGCTCACCGAGGTCTCCTTGAGCATGTAGCCCGAGGCGCCGGCGTCGATCGCCTGGGCGAGCAGGTCGCGGTTGCCGTAGGCGCTGAAGATGACCACCGCCGGGGCGTCGGCCGCCCGCGTGAGCGCACGGCAGAGCTCGATCCCGCTGCCCCCGTTCCGCTCGCCGATCCGCAGGTCGACCAGGGCCACGTCCGGCCGGGTGCGGGCCACGAGCCCCTCCCCCTCGCCGGCGGTGACCGCGGCACCGAGGAACTCGAGGTCCTCCTCGCGCCCGGCCAGCGCGCGCAGCCCGTCGTGGACGACCTCGTGGTCGTCGACGACGCAGAAGGTGATCACCGGAGCGGCCCGGGCGCGACGACGGCGTGGACGTGCGTGCCGGCCGGGTGCGCGGCCTCGATCTCCAGGCGCCCGCCGACCCGGTCGACGGCCGCGTGCATGCCCCGCAGCCCGAAGTGCGCCCCGCCGGCGTCGACCGGGCCGAACGTCCCGTCGTCGGTGACGTGCAGCGCGACCGCGTGCGGGGAGGTCTCGACGCGGACCGTGAGGTGGTCGCAGCCGGAGTGCTGCTCGGCGTTGGTGACCGCCTCCTGGCCCACGCGCACGAGCGCGTCGGCGGCGTCCGGGTCGAGCTCGAGGTCGGCGCCGTCGAGCTCGAGGACCCGCAGGACGTCGCGCTCGGGCACCAGCGCGATCCGGTCGAGGATCTCCGACGCGGCCACCGAGCCGACGCGGGGCGCGGCGACCAGCAGCTCCAGCTCGCCGCGCAGCCGCGACATGCACGCCTCGGCGGCGCGGGCGATGGTGTCGAGGCGGGTGGCGGCGTCGTCCCCGTCGACGTGGCGGGCCTGCTCGGCCTCGAAGCCGATCGCCACCAGGCCCCGGACCACCGAGTCGTGCAGGTCGTAGGCGACCCGCTCGCGCACCGCGCGCTCCAGCGCCCGGGCCCGGTCGGCGTCGGCGGAGCGCCGCCGCACCCCGGGTGCCGCGTGGCCCGCGAGCTCCTCGAGCAGCTCCTCGTCGACGCTGGTGAAGGGCCGCATCAGCCGGTCGCCGATGTAAAGGACGGCGGCGATCTCGCTGCCCACCGACACCGGCGCCGCCATGGCCGACACGATCCCCTCGTGGCGCGTCTCGTCCACCGGGGCCTCCTCGAGACGCCCGTCGGCGGCGTAGTTCGCCGAGCACACCGGACGTCCCAGCCGCCGCGCCAGCCCGCCCAGCCCCTGGCCGTGCCCGACCCGCAGCCGGCGGAACGGTGCGGTCCGGATGCCGAGCGCCTCGTCGAAGACGTAGGTGCCCGACCCGTCGACCGGGACGCCGAGGTACGCGACCTCGGCCCGGAACAGCTCGCGCGCCGACCCCAGGATCGCGGTCAGGGCCGCCGGCCCGTCCCCGCTCGCCGCGGCGGCGTCGGCCATCGTGCGGGTGGCGGCGCGCAGCTCGCGGCCCACCGCCAGCGCCCCGTCCCGGCGACCCCGCCGCACCGCGCGCCCGACCGCCCGCCGGTAGTGGCGGCGCAGGTCGTCGTCGAGGACGGCGTCCGGGTCGCCGAGCGCGGTCGCCTCGTTACCGACGATCACGGCGCCGTGCCCGTGGCGGTCGCGCCACGGCACGACCACGCTCGAGCGCAGCCGCACGCCGTGGCCCCGCAGCCGCGACCGGAGGTCGAGGCGGTCGAGCGAGGCCGGCGCCCGGCGCGGGAGCACCGGGTCGGCGACCACGGCCTCGTTGGGCAGGAAGCCGTGCGGGCCCGTCGACGCCAGCGCCACCGCCGGGCCCGGGCCGTGGGGCTCGTAGACGACGACGCCGAGCTCGGCGCCCAGGAGCGCCTGGATCTCGTCGAGGACCGGGCGCACGGCGTCGTGGATCGCCTGTGAGCCGCCCCCGTCGACGAGATACTCCACGGACACGTCTCCTCCCGTGCAACCCCGAGCGTTACACAGGAGACGCGCCGCGTCATCAGGCCTGGCGCGCCCAGCTGGAATCGGCCGGGGCCGGCTCGACGCCGCGGACGTCGGGCAGCGCCATCTTGCGCTCGTCCTCCTCGTCGTCGACCCACGCGCGGGCGATCTCGTCGCAGGTCGCGAACCACACGCCGTCGTGGGAGACGATGTGCTGGATCAGCTTCTCGTACCACATCATGTGGTGCGCCTGGCCGATGATCTGCGGGTGCACGCACGTCGCGTACACCGGGTTCTCCACGTTCTGGTACGCGTAGTCGAAGATGTCCTGCCAGCGGCGCAGGATCGTCTCGGTGTCCTGCATCCCGGCCTGCGGGCCGGTGTAGGCCAGCGGCGGGAAGTCGTCGAGGTACCAGTTCACGGGGATCTCGAGCACGTGGCTCGCCTTGCCCGCGACGTTGGCCTTCTCCCAGTTCACCTGCCAGCGCTGCGGCCGGTACGGCACGAGGTCGCGCGCCATCAGCGAGGTGTCGTAGGTGAAGCCGGACTCCTCGATGATGTCGAGGGTGTTCTCGCTGTAGTCCCAGTACGGCGAGCGGTAGCCGGTCGGGCGCAGGCCCAGCACGTTCTTGAAGCTCTCGAACGCGAGGTCGACCAGGCGGCGCTCGGTGTCGCGCTCCAGGCCGGGCGGGACCTCGTGGTAGTAGCCGTGGTGGCCGAACTCGTGGCCGTCCTCGAGCACCGCGCGGCACTGGTCGGGGAACGTGTCGACGGAGTGGCCGGGCGTGAACCAGGTCGTCGTCACGTCGTAGCGCTTGTACAGCTCGAGCAGCCGGGGCACGCCGACCTCGGCGCCGAACTGGCCCCGCGACATGGCCGACGGCGACGGCCGGTTGAACGCGCCCAGCCAGAGGGCCTGGGCGTCGAAGTCCGTCCCCAGGTTGACGGCGATCTTCTTGCCGGGTGGCAGTTGCAGGTGTCCCACGGGTGTCTCCTCGATCAGGGGGAAGGACGGAGCTCGATGACGTGGTCGGCCTCGGCCTCGATCCGCGACCGGCTGTAGAGCAGCGGGAAGGCCTCACCCCGGCTCCAGGGGCCGAAGAGGTCGGTGAGGTGCGGGTCGCCGAGGCGGCCCGACTGGCCGGGGGCGTTCATCGCCAGCGAGGAGTCCCACTCGCCGACGTCGACGACGAGCCGGAAGGTGGCGCCGGCGCTCTGCACGAAGTTCGGGCCGTAGGCGGTGTTGCCGACGGTGTCGCCGCTGCCGCCCCGCGGCGCGGGGCCGGCGGACAGGCGCTCGGGGGCGACGCCGGTGAGCAGGTGGCGCAGCGGGTGGAAGGCGTGGGCGACGTGCAGCGAGCCCCACGCCCACGCGGCGCGGTCGGCGCCGAGCAGCTTCTCGACCTCGGCGACGGCGGCCGGCAGCGTCCTCGCCACGATGTCGGCGAGCTCGGCGTCCGGACGGTCCGCGACCAGGTCGAGGTCGACCCGCGCGTCGGCGAGCAGGTCCTCGGCCGGGGAGATGCGGGTGGCGACGGCGTCCGCCTCCCCCGCCCCGACCAGCGGCGTCAGGGCACTGCGCAGCAGCGCCGGGCGCAGGTGGCGCCGGAACCACACCTCGAACAGGGCCCCGGCCGCCGAGTCGGGCGCGAGCACCGCGTCCCACCCGAGGAGCAGGTCGAGCCCGTCGACGGTGCCGCCGTTCCCGGTCACCGCGCGGACCCGCTCGAGGATCCGCCGCGCCGGCACCGACAGGAAGTCGCTCTGCAGCGCCACCATGCTCTCCGGCGTCGCGTCGGTGGTCTCCGCGAGCACCTCGTCGAGCCGGTTCCGCCGCGAGGGCGCGTACCAGTCGTAGGTGATGTGGCGGTCGCGCGGGTAGTCGTCGGGCAGGTTGCACTCGTTCGCGGTGGCGAGGAAGCCCTGGGCAGGGTCGACCTTCCCGGGCAGCTGGTCGGCGTCGTAGAAGCCCGCCCACTCGTAGCGCCCGTCGCCGGGCACCGGCAGCGTCCCGTCCCAGTTCGGGCGGATCGGGGTGAGCCCGCCGGTCTGCCAGGCGATCGTCCCCGACGGGTCGGCGTAGACCTGGTTCTCCGGCGGCGCGCCCCAGCGGTTCATCGCCGCGGCGAACTGGTCCCAGTTCCGGGCGCGCATGTAGTCCATGCTGCCGAGGTAGGGCGCCATGCCCGGCTCGAGCCAGGCGGCCCGGACCGCGTAGGCCCGCCCGTCGCCCTGGTGGATCACCGGGCCGTGCCGGGTGAACAGCAGCTCGGCGGTCACCGGGTCGCCGTCGCGGACCGCGATCGTCTCCTCGAGACGCCGCATCGACTCCCAGCCGCCGTCGTAGCGATAGCGGGTGGGGTCGTCCGGGTCGGTCTCGTAGACGTAGAGGTCCTCCTGGTCGATCGCGAAGATCGTCAGACCGAACGCGATGTGGCCGTTGTGGCCGATGGAGATCCCGGGCAGCGCGGGCTCGCCGCCGCCGATGACGTCGAAGCCGGGCGCGGACAGGTGCGCGATGTAGCGCAGGCCGGGCAGGGCCGCGGCCGCGCGGTGGGGGTCGTTGGCCAGCAGCGGCCGCCCCGAGCGGGTGCGCGAGCCGGCCAGCACCCAGTTGTTGCTGCCCTCGGGCAGGACGTCGCCCTGGGGGTCGGTCTCGGTGGGGGGTCCGAAGACCGGGGCGGACGTCGCCAGGTCGTAGACGCGCAGCACGTCGTCGGGGAGGGCGGCGAGGTCGAGGCCCTCGGGGACCTCGAGCGGGCGCTCGGGCTCGCGGCGGCGGCGCAGCTCCTCGACCCCGGCGGGCAGGTCGCGCAGCGTCCGGGCCCGGGCCACCTCGTCGCGCACGTTGTAGAACAGGCCGTGGCTGCGGATGCGCGCCACTTCCTCGGGGTCCCAGAACGCCGGCTCGTAGCCGAGCGCGCGGAACTCCTCGGGCAGCAGGTCGGGGTCCTCGCGGGTCAGCGCGACGAAGGCGTTGACGCCCTCGACGAACGCCGTCGACGCGCGCTTGGTGTCCGAGCCGTACGCGAGCCATTCGGCGCGCATGTCCCCGCGGTACAGGAACAGCCGCGCCGCGCGGTCGCGCTCGGCGTGCTCGGCGCCGAACACCTCGGCGAGCCGCCCGAGCCCGCGGCGGCGCCAGAAGTCGATCTGCCAGAGCCGGTCGCGGGCGGCGTTGAACCCCTGCACGCGGAACGCGTCGTAGGTGCTCGCGGCGTAGATGTGCGGCACGCCCCACCGGTCGACGAGGATCTCCGCGGGCCCGGTCAGGCCCGGCAGCACGTGCGAGGTGCGCTTTGCTCCGGCCCGTTCGTTCAGCACGGCCGGAGTCAAGCAGGGATGCCCATGGCCAGGTGGCCATGAACGGACTGGCCGTTCGGCTAACCGGCCGGACGTCCTAGAAGACGATCGTCGAGTGCCCGTCGAGCAGCACCCGGTCCTCGCAGTGCCACCGCACCGCGCGGGCCAGCACGGTGCGTTCCACGTCGGCGCCGCGCCGGGTGATGTCGGCGACCCGGTCGCGGTGGGAGATGCGGGCGACGTCCTGCTCGATGATCGGGCCCTCGTCGAGGTCCTCGGTGACGTAGTGGGCCGTCGCGCCCACCAGCTTCACCCCGCGGGTCTTCGCCTGCTCGTACGGGCCGGCGCCGGCGAAGGCGGGCAGGAACGAGTGGTGGATGTTGATCGCCGGCACGCCGATGCGCTCGAGGAACCCGCCGGTGAGCACCTGCATGTAGCGGGCCAGCACCACCAGGTCGACCCGGCCGTCGAGCAGCTCGGCCTGCTGGCGCTCGGCCTCCGGTTTGGTGTCCCTCGTGACCGGGATGTGCGCGTACGGCACGTCGAACGACGCGACCTCCTTCTGGAGGTCGGGGTGGTTGGACACCACCTGCACGACGTCGATCGGCAGCTCGCCGCGGCGCCACCGCCACAGCAGGTCGAGCAGGCAGTGGTCGTAGCGCGACACGAACAGCGCGACCCGGGTCGGCACCGACGCGGCCCGCATGCGGAACGACATCCCGAAGCGCTCGGCGACCTCGGCCGCGAACTCCTCCTCCAGCGCCGGCAGCCACTGGGGCAGGTCCGGCACCCGGAAGACGATCCGCAGGAAGAACCGCCCGCCCACGGGGTCGGTGGTCTGCTGGTCGGACTGGACGATGTTGGCGCCGCGCGCGTGCAGGAACCCGCTGATCGCCGCCACGATGCCGGGCCCGTCCTCGCAGGAGACGAGCAGTCGGCCGACGTCGGGGTCCGGGAGGGTCGGCGAGGTCAAGGTCAGCTCCAGGGGAACGGCGAATGGCTGGTCGGGTGGAGCTCGCCCGCCTCGTACCGGGCGAAGCGGAAGGGCTCCAGCAGGTCCTGGGGCTCGCCGAGCAGCTCCTTCGCCACCAGCGCGCCCACACCGATCATCTTGTACCCGTGGTTGGAGTCCGCGATGACGTACGCGTTCCCGCGGAAGGAATCGAAGACCGGGAAACTGTCCGGGGTGAAGGCGCCGATCCCGCCCGAGGGCTCCTTGCGGTAGACGTCCCGGCGGCCCTCGAAGCGCTTGTGGCACACGGCGAGCGCGGAGGTCCACATGCGCACGAAGTCCTCGCCGACGACGAACTCCGGGCTCGCGGTGCCGTAGGGGTCGACGGCGACCGTGTCGGCCGGGCGCCCGACCTGCTCCGGGGACGCCCCGCCCTGCACGCCGCCGAAGTGGAAGTCGGGCTTGTAGTAGATGCCCCAGATCCGGTCGGTGATCAGCTCGCCGTCGATGTCGTCGTACAGGGGGACGTCGGAGTCGACGTGCACCACGGGCGGGAACTCGCCGCGGTTGTCCATGAACTCGTGCGGGTCGATGCCGAGGATGCCCTCCTGCAGCGCCCAGTAGGTCCACATCGGGGCGTCGGGCACCATCCGGCCGTCGGGCATCCGCACCGTGATCGTCGACGGCAGCTCGAGCATCCGCCAGAGGTCGCGGACCCACGGCCCCACCGCCGCGACGAGGTGCTCGCAGGCGATGGTCCCGGCGTCGGTCTCGACGGCGCTGACGCGATCGTCCTCGAACTGCAGGCCCGTGACGGTGACGCCCGTGACGATCGAGGCGCCGGCGGCGCGCACCTTCTCCTCGAGCCCGCGCAGCGAGGCGACGTTGTTGGCGTAGCCCCCGCGCTTCTCGTGGAGGATCACCGAGATGCCGGGCGCCTGCCAGTCCGAGAACATCTCGCGCATGTAGTCGTGGCAGGCGTCGACGCCCTCGACCAGCTGCGAGTCGTAGCCGATGGCCTGCTGCTCGGCGTGGATCTGCACGACGCCGGCGTGCATGGCCTCCGGCGCGGCCTGGATGTAGCCGACCCCGTGGTACGAGAAGGCCTCCGGGTCGGACTCCCAGACGTCGACGGAGTGCGCCATGAGCTTGCGCATCGCCGGCTGGAAGTAGTTGTTGCGGATGACCCCGCACGCGACGCCCGACGCGCCGGCACCGACGGCGGTCTTGTCGATGACGAGGACCTCGCTGCCGTCCCCGAGGCCGCGCTCGCGCAGCTCGGTGGCGAGGTGCCAGGCGGTGGACAGCCCGTGGATGCCCGCGCCGATGATCAGGTACTGGGTCTGCGTGAGGACCATGCTGCTCACCCGTTTCGCGCTACTATTGCCTTGAAGGCAATAGTATTTCTCTCTGGGAGACGAAGTTAACATGGCGAGAACCGGTCGACCAGCGGATCGGCAGGTCGAGTCCGTCCAGAAGGCGATCGCGGTGCTGGACGTGCTGGCGGCTGCCGGCGAGGAGCTCGGCACCAACGAGATCGCCCGGCGCACGGAGATCAACGCGAGCACGGTGTCGCGGCTCCTGGCGACGCTCGCGGCCCCCGGGCTCGTGCAGTACCACCGGACCAGCGGGCGCTACGGCCTGGGGATCCGCATCCTGCAGCTCGCCGGCGCGGCGCGCGAGACGCTCGACATCCGCCGGATCGCCCGCCCGTCCCTGGAGGACCTGGTCGCCGTCAGCGGCGAGACGGCGACGCTCTCGGTGCCCGGCGAGCACGACGTCATGACCCTCGACTTCGTGCAGAGCCCGCAGTCGGTGCGCAGCGTCGCCGAGATCGGGCGCAACAGCGTGCGGCACGCGACCGCGGTCGGGAAGGTGTTCCTCGCCCACGGCGGGCGGGCCCCGGACGAGCTGACCCGCTTCACCGACCGCACCATCACCGACCACGCCGCGCTCGAGCGCGAGATCGCGACGATCCGGGAGCGCGGGTGGGGGCTCTCGCAGGCCGAGCGCGAGCCCGACCTCGTCGGCGTCGCGGTGCCGGTGCTGGACGGCGACGGCGACCTCGTCGCGATCCTCGGGGTGCAGGGACCGCGCGGGCGCCTCGACGAGGCGCGCGCCGAGGTCCTGGCCGGGACGCTGCGCGAGCACGCCCGCACGGTGGCGAGCGCGTTCTGACCGATCAGCGCACCGCGGCCAGACGCGTCCGCGATCCCGCCGACGCCCACGGCCCGGACCCGGCGGCCTCCTCCTCGGCGAGGAGCGCCTGCCGGTAGTACGCCTGGGCGGCGGCGACGCCCGAGCCCGCCTCGACGGGGACGCCGGCGTCGAGCAGCGCCATCTCCGCCGCGGCGAGCGCGCCGAGGCAGGACACCTCGTTGACGTCGCCGAGGTGCCCGATGCGGAAGACCTTGCCGGCGACCTGCCCCAGCCCGCCGCCGAAGGACGTCCGGTAGCGGTGGTAGGCGATCTTGCAGACCAGGGCCCCGTCGACGCCCCCGGGTAGGCGCACGGCGGTCACCGTGTCCGAGTACCACCGGGGCGACGTGGCGCACAGCTCCAGCCCCCACGCCTTCACGCCCTGGCGGACGCCCTCGCCCAGACGGTGGTGGCGCGCGACGACGTCGTCCATGCCCTCCTCGAAGAGCCGGTCGAGCGACGCCCGCAGGCCGTGCAGCAGCGGCATCGGCGGGGTGTAGGGGAAGTAGCCCACCTCGTTCGCGGCGATCATCTCGCGGAAGGCGAAGTAGGACCGCTCGGTCGTCGTGCGCTCCGCCGCGGCCAGCGCCTTCTCGCTCACGCCGAGCATGGCGAGCCCGGCCGGGAGCATGAACCCCTTCTGGCTCCCGGCGACGGCGACGTCGACGCCCCAGTCGTCCTGGCGGAAGTCGAGCGACCCGATGGACGAGACGCCGTCGACGCACAGCAGCGCGTCGGAGCCCGCGGCGTCCATCGCGCGGCGCACCGCCCGGACGTCGGAGGTGACGCCGGTGGCGGTCTCGTTGTGGGTGACGAAGACGGCCTTGATCGACGGGTCGGCCCGCAGCGCCTGCTCGAACGTCTCGACCGGGACACCCTCACCCCACGCGACGTCGTGGCAGACGACGTCGAGCCCGAGCCGGCGCGCCATCTCGACCCACAGGTGCGAGAAGTGGCCGTGGCGCGCCATGAGGACGCGGTCGCCGCGGTCGAGGCAGTTGGTGATCGCCGCCTCCCACGCCCCGGTGCCGGACCCGGGGTAGAGCAGCACCCGGCCCTCCCGGAGCCGGAACACGCGCCGGAGGTCGGCCAGGAGATCGAGGACGAGGTCCGGGAGATCCGGCGCCCGGTGGTCCTCCATCGGGATGTTCATCGCGCGCCGGACCACCTCCGGCACGGTGGTGGGACCGGGCACGAACAGGTGCGTCGTTCCGATCTTCACGGCCGTTCCTCCCGACGAGCGGCATGGTGCCCCTCGACGCTAGGTCGCGGCGCGCTCCCCCGACTCCCCCGTCGTGGGGAGACGCCGGGGGGAGCTCACCCGCGGGCTCACTCCCGGATGCCCATCTCGTCGAGGTGGGTCTCCTCGACGTCGGCATCAACCCCGTCAGCGACCCCGCGACGGGACGGACCCACCTCGTCGGCGACGTCGACCCGGCGGCGCTCCCGGCGGCCCGCGCCGCGACACCGGTCCCCGGGGGGTCGGGCCGGTCACCGACGCGTGGCTCGCGCAGAAGATCGTGCTCGCCGCGGGGCGGCCGCTAAGGGGTCTCGGGCATGTGCCCGTAGCCGGTGACGGTGAGGAACGTGATCGGGAGCCGGACGAGCTCCGACGGCCCGTGCGGGCCCTCGCCGTCGAAAATCAGCGAGTCGCCGGCGTGCATCTCGTACTGCGCGTCGCCGTGCACGTAGCGCATGACCCCGTCGAGCATGAACAGGAACTCGGTGCCCGGGTGCTGGAAGAGCGGGAAGACCTCGCTGGCCTCGGTGAGCGTGCAGAGCAGGGGCTCGAGGCGCTTGTGCTGCCCGCGCAGCGCGCCGAGCATCCGGTAGATGTGCCCGACGTTGCTGACGCGGCGCGAGATCTCCGCCCCGTGACCGGAGCGGGTGAACACGGCCTCCCGGTCGGAGTCGATGCCACGGAACAGCGCGGTCACCGGGATCTCCAGCGCCGCGGCCAGCCGGGACAGGACCGAGAGGCTGCACGACGTCTGCGCGTTCTCGATCTTCGAGAGCATCGCCTTGGACATGCCGACGCGCTGCGCGAGCGACGTCATCGTGTAGCCCTTCGCGATGCGGTACTCGCGGGTGCGGGAGGCGATGACGTGCTCCAGCTCCCCGAGGCCGGGGGCGAGCTGGCCGAGGGGCTCGTCCGGCCCGGTGTCCGGTTCGCCGGAGTCCTCGGTCGCCTGGGTCACGATCCGAGAATAGTTTGCGGACGCTGGGAGGAAACGACGTTCACCACCCGGTCGAGCAGCACGGTCGCCCGGTCGCGGGCCTCCGGCCGGCGCCGTTCGGTCCCCGCGAGCAGCGCGTCCCGGTCCGTGCCCGCCGTCGCGAGCGCTGTGGGGCGAGGTGGGCGATCGCTGGGTCGACGCGGGCGGGGCCGGCACCGTGGCCTCAGCCACCGATCTCGGTGCGGGGCCGGAACCGGAGCTGCTGCCAGACCGCCCAGGACTGGTCCATGGTCGCGGTGCGGATCTCCCAGCTGTAGGCCATGCCCTCGTAGATGCCGGTCGAGCAGATCGTCCCGTCGCGCTGCGCGGTGTAGAGCGGGCCCTGGACGACGCCGCCCGCGTCCCACGTCGCGTACTGGTCGAGGCGGGGGCCGAGCCGCTCGGTGTCGCCGTACCAGGCGCGCGCGCCGCCGGCGTCGGGCCACCGCGCGTAGATCACGCGCGCGTCCGGGGCGACGTCCGGGTAGGCGCAGATGATCGCCTCGGCGGGATTCGCCCCGGTGCTGGTCGTGAGCTGGTCGTCGGGGGTCGACGCCCGGCAGGACGACCCGGTGGCGCCCGGGAAGACCTGGGTGAGGGTCATCGCGGCGGCCGGTGCCGGGGTCGGCGCGGGCGGGGTCGGGGCCTGCGCGGTGAGGACGAGGGCCCCGCCGGCGAGCAGCAGGAGGAGCACCGCCAGGCCGGCGACGAGCGCGACGACCCGGCCCCGGCCGCGGGACGGCGGCGGCGGGTACGCGGGCTGGTGGTACGGCGGTGGGGCCAGGGGCGGCGGGCCGGCCGGACCCGTGGGTTGCCACGGGGGCATCGGCGACATCCCCGGCGTCGAGCCCGAGCGCGGTCCGGGAACCAAGGTCGGCGGCGCGCTCCCGCCGACCGGGCCGGAGGTCCGGTGCACGGTCGTCGCCGCGTCGGTCGTCCCGGTCCCGGTCGTCGTCGTGGGAACCGGACCGGACACGTGACCGCCGACCGCCAGGACCGCCGCGTCGGCGAGCTCCCCGGCGGTCGCGTAGCGCCCGGCCGGGTCCTTGGCCATGGCCGTCGCCACCACGGCGTCGAGCCCGGGCGGGACGTCGGGCACGACCGCGGACAGGCGCGGCGGGGTCTCGTTGAGGTGCTCGTACATCAGCGCCGGCCCCTCGGCCAGGAACGGCGGGCGCCCGGCGACGGCCTCGAACAGCAGGCAGCCGAGCGCGTAGATGTCGACGCGGCGGTCCGGGTCGCGGCTCACGAACACCTCGGGCGCCATGTAGGCGAGCGTCCCGATCGCCATGCCCGTGCCGGTGAGCGCACCGCTGTCCGCGGCGCCGCCGACCGCGCGCACGATCCCGAAGTCGACGAGGTAGACGAAGTCCCGGTCCCGCTGCTCGGCGATGAGCACGTTGGAGGGCTTCACGTCGCGGTGGACCAGCCCGTCCTCGTGCGCGGTGTCGAGGGCGTCGGCGACCTGCCGGACGATCTCCACCGCCCGCGCGGGCCCGAGCCGTCCGTGCCGCTCGATCACCGCGGCCAGGTCGTCACCGGACACGAGCCGCATGTCGATGTAGAGGCGGCCGTCGATCGTGCCGAAGTCGTGGATCGGGATGACGTGCGGCGACGACAGGCGCGCGACGGTGCGCGACTCGCGGCGGAAGCGCTCGGTGTACTCGGCGTCGTCGCCGAGGCCCGCGTGCAGCCGCTTCACCGCGACGGTGCGCTCGCGCGAGGTGTCGAAGGCCCGGAAGACCTCACCCATCCCGCCGCGCCCGATGCGCTCCTCGAGCCGGTACGGCCCGAACGTCTCCGCGCCGGTGGGGAGGGCCGAGGGGACGTGGCGGGTGCTCATGTCACGCAACGTAGGCGAATCGGAGGGCGAGGCGGGCGACGGTCGCACGAACAGCCCAATCATCTGACCCCGAGTGAGCAGAGCACTCCGGTCGGCCGCCGGTGGTTTACGCCGATCGCCCGCTTCATCATGATGGCGCGCCATGCCCGGCTGGTACCTCGTCACGGCGACCGCGGCGGTCGTCGTCCTCGCCGTCCTGCTCATCGTGCGGGTGCGCATCCACCCCGCCGTGGTGCTCGCGCTCGCCGCGGCCACCGTCGGCCTGGTCACCGGCCTCGGGGTGGAGGGCACGGTCGACGCCGTCACCACCGGGTTCGGCGACATCATGGCCGACGCGGGGCTGCTGATCGCCTTCGGCGTGCTCATCGGCTCGCTGCTGCGCGCGGTCGGCGCGATCGAGCGCCTCGTCGCGACCCTGCTGCGCTGGTTCGGCCCGCAGCGCATGCCGATGACCATGACGGTGGCGTGCGCGACCGTGCTGCAGCCGATCTTCGTCGACGTCCTCATCGTGATCGCGGCACCGCTGGCCCGCCGCATCGCCGCCCGAATCGGGCCGACCGGCATCCCGCGGATGGCGGCCGCGATCGCGATCGGCTGCGAGTGCGGGATCGTCATGATGGTGCCCGGGATCGGGACGGTGGCGATCGCCGGCGTCCTCGGCGTCCCGCTCGGGCGGATGCTGGTGTTCGGGCTCGTGGTGCTCGTGCCGACGGTGGTGATCGCCTCCGCGATCACGGGCGCGATCCTGTCGCGCTGGTGGGACCCGGTGCGCGACGAGCCGCCGCCGTCCGAGGACGCCGATCCCGAGGACTCCGATTCCGAGGACACCGGTCCCGCGGAGGCCGAGCAGGCCCCGGCGTCCCGCACCCCGCTGGCCGTCCTGCTCGCCCCGCTGCTCGGCGCGCTGACCCTCATCGCCGCCGGCGCGATCGTCGAGGCGGCGGGCGCGTACCTCCCCGTGCTCGCCTTCGTGGCCGCGCCGCCGATCGCCCTGCTGCTCGGCGTGCTGGGCACGATGGTCGTGGCGCGCCGCGAGCTCGGGCGCGACGGGATCGACGAGCCGCTCGCCGAGGGCTTCCGGGAGAGCGGGCTGATCCTCGTGCTCACCGGCGTCGGCGGGTCGCTCGCCGAGGCGATCTCGCAGTCGGGCCTGGGCGAGGTGCTCGGCGGGCTCTTCTCGGCGAACACGGCACTGCCCCTCGCCACGGTCTGGCTCACGGCGGCGGTGCTGCACGTGGCGGTGGGCTCGGTGACGATCTCCGCGATCACCGCCGCCGGCGTGCTCGCCCCCGTCGCGCCCGCGATCGGGCTGGACCCGGTGCTCATCGCCCTGGCCGCCGGGACCGGCGCGCTGTTCGTCGTGCACGTCACCAGCAACACGTTCTGGCTGCTGCAGTCGCTGCTCGGGCAGAGCGTGCGGGGCGCGCTGAAGACCTGCTCGTTCGGGGTCTCGATCGCGTCGGCGGTCGGGCTGGGCTGCACGCTGGCGCTGAGCGCGGTGCTCTGACGCCGCTTCTTGTATGCAGAAACTCCGAAACGGTCGCCAGCGTGCGCCTCAAGCCGTCGATAGCCCCGACTCAGGTATACAAGAACCTTGCGCTCATGACCCGGGTCACTGCACTCTGAGTGCCCAGGAGCCCGCACGCGGCGGGACGGGAGAGGCAGGGCCGCATGCGTCCGACCGACGAGCTCGCTCCCACGGCCGACCGGGCGAGGACCGGCCTGTCCCCCGGCCGCACGGCGTTCGCGTGCATGATCGGCACGCTGGTCGAGATCTACGACTTCATCCTGTACACCTTCGTCGCCGCGCTGGTGTTCGGGCCGCTGTTCTTCCCCGGCGCGCAGCCCTGGCTCGGTACGCTCGCCGCCCTCTCCAGCCACGCCGTCGCGTTCTTCGTCCGGCCCCTGGGCGCCTGGGTGTTCGGGCGCCTCGGCGACCGGTGGGGCCGCCGCGGCGCGCTGGTCCTGTCGCTCTCGCTGATGGGCGTCGCCTCGGCCGGCGTCGGTCTGCTGCCGACCTTTGCCGCGATCGGTGTCGCCGCCCCGGTGCTGCTGGTGGTGCTGCGCCTGGTCCAGGGCCTCGCGGTCGGCGGTGAGTGGGGCGGCGCCGTCGCGGTCGCCGTCGAGCACGCGCCCCCGTCGCGCCGGGTGCTCTACGGCTCGCTCCCCCAGGTCGGCTCGGTGCTCGGTCTCGCGCTGGCCGCCGCGTCGCTGCTGGTCGTCGCGTCGGCGGTCGACGAGGAGACGTTCGTGGCCTGGGGCTGGCGGGTGCCGTTCCTCGCCGGGTTCGTGCTCGTCGCACTCGGCATGTTCGTGCGGCTGCGCCTGGAGGAGACGCCGGACTTCAAGGAGACCCGCGACGAGGTCCCGGCCACCTTCGCCGCCACCATGCGCGAGGCCGGGCGCCCGATCCTGGCGGTCACGCTGGCCTGGCTCGCGATCATCGTCGTGGTCTACGCGCTGATGACCGGCCTGCTCGCCTACGCCAAGAGCTACGTCGAGGGCATCGACGCCCACGACGTCCAGGTCGGTCTCGTGCTGTGCGGCCTGCTGCTGGTGCCCTACACGATCGGCGCGGCGCTGCTGTGCAGGAAGGTGTCGCGCGAGCGGGTCGTCCTCGCCGCCGGGATCTTCACGGTGGTGTGGGCGTTCCCGGCGTTCGGGCTGGTCGCGACCGGTGAGCCGGCGCTGCTGTGGCTCGCGATGGCGATCGGCGTCATCCCCTACGGGCTCGGCAACGGCGCGCTGCCCTCGCTGATGAGCGACGTCTTCCCGGTGCGCCTGCGCTACACCGGCGTCGCGGTCTCGTTCGCGCTCGCCAACGTCATCGGCGGCGCGCTGCTGCCCCTGCCCGCACTCGCGCTGGTGCAGACGTTCGGCGGCTCGTCGGTGCCGCTGGCCGTCGCGCTCGTGCTCGGCGGGCTCGCCTCGGTGGTCGGTGTCGCGATGCTGCGCCGGCTGCCGCGCTACCCCGCAGGCTCGGCCGGCCCGGAGCTGGAGTCGGCGGACACGGCGGCGTCCCGGTGAGGGATCCGCATCGCCTCGCGCGCCGCCAGGATGTGCGCGCGCATGAGGTGCCCCGCCCACGGCGCGTTGCCCGCGCGCAGCGCCTCGACCAGCTCGTGGTGGTGGGCCGCGCTGCGCACGAAGTCCTCGGGGCGGAAGGCGCTGTAGCGGGCCGCGACCGCGGGCACGTCGAGCAGGCCGTGGACCATCGCCTCGAGGCGGGGCCGGCCGGTGGCCGAGGCCAGCGCGGAGTGGAACACCCGCGCGTTCTCGGCGAAGGCGACGAGGTCGACCGACGCGGCGGCGACGATGTCGTCGCCCTCGGCGCACAGCCGCTCGAGCGTCGCCAGGTCGTCCGCCTCGATCGTGCCGGCGGCCAGCTCGGCGGCGTGCGACTCCAGCACCACCCGCAGGTCGAGGATCTCCTGCTGCATCTCGGGCCGCCAGCGGGCCACGCGCGCGGCCCGGCGCGGCGACACCTCGACCAGCGACTCTCCCGCCAGCCGTCCCAACGCCTCGCGCACCGGCGTGCGGCTCACGCCCAGCCGCTCGGCCGACTCGACCTCGGGCAGCGGCGTCCCCGGGGGGAGCACCCCCTCCAGGATCTCCCGGCGCAGCTGGCGGTAGGCCGTGTCTGCGCGGTTCACCGCAGCTCCACAGCACCGGAGCCTAGCGAGACAGGAGTCCGTGCATGACGGCCTACGCCGCCGACCCCGCGCCCGCGGAGAACCACACGCCCACCCGCGCCGGCGCCCTCGCCGGCGTCCGCGTGCTCGAGATGGGCCAGCTGCTCGCCGGGCCGTACTGCGCGCAGCTGATGGCCGACCACGGCGCCGACGTGGTCAAGATCGAGGACCCGCAGCGCGGCGACGTCATGCGCCAGTGGGGGCAGAAGGCCGACGACCGCTCCCTGTGGTGGCCGATCGTCGCCCGCAACAAGCGCTCGGTGACCTGCGACCTGCGCACCCCGGAGGGCCGGGAGATCGCCCGCGCGCTGGCCGGCGAGGCCGACATCGTCGTCGAGAACTTCCGGCCCGGGACGCTGGAGCGCTGGGGCCTCGACCACGCCACGCTCGCCGCCGACCACCCCGGCCTGATCATGGTGCGGATCAGCGGGTACGGGCAGACCGGTCCGTACGCGCACCGCGCCGGCTACGCCTCGATCGGCGAGGCGATGGGCGGGCTGCGCCACCTCGTCGGCGAGCCGGACCGCCCGCCGGGGCGCTGCGGGATCTCCCTGGGCGACACGCTGACCGCGATGTTCGGGGCGCTCGGGGCCCTGGCGGCGCTCGAGCACCGCCGCCGCACCGGCGAGGGCCAGGTGGTCGACGCGTCGATCTACGAGTCGGTCCTGGCGGTCACCGAGTCGCTGATCCCGGAGTGGGTGCTCGCCGGTCACGAGCGCACCCGCACCGGTGCGACCCTGCCCGGCGTCGCGCCGAGCAACGTCTACCCCACCGGCGACGGCGGCAGCGTGCTCGTCGCCGCGAACATGGACACGGTCTTCCGCCGGCTCACCGTCGCCATGGGCCGTCCCGAGCTCGCCGACGACGAGCGGTTCGCGACCCACGCCGCGCGCGGCGCGCACGCCGCCGAGCTCGACGCGCTCGTCGCCGCCTGGACCTCGACGCAGAGCGCCGACGCCGTCCTCGCGCACCTCGAGGAGCACGGCGTCCCCGCGGGCCCGATCTACCGCGCCCGGGAGATGCTCGCCGACCCGCACTTCGCGGCCCGGCGGTCGATCCTGTCGATGGCCGACCCGCGCTTCGGCGAGTTCCCGATGCAGGGTGTGTTCCCGCGGCTGTCGGGCTCGCCCGGCGAGGTGCACTGGCTGGGCCCGGAGCTCGGCGAGCACACCGACGAGGTGCTCACCGAGCGCCTCGGCTACACCCCCGAGGCCGTGCGCGCGCTGCGCGCGGCGGACGTCATCTAGAAGAAGGGACGGCCATGACCGACGAGTTCGACGCCGCCGGCTACTCCAGCCACGACATCGGGTTCGGCCGGCGCGCCGCGATGCTGGTCGTCGACTTCCAGCGGGCGCTGACCGAGGGCGAGTTCGCGCTGGGCCGCAGCCCGTACGTGCGGGAGGCGGTCGAGCGCAGCGGGCCGCTGCTCGACCGCGCCCGGGCGCTCGGCGTCCCGGTGCTGCACACGGCCGTCGCGTTCGACGGGCCCGCCGACCTGGGGCGATGGAAGATGCCCGAGCTCGGGAAGATCACCCCGGGGTCGGCGGGCGCGGAGATCGACCCCAAGGTCTGGCACCCGACCGACGAGCTGGTGATCAAGAAGGCGCCGTCGGCGTTCTTCGGCACCCCGGTCACGTCGATCCTGCGCTACTGGGACGTCGACACCGTCGTCGTGCTCGGCTGCATGACCTCGGGCTGCGTCCGCGCCTCGATCGTCGACGCCTTCTCGCACGGGCTGCGCACGATCGTCGTCGGCGAGTGCTGCGGCGACCAGCAGCAGGAGGCGCACCGGGCCAACCTCGCCGACGTCGGCCGCCGCTACGCCGACGTCGTCGGGGTCGACGAGGCCGTCGCCGGCCTGGAGGCGATCGCCGGTGCCTGAGCTCACCGTCGACGGGCGCCGCCTGCACTTCGAGGTCCACGGCGCCGGCGAGGACCGCCCGCGCATGGTCGCCATGGGCGGCTGGGGCACGTACTGCCACGGGCGTCTCGGCGACCTGCCGCGGGCTGCCGTCGCCGACTTCGAGGTCGTGGTGTTCGACTACCGCGGCCTCGGCGCGAGCGACGACCACCCGGACGCCGAGGCGTCGACGCGCTCGTACGCCGACGACGTCGCGGCGCTGCTCGACCACCTCGGCGGCGACCCCGTGCACGTCCTCGGCATGGTCGGGATGGGCGCCTGCATCGGCCAGGAGCTCGCGATCCGGCGCCCGGACCTCGTGACATCGCTGTTCATGACGGGCTCGTGGGCCTGGGCCGACCCGGCGCTGACCGACCAGCTCACGATGCTGCGCCGCGTGCACCAGGAGCTCGGGTTCGCGGCGTTCCAGATGCTGTGCGCGTCGCTGAGCTTCGCCCCGGCGTTCTACGGCCGCCACCGCGACCGGCTCCTCGGTCCGGACGGTGCGTGGGGCGACCTCGCCGGGCGCGCCGAGGCCCACGGCCGGCTGGTGGAGGCCTGCCTGGGGCACGACACCCGCGACCGCCTGGGCGAGGTCCGCGTCCCGAGCTTCGTGCTGCACGCGGGCCGCGACCCCATCACGACCGTCGACCACACCGGCCTGCTCGCCGAGCTGCTGCCCGACGGCCGCGACGAGACATGGTGGGACGCCTCGCACGTCATCGCCGGCAAGGAGCAGAAGATGCGCCTGGACGCGCTGCTGCGCTCGTTCTACGCCGAGATCACGTCGTCCGTGGCCGTCTGAGTACGCACTTCTGCCCATACCCGCTCCCCCGGGGCCTCGGGAGCCTGGGTGGATGAGCGACCTCGGGGTCTGCTGCGACGGCACCTGGCAGGACGCCATCGCCGGCAGCAACGTCATCCGTCTGTTCGAGCGCCTGGACCTCCCGGCGGGGCGCAAGCAGTACCTGGCGGGGGTCGGCACCGGGGGCGTCGTCGACCACGTGCGGGGCGGGCTCGCCGGGTGGGGGATCGACGGCGACCTGCGGGAGGGCTACCGCTTCCTCGTCGAGGCGTTCCGGCCGGGCGACCGCATCGCCCTGTTCGGGTTCAGCCGGGGCGCGTACCTGGCGCGGAGCCTCGCCGGGATGGTCGGCGCGGTCGGGATCGTCGACCGCGAGGGTGTCGACGACGCCACCCTCGACACGGCGGTGGCGCAGGCCTACCGGCGCTACGAGACGCACAAGGTCGAGAAGCGGGCCGGCCGGACGCCCCGGGTGCCCGCCGAGCACCGCTGGCCGCCGCTGGCCTACGACCCCCGCTCGGCGACGGTCCCGGTGTCCTTCGTCGGCGTCTGGGACACCGTCGGCGCCCTGGGCATCCCGACCTACCTGGGGATCCCGGACGTGCTGCGGTCCCGTCACCGCTACGAGTTCCTCGACGTCGTGCTCGACCGCCGCGTCCCGCACGCCCGCCACGCCGTGTCGCTCGACGAGATGCGCGGGCCGTTCCGCCCGACGCTCTGGGACGAGGCCGCCGCCGATCCCGACCAGGACATCGACCAGGTCTGGTTCCCCGGCGACCACTGCGACGTCGGCGGCGGCCACGGCGACGACGACCGGCTCAGCGACGGCGCGCTCGCCTGGATGATCGAGGAGGCGCAGAAGGCCGGGCTGCCCTTCGTCGGCCCGCCCCTCGCCGGCGACCCGGTCAACGGGACCCTGCACGGGATGCCGCACGGGCTGCTCGGCGCGGCCGCCGAGACCGTGATGGCGCCCCGCCCCCGCGCGACGCCGCCGGTCGAGACCGACCGGCCGCGCCCCGACGTCCACGACTCCGCATACACCCGCCAGCAGGCGACCGCTCCCGAGCCACCCGACCTGCAGTACCGCCCGACCCGGCGCCTGCGGACGGGCGCGAACACGCAGGTGCGGGTCGCGGCCGACCGCAGCTGGAACGCCACCGGCCTGTACCTGGAGCCGGGCACCTACCTGTTCACGGCGGCCGGCGACTGGGGCGCCGCTCGGGGGCGGCGGGCCCGCCGGTGCCGCCCGCTGGCCGGTGGTCGGTGACGGCTTCGGGCGGGTCGTGGACCTGGTCGAGAGCGGGCTGCGCCTCGTGAGCGACAACCCCGACGCCGAGCTCGTCGGCGCCCGGCGCGAGGCCGGCGCCCCGCTCATGGCACTGGTCGGGTTCGTCGCCGACGAGGACACCGACGGGGCGGGCGCCGTCGTCGCCGAGGACGAGAAGTTCGTCGTCGGCGACGCGCTCGAACGGACCACGCGCCGTGCCGGCTACCTCTGGGCCTACGGCAACGACGCCTGGGGCGCCTACGGCAACAACCACGGGCACGTCACGCTGACGGTGCGCCGGCTCGGGGAGGTCAGTCCCCCAGGTTCCGCGGGCGACCCCGCAGGTGCCGGCGCACGTTGACCACCAGCTGGACGGTGGCGACGACGGTCAGCACGGTCCAGATCCCCGCGGCCACGGTGACCGTCGTGGCGGCGACGGCCGGCACGACCCCGGCCGCGAAGAGCCCGACACCGCCGATCACCAGGCGGGCCGGGCGCTCGGGGAAGCTCACGAGACCGACCCCGCCGACGCCCTCCGCGGCGGCACCGGCCCGGACACCCTCGCCGAGCAGGGTCAGCACCGCGGCCGCGGCGCACAACGGCCCGGGAGCGCCGAGGGCCCACAGTCCGACGATCATGCTGAGGTCGCCGATGCGGTCGACGAGCTGGTCGACCACCCGGCCCCAGGCCGTCGACGAGTCCGTGAGCTGGGCGACCGCCCCGTCGACGCCGTCGAGCACCGCGACCACCACGACGAGCGCCGCGGCGAGCAGCGGCCAGCGCCCGCCGAGCGCCGCGACGGCCCCGACGGCGACCGCGACGACGCCGCCCACCACCGTCACCGCGGTCGGCGAGACGCCGCGGCGGGCCAGCGGGGCGCCGAAGCGGTGCGCGAGGCGCAACCAGGCCATGGTGGGACGGGAGGAGCGGACGTCGTAGCCGCCGTGGGCCCGTGACCAGCGGTCGAAGTAGCCCTCGAGGTCGTCGACGTCCATCCGCATCACCCCGCGAGCACTGTAGTCGTCACGCCCCGGACAACCGGAGCTCCGCGATCACGGGGTCGTGGTCGCTCGCCAGGGTGTCGCGCACGATCCACGAGTCCTCGACGTCCCAGCCGCCCGGACCGGCGAGGATCCAGTCGAGGCGCAGCGGCCCGCCGTGGAACCGGCGCACCGCGGCCGCGCGGACCTTGCCGAACCCGTGGAAGGTCTCCTCGTCCCGGCGCGCGGTGTCGGTGTAGCCGTGGGCGAGCAGCGCGCGGTACGGCGGCGAGCCGGGCGGGCAGTTGAAGTCGCCGGTCACGACGGTCGGCGTCGGGTCGGCCAGGCGCCGCAGGAGCAGGCGCGTGCCCTCCTCGCGCGCGAGGGCGCTCCAGTGGTCGAGGTGGACGTTGACGTGCCGGACGGTCGCGTCGGTGCCGCGGACCGCGAACCGCGCCCAGGTCACGGCCCGCCTGTTGCGCGTGCCCCAGGAGGCCGAAGGCACGTCCGGGGTCGCGCTGAGCCAGAACCCGCCGTGCTCGAGCAGCTCGAGACGGTCGGGCGCGTAGAGGATGGCGTTGTGCTCGGGGCGCCCGCGGGTGCCCGCCGCGGGGCCGAGCACGAGGCCGTGGTCGGCCAGCTCGCGGCGGTAGGTCGCGAGTGCGGCGCGCTGGAGCTCCTGTACGCCGAGCAGGTCCGGGGCCTGTGCGCGCACCGTCGCGACGTTCACCGCGGCGCGCCGCGACCACCGGTGCCGCCCGTCCACGGGCGTCGTGAAGCCGCGGACGTTGAAGCTCATGACCCGCAGGCGCGCCGACTCTCCGATGACCCCATTCAATAGGTCCGCTGGAGGCGGGCGCGCAGCGGGCGCCCGTCGGGGTCGAGCACCATCCGGTAGGCGGGACCCGTGATCCAGCGCCGGCGGAGGGTGATCTCCACCTGCTCGTGCACCGGGGTGTGGCGGCGCAGGCGGCCCGGCGGCCGCTCCCCCACCGCGCCCGCCGCGTGCCAGTCGTCGAGCGCCCTCGCCCGCGTGCGCACGAGCTCGGCCGCGGCGTCGGGGTCGAGGATCGGGTCGTCGTCCGAGCCGAGGCCCAGGTGCTCGCGCATCAGCTCGAGGCGCAGGCGGCGGGCGAAGCCGCGGGCGCCGTCGCCCAGCCCGCCGGGGTCGGCGGGCGCGCGCCCGTCGCGCTCGGCGTCGAGGACCGCGCAGACCAGCTCCGAGTCGTGGGTCCAGGACCGGGTGTTGAAGTTGTTGCTGCCGACCGTGGCCCAGACGTCGTCGATCACGCAGACCTTGGCGTGCACGTAAACCGGGCTCGCCTCGTCGTTCTCCACGTCGAGGATCTGCACGCGGTCGCCGCCGGCCTCGTGCACCATCGCCATGGCCTCGGCCTGTCCGATCATGGCGGGGTTCGGCCCGGCGTCGTGGTGCGGGCGCGGCACGACGGCGACGAGGTGCAGCTCCGGCGCGCGGCGCAGGGCCGCGGCGAACACCCGCGCGACGTCCGCCGACCACAGGTACTGGTCCTCGACGTAGACCAGCCGCCGCGCCCGTCCCAGCGCCTTGATGAACGCGCGGGCCACGCTGCGCTCGCCGAAGGGCGCGTAGGGCAGCGGCGGCGTGCGGCGGGGGTAGGTGCGCAGGACCTGCACCGCACAGGTCCCCGTCGCCGGAGGGTCCGGGGTCGGCGCCGGGAGCCGGGAGGCCCGCTGCGGGAGTCGGTGCACGAGGTCGGGCACGACGTGCCAGGGCAGGCGGACCAGCGGCGTCGGGTCGACCCAGCGCTCGACGAACACCTCGTGGAGGTCGCGGACGACGGGGCCGCGCAGCTCGAGCTGGGCGTCGTGGCGGGGGTCGCGGTCGTAGGCGTCGGCGGCCGCGGTGGACTGCGGGTCGCCCCGGTGGACGATGTCGTCGCGGGCCCCGAGGACGAGGTCGATGCCGCCGACGTAGGCGACGTCGTCAGCGGAGCCTTGATCTCTGGGGTGGTCGGTGTCGTGGCGGATCACGACGAGCTTCTGGTGGTGGCTGCCCAGTGGGCGGATGCGCTGGTCGAGCAGCACCTCGGCGCCGACCGCCCGCAGGTCCGCGGCGAGACGCCGGTTCTGGGTGACGTGGTAGCCGAACATCGACAGGTGCGAGCGCCACAGCAGCCCGCACACCCGCGCCCCGCACCGCGCCGCGTCCGCGAGCGCCTGGGACACGGTCGGCCCGTCGTCGCCGAGCTGCTGGTCGCCGTCGCCGCGCCACCCCAGGAAGAGCACCTGGTCGCCGGGGCCGGTGGTGGCCAGGCGGGCGGCGAGGATCCGGTAGTAGGCACTGCCGTGGACGCGCAGCTGCACCTCGTTGCCCTCGGTCCAGGGGCGCAGCCGGGTCGCCGGGTTGCCCCGCTGGGACTCGGTGAGGAACCAGTCGTCGACGCGCGACCCGCGCCCGGCCTCGTCGAGGCCGAGGACCTCACGCAGCCCGGGCAGCAGCTCCTCGCCGTTGGGGGCCCGGACGATCGGCGGACCGTCGCCGTCGGTGTGCGTGGAGGCGTCCTCGACCTCGAGCAGGCGGCGCATCGCGATCGCCGCGACGCGCCCCGGGTGGTCGCGGGCGACGTCGGCGAACAGCTGCGGGTCGTGGCCGGCGTCGTCGCCGACCAGCACCCACGACGTCTCGGGGTCCGCGGCGATCAGCCGGTCGAGGGTGGTGCGCTTGCGCTCGAGGCCCGCTCCGAACAGCCAGCCCGAGATTAGCGAGCGCCCGGCCATCAGCAGCGTGCCGCCGGGGTACTGGTCGTGGCGCAGGGCCACCCGCAGCGGGCGCGCCATCTTGTCGGGCAGCGCGGTGAGGAAGTAGACGTCGGCGTGCTCGCCGTCGGCGAGCACGCCGAGCACCCGCTGCATCCCGAGCAGCGAGCGCCGGTCCCGCGAGCCGTGGGCGACGAGGGCCTGCAGGCGCCCCCACTGCCGGCGCAGCGGCGCGATGCGCAGCACCCCGTCGACGTCGTAGACGACCCCGATCCGTCGCGATCCCCCGGTCGTCACCCCTCGCATCGTGGCGGCAGGGCCGATCGGGGGCAAGAACCCGCATCACGGGGCGCGATGTCGCCGTCCGTGGCCACGGCCACCCGCGCCGTAGAGATCACGAGCGCGTCATCCACGCGGGAACCCGTCATGGGGTGTATGAGGCGCTCGTGATCTCCACGGGCGAGGGACTGTGCACGACGCCTCGGAGATCAGGAGCGCGTCATGCACCCGCCGCGGCGTCGTCGGGTGCACCAGGCACCCCTGATCACCAGGACCCGCCGACCAGAGTCCGAGCGATGCGGCATCGCCGGCGCGGCGGCGCTGTCGGACCCCGGTGCCATCATCGGCGCATGACGAGCTGGCGGGATGTCGAGGCCGCGGCGCCGGAGTTCGCGCGCCGGGTGCGGGAGCTGTTCGACGCCCACCGGCACAAGACGCTCGCGACGCTGCGGGCCGACGGGGCGCCGCGCATCTCCGGCATCGAGACGGTGTTCGACGACGGCGAGCTGACCTTCGGGTCGATGCCCGCCGCACGCAAGGGCGCCGACCTGCGCCGCGACCCCCGGTTCGCCCTGCACAGCGCCACCGTCGACCCCGTCGAGGGTCAGGAGGCGCAGTGGCCCGGCGAGGCGAAGATCGCGGGGCGGGCCGTCCCGTCCGGCGAGGTCACCGAGGGCCCCGGCGGCGACCTCTTCCGCGCGGATATCACCGAGGTCGTCCACACACACCTCAACCCCGAGGCGACGCTCCTCGTCGTGGAGTGGTGGACGCCGGCGGTCGGACTTCGCCGAATCGAACGGGAGTGACCGGTGTCCAGAACTCGCCAGCGAGAAAGGACGCCACTTCCCACTGACTCTTGGTATCCGAGTGAGCCACGAGAGTTGACTTGCGCCTCTGCCGAGATGCGAGTACCACGCAAAGTCATTCAGACGGCGGTCGCGGGCCGTGGCGCCTGCTCGCATTCTGCCTTTCGACCAGTGCCGACGGGGGGCGCACGCGTCGTCGGGAACGCCCTCCTCGGGGCACTCGAGGGGGCGACGGCACGTGGCCAAGGTCTTCGTCAGCCACTCGAGCGCGGACGCCGCCCTCAGTGAGCGGGTGCGTCGATGGCTCGTCGACGCAGGCCACGACGTCTTCCTCGATCAGAATCCGCAGGACGGCATCACCCCTGGGCAGGAGTGGGAGGAGCGGCTCTACAACCGCCTGCGCTGGGCCGACGCCGTCGTCTGTGTGCTGACCAGGGCCTACTGCCGGTCCGCGTGGTGCACGGCCGAGGTGGTCATCGCCCGGTCCCAGGGCGCGCTGCTGCTTCCCGTGCTCGCCGAGCCCGGCGTCCGGCACGAACTCCTGCTTCCGCTGCAGGCGGTCGACCTCGGCAAGGGCGAGACCGACGCCCGTGAGCGCCTTGACGCCGAACTGCGCGAGATCGACATCGCAGGCGGGGCGGGATGGCCCGACGACAAGTCGCCCTATCCCGGCCTCCACCCACTCGACGCCGACCGGCACCGGGCGTTCTTCGGACGCGACGCGGAGATCCGGGAGCTCACCTCCCTCCTGCGCGTCCCGGTGTCGCGATCCCCGACCGAGGTCCTCGTGATCGTCGGTCCGTCCGGCTGCGGCAAGTCGTCGCTGGTCCGCGCCGGCCTGCAGCCCGCCGTGGCGCGGGAGCCCGACGCGCTGACGGTGAGACCGTGTCGCCCCGGCCCCGATCCGGTGGGCGCCGTCCTGCTGGAGGTCGAAGCAGCCACCCGCAAGCTCGGACAGCCGGGACGATCGATCGCCGACATCCGGCGCCTCGTGCGCGACGGGGGCTTGTCCGACCTCGCGAACGACCTCCTGCTCGCCGCGCCCGGTCGGCGTCGCACCCGCCTGCTCCTGATCGTCGACCAGCTCGAAGAGGTGCTCACCCAGGCCGACCCGGCAGCCCGCGCGGACTTCGCCCGGATGGTGATCCCGGCACTGGGTCGACCACTCCAGGTCGTCGCCACGCTACGGCCGGAGTTCCTCGACGCGCTGCTCTCGAGCGACGAGCTCGCCGACCTCCCCACTCGGATCCACACCATCACGCGGTTGCGGCGAGAGAGCCTGGTCGACGCCGTCGAGAGGCCGGCCCAGCTCGTCGGCATGACGCTCGAGGACGGTCTGGCCGACCGGCTGGTGACCGACACGGGAACCGGCGACGCTCTCCCGCTGCTCGCCTACACCCTCGAACAGCTCGCCGACGGCGCCGCGAGCGACGGAACCTACCGGGGCTCCCGGCTCACCCTGACCCGGTACGAGCAGATGGGCGGGGTGCGCGGAGCGCTGACGCGCCACGCCGATCGTGCGCTGGAGGACGCCGAGCAGGCGGGCGGGCGCGACCGTCGCGCGGTGATCCGGGAGCTCCTCCGTCTCGTGGTCGTCGACGAGCAGGGACGCCCGGTGCGCTGGCGTGTGCCGTGGCGCAACCTGTCCGCCCCCGCCGCCGGGGAGTTGGAGGCGTTCCTCGAGCAACGCCTCCTGACGACCGATAGGGATCCCGTCACCGGCGACGCGACCGTCGAGGTCGCCCACGAGGCGTTCCTGACGGCCTGGCGTCCCCTCGACGAGGCGATCCGCGCCGAGTCCACGGCGCTGCGGGCCCACCGATCGGTCCGCCAGGCGACGGCCGACTGGGTGGCACACGGTCGCGGTACGGGTGGATTGTGGGAGGGCACGCAGCTGGCGGGCGTCGTCGCCGACCTCGGCGCCCGGACGCGCCGGAGCCGCTCCGGCCGCCGCCTCGACCTCGAGACCGACCGCATCGAGCTGGACCCTGATGCACGCGAGTTCCTGCTCGAGAGCGTGGTCCGTGACCGGCGACGACGTCGGCGCGGTGTCGCCGTGCTGTCGGCGCTACTGGTCCTCGCGCTCGTCGGGGGCGTCGTGGCCCTGTTCGCCGCGCGCGCCGCGACCGCCGCGCAACGGCAAGCCGTGGCACGCCAGCTCCTCACCCAGGCCGACGCCGCCCGCCCGACCGACACCCGGACAGCCCTGCGCCTCGGCCTCGCCGCCAATCAGGTCGCGCCGAGCCCGGCAGCCACGTCGAACCTGGTCGACACGCTGAGCCACACGCACTACAGCCGCACCCTCCCCCACGCCGACGGCGTCGTGACCACGGCCTACTCACCGGACGGGACGACGCTCGCGACCGGCGACATGAGCGGCGGCGCGACGGTGTGGGACCTCGCCGACCCCCAGCGACCGGCCCGCCTCACCACCATCGCCGTCCAGCAGAGCTACGTCTACGACGTGGCGTTCTCTCCCGACGGACGCACCCTGGCCACCACAGGGGTGGACGGCACCGTCGGTCTCTGGGACATGGCCGACCGGACGGCGCCGCGGCCGCTCGGCGTCCCGCTGACGGGGCACAGCGCCGAGGCCCACGCCGTCGCGTTCTCCCCGGACGGAGGTGCACTCGCGTCGGTCGGGTTCGACGGACGACTGATCCTGCGCGACGTCCACGACGTCAACCGTCCGTCGACGGTGGCCGAGGTGCCGACCGGGCACGCCGGGAAGGTGTTCGACGTCGCCTTCTCCCGGGACGGCCGCACCGTCGCGACCGCGGGCGAGGACCGCACGGTGCGGCTGTGGGACGTGTCCGACCCGGCCCGGCCGGTTCCGCTCGGCGCGCCCCTGGTCGGTGCGAGCAACGCCGTGTGGGCCGTCGCGTTCGTGCCCTCCGGGGCCGGCGTGTCGGCCGTCGACCAGGCGGGGGAGCTCGTCTCGTGGGCGGCCGACGGCTCCGGCCGGATGCTCGGGGCCGTGCTGCGCGTCCACGCCGGTCCGGCCTACCACCTGGCGTTCTCTCCCGACGGCACGATGCTCGCGACCGCCGGGGCCGATCACGCGGTGTCCCTGCTGTCCACCGCCGATCTCGGACGGCCGACGTGGATCGGCGAACCGCTACGAGCCCACGCCGACCAGGTGTACTCGGTGGCCTTCTCCCCGACCGGTCGCTCGCTGGCCTCGGGCTCGGGCTCGGCCGACCGCACCGTGGTGCTCTGGGACCTCGACGGGCCGCCCCGGCCGGGAGCCCTGGGCGCCCTGCCCTCCATGGGTCCGGGGACCGCCCGTGCGATGGCCGTCGAGTCGTCGGGCCATGCCATCGCCGTCGGTGGGCGGGACTCCGCCGTGCGAATCTGGGATGTCGCCGACCCGGCCGCCCCTCGCTCCTCCGGTCCTCCGATCCCGATGCCCACGGAGATCCGGAGCCTCGCGACGTCCCTCGACGGGCGGCTCCTCGCGGCCGGGCTGGCCGACGGCGCGGTCGCGCTCGTCGCGGTCGGCGAACCTGGTCCACCGCGGGCGATCGGTGTCGTGCCCGCAGCCGACGGCGCAGCCAACGGCGTCGCCTTCGCTCCCGACGGCGGGCGGCTCGCCGTCGCCCACGAGGGCAGCGGCCTCTCGTTGTGGCGAGTCTCGGACCCGGCACGCCCCGAGCCGGAGGGAGGTCCCGTCGTCGTGCACACCGGCCCGGTGTTCTCCGTCGCGTTCTCCGCCGACGGGCGCACGCTGGCCACGGCCGGGGCCGAAGGCGCGATCCTGGACTGGGACGTCTCGGCCCCCGGCCCACCGCGGCCCATCCCACCGGGGCTGACCGCCGGAGGAGCCCCCGCGTTCGCCGTGGCGTTCGCGCCCGACGGAACGCTGGCCAGCGGCGGATGGAACGGCGAGGTCGATGTGTGGGATCGATCGAACCCCGGGGCTCCCCGTCGGACGCCGGTGCCGTCGACCGACGGCGGCGCCGTCTACACCGTCGGCTTCTCCGGCGACGGCGCGACGCTCGCCGGAGCCGGGGCGATGGGTTCGGTGACGTTGTGGGACCTGTCGGTCCCCGCCGGCCCCCGCGCCCTGGGTCCGCCCGTCCCGACGGCAGGGTCCGCGATCACGACGCTCGGGTTCGCGCGGGACCGCTCCCTGCTCGCCACCGCGAGCACCGACTGGACCGTGCGGCTCTGGGACATCTCGGTGCTCGACGACCTCCGCGCCCACGCCGCGGACCGGGCCTGCGCGGTCGTCGAACGAGGTCTCGACGCGGAGGAGTGGACCACGGTCCTCCCGGGCCTGGCCTACGAGGAGTCCTGCCCCTCGAACGCTGAATCTCGCTGAGCCACGGACAAGGGAGACGTGGCGCTCCGGGACGGCGGGGCCGGGGCGACGAACGATTCAGCTCCCTCGTCCGCTGACGGCATCAGCCGTCGGCTCCGGGTTCGGGTTCCGGCTCGGGTTCCGGCTCGGGTTCCGGCTCGGGTTCCGGCTCGGGTTCCGGCTGCGGCTCGGGTTCCGGCTCGGGTTCGGGCACGGGTTCCGGGACGGTCTCTCTCGGCGTCCCGGTCCCGGTCGATGTGTCTGCTCCGGTGCCCGTCGTCGTTCCGGAGCCGGCGCCTGCTGCAGGATCAGCGACCGCGCCGGCCGCGGGGTCCACGCGCGACGCACCGTCTGCGTCTGCGGAGGCCGCCGCCGCGGCGAACTCTTCCGCCTTCGCCTTGGCCAGCTCGAACTCCGACAGTGACACCCCGGCAGCCGACAACTGGTCGCGAGTGGCCCCGGCACGGATCATCGTGGCAAGCACCCGTGTCTCGCCCTGATTGTTCAACTTCTTCGACGCCCGGACCATCGCCCTGATGCGCGAGTCCCCTCCCGGCGAGCTGACATTGCGGAATTCGGACCCGAGGACAAGCAAGGTCGGTGGCCAACGGTCGAGCCAATTACCGGTCGAGGAATCCCATACCGTACTGGTGCCGTCACTGGGAGGCACCGGATGTTCGGTGATGGTGCAGAAGAGCAGCAGATCGATGGCACCCTGCGCGCAGGTGTCGTCGTTGCTGCACGGCGTGCAGGGATCGGGCTCTTCTTGACCCTCCCCCAAGCTACAGGCGCTCAGGACGGCGTCGACTGCCTCGTCGAACGTGCCCGCACCATTCAGTTTGTCGTAGGCCTGGTTGTACGCAGGCGCTCTGCGGGGCAGAGTCAACGGGTCGCGGGCGCCGTTTCCCGATCCCGGAACGTCAGCGCTTCCGGGCGGACCGGAGGCACCCGGCCCACCCGCTGAACCCGTGGTACCTGGAGGGCTCGGCTCCGGTGGACCCGCAGGGCCGCCTGCACCACCGGAGGACGAACTCGACGGGGCCCCCGACGACGCGACTCCGGGATCACCGCTGCCGGGAGTATCGCTGGCCGGAGTACCGCCGCTCTGGGCACTCCCCGGATGGAGCGGCCCGCCATGGATGACGGAGCTGTGCTCTCCCGATGGCAATCGTCCTTGGTCAGCGGCTTCCGAACCCGCACAGGCGGCGAGGAACAGCAACAGCACGAGCGGGACGAGAATCGAAGGCGCCGGGCGGCCAGCCCTCAGCCGCGACAAATCGGGAACTCGCCGATCATTCCTCGGCGTCGCCCCTCCGACCTCGTACTCGATGCTGGTGCGCATGAGACCCCCAACCAGCGACCTCGACGGATCGTAGAGTGGACGCCCGCTTCCGTGGTGGATTCCCACCGCATCGGACCATTTCCGATCAGAGTGGTTAATGCTTGTGGCGTCCGGGGCCGTGTGCCACTCGGACCCGAGAGCGCCGATTGAGTGACGATCGAAGAGAATACGATCAGTTACGCGCCGTCGACAGAATTCGTCCGGACTCGAACAACGCCGACGACTCGAAGTGAGTCGCCTGAGAATCCGTCAGAACGTCAGCGTCGTCTCGTGCGGCCCCTGCTCGTACCGGCGCCTCCCGATCCGGGCGAGGACGAACAGGATCGTCCCCACCACGACGAAGGCGGCGCCGAGCAGCCAGATCTCGAGCGACTGCTGGGTGAGCAGCACGATGCTGGCGACGATCGCGAGCACCGGTACGACGGTCGGCACGCGGAAGTGCTCGTGGTCCACCCGGTCCTTCTTGAGCACCAGGCACGAGACGTTCGTCGAGATGAACACGAACAGCAGCAGGAGCACCGTGGTGTCGGCGAGGGTGCCGATGTTGCCGACGAAGCTCATCCCGATCGTCGCCGCGCCCACGGCGAGGATCGCGACCCACGGCGTCCGGCGGGTCGGGGCGACGCTGCCGAAGATCGAGGGCAGCAGGCCGACCTCGGCCAGTCCGTAGGTCGCGCGGCTCGCCATCACCATGAACAGCAGCGCGCCGTTGGCGATGGCCACGAGCGCGATGAGGGAGAACAGCCACGCGGGGATCGGCAGCCCGGAGGCGGTGATCACCTCGAGCAGCGGGCCGGTGGACTCCGCCATGACGTTCGGGTCGACGACGATCGCGGAGCTGAGCGCGATGAGCAGGTAGATGACGCCGGCGGTGGTGATGGCCCCGAACAGCGCCCGCGGGTAGGCGCGGCTCGGCTCCTTGACCTCCTCGGCCATGTTGGCCGCCGCCTCGAACCCGAGGAACGAGAAGAACGCGACCACCGAGGCCGCGAAGGCGCCGACGAGGATCGGCTGATCCGGCGAGGGCGTGAGGATGCGCGCGGCGTCGCCTCCGCCGCTGCCGAAGACGATGGCGGCCACCACGATCACCATCACCAGGCCGCTGGTCTCGATGATCGTCGCGACGGTGTTCGCGGCCAGGGACTCCCGGACACCGCGCAGGTTGATGCCGATGAGGATCAGCAGGAAGATCACGGTGACCGGCGCGGCGGGCACGTCGACGAGCGTCGTGAAGTAGTCGCCGGCGAACGCGTTCGCCAGCAGCGCGGCGGTCACGATGCCGGACGAGAGCATGAAGAACCCGACGATGAAGGTCAGGAACGGTGTCTTGTACGCCCGTTCCGCGTACCGCGCCGCGCCCCCGGCGTGCGGGTACTTCGAGATCATCTCGGCGTAGGTGCCCGCGGTCAGCAGCGCCACGACCAGCGCGATCACCAGCGGCAGCCACAGCATGCCGCCGACGTCCTCGGCCATGGTGCCGACGAGGGTGTAGATCCCCGCGCCGAGCGTGTCGCCGACGATGAAGAAGAACAGCAACACGGTGCCGACGTTGCGCGCCAGCTTGGTGTCCTGTCCTGCCGGCTCGGTCGCCTGCCCGGTTCCCGCCATGCAGAAATGGTCTGTCACACGTGCCCGATTCGCCGGGCGAGCCCGGTATCCGAAACACGCACTCAACGCAGGCAACGCGGGCGCAACCGCTCACGGGATCACGGCGGCTCCCCCGTCGCCGTCGCGACGAAGCAGTAGCGGTTGAGGCTGAACAGGTAGTCGGTGCCCCGCGAGCGCAGGTCCGCGGCCCACCGCGCGACGTCGTCGTCGGTGAGGCCGTGCCGGCCCGTGACGAAGGCGCCGATGGTGTCGATCGTCCCGGCGCTGTAGGTGTCCTCGTCGTAGACCGGGTTGAACACCGGGATCAGGCGGCGCTCGACGACGCGGAACCCCGCGCGCTCCAGGAGCCCCGGCAGCGTGCGGGGCAGGCGCGCGTCGACCAGGTGCTCCTCCCACGCCGCCATGACCCGCCGGTGCCGCTCGCGGTCGGTGGCGTGCCAGACCACCGAGTCCCAGTCGGTGTCGAGGACGACGACGCGCCCGCCGGGCCGCAGCACGCGCCGGACCTCGACCAGGGCGCCGAGGACGTCGGCGACGTACTCGTAGACCTGCGTCGACACCACCGCGTCGAACGACGCCGCGGAGTACGGCAGCGCCTCGGCGTTCCCCTCGTCGAGCCCGACCCACGCCACGTCGGCGCAGCGGGCCTGCGCCATGGCGTTCATCGCCGCGCTCGGCTCCAGCCCGCGCGCCGAGCCCGCCGGCCCGACGGCCTCGGCGATCGACCGCAACAGGAACCCCGGCCCGGAGCCGACGTCGAGGATCTCCTCGCCCACCGCGGGCTGCAGGAGCTCGAGGACCTGCTCCCGCTGGCGGACGACGTCGGGCGTCGCGTAGACGCGCTCGATGCGCCGCGCGCCCTCGTCGCCGAACTGCAGCAGCGCCATCCGGCGTCCTCCCTCTCCCGGGAGGGGACACGATAGGGACGCGTCCCGACCCCGGCGCCGCCCGTTCGGCCGAAGGCTCAGCGGCGTCCGGCGCTCCACGCGTAGGGCAGGTCGGCACCGTTGAGGACGAAGTCGCCGACGGTGCGCAGCTTGTAGATCAGCGGGTTGTGCACCGAGATCGTGCGGGCGTTGCGCCAGTGACGGTCCAGGCGCAGCTTCTCCGAGGTGATCGACGCGCCGCCCACCTCGAACAGCTGGGTGGTGGCGTCGAGGACGGTCGGGATCACGACGGCCTGGGCGCGGGCGACGTCGAGCTCGACGCGGTCGAGCAGGTCGGCGTCGGCGCTGTCGGTCGCGAGCAGGTGGTCGAGCTGGTCGGCGATGTCCAGGACGAGCGTGCGCGCCGCGTAGGCGGTGGACGACAGCCGCCCGATGACCTGCTGGACGAGCGGGTCGTGGCGCGGGAGGTCCGCGGGGGCGTGGGTGAAGGTGCGGGTGCGGTCGCGCACCCAGCCGGCGACGTCGTCGGTGGCCCGCTGGGCGATCCCGGCGAGCACCGAGAGCTGCACCAGCTGCAGGTACGACGTCCCGTACGTCCGGCCCGGCGTGCCGTAGCCGGGGCCGAGGACCCGGTCGGCGGGCACCGACACGTCGCTGAACTCGGTGGTCCCGCTGGCGGTCAGGCGCTGGCCGAACCCGTCCCAGTCGTCGTGCTGGGTGACGCCGTCGGCGTCGGCGTCCACGAGGACCGCGACCCGCTCGCCGTCACGGTCGGCGGCGACGACGATGTGGTCGGCGTAGAGGCTGCCGGTGCTGTAGTACTTGGTGCCCGTCAGGCGCAGGTCGGGTGTCAGCGCGGTGCTGTACCGGTCGATCGCGCCGACCCCCGGCTCGGAGATGGCGTTGCCGACGAGTACGCCGTCGGCGGCCGCGCGCAGCCAGCGCTGGCGCTCGGGCCCGTCCTGCGCGAGCAGCTGCTCCTCGACGAACCACCAGTGCACGCGCAGCGCCTGCGGCAGGTTCGACTCCGCGGCCGCCAGCAGGACGAGCTGGCGGAACAGCTGGCGCACCGAGGCGCCGTAGCCGCCGAGCTCGACCGGCACCCGGAGCGCCCCGAACCGGGCCTCCTTGAGCGCGGCGACCTCGTCGTGGGCCAGCGAGCGGTCCTGCTCGCGCCGGACCGCGCCCTCGGCGATGCGGGCGTACACGGGCGTGAAGATCTCGTCGAGCTGGTCGTCGGTGAAGGTGGCGGACGCGGTCGCGGTCACGGAGATGTCCATTCGCAGAAGGGCACGCCGCGACCGCGTTCAGCGGACCGGCGGGAGGGGCGCGAGGAAGCAGCTCAGCGACGACAGAGGGCCGACGACACGCGCGCGAGATCGATGTGATCCCGGGTGGTCAGCAGCATGCGCCGACCCTAACCCGGCCCGTCGCTACGCGACATCCGTCTGCGGCTCCTGGCGCAGCACGTCACCGTCGCGGAAGCGGATGCCGTCGGCGCAGCGGGCCTCGACCTGGCCGGCGCCGAACTGCTCGGCGTAGAGCTTCGCGTAGAGCCCGCCGCGGGCCAGCAGCTCCTCGTGGGTGCCGTACTCGACCAGGCGGCCGCCGTCCAGGGCGAAGATGACGTCGGCGGCGAGGACCGTCGAGAGCCGGTGGGCGATCGCGATCGTGGTCCGCCCCGACATGACCGACTCGAGGGCGTGCTGCACGAGGCGTTCGCTCACGGTGTCGAGCGCCGAGGTCGCCTCGTCGAGGATCAGCACGCGGGGATCGGCGAGGATCACCCGGGCGATCGCCAGGCGCTGCTTCTCGCCGCCCGAGAGCCGGTAGCCCCGCTCCCCGACCACCGTGTCGTAGCCCCCGTCGAAGCCGACGATCCGGTCGTGGATGTTGGCCGCGCGGGCGGCCGCCTCCAGCTCGGCGTCGGTCGCCTCGGGCGCGGCGTAGCGCAGGTTCTCGGCGATCGTGGCGTGGAAGAGGTAGGTGTCCTGGGTGACCATGCCGACCACGTCGGCCAGCGACGACAGCGCCAGCTCCCGGACGTCGACCCCGTCGAGGCACACGGCGCCGCGGTCGACGTCGTAGAGGCGCGGGACCAGGTACGACAGGCTCGTCTTCCCCGCGCCGCTCGGCCCGACCACCGCGGCCAGCCGGCCGGGCTCGATGCGCAGCGAGAGGTCCTGCAGGGCCCAGGTGGTGTCCCGCTCGACCTTCTCGACCTCGTCCTCCTCCGACGCCGGGTAGTGGAACCAGACCTCCCGGAACTCGACCGACCCCTGCGCCCGGTCCTTGTCGAGCCGGCGCGCCCCGGGCGGATCGGTGATCGCCGGGACGAGGTCGAGGTAGGCGAAGATGCGCTGGAACAGGGCCAGGGACGTCTGCACGTCGAGCGAGACCCGCAGCAGCTGCACGGCGGGGAAGAGCAGCCGGCTCTGCAGGGTCGTGAACGCGACCAGGGTGCCCGCCGAGAGCAGCGCGCCGCCCGTCCCGGTGCCGACGTACCCGGCCACCAGGTACACCGCGGCCGGGGTGATGGCGAAGAAGGCCTGCACCACGGCGAAGAACGACTGGCCGGTCATCGTCTGGCGGACCTGCAGGTCGGTCTGGCGCGCGTTCTCGGACCGGTAGCGCTCGACCTCGTGCTCCTGGCGGCCGAACACCTTGGCCAGCAGCACCCCGACACCGACAGCGACTCCTGGGTGATCGCCGACATGTCCGACAACGACGCCTGGGTGTTCGCGGCCACCCGCCGGCGGACCCGCCCCACCCGGATCTGCAGCACGATGAAGACCGGCATGAGCACGAAGGCCACCAGCGACAGCTGCCAGGACAGCGCGAGCATCGCCGCGACCGAGGCCACCACCGTCACGACGTTGCCGAGGATCGACGACGCCGTCTCGGTGACCACCGACTGCACCCCGGCGACGTCGTTGTCGAGCCGCGACTGGATCACGCCGGTCTTCGTCGAGGTGAAGAAGCCCAGGTGCATGCGCTGCAGGTGGGCGAAGAGCCGGTCGCGCAGCCCCTGCATGACGCGGTTGCCGAGCACGGTCGTCAGGTAGGTCTGGCCGACCCCGATCAGGCCCGAGACCAGCGCGATCACCACCATCGCCGCGACGAGGACGGCGAGCAGGCCCAGCTGCGGCCCGCCGGGGGCGAACAGGGCGTCGTCGAACACGGCCTGGGTGAGGAACGGGTTGGCGATCCCGAGCCCGGCGGTCACCAGGATCGCCAGGGCGATCAGGGCGAGGCGTCCCCGGTACGGCGCGAAGAGCGCGACCACCCGGCGGCCCAGGCGCGGCGTCGCGGCCTCCTCCTCCGTGACGACCATCGGCGCTGTCCCCTCGTCCACACGGCCCCGGCCCGCCCAGGCTCCTCCAGCGGACGGCGCACGGCGAGGCGGACACGGCGCGTCGCGTCGCGCTCCCGGCGGCACGGAGTACCATGGGCGTCGAGTTCGGGTACGTCATACACCGCACGCGCGGCGCACTCCGGAACACGCGGTATCGATCTGCGCTGATCCCGTGTTCCACCTCGCAGGGTGGAGGAGCCCCTCCCCTGTGACTCCGTCACCCGGACGACCGTGCCCGGCAGAGCGCCGGGCGTGCCGGAGGAGGTACATGGCTCGTCGAGGCCAGCCCCAGCCCGGGGGCCGACGTGGCGCCCCGGGGCGCGGTCAGCAGCGTCGCGGACGCCGCCGCGAGGACGTCATCTCGGTGCTCACGCGCGCCGTCGACGAGATCGGCGCCGCCCTGAAGAAGGGTCGCCCGACCGCCGCGACCCGCACCAAGTTCCAGGCCGTCGCGCTGCTGCTGCGCGACGAGCGCGCCCGCGTGCGGGCGAACGAGGACCTCGCCGAGGCCCGCCGCGGCGAGCGCCTCAAGAAGCTCGACGAGATCGCGACGTCGCTCGCGAAGACCGCCGTGCGCGACCAGTCGCTCCTGGCGCTGCTCGGCGAGGACGCCGTCGTCTCCGACGAGGCCCGCTCGCTCGAGCGCGACATGATGCGCCGCGCGGGCATCACTCCGCCGCGCGAGGAGGAGCCGCCCGCCGAGGAGGAGGCTCCGCCGGCACCCGCGAAGCAGGGCGTCGTGCCCCAGTCGGTCGTCTCCCGCCAGATGGCCAACCCGTTCCTCGCCCCCGACTTCTCGGCCGCCCGGCCCGCCGCGCACCGCCCGACGCGCCTCGACGGCTGGGAGCTCCTCGATCCGCTGCTGCGCGCGTTCGAGCGCGCCGGCGACGGCGCGGCCACCATGGCGCTGCCGCCGCCCGGGTCCCGGAAGGTCGCCGGCGGCAAGGAGCTCATGCCCCACCAGGCGGGCGTCGTCGCCGCGGCCGCGGAGGGTCACCGCACCTTCCTGCTCGCCGACGAGCCCGGCCTGGGCAAGACCGCCCAGGCGCTGCTCGCGGCCGAGGCGGCCAAGGCCTATCCCCTGCTCGTCGTCGCCCCCAACGTCGTCAAGACGAACTGGGTGCGCGAGGCCGGGCTGTGGTCGACGCGCCGCAAGGCCACCGCGATCCAGGGCGACGGCGACAACGTCGACGGGTTCGCCGACGTCGTCGTCGTCAACTACGAGGTGCTCGACCGGCACATCGGGTGGCTGCGCGACTTCGGCTTCCGCGGGATGGTCGTCGACGAGGCGCACTTCATCAAGAACAAGACCTCGCAGCGCTCGCAGCACGTGCTCTCGCTCGCCGAGAAGATCCGGTCGTTCACGGGCGACCCGCTGCTCATGGCGCTGACCGGCACGCCGCTGATCAACGACATCGAGGACTTCCTGGCCATCTGGGAGTTCCTCGGCTGGATCGACGTGAAGAAGCCGGTCGGTGCCCTGATGGACTCGCTGACCGAGACGGGCCTGACGCCCGCCGACCGCGGCTTCTACCCCGCCGCGCGCCAGTGCGTCGTCGACCGGGGCATCGTGCGCCGCCGCAAGGTCGACGTGGCCGCCGACATCCCGGCGCGCCGCATCGCCGACCTGCCCGTCGAGCTCGACGGCCCGACCGGGCGCTCCATCCGCGCGGCCGAGCGGGACCTGGCGCAGCGGATGGTGTCGCGCTACCGCGACGCCCTCGCCGCCCGGGGCGCCGGCGACGTCGAGGGGATCGACAACGACCTCGTCGCCCGCGTCGCCACCTGGGAGCAGAAGGACGCGACCAACGCCTCGAGCGGCGACAACGTGTTCAGCATGATGCGCCGCATCGGGCAGGCGAAGGCGGCGCTCGCCGCCGACTACGCCGCCCAGCTCGCCCGCAGCGCCGGCAAGGTCGTCTTCTTCGCCAAGCACGTCGACGTCATGGACGCCGCCGAGGAGACGTTCGCCAAGCAGGGTGTCCGGTACTCGTCGATCCGCGGCGACCAGACCCCGAACGTCCGCCAGCGCAACATCGACGCCTTCGTCGAGGACCCGGACGTCTCCGTCGCGGTCTGCTCGCTGACCGCGGCCGGGGTCGGCATCAACCTCCAGGTCGCGTCGAACATCGTGCTCGCCGAGCTGCCGTGGACCGCCGCGGAGCAGACCCAGGCGATCGACCGCTGCCACCGCATCGGCCAGACCGAGCCGGTCACCGCGTGGCGCATCCTCGCCGCGCAGACGATCGACGCCCGGATCGCGGACCTGCTCGGCGAGAAGGCCAACCTCGCCGCCGTCGCCCTGGACGGGGCCGACGAGGAGCTCGGGTCGTCGGCCGACGCGCAGCACGCGGCGCTCGTCGCGCTGCTCACGGAGGCGCTGCAGACGTCCTGAGCAGGGCGTTGACGTCCCCGAAGACTGGAGGCGGGGGCGCGGTCCGAGCAGACGGGTCCATGTCACCCCGTGGAGCGGGCCATGGACCGACTGGTCAGCCGAAGAAGACGGCGGCCTCGGCGTAGAGGGACGGGTCGACGAGCTTGAGCTGCTCGGTCGCCTCGCGCAGCGGCACCATCGTGATGTCGGTGCCACGCAGCGCGGTCATGTGCCCCCACTGCCCCGCCGCGACGGCGTCGACGGCGTGCAGCCCGAAGCGGGTCGCGAGCCAACGGTCGCGCGCGCTGGGCGTGCCGCCGCGCTGGACGTGCCCGAGCACCGTCGTGCGCGCCTCCTTACCGGTGCGCGTCTCGATCTCGCGGGCCAGCCAGTCGCCGATGCCGCCGAGGCGCGCGTGGCCGAACTCGTCGGTGCCGCCGGCGAGCAGCACGTTCTCGCCGCCCTGGGGCATCGCGCCCTCGGACACGACGATGATCGGCGCGTAGTCGAGCCGGAAGCGGCTCTCCACCCAGGAGCAGACCTGCTGGATGTCGAACTGGACCTCGGGGATGAGGATCGCGTTCGCGCCGCCGGCCATGCCGGAGTGCAGCGCGATCCACCCCGCGTGCCGGCCCATGACCTCGACGATCAGCGCGCGGTGGTGCGACTCGGCGGTGGTGTGCAGCCGGTCGATCGCCTCGGTCGCGATCCCCACCGCGGTGTCGAAGCCGAACGTGTAGTCGGTGCCCGAGAGGTCGTTGTCGATCGTCTTCGGCACCCCGATGACCTTGACGCCCTTCTCGTGCAGCTCGCTCGCGACGCCGAGGGTGTCCTCCCCGCCGATCGCCACGAGCGCGTCGACGCCGAGGGACTGGAGGTTCTTGCGGATGCGCCCGACGCCGTCCTCGATCGCGAACGGGTTGGTCCGCGACGAGCCGAGGATCGTGCCCCCGCGCGGCAGGAGCCCGCGCACCGCCGGGATGTCCAGCGTCCGGGTCTCGGCCTCCAGCGGCCCGCGCCAGCCGTCGCGGAACCCCAGGAACTCGAAGCCGTACTCGGGCACACCGCGCCGGACGATCGCCCGGATGACCGCATTGAGACCGGGGCAGTCGCCGCCGCCGGTCAGCACACCCACGCGCATGTCGCCCGCGCTCCCGTCATCGATCCAGAAGGTCCGGGAGAATCATGACGCAGGTCACTGGCGGGAGTGACTGCCGGGGCGCACCCCGGATCGTCCGACCGGGGTGCGCCCTCTGCCCGGTCAGGCCGCGCGGAAGCCGTCCGGGCGGTCCGGCGAGGCCGCGGCGAGCGCCTGACGGACGCCGTCGGCGTCGAGGTCCGCGCCGTACACCGGCGAGCCCGGCTGCTGGCGCCACGACTCCTCGAGCGGGCCGGCGTCGACGGGGTCGAAGCCCAGCTCGTCGATGAGCGCGAACACGGTCTCCTTCGCGGGACCGTCGGGGCCCGCGACCGGGAGGGCGATGCGGCCGGCCTCACCCCGGGGCTTGCCGCGCTCCAGGAGGTGCTTCCAGTTGATCCCGTTGAACGCCTTATAGACCGGCGCGCCGAGGTGCTCGGACACCCACACGCTCTCCGCCGTGCCGTCCTCGAGCGCGCCGATGCGGCCGTCCCGCTGCTGCGGGTAGTAGTTGTTCGTCTCGATGACCGGGGCGTCCGGCTTCGCCGACGCCACGATCCCGGCCGCGAGGTCGGGGGTGTTCTTCTGCGGGATGCTGACGATCACCACGTCCGCGTCCGCCGCGGCCTCGGACGCCCACACGGCCGTCGCTCCGGTCTCCGCGGCGAGCTCGGCCAGGGTCTCGGGGTCACGGGAGTTCGCGACACGGACCTCGTGCCCCAGCGCGGCCAGCCGCCGCGTCAACGTTCCACCGATCTTGCCTGCACCGATGATGCCGATCCTCATGAGCGGGGAACCGCGGCGCGCCGGGCGGCATTCCGCGGGCCGGCCGACGACGCGCGACCCGTGTCCCGAGGACACGGGTCCGGGGCACGGGCTCCCCGACCTCGCGAGTCGCGGACCCGGCGTCCTGGCTGCATCGGCTGCTTCCGCACTAGCGTCCGCACGATGACCGAACCGGGCCCGACGCTCGAGGAGCTCACGGTCGGCGTCGAGGGTCTCGCGCTGCTCCGGACGCTGTACGCCGAGGGCGCCGACGCGGCCGGCGCCCGCGCCGCGCGCCTCACCGAGACGCGGGCGCTGCTCACCGGCGACCCGCCCGCCGGAACCCTCGGCGCCGAGCTCGACCTGACCGACGGCTACGCGCAGTGGGCCGCCACCTACGACCGTCCGCTGCGGCTGTTCGGCCTCGAGGAGCCGCCCCTGCGCCGCCTGCTCGATCCGCTGCCCGCCGGCGAGGTCCTCGACGCCGCCTGCGGCACCGGCCGCTGGGCGGCCTACCTCGCCGGGCGGGGCCACTCCGTCACCGGCGTCGACCAGTCCCCCGCCATGCTCGACCTCGCGCGCGCCAAGCTCCCCGACGCCCGCTTCGAGCTCGGCGACCTCTCCGCCCTGCCGCTGCCCGACGCGTCCGTCGACGCCGCCGTCTGCGCCCTCGCCCTCGTGCACGTCGCCGACCCGGCCGTCGCGATCGGCGAGCTCGCCCGCGTCGTCCGCCCCGGCGGGCGGGTCGTCATCAGCGACGTCCACCCGTTTCTGGTGATGCTGGGCTGGCAGGCGCAGTTCCCGACCGACCACGGCCGCGGCTTCATGCGACTGCACCACCACGTGCCCTCGGACTACGTCACCGCCGCCCTCGACGCCGGGCTCGCCGTGCGCCACTACGAGGAACCGCGCCTGACCGTCGAGGCCGTCGCCACCCCCACCGCCGAGGTCGTCCCGGACGCGAACCGGGCCGCCTACGTCGGCCTGCCCGGCCTGCTCCTGTGGGAGTTCGAGCGTTCCTAGGCAGCGACGAGAGGGCGCAGCGCGCTGCGGTGGAACACCAGCGGGCCGTGGCCGTCGTCGACGAGCACCTCGTTGACGCGGCACACGACGATGAGGTGGTCGCCGGCGACGACGTCGTCGACGACGCTGACGGTCAGCGCCAGGGGCGCCTCGGTGACGAACAGCGCGGCGTCGTCGCGCACCTCGGTGGCGACGTCGCGGAAGCGGTGCTCGGCGGGCCCGGCCAGCGCGCGGGCCACGCCCTCGTGGTGCGACCCGAGGACGCTGATCCCGAGCCGCGGGGCGCGCCGCAGGAGCGGCCAGGTGGTCGACGCGGTGCGGACACAGACGCTGACCAGCGGCGGGTCGAGCGACACGGGGACGAACGTGCTCACCGCGAGGCCGACCGGCGCGCCGTCCACCTCCGCGCACACCGCGACCACGCCCGTCGGGAAACGCCCGTAGACCTGGCGCAGGTCGTCGCTCGCCAGCGGCACGCGCACCTTCTCCGTCGTGGTCACGATGACGCCCCGTACTCCACGTGGGCCCGGACGGCCGCGTCGTCGGCCGTCACCCACCCCTTCGTCCTGGCGTAGTCGATCATCTTCGCCCACTTCTCGTCCCAGTCCGGCTCCTGCGCGCCCGCCCGGGCGCGGTCGCGGAGGGTCTCGAGGTCGAGGAGCGCGTCCCCGGCCTCGAGCCGGCCGATGCCCGATCCGAGCAGCGCCTCGCCGACGGCGTCGGCGGGCAGCGACGTCGCCACGTGCAGGCGGGTGCAGTCGTCGGGCTCGGCCACGGTGGCCGAGCCTGCGGACAGCTGGACGATCACGGATCGGCTCCTCGGTGTCAGTGCTGATCAGTTCTTCGGTCGCTGGTCGACGACGCGGCGGGCCTTGAACGTGGTCTCGGGCAGGGTCCCGGGCTCGAGCAGCGCCACCGGGACGCGGATGTGGACGCTGCGGCGCAGCGCGTCCTCGATGCGCCCGACCAGCTCGTCGCGGTCGGCCACCTCGCTCGCCGCCCGCGGCGTCAGCTCGGCCTCGACCGTCATCTCGTCGAGCGCGCCGACCTTGCTCACCAGGATCCGGAACTCGGGCCCGAGCTCGGGCACGGTGCGCAGGCCGGTCTCCACGGCGCTGGGGAAGACGTTCGCGCCGCGGATGACGAGCATGTCGTCGAGCCGCCCGAGGATGCCCTCCGGCAGCCGCGGGTAGGTGCGCCCGCACGGGCACGGGTCGGTGGCCATGTACGTCTCGTCCCCGGGCGCGAACCGGATCATCGGCTGGGACTCGCGCCAGAGGTGGGTGTAGACGACCGCGCCGCGCTCGCCCGCGGGGACGGGGACGTTGAGGTCGTCGGCGGCGGCGACCTCGGTGAACACCTCGTCGGTGATCAGGTGGGTACCGGTGCCGGCCTCGCACCCGACGCTCGTCTGGAACGGGTACATCTCCGAGGTGGAGCCGGCGTCGCTGGCGATCGCGCCCCAGCCCTCCTCGATGATCTTGCGTGTGCCCGGGAGGCTGCCGCCGGGCTCCCCGCCCACGAGGATGCGGCGCACGGTGCTCGCGGCCAGGTCGATGCCGAGGCGCTCGGCCACCGAGAGCAGGTGGATGCAGTAGGACGGCGTCGCGCTGAAGACCGTCGAGCCCAGCGAGGTGATCAGCTGCAGGTGCCGCTCGGAGTCGGTCACCCCGAGCGGGAAGACCGTGGCGCCGATGCGCTCGGCGCCCTGCACGACACCCCAGCCGCCGAAGAACAGGCCGAACGGGAAGCCGACCTGCACGAGGTCGTCGGGCCGGATCCCCGCGCACCACTGGGCCATCGCGTGCACGTCCGCGGCGCGCCGCCAGTCGCCGTGCGAGACCGCGTACATCGTCGGCGTCCCCGAGGTCCCCGACGACCCGTGGACGCGGGCGATCTGCCCCGGCGCGAACGGCGGCGTGTAGCTGCCGAACGGCGGGTGCTCGCGCTGGTCGGCGATCAGCATCTTCTTGGTGATCACCGGGACCTTCGTGGTGAAGTCCTCGATCGACCGCACCTGGTCGGGGTGGAAGCCGTGGGCGTCGTAGTGGCGCCGGTAGAACGGGAGCTGCTCGTAGGCGTAGCGCAGCTGGTGCTGCATCCGCTCGAGGATGATCCGGTCGCGCTCCGCGGGGTCGCGGGTCTCCCGGTCGGAGTCCCAGAAGCGCGGGAACCCGCGCGCGTCCGGGGTCGTCGACGCCTGCGTCTCGGTGGTCACGGCCTCCACCGTCACCGGGCCGGCCGCGCGACGATGCCCTGGGCCTCGGCGACGTCCCAGTAGGAGTGCAGGCCGCGCACGTGCTGGCCGCCGTCGACGGGGATGAAGTGGCCGGTGATCCGGCCCGCCGTCGGCGACATGAGGAACAGCGCGACGTCGGCGATGTCCGAGGGCTCCTGGTGGCGCGGCGGCCCGACCAGCGTGCGGTCGAGGAACTCCTGGCCGATCTGCCCGACCGTGAAGCCGGCGCCGAGCGGGGTGTTGACGGTGCCCGGCCCGATCGCGTTGACGCGGATGCCGTGGCGCCCCATCTCGCCCGCGCAGACCTTGGTGAAGTTCATGACGCCGGCCTTGGCGGCGCAGTAGTGCCCGAGGCCGTCGGTGGCCGCGATCGCGTTGAGCGAGGAGATGTTGACGACCGACCCGCCCTTCCCGGCGGCGATGGCCCGGCGGGCGTAGGCCCGGGTGCACAGGAAGGTGCCCTTGAGGCAGGTGTCGACGATGAGGTCCCACTCGTCCTCGCTGCAGTCGATCACCAGCGAGAGCGACGCTGTGCCGGCGTTGTTGACGAGGTGGTCGACGGTGCCGAAGCGGCTCTCGGCGAGGTCGAACGCGGCCTCGACGTCCGCGGCGACCGTCACCGACCCCTCCGACCAGACCAGACGGGCGCCGCCGTCGAGCTCGTCGGTCGCCGACTTGATGTTGGCCGGCTCGATCTCGAGCCCGACCACGTTCGCGCCGCCCTCGAGCAGCGCCTTCGCGATGCCCTTGCCGATGCCGCTGCCGGCCCCGGTGACCACGGCGGTCTGTCCGGTGAGGTCCATGGGTCTCCTTCGGGTCTGTGATCGCCGGTGCTGATCGCCGTGGAATGACGCGCGGGACCGACGCCGGGGGGAGGCGCCGGTCCCGCGCTGCGCCGGCTGCGTCAGCCGGCGCTGCCCTTGGTGTTCCAGCCGCCGTCGACCGGGAGGATCTCGCCGGTGCAGAACGCGGCGTCGTCGGAGAACAGGAACGCCGCCGCCGCGGCGATGTCCTCCGGCTTGCCGAGGCGCGGGATGATGTGCGCGGCCTCGAAGTTCTTCTTCATGCTGTCGGTGATCCCCGCGAGGATCGGCGTGTCGATGGTGCCGGGGCAGATGCAGTTGATGCGGACGCCCCGCGGCCCGTACTCCATCGCCGCCTGCTGGGTCAGGCTCACCACGCCGCCCTTGGCCGCGGAGTAGGCCGCGAGGTTCTCGAGGCCCTTCAGCGCCGCCATCGAGCCGATGTTGACGATGCTGCCGCCGCCGTTCTCCAGCATCCGCGGGATGGCGGCCTGCATGCCCAGCCAGACGCCCTTCAGGTCGGTGCCCACGACGTGGTCCCAGCCGAGATCGTCGAGGTCGACGACGTTGTCGGGGCCGAACGTGTTGGTGACGCCGGCGATGTTGCCGAGCATGTCGAGCCGGCCGTACCCGCCGATCGCCTCGTCCATGAGGCGCTTCCAGTCGTCGCGCTGGCGGGTGTCCATGACGATGTGGGACGCCTGCCCGCCGTCGGCGACGATCTGCTTGGCGGTGGAGTCGTCGTCCTGGAGGTCACCGATGATCACGGTGGCGCCCTCGGCGGCGACGCGCAGCGCCACCGCACGCCCGATCCCCTGCACGCCGCCGGTGATGACGGCGACCCGCCCCTCGAGGCGGGTGATCCCCGGCGCCATCAGGCGATCCCGAGCGCGACGTTGGCCATCCGCTGGCGGCGGGCCATGCGCTGGTTGGCCTGGAAGTTGGGCATGACGTAGCGGGCGAACATCTCCATGGAGCGGTTCCACTTGTCGGTGGTGACCCAGTCGCGGCAGTTGATCAGCAGCGTGCCGAAGCCGCCGGTCTCCTCCTCGAGCTCCTTGATCTGCCTGGTGCACTCCTCGGGGCTGCCGACGATCCAGGGGATGTTCTCGACCATCCAGTCGAGCGTGAGGTCGGCGTCGGTCATCCCGTCGCCGATCTTCATGAGGGCACCGAGACCGAGGCCGAACAGGTAGTCGTAGGACAGCTTGACGCCCTCGCGGATGTCGCGGAGCGCCTGGTCCTTGTTGTCGGTCACGTAGACCTCGCGCACGACGCGCCAGTTCTCGCGGGTCACGGACTCGGCGATCCCGGCGCGGTTGCCCGCCTCGAGCATCGCGGCGCCCATCGCCTTGAGGTCCGGGGCGTCGGTGTAGGTGCCGTTGTCGGTCGGCGCGAAGTGCACCGACAGCGGCTTCCAGCCCTTCTCGCCGCACTTCGCGTAGTTGTGCGTGCCGGTCAGGCCGGCGATCGCGAACGGCGGGACGTCCTGGTACGGACCGACCTGGAGCTGGCGGTTCTCGTACTTCCAGTACACGCCCTCGTAGTTCACCGGGTCCTCGGACGTCAGCAGCTGCCAGATGATCTCCAGCGCCTCGTTGGTCCGCGGCGCGGCCTCCGAGGGCTCGAGCCCGAACAGCGCCTTGTCCGTGGGCAGCCCGCCCCCGCCGAAGCCGTACTCGAGCCGGCCGTGGGTGAGGTGGTCGAGGAAGGCGAGGCGCTCGGCGACCATGAACGGGTCCTGGTACGGCAGGTTCACGACGCCCGTGCCGAGGCGGATCCGGTGGGTCAGCGCCGACGCCTTGGCGATCATGAACTCCGGCACGGGGACGTTCTCGTACCCGCCGGTGTGGTGCTCACCGATCCAGTACTCCGAGAACCCGAGCCGCTCGGCCTCGACGATCGCGGCGATGTCGCGGTCGTAGGACAGCGTCCAGTTCTCGATCGGCGGGTGCTCCGGCATCGTGAAAAAGCCGAACTTCATCGATCGGTTCCTCCTGCTCGAGTCGAGCGCGCACTGCGGGGCGAGGGGCTCGGCGTTGGCAAACTCGTGTTTGCCATCGGCGGTGGGCTCACTGTGGTCTGCCTCACCAGTCGTGTCAAGACTGGTAACGACTACCGAGCCAGACCGGCTCGTCTCAGCCCAAACCTCGTGGGCCGATGGTTGTTAACCGACCAACCGTTTGCTTACATGGCCGCCATCCGAGACGGAGGAGTGCGCATGTCCTCTCCGACGGGCGTCGATCCGCGCCCGGAGATCCACTGCACGGCACAGGGCGACTGGGTCGTCGTGGGACGACGCTGTCGTGCCTGCGCCGAGCCGGTGGCCTACGCCTGGCCGCGGTGCCCCGCGTGCGGCGCCGAGGTGGAGGAGGCGCGCTTCGGTCCGCGCGGCACCGTGTGGAGCAGCACCGTGGTCCGGATCGCCGTGCCCGGGCACACCCCGCCGTACTCGCTGGCCTACGTCGACCTGGACGACGGGCCGCGGGTGCTCGCGCACGTCGCCGGCGACGAGCCGGCCCCGATCGGCGGGCCCGCGTGGCTGGTCGGCGCCTCGGACGACGGCGACCTGCAGGTGGAGGTGGCCCGGTGAGCGCCGCGGGAACGGTCGCCGTCGCCGGTGTCGGCACCTCGCACTTCGGGCGCCAGCCCGACCGCGACCTGGTCGCGCTCGCGTACGACGCGGTGAGCGAGGCGTTCCGGGACGCCGGCGTGGACGGCGTCGACGCCGTGTGGGTCGGCACCGTGTTCGCGCCGGCCGGGGTCGCCCAGCGCGTGCTGCGTGCCATGGGGATCACCGGCGTCCCGATCCTCACGGTCGAGAACGCCTGCGCCAGCGGCACCACGGCGTTCGTCGAGGCGCACGAGGCCGTCCGCACCGGGCGCTACGGGCGGGTCCTCGCCCTCGGCCTGGAGCAGATGAGCACGGCGTTCTCCGGCGCCATCACCCCCGAGACCACCGACCCCGAGGGGCGCGCCGGGCTCGCCATGCCGGCGATGTACGCCATGAGCGCCGCCCGCTACCTGCACACCGGCGCCGCGACGCCCGAGCAGCTCGCGGCGGTGTCGGTGAAGAACCACGCGCACGCGGTGCACAACCCGCGCGCGCAGTACTCGGGGAACTACACGGTCGACGAGGTGCTGGCGTCGCGCATGATCGCCGACCCGTTGACGCTGCTCCAGTGCTGCCCGACGTCGGACGGGGCCGCGGCGGCGGTGCTGGTCCCGGCGTCCGGTGTCCCCGGCGAGGTCGTCGTGCGGGGCGCGGCCCTGCGCAGCGGCGCGCCCTGGAACCACCGCTCCCCCCACGTCTGGGGCCACGACGTCGTCGCCGCCACCACCCGCGACGCCCTCGCCGCCGCCGGCCTCGACGCCACGACCGACGTCGACGTCGTCGAGGTGCACGACGCCTTCACGATCGGCGAGATCGTCACCACCGAGGCCCTCGGTCTCGTGCCGCCCGGCGACGGCGGGAAGGCGGCGGCCGGCGGCGTCACCGCCCTCGGCGGCGCTCACCCCGTCAACCCCTCCGGCGGCCTGCTCTCCCGCGGCCACCCGCTCGGCGCCACCGGTCTCGCGCAGCTCGCGGAGATCACCTGGCAGCTGCGCGGGCAGTGCGGGGCGCGGCAGGTCGAGGGCGCCCGCCTCGGGCTCGTCGAGACCATGGGCGGCGGCGTCTCGGTGCTCGACGGCAACGCGTGCGTCGTGACGGTGCTGGAGGCCCGGTGACCGGCCGGGGAGAGCGCAGCGACGGGGTCATGCTCCAGCACATCGACCTCGTACACGCCGACCTGCTCGGCGCCGAGGCCGTCGCCGACCCGTACCCGCTGCTCGCGGCCCTGCGCGAGCACGACCCCGTGCACTGGAGCACCCGGTACCGGTCGTGGTTCGTCACGCGGTACGACGACGTCCTCGCCGCCCTGCGCGACGAGCGCTTCTCGTCCGACCGGATCACGCCCTACCGCCGCGCCAAGCTCGAGGGCCCGGACGCGGACCCGGGCGTGCGCGCGGCGTTCGAGGTCCTCGAGGGCTGGATGGTGTTCAAGGACCAGCCCGATCACAAGCGCCTGCGCCGCCTGCTCAGCCGCGCCTTCACCCCGCGCGCGGTCACGCAGATGGCGGCGTCGGTGGAGGTGATCGCGGCGGAGCTGCTGTCGGGGATCGCGTCGCGGGGCGACGGTGCGGTCGACCTCGTCGGCGACTTCGCCTACCCCCTCACGGCCTCGGTGATCGCCGACATGCTCGGCGTGCCCCGCGAGGACCGCGAGCAGTTCAAGGACTGGTCCGACCAGATCACCGGGCTCGTCTTCGGCGGCATGGGAGACGCGACCCGGCACACGGTCGGGGCGCAGGGCATGGCGGAGCTGACCGCGTACCTGTCGGACCTCGTCCGCTCCCACGAGCGCGCGCCGGCCGACGACCTGATCTCCGCCATGATCAGCGCGCGCGACGACCGCGACGCCCTCACCCACGACGAGGTCATCTCCACCGGGGTCCTGCTGCTGTTCGCCGGTCACGAGACGACGACGAACCTCATCGGCAACGGGATCCTGGCGCTGCTGCAGAACCCGGGGCAGCTCGCCCTGCTGCACGACCGCCCCGAGCTCGTGGGCGGCGCCGTCGAGGAGGCCCTGCGGTTCGACGGGCCGGCGAAGACGGTCGCGCGCGTGATGGGTGACGACGTCGAGCTGCGCGGCCGGGTGCTGCGCCGCGGCGAGCGCGTGTTCCTCAGCCCGTCGTCGGCCAACCGTGACCCCGAGGTCTTCGCAGACCCCGACGCCTTCGACATCGCCCGCGAGAAGTCCGGCCAGCTCGGCTTCGGGATCGGCATGCACTACTGCCTGGGCGCGCCGCTGGCCCGGCTCGAGGCGTCGATCGCGATCCCCCAGGCGTTCGCTCGGCTGCCCGGGCTGCGGCTCACCGACGAGCCGCTGGAGTGGCATCCCGTCCTGCTGTCGCGCGGCATGCAACGCTTTCCCGCGCAGTTCACGCCCTGACTTCCCGAGGTGCTCCATGCCCCGTCCCAGCCGTTGGCCGGAGATCCTGCAGGCCGCCGGCCAGGAGTTCCGTGAGCACGGGTACGAGAACGCGACCCTCGAGGGCATCGCGACCCGCGTCGGCATCCTCAAGGGCAGCGTCTACAACTACGTCGACAGCAAGGAGGACCTCCTCCTCGCCGTCGTCGAGCAGCCCGCCCGGGCCCTGCTCGACGAGCTCGAGCGCCTGCTCGCCGACACCGACAGCGGCGTCGCGATCCGCCTGCGCGAGCTGGTGCGGATGCAGGTCCGGATCTTCAGCGAGTACTACCCGGCGGCGTTCGTGTACCTCGAGCACCTCGGGCGCCTGGAGCAGTCGGCCCGGTTCGCGGAGTTCCGGCGGATGGACGCCCGGTACATGGAGGCCGTCGAGGCGCTGGTGGCCGAGGGCGCCGCGTGCGGCGAGTTCTCGCTGGCCGCCGAGCCGCGGATCGTCGCGCGCGCCATCGTCGGCATGATCGACTGGATGCAGCACTGGTTCACGCCGCACGGCGAGGAGGCCGACATCCGCCTCGCCGACCAGCTGTTCGCGCTCGCGCTGGGCGGTCTCGCGGCCGGGGGCAGCATGCGGGCGATGCTCGGCGCGCTGCCGGACCCGATCATCGTGGAGTCGCCGTGACGTTCCGCCTCGACGGGCGCGTCGCCGTCGTCACCGGGGCGTCGTCCGGGCTCGGCGCGCACTTCGCGGTGGTCCTCGCCCGCGCGGGCGCGGACGTCGTGGTGGCGGCGCGCCGCGCCGAGATGCTGGCGGCCGTCTCGACGGCCGTGGAGGCCGAGGGACGGCGGTGCCTCGCGGTGCCGACGGACGTCACCGACGCCGCGGCGTGCTCTGCGTTGATCGAGGCGGCTGTTTCCGAGTTCGGCGCCGTGCACGTCCTCGTCAACAACGCCGGGATGGGCTACGGAGGCCGCACCGACCGCGACGACCTCGCGCAGACGGCACGCCTCTTCGACGTCAACCTCCTCGGCGCCTACCAGGTGGCCGCCGCCGCGGGCCGGGCGATGATCGCCGGCGTCGGCGGGTCGATCGTCAACGTCTCCTCGGCGCTCGCCCTCGCGACGACCGACGTCCCCCAGGCCGCCTACTCGGCCTCCAAGGCCGGGCTGCTGGGGATGACCCGCGACCTGGCACGCCAGTGGGCCCGCCACGGCATCCGGGTCAACGCCCTGGCCCCCGGGTTCTTCTCCTCGGAGATGACCGCCCCGCTGCTCGCCCACGAGCGCGGCGCCGCGAGCGTCCACGCCGCCACGCCCCTCGGCCGCGTCGGCCGGCTCGACGAGCTCGACGGTCCCCTGCTGCTGCTCGCGTCCGACGCCGGCTCCTACATCACCGGGACCACGCTCAGCGTGGACGGTGGCATGACGATGCACTGATCTCCGGGAGGCCTTCGTGCGGACGACGCTGGGTGCCGAGTTCACGGCGGCCTTCGAGCGGTATCGCGACCGGACGGCCGTCGAGGCGGGCGGGCGGAGCTGGACCTTCGCCGACCTCGACCGGTGGTCCGCGGCGGTCGCCGCCCAGCTGCAGGGTCTCGGCGTCGGGGCGGGCGATCCCGTGGCGCTGTACCTCGGCAACGGCGTCGAGTTCGTCGTCGCCGACGTGGCGGTGGCGCGGCTGGGTGCGGTGAAGGTGCCGATCAACACGCTGCTGCCGGCCGACACGGTCCGGTACATCGTGGCGGCGGTCGGGGCGCGCGTCTCGGTCGTCGACCCGTCGCTCGGCGTGGACGTCCCGGGGCGGGTGGTCCCGGTCGACGACCTGGCGGAGCCCCGGGCGGTTCCCGCGCCGCCGCTCCCGTCGGTCGGCCCCGACGCCCGGGCGGCGATCTACTTCACCGGCGGCACGACCGGGAAGCCCAAGGGTGTCGTGCACACCCAGGCCTCGGTCGTCGCCCTGCACCACGCGCAGCTGCTGGAAGCCGAGATCGTGCAGCACGACCGGCTGCTGCTGACCACCCCGCTCGCCCACGCGGCCGGTCTGTTCGCGCAGTCCGCGCTGCTCCGGGGCGCCACGAGCGTCATCGAGCCCGGCTTCGACGCGGACGCCGTGCTCTCCGCCCTGCGCGGTCGCGGGATCACGTGGACCTTCCTCGTCCCGACCATGCTCTACCGCCTGCTCGACCTCCTCGACGGCCCGGAGGCGTTCGGGCTGCGGACGGTCGTCTACGGCGCGGCACCGATCACGCCCGACCGGCTCGCCCGTGCGCTCGACGTGTTCGGACCGGTGTTCGTGCAGCTCTACGGCCAGACCGAGTGCCCGAACTGGGGCACCCGGCTGGCGAAGGACGACCACGACCCCGCCCGCCCCGAGCTCCTCGACTCCTGCGGCCGCGCGTCGATCATGGCCGACGTGGCGATCGTGTCCGACCGGTTCGACGCCCTGCCCGCCGGCGAGACCGGCGAGGTCTGCCTGCGCTCCCCCTACGTGCTCGAGAGCTACCTCGACAACCCGTCGGCCACCGAGGAGAAGTTCCTGCCCGGCGGCTGGATCCGCACCGGCGACATCGGCTTCCTCGACACCGAGGGCTACCTGCACCTGCGGGACCGCCAGGCCGACATGGTCATCAGCGGCGGCATGAACGTCTACTGCCGCGAGGTCGAGGACGTGCTCGCGAGCCACCCCGCGATCTCGCAGGTCGCGGTGATCGGCGTGCCGCACGACGACTGGGGCGAGGCGGTCCACGCGGTGATCGTCGGCTCCGTCGACGTGGACGAGGTCCTCGCGTGGAGCCGCGGCCGGCTCGCGGCCTACGCCCGCCCGAAGTCGGCGGAACTCGTCGACGACCTCCCGGTGACACCCTTCGGGAAAATCGACAAGAAGGTGCTCCGCGCGCCCCACTGGGCGGGCCGGGAGCGCGCGATCGGTTGAGCGAGGGGAACGATCATGACCCTGGCCGGGCGGTTCTTCGGCACCCGCGTCCAAGGGCGCGCGGCGGCCGCGACCACGGCGCTGCGCATCGTCACCGGGCTGGTGTTCGTCCTCTTCTCGCTGCCCAAGTTCCTGAGGCACGAGGACGAGCTCAACGAGTTCGTCCGCTTCGGGCTCCCGGACTCCAGCCCGATCGTCTACCTGGTGGGCACCCTCGAACTCGGGGCCGGCCTGATGCTCGTCCTCGGGCTGGCCACCCGGCTGGCCGCCCTCGGGCTGGCGCTGAACATGGCCGGCGCCATCGCGACCGCCGGCGTGCAGGTGGGCGGCCCGTTCCACCTCGGGGTCGCGCCGACGCTCCTGCTGGCGACGCTGTACCTGCTCTGGGCCGGTTCCGGAGCGGCGGCGATCGACCGCGCGATCTCGGCACGAGATCGGGGACGTCGCTAACGTCTCCGGATCGTCGAGCTGCACGCGCTGTCGACGACCCTCGACGGCGCGCCCTACGACCAGGCGCTCTGCTGGATCTGCCGCTTCGACGCCGCGGAGCCGGGCGCGCGGATCGTCGAGGTCCGCGCGTACCTCGACTCGGCCATGGTCACCTGGACGGTCATGCGCAACGAACAGCTCAAGGCCGGGGGCTGAGCGGGGACCGAGACCGACCTCGGTGGAGCGGACGTCTCGCTGGGCGGGACGTGCGCTCCGGAAACCTCGATCACGTCCTCGGACGTGGAGGTGGGTGGGGTGACGCCGGCACCCCCCGGGCACGATGAGCCCGGTGACGACCGGGGTGGGAGCGGAAGCGCACCGCGCCCCGACGGGGTGGCACCGGGTCACGCTCGCCGCCGGCGCCACCGTTCTCGCGGCCTCGGTCGTCGTCTTCACGCTCGGCCTGCCGACCGGGCGCCCGGTCGGGGTCGAGGACAACGGCGACGGTTTCCGCCTGTACTGCGGCCTCGGGCTGGTCCCGCGCACCGTCGACCGGCTCGCGGCCTGGAAGGGCGGGGTCGTCACCGATTTCGCGGTGGGCGCCCCGATCTGCGGGTCGTCGACGCCGTCGTCGGCGACGCTCGTGCTGCACGCCGCCGTCCTGGGCCACGACGGCTCCTTCGCCCTGGCCACCCTGGGCTGGTGGTACGCGGTGCTCGCCGGCGTGGTCGTGGGCGTCGCCGCCTGGGCCGCCTCGGCCGGCGGGCTCCGGCGCGCGGCGGTGCTCGTGGTGCCGGTCGCGCCGCTCGCGCTGGTCCCGTTCACGCGGCTCTTCGTCTCCACCTACGCCGAGCCGGCGGGGTTGCTCGGCGCGCTCGCGCTGGCCTGCGGGATCGCCGCGGTGATGGTCACCGGGCGGGCCGACCGTCGCGCCCGCACGGTGGCGCTCGCGCTGGTGGCCGTCGGGGGTGCCGTGGCCGCCACCGCCAAGCCCGCCTACGTGCCGGTGCTCGTCGCGGCCGTCGTGGTGTGCGCGGTGGTCAGGGTGGGACGGCGCCGGCCGTGGCGTGTGGTCGGGCCCGCGATCGCGGTCGTCACGGTGCTGGCGGCGGCCGGGCCCATCGGGGCCGCGGTCAACTTCCAGAACGAGATCTACGAGGGCGCGAACGTCCACGACATCGTCTTCACCCTGGCGCTCACCGAGCTCGGCCCCACGGCCACCGCCGAGCTCGGCCTGCCACCGGAGGCGGCCGCGCTCACCGGCGACGGCTACTTCAACGCACCGCCGCGCGCCACCGAGGACTGGTGGGTCCGCGCCGTCCGCGACGAGCCCGACGCCACCCGCGCCGCCGCCTACGCCGCGCTGGCCCGCGACCCGGCGGCGCTCCTCCGGGCCGTCGGCGTCGGCCTGCAGGCGACGCTCGGCGCCGACCTGCCCTACCTCGCCGCGGGACCGGGCGACGTCGCCCGGCCGTCCCCGCCCGGCGGGGATCCCGGCTGGTCCGGGGCCCACCAGCCCGACCTGCACTCCGTTCTCGGCTCGTTCCGCGCGCCATGGCTCCCGAGCGCGCTCGTGCTGCTCGCTCTCGGCGCGGCGGCGAGCACGGTGGCGTGGCGCCGCCGGGCACCCGCGTGCGCCCGCTGGTGCCTCGCCGCCGGGCTCGGCGCGGCCACCGCCGTGGGGCTCGTCGTCGCGGCGGTCCTCGGGGACGGCTACTTCGAGGTCTTCAAGCACGTCTGGCTCGCGGCCTACCTGCTGGTCCTGACCGGCCTGTGCCTGCTCGGGGCTCTCGCTCACCTGGCCCTGTCGGGACGGCGGCGGTGAGGCAGGACCCGCGCCTCCCGGCGGCGACCCTGGGCGTGCTGCTCGCCGTGATCTCGTGGCACACCGCCTGGAACCTCGGCGGGCCCGCGACGGCCGTGGGCTACGCCCTGGCGGCGACCGCCGTGCTGGTCCTCGTCGTGCCGCGGATGGCGGACACGCTGCCGGCCGCGGTGCTGCCGGTGCTGGTCGGCGGGTGCGCGGTGGCGCTCGCCGCGGCGTTCGTGGCCGGTGTCCCGGCCGCGTACGGCGACGCCCTCGGCGCCGGCAGCGACCGCGCCGACGCGCTGAACGTGGCGCTCTCCCAGCTCGCGCAGAGCCGCTACCCCTACACGGCGACGACGTACCTGGACAACCCGATCACCCCGCTACCGGGCGCGCTGCTGCTCGCCGCCCCGTTCTGGTGGGTCACCGGGAACGCCGGGTGGCAGAACCTCGCGTGGCTGCTGCTCCTGCTCCCCGTCCTCCACGGCGGACGCCGCCTGCGCCCCGGCCCGACCGTGCTCTGGGCGCTCGTCGCGGTCGGCGGACTCGAGGTGATCCGGGAGTTCGTGGTCGGCGACGACCTGGTCACCGGCGCGGTCCCGGCTCTTGCCGCAACCGTGCTGACCCTCCGCGCCGCGCGCGGCCGGTCGGCGTGGGGTCTCGCGGGCGCCGCGATCCTCCTGGGGGTGGCGACCTGCACGCGTCCCCACATGGTCCTGGTGGTGGTCGTCGTGGCGGCCGCGGTCGGGCTGTCGGTCGGCGCGCGGCGGGCGGCCGTCGTGGGCGCCGGCGCGCTCCTGGTCTGGGCCGCCCTGGTCGTGCCGTTCCTGCTCGGCGGCATCACCCGCTTCTCGCCGCTGCACACCGTCGCGAAGGTGACCGGCGACCGCGCCATCACGGCCGGCATCGTCGTGGTCGCCCTCGGCACCCTGGCGCTGCTCCTCCTCGCCCTCCGTGCGCTCCGGCCGTCCTCCCCCGAGGCGGTGGGGTGGGCCTGCGCGGCCGTCCTGTTCGCGCCGTCGGTGCTGTCGCTGGCCCGGCGGTTGCTCGGCGGACCGGCCGCGGACGTCGACCTGACCCTGGGCGCCGCGGCGGTGCCGTTCGCGGTGTGGGCCGTGGCGTCGCGGCTGCTCCCACCCTCGCCGCGTCCGACGGTTCCGACAGCGCAGGAGGTCGACGAGAAGGTGCTCCCCGCGCCGCACTGAGCCGGTCGAGTGCGGGCGATCGGGTGATCGGGTGGTGAGCGACGGAACCCCTGGATCTCCTTCTCGGCGCACGTACCGTCCCCCGTCGGAGTGATCACCGACTGTGGATCACCCGTCGACGGGACCCGGGGGGATGCAGGTGTTCTTGGGGACGCTCGCGGTGCTGTTCATCGCGGTGGTGGCGATCGCGTATCCGTTCCGCCGCCGCATCGGCGGTGCCGGCGGCGGCGCCGAGAAGGCCGTTGTCGGCGTGACGTGGTTCCTCGTGGCGATCTTCCTCGGCATCCTGATCGCGTCGACGGCCTGAGCCGCCGCTCCCGGTGGGGTGTAGACGTGGAGCGGTGACCACCGTCCACGACTTCACCGTGTCGGACCCCACCGGCACCGCCGTCCCGCTCGCCGACTACGCCGGGCAGGTCCTCCTGATCGTCAACGTCGCCAGCAAGTGCGGGCTGACGCCGCAGTACGAGGGCCTCGAGGCGCTCCACCGCCGCTACCACGACCGCGGCGTCACGGTCCTCGGCGTCCCCAGCAACCAGTTCATGGAGCAGGAACCCGGCACCGACGCGGAGATCCAGGAGTTCTGCCGGACCACCTACGACGTCACCTTCCCGGTGCTCGCCAAGATCGACGTCAACGGCCCCGACGCGGTCCCGCTGTTCCGGTACCTGCGCGCCCAGGCACCCGGCGACTTCGGCCCCGCCTACGGGTCGTTCTACGACGCCATCTCCGGCATCCGCCCCGACGCCGGCGCCGACGACGTGAAGTGGAACTTCACCAAGTTCCTCGTCGACCGCGAGGGCAACGTCCTGCGGCGATACGAGCCACCGGTCCTGCCCGAGCAGATCGCGCCGGACCTCGACGAGCTCGTGGAGACCGTCGCCGGCTGATCAGCTGCCGGCATCACGGTCTCCACCGTCCGGTCGGCCGCCCGCCGGTGGGCGGCGTGACGTGTTGGTCCGCTCGTCGGCACCTGACCGACATCGCGTTCCCGGGGGTCCGGTCGAGGGCACGGATCCCGCATGTCCGCACCGACCGGGGCCTCCGGGGTCCTCAGCAGCGACGGCACGTGGATCCGGACGTGGGACAACGAGGGGACCGGCGTGCCGGTCGTCCTCAGCAACGGGCTCGGGGCGCCGCCGTCCGCCTGGCCGCTGCTCGCCGATCCGGCGTGCGGCCTGCGCGCCGTCTCCTGGTACCACCGGGGCCTGGACGCCTCGCAGCTCCCCGCGGACCTCGACCGGATCACCATCGAGGACCACGCCGACGACCTCGCAGCGGTCATGGACGGCGCCGGCATGGAGCGGGCGCTGCTGGTCGGGTGGTCGCTCGGGGTCAACATCGCCTTCGAGTTCGCCCGGCGCCACCCCGAGCGCGTCGCCGGCATCCTGGCCGTCGGCGGCCGCGCCGGGGACCCGTTCCACATCCTGTTCGGCCCGACCGGCGTGCTGCGCGCCCTGCGCGAACCCCTCGGACGCGCCGGCGCCTGGGCGCTGCGGTGGTTCGGCCCGCCCGTCGCCGCGGCCGCCGGGATGCTCCCGCCGTTCCTGGACACGGCGCAGGCGCTCGTCGACCTGTCCGGGCTCCGTCCGCCGCCGACCCTGCAGGCCACGAGCGCCGTGGCCCGGGAGTTCGCGGCCCACCCGTGGGTCTGGTACTCGCGGATGGTGCTCGCCGCGGGCGATCAGGAGCCGATGGACACCGGTTTCGCCACCTTCCCGGTCACCGTCGTCGCCGGCGTCCTCGACAACCTCGCGGCCGCCGACGACCTGCACCGCACCGCGCGGGACCTCCCCGACGCGCGGTTCGTCGCCCTGCCCGGAGGCCACTTCCTGCCCCTGCAGTACCCGGAACGGCTGCACCGCGAGCTGCTCGACCTCGCCGCGCGCGCGGCGCCTCGGGTCGGAGCGCACTCCGACGGACGGTGAGGGGGCCGAAGGACCCCCGGTTCCGACCGTGCGGCGGCTGACCGGCAAGAGCCGGATGGAGAGCGCCGACGACTGGCCGGTGGAGGGGCTGCTCGTCCACGTCACCGGTGAAGGCGAGCACGGCTTCCGGATCGTCGACGTGTGGGAGTCCGAGGAGGCGGCCGGCCGCTTCTTCGAGGCGATCTCGCCGATCCTCGACGAGGTCGGGATCAAGAACGACGTCGAGTCGTACCCGACCCACACGTTCGTCCGGTGAGTCATCGGAGGGCGCTCTCACGCAGGAGTGAGGTGCAGGTCCACCTCCGCCTGACGTGATCCCTCCCTGACCGGCGGGTTCTCCCCCGGGTCGCGGGGGCAGGCCCGATCGTCGCGCGCGTCGCGACCGCGGAGCCTCGGGGCACCAACCCCGACCGCGGAGGTCGACGCGATGCCCGAGAACCCTCGCCGCCGGCTCGACGCGGCGCTCGCCCACGAGATCGAGGTGTGGCGCTCGGCCGACCCCGGTCCCGACGCCGACGGCCGCGCGCTCGCCCGCCTCCTCGTCCGCCTCGTTCGGCACGTCGGTCGGCACGCGCTGCCGGCCCCGCTGCTCGACGGGCTCGCCGGGGTCGCGCAGCGCCACCGCGGCCGGGACCCGTTCCTCGACGACTTCCTCGACGCCGTCCTCGCCCGCCACCACGACCGGTTCCACAACGCGAGCTACCTCGCGCTCCCCCTGATCGCGCGCGTCCTCGACGACCCCGGCTCGGGGCTCGACCCGGAACGCCTCTCGGCCCTGCTGCTCGCCGACGTCGTCCGCCACGAGCGTCACCACCCCGACCGCACCGACCCCGTCGTGGGCCGCAAGCGTGTCCGCCACGCGGCGCGCTTCGTGTCCGCGGTCGACCGCGCGCTCGCCGACGACGTCGCGCCGCCCGCGACCCGGGCCGGCGAGTGGCTCGCGCTCTCCGTGCTCCCCGTGTCGACCGAGCACGACGAGTACTTCTTCATCCGCGCCCTGCAGGCCCACGAGATGGTGTTCACGACGCTGACCACGCTGCTCCGGTTGGCCACCGAGGCCGTGCGCGCCGGGCGATCCGACGACGCGACGGTCCTCGTGAGGCGGGCCGGCACCGTGTTCGCACGGGCGAGCCTGCTGTTCCGGCTCGTGGCCACCCTGCGTGCCGCGGCCTTCCACACCTTCCGCGAGCACACCGACGGGGCCAGTGCCATCCAGTCCGAGGCCTACAAGCGCTTCGAGCTGGCCTGTGGCGAGCCGGGCCGTGCGCGCCTCGACTCCGAGGCGTTCGCCGGCGTCCCCGCGGTCCGCGCCGAGGCCGACGGCCACGACAGCCTGGCCCGGGCCGTGGCCGATCTGCCCGGCGACCCACCGACCGGGCTCGCCGCCGCCGTCGCCGACCTCGAGGCCGCCCACCGACGCTGGAAGACGACCCACCACAGCCTCGCCGTCCGGATGCTCGGCGACGCCCCGGGCTCGGGCTACACCGCCGGCGTCCCCTACCTCGCGGCCTGCCGTGACCATCGGCTGGTGGCCACCCGGAACGCCGCGGCCTGACGACCGCGCGAGGTCCTCGATGTGTCAGGGGCGTGTGGCGGTGGTGTCCTCGCCGCCCACGGCCGCGATGTGCTTCGCCGTGTCGGCGTAGTGCCGGAACGCATGCACGAGACCGTCGTCGCCGAGGGTCCACAGGTGCAGCTCCTCGTCCGCGTACCGCCCGCCGTTCGGTGTTCCGAAGTCGACGCGGGCGATCGCGACCACCGTGATGCCGTCGGCCACGAGGCCCTGCACGGAGAAGTCGTGGAGGGTCTGCTCCGCGACCACGCCGAAGAACGCCGCGACCTCCTCCCGCCCGCGACGGGGGCGCAGGTGCGGCACGTCGGCGCGCTGCGCGAAGTTGTCCGGCCAGACGTCCCAGGCGACGTCGGGAGCGAGGCGCTCCAGGATCGCCGCGACGTCACCGCGACCGAAGGCCTCGTAGATGGCCCCGACCACCGCTCGCGCGTCGACGGTCGTGGTCGGTGCTGCGGAGCCGGTCGATGCAGCCATGGTTCCCCCTCGTCGGACGGCGACGAGGCGATCGTCGCGCCGCTGGAGTGGGCGGCAAGGGCGCGACGCCGTTCTCGGGGGGGTTTCTCCGGGTCTGCCGGCGGGTTCGGCCGAGGGTCCGCCCTGCGTGGGACGGAACCTGCGACCGATGGGCACGACGCGCTACACTACTTGTGATTCAACAAGCATGTATCGAGGAGACGATCCCGTGCCGCACGCTCCACTCGTCCTCGTCCACGGCAATCCCGAGTCCGCAGCCGTGTGGGGACCGCTCATCGGGGAGCTCGGCCGCGCCGACGCGGTCGTCCTGTCCCCGCCCGGTTTCGGCGTCCCCGCTCCCCGCGGCTTCGACTCGTCGATGACGGCCTACCGGGGCTGGCTGGCGTCCCAGCTCGAGCTCTTCCGTGCCCCGGTCGACCTGGTGGGTCACGACTGGGGCGGCATCCACGTCGCGGCGCTGGCCATGAGCCGCCCGGACCTGATCCGCAGCTGGGCCTCGGACGCCCTCGGCGTGTTCGCGCCCGACTACCACTGGCATCCGCGGGCACAGGTGTGGCAGCAGGAGGGCCCCGGCGAAGCCTCGGTGCAGGAGATCTGGGGAGGCGACCTGGAGCAGCGACTCGCGGTGACGTCGACCCTCGGCATGACCGGGCGCATGGCCGAGCGGGTCGCGGCCGGCATGGACCCCGAGATGGGCAACGCCGTCCTCAAGCTGTTGCGGTCGGCACGACAGCCCGCGATGGCCGAGGCCGGACGACTCCTCCCCCGCGCCGCGGAACGTCCGGGGCTCGCCCTCATCGCCGTCGACGACCTCGGGCGGGCCAGCGGGACCGTGGAGCAGCACGAGTGGGCGGCGCAGCAGTCGGGCGCGCGGATGGCGCACCTGGACGTGGGCCACTGGTGGCCGGAGGAGACGCCCGCGCCGGTGGCCGAGGTCCTGGCGGACTTCTGGGCGGCGCTGCCGGCGCGGGCGGACGCTCGGTGAGAGGTCGGCAAGCCTCTGACCTGCGTGGGCGCGGCAGGGATCGAACCTGCGACCGACGGCTTGTAAGAACGCGTGAAGCTGCCTCTCGAGGCTTCTACCAGGGCCTTTGTTCTCACCCACGTGTCTCTGAGGGCTCTACGAGGCCCTCGTAGCCTCAAGTTCGCACCACGATCCGCACCACGGGTTGCGATCTTGAGCCGTCTGACACAGCGATCTCGCGCACCGCCGGCCGCGGAGGTCAGTCGCGGCATTCGGTACGGGCGGGCCGGATGGGTCGAGCGCCGACCATGCGCGCCTCCCAGTTGACCGCCACCGTCCGCCAGAAGGCGTTGGCATCGTCGTGCCGCTGCCGTCATCGTGAGCTTTGTGACGGAGGAGCTCCGCAGGGAGCCCAAGGAGGCCAACAGCTGGCCGCTTTCGACCGAGGTGACGTCGCCGTCGGCGTCCGGCTTGAGCGACCCCGGCACATGCAGGTGGTCGGCGAGGCGGGCCCCGAACGCCTCCGCCCAGCCGCCGCCGAGGTGGACCCCGTGCCGCTCGACGACATTGTGACCCGTGTGCAGCCGACTTTGGTCCGGTCCCCCATCGCGCCAGGCTCGGACGACGCCGACGTGTCCGGGCAACCTGCCGACCGTGACCGCGCAGGAGCAGGCTCAGAGGACGGGACACCGCGTCGCGCTCGCCGAAGAGGACCATCCGGAGATCACCGGCGCCGAGTTGCTCACCCTGCACTCGATCGGCGAGGAGGTTTCCGTGAAGAGCACCGCGCTGCCACCTCGATGGTGCCGAGTCCGTCCTCTGCCACCCGCTGATGATGGCCGGTGCTGGGGGCGACACCGTCTGCGCCGATCCCGCCGCAAGTACACGTCGGAACAGCCCGGCGCGGGGCTAACGAGCTCCTACGGACGCGCGATGATCGAGTCACCAGTTGTGCGACGTGCCGTCGGTTGAGCGGCGTGGAGGACCTTTGAGCACGCCCAGCAAGCCCCACCTAGGGCTTAGCGTCACGTACCGTCGTCAGTCGGCCGGCCTCGGCCGCATGTCGACCCGTCGAGCTTCATCTGAAGGTACACAACAGGGGTCGGGTCGGAGTGGAGCTGGATTTCGCCTACTGAGCGGGAGCCTTCACAAGGGGTGCACCGAAGCCTTGCCTACGACCAAGCCGCTGCGTTCGGGTGACGAGAGCCACCGCGATGCGCGCGAGCCCGACAGCCGATCGCTTTGCTGTCACACGATTCGTCAACCGAGCTTGGGATTCAACTGTGCCGAGCCTGACTGCAGCGCATGAACCCCAGACGGAAGGCGCTGGCCGCAGGGCTGGCTCTACTTGGCATTGCCGCCCTGATCCTGCCCGTGGGGCGATTTCTTCAGCAAAGCGGGCTCGGCGACGCCGCCGATGTTGCGCAACTTGCCTCATTAGTCCTGGCAGCCGCACCAATTGCGTATTGGATCTTCGCGTGGAGCCGCTCCCCAAAGGCACCTGATGATGTTTCAGGCGCACTAGAGGCGCTCGCGGCAATGGTGAGAGATCAATGGCAAGAAGAACTAAAAGTTCGGATGATCTTCGATCCATACCCAATGCCGATCCGATGGTCACATACCGATCGATCGGTGGTCGATCATCCGCATCTCCTCGGTGGTGGCGAACTTCCGTTTAGCGATAAGCAAGTCGACCTCGCGTCCTTAGTCGAAGCCCTTAAGGGCCCTCGACCGGCGGTTCGCGTAGCCCTCCTCGGCGATGCAGGAACAGGTAAGTCGACCCTGGCCATTCAGATTCTCTTGAGAATTCTCGACCCTCATTGCCGAGAGCGCGGACAGCCAGTGCCAGTTCTCCTCACGAGTACCGGCTGGAATACCAACTCGATGCCGGACCTATCGGAATGGATGAAGGTTCGGATGCAGCAAGACTACGCTGCATTGAGGGCCTTCGGGCCGGATGTGATCGATAATCTGATTCGAAGTGGACTCGTTTGGCCTATAGTCGATGGCTTGGACGAGCTGCCCGAAGCGTACCGACCACTGCAATTGCAGGCAATCAACCAGTCCTTGGCAGATTCCACACCAATAATCATCACCTGCCGTACAGCAGATTACGAATCAGCCGTCTCGGCCGGAGGTCACGTTCTGCGAGCTGCGGTCGTGCTGGAGCCGTCACTTATCCCCCGCTCCGACATCGCTGACTACTTAGCCAGCGCTATACACCCGCCACATCACGCTAGCTGGGCGAGGCTCCTCAAGGAAATCCGTGCGGGGCAGGAGAGCGTACTCACTTCGATATGCAGCACTGCCATCGGACTATGGCTTCTGCGGGTCGTTTACGTCAATCCTAGATGTGATCCGACACCGCTCCTAAGTGCGAGTCACCCTGAGGAAGTCGAATTCGACCATTCATCCGCGAGAGAGGCCCTTGAAGGGCACCTATACAGGGCCGCTGTTCCGAGCCTAGTGGCGTCAGGTGAGCGCGCTCGGTCACGTCAGATGCCCGGAGCCAGGCAAGCTTGGACGCCCACCAAGAGTTGGAGGGTAGATAGGTCTGAGAAGTGGCTCGCATTCCTTGCTTCGTACCTTCGCACGTCGGGCTCTCGAGATTTCCGATGGTGGGAGCTGGGGTACCTTGAGTTGGGTCCAGTAGCTATAGGGAAGTTTGCGATCCTTGGGGCAGCCTTTGTCTCCATTCTGGTGGTGCCATCAGGAGTGCCAACCCTTGTAGCGACGGGGACAATGCTCGCGGTCACCGCCTGGCAATGGTCCAACCTTGTTTCCCGGCGAATCGCGTCACCGGTCTCATTGAATGTTCGATTGACCGGGGCACTGAAGACCGTCTGGGACAGTTCTGTTACGGGGCTTGCGACAGGCGCTCTAGCGGGCCTAGCGCTGCTCACGCTCGGCCTCCTCATCTCTCTACCGGGCTCCAATCGCCGCTTCCCGACGGAACTTATGTACATCTATCCGCTTATGTTGATCGCTGCAGGAGGAGCTGGTTTAGTCCTCGGCTTTGGAGTGGGCTGCCTTCGTTCGTTAGCCAAACCTAGCGCTCTAGACAGTGCGCAAACACCAATATCAACCTACAGGGCAAGTAGAGGTGCAGGCCTTCTCCAGGTGGCCATATGTTCGACGGTCATAGGCATCTTTGTGGGGTGGTTGGCTGGGCCGTTGCCTGCGCTCACTGCCTTCCTAGTAATCATGCTCGTAGTTGGCCCGTCCGTGGCTTCGATATCAAATCCGTGGTGGCCTTATCTCGTCGCCGCAACCATATACGGCGCTGGCCGGAAGCTTCCCGCACCCTGGCGTGTGATGACCTTCCTCGACGATATGGCCCGAGTCGGGGTTCTCCGGCGAGCCGGCGCGGCCTACCAGTTTCGGCACGCATCTGTTCAGGATTACCTCGCGGGAGGCCCACCAGAAGCCTACGACCCCCTCGTTTCTCGCCGACGTCACCGCAACAAGAGAGTGGGCCGACGCCCCCTTACCCTTACATTCAGTGCCGCAAGCCTTCTGTCGAATCTGTGCCTACTGACAGGCGGCCTTACACTATTCTTCCGGACTGATCGATTCTCATTAGTTCCAAGCAGTTTCCTTCTCTCGCTCGCAACCTTCGTGAGCATCTCTCTGCTGGGAATCGTTGCTGCGCTAGTTGGTCTATTGCGCTCACATGAGAATGGTGGTCGCACAGTCTTCGCATCCTGGTTCTGCGTTGTGCTAGCTCCTGCCGCGGCAGTGGCTGTCATCTTCGCCAGCGGTTGAGCCTGGTACTGCGAGATAAAAATATGACGCGTCGGTCCCAACAGTACTATCCGCCGGAGCTATAGAGGACGTCGTAGAAGCAGAAACACGGCGGCACCAGCTCGCCCTCCAACTTCCCCAGGGGTCAGGGGTGCGCCGAGGCCTTCGGCGAGCTCGCGACACCGCAGGCAGCCGCCACCCCGGCGGTGGCGGCTGACTGAACGGTGTCGACTCGTAGGCCAGCACACCGATCCCGTCCCGCCCGGGGTGCTCGTCGCTGCTAGCCCTCTGACCCGCGTGGGCGCGGCAGGATTCGAACCTGACATCGACAGGCTTGTAGGAACGCGCGAGGGCGCTTCTCAGGGCTTCTACCCACGCCTTAGTTCTCACTCGCGTGTCTCTGGACTCTCCACGAGCCGATCGTGGCCTCTTGTTCGCACCACGATCCGCACCACGCCGGAGATCATGACCTGAGCTTCCATCGGGACACCGGTCGGTGTGTCGCCCAACTGGAGATCCCTCGGCGATGGGGTCAGAGCGCACCGCGCGTTCGATGGCATCGTCCGCGGCGTCCTCGGATCGGTACTAGGAGGGAAGGGGCCAGTCGGTGGCAGCGAGGGTCGTGGACCTAGGCAGTGCGGTCGGAGAGGGGCCGGCCCTTAGTCTGGCGGGATGCTGATTCGGCAGCTTCGCATCTGCTCGTTTCGCGGGTGGCGTGATCTGAAGTTGCAGCCGGGGCCTCACGCGCTCGTCGTGGGCGTGCCGCGGGCGGGCCGCAGTGACCTCGTCGAGGCCATCCGTCGCGTGCTCGATCCCAGCTCGACGCGGACGCCGCCTGACGAGTTTGACTATCACCGACCTACGGGCGATGCTGTCGGGAATCCGCCCGCCGATTACGACGCAGGCGACGTAGACCCCGACGAGAGCGACGCCCTCAGCGACGAGGAGCCGGTCGTTCACCGCGCCGAGGTGGAAGTAGTGCTTGCTAGCCTCGGGGAGGCACTGGAGCAACACTTCTGGCGTCGGCTAGAGCTATGGGACCGGACCGAAGATGTGCTCGTCGTCGAGTCGACCGCTGAACAGCTCACTGACGACCGGCACGAACTGGTGCTACGCCTCTGCTATCGACTGCGGTGGAACTCTGAGGAGGGCATCGGCGAGCACTGGGTGGACTACCCGAAGAACTCCGACCCCGACGACGAGTCATATGATCGTGCCCGTCGACCCGACCGTCAGATGCTGCCGTTCGTGTCGCTGGAGCCAGGCCAGCCGCTGGCGCTGCGGCACGGTAGCGCCTTCCGTGGCCTGCTTAGTGCGGAAGGTGATGACCTCGCCGCCGCTCTGAGTGATCTCTCAAACGCGGTCGACAGTGCCACCGATGGGCTGAGCTCCACCGAAGTCGTGCGTGCCGTCCTGGAGCAGGTCTTCGAGCCTGTACGCGGCTCCTTGGGCATCGACCCGGACGACGCGGTTGACAAGCTGGTGCGTTTTCGTGCGGAGGGAGGCACCGTCGCGGGACTGCTGCGAGCCCTACAGCCGGCCTTGCGACTCGGGACGGTCGATGCGCTGCCGTTGCGTCGGCACGGTTCCACGACTTCTGCGGTACTGGCGGTCGCAGAGACGCTCGTCGCCGCCGGACAACAAGACGCTGTAGTAGTCGGCGACGATTTCGGCGACCAACTCGACGCTGGTGCCGCCGAATACCTCGCCCGCCGGCTGCGGCGTTCCTGCGACCAACTATGGCTGTCCACACGGCGCCCAGAGGCCGCGCGCAGCTTCTTGCCGTCGGAGATGATTCGATTATCTCAACAGCAGATGCAGCGCCAGGCCCACCAGCTTGCCGAACCGGCTGACCGGCATGAGTTAGTCGCGATGCGCCAGCTGCACCTCCAGCTGCTTCCGGCGATGAGCAGCAACACCGTGATCGTGCTGGAAGGCCCCCATGACGTTGCTGCCTTGACTGCGCTCAGTCAACGACGCATCAACCCTCCAGCAGCCTATGGAGCCAGGTTGGTGGATGGCGGCGGCCATGGCAGCGTGCGAAAGGTATGCCAGCTCGCCCGCCGGATGGGCTTCCGCGTTATCGCTGGACTAGACTACGACGCTGTCGGCGGAGGCGCGGACACCTCGTTCGCCGAGGTACAGCAAGTCGCTGACGAGGTAGTCCGGCTACCGGCAGGTTTCGCTATCGAACGGGCACTCGTCCACGGCGTGGACCGGGCGACGCTCATCACAGCCTTGATGGAATTAGACGCCCAGTGGGACCTGGATCTGAGCGGTCTCGACGGCCTAAGTGACGACAAGCTTCGCAAGAAGGCCGAATCAGCTCTGAAGTCGAAATCTGGCCTACATGCCCAGTACGTGACACTCCTGCCGAAAGGTCATGCGCCCGCGATCGCGTTAGCTCTGCTGCGTGCGGCGGTGGACCTCGCGCGCGGGGTGCGCCAGGGCCCGGTGACCTTGACGACGTGAGTTCGCAACCTCCCTTTCAGCCAACACCCGAGCAGCGTGACATCTGCGAGAGCGACGCACCGACACTGCTTGTGCTAGGGGGCGCGGGGACAGGCAAGACAGTGACTGCGGCTGCGGCAGCCCGTGCCCACCTGCTCCTCCGTGACGGCGTCGCGGAGCCAGGCACAGCTCTCGAGCGTGTCCTGTTCCTAACCTTTAGCCGCACCGCAGTGAGTCAGATCTTGAAGCGCAGCAAGGGCATTCTGGGTGATGTCGTTCATCGAGTGGACATCAGCACATTCCACGGCCTCGCCTGGCAACTCGTGCGCGACTTCGGCCGCTACAACGGACACGGACGATACCCGTCCTTGCGAGGTGAGGCCGAGAGCAAACTATTCAGAGCTGACCCGGCTGTTCTGTCCTATGACGACCTGCTGCCGGAGGCGTTGAAGATTCTTACCGTGCCGCTCATCGGTACGCTGACCCGGCGGCGGTGGTCTTTGGTGATTTGCGATGAGTTCCAGGACACCGACGACCAGCAGTGGATGCTGCTGGAAAACCTGACCGAAGCTGCGAATCGACTCTTGCTGCTCGGCGACCCCAATCAGATGATCTACGACAGCTTCCTCGGTTGGAAAGGAGTCGGCCCCCGACGTCTCACCGCGGCACAAGCACGCCCCGGCGCCCAGCAGATCGCGCTGCCGTTAGGGTCGCACCGCGACCCCACCCAACTGATGCCGACTATCGGTGAGGCCGCCCGCGTCCGGAATTTCGCCCATCCAGCATTCGCCCACGCAATCCGGCAAGGTCGGCTACGGATCGTCCCAGGGGTCGATAGCGAGCCTGCCGCCGACGACGTGTGCCAGGCGATGGAGGCCAGCCGCCGAGATGGCGCCCATTCGTTCGGTATCTTCGTTCACGGGAATGAGCCCACGGCGACCCTGTCTGCGGCCCTCACCGAAAGGGGTATCGATCACGTTGCTGTGGGCCTATCGGAAAGCTACGGCGAAGCCCTCAAGGCTATTATTGCTATGCTCCGGTTCGCTTCGGGCCGTTCGGAGTGGGATGAGGTCCTCGTCCGCCTAGCTGTGTTCTACACCTCCACTGTCCGCAGCAAACAGGCACCTCAGCTGGCGTTCGCAATCGGAACTGACCGCACCCAAGGGCTTCTCGAGCGACGCCTGGCGGACCTTCGCACCGAGCTGTCTGCGGCAACCGACTTAGATGCTGCGGTCGGTATCGCCGCCAAGAGTTGGACGGAGCTCGACCTGCGTCGCGGTACCCGGTCGTGGCGGCGGGCTAGTGCAGAAGTGGGGCGGCTCATCACCGCGGCCGGCGGTGAGACAAGCGGTCTTGACGCCGTACAGCGGGAGGTCGACGGCATCCGGGCGAGTTCCTTCACCGAGGCCGACGCGGGCGACAAATCTCCTGTTCAGGTAATGAACCTGCATCAAACCAAGGGCCGCGAAGCAGATGCCATCATCGCCGTGTTCCGCGCTTCCGATTACTTCGGAAAGGAACAAGAACCCTTCGCTAGCGCGAGCAGGCTCCTCTATGTCGTACTGACCCGCGCCCGGCAGCAGGTCACTCTCCTGCTCCCGACCGCACCGCACCCCCTTGTCGCCCCGCTCGCGCTACTTGTTAAATAGCACCGCTTGGCGCTCACCAGTCCCGCGGAGACGCTGTGGCCCGGAGGACGGTAGTCGAAAGCGTCGTTGACCGGGGCACCAGCGTAAGTCCCGACCAGGCCCCGAGCGCTGACACCGACCACCGCTGCGCTCGGTTGGTGGGGAGTACCTCTTCTGGTTGATGGGGCCTCGTACACGGACCCTCCGCCATGCGCCCAGTCTCTACGAGCCGCCGCCATCGACGCTGGCGACGCCACTTTCGATTTCCTCACCACTCTCGACGTCGACGCGCAAACGTTCTGGAATGAAGCTATTATAAGACTCCTGCAGATGACGAGTGACACGGTCGTCGGTAGCCTCGTACTCGAGCTGGTCCCTGAAGAACTTGAGCTTCCGCTCGGCAGTGTCGAACAGTTCCCCCCAAGTCTTGACCCAGACTTGGTACTCCTCTTGGTCATCCGCCAAACCCCGCGGCCTCTCGCGTTCGTTGATGTCGCGGTGAATTCTGTGGTCATAGTTGTACGTCACGAGAATGAATTGCCACCGGCACTTTGTGCCCGAGTACTGCGGATCGTCCACGATGGCCCTGGCGTACGACTTAATCTGCTCCAGTTCGTCTCGGCCAACCGTCACGGTCGGTCGCTTCAGCTCGACGACCAACCGCTCCGTGAACTCCTCGTCACCGCGCCCGCGAAAGAGCAGGACGTCAACCCGTCCGCTTCGTCCATCATCTCGACGTACGGCCTCGAGATCAACCTCCAATTCAGTCTCGCCACCCAGTAATCCCAAATGAGACTTCAATACCCCTGTGAGCCCGACCTCGGTTCTAGCCAAGGTCCACTCTTCACCGAAGATCCATAGATTGCGAGCAATAAGCGGGTGTAGCTGGTCGACTTCGCGAAAATCGCGACGAAGCTCAGGATCCGCGAGTATCTTCCGCAATCCTCCCACAAACTTGAGGCGGTCCGTTACTGTAGTCGCAGCCGCGATCACATTGGATAGCTCGGTCTCCTCGAGGAGCCTTACGAGATGTTGCTCCTCCGCCGGAGATAGAGTAAGAACCTGTCGGAGCAGGTCTTGCAAGTGAGAGGGATTCTGCTCGAGCGCCGACCGAATGAGCTGCACCGACAGCCGGCGCTCCTCTGGCTTCTTCGGCAGGGCACTGCGTGCAACCGTCACGACAACGTCGAACGTTTGCCGCTCGATCTGGTCGGCCAACCCGTCCGCCTCCGCCGCGTATGGGTAGAGGCCCTCGTCCTTCAACTGCTCCACGACGCGACTAGAAATCTGATCCCGACGTTCACTCAGATGTCGTCGGATGGCCTGCTCAGCGCCATCGAGCAACCGAGCGTGGCGCATCGGCAACTCGTGAATACTGCTGGAGTCAAGGTCGGTGAACCTCAAGGATCGCAGGAATGGGGTGAAGTGTACGACCGACTCACCCCACTTCTGCTCGTAAAACCCCTTCGTACGCCCGGTCATGTCGCTAAGGTACATGCCCTGGTTCTTGTCGTAGACACGCGTGGACCACTCTGCGAGATGCACGATAGGTGGAGGGGTGTCGCCTTTGTATTCCTCGACCTCGAGAGGAAGCTCGACCACGTCCGTGAGGAGTGAGGATGCGTCTAACCGAGTTCCTTCGAAACTAACATTGACCTCCGGATAAGCATACAAGTAGGAAGCGAATCGTGGGAGAAGGTACGCGACGGTCGCCTCCGCGTTCTCCAAAGTGCCGATGCCCCTCCCCTGCGGCACGTATGCGGTTACTGTTGTGCCGACTGCGCGGTCGGTCTCTCCAACGTCTTCGATCGTCCAGCGCGTCGGGCGCGTGACGTTGCCTCGAACTTGAGTAAGTCGCCGACCATCGTCTTCCTCGACCACCGTCTCCCAGACAACTTCGTACCCAAGCGCGAATGCGAAGAGTCGGCCTTCTCCGTTCTCGCCATGGAGGACGCGCAAGTTCCCCTCAGTGTAGCTGCGCGTCGCTTTCCATGTTTCGCCAAAGTCTTCGAACGATTGGCGAGCTTGCTGAGGAGACATGCCTTGTCCATCATCCGTCACCGTGATTCGTTCTGGAGCGTCGGCGGCGGTGCGATGCACCTCAACAATCACGTTTGTTGCGTTCGCGTCGAGTGCGTTCCAAACCAGCTCGATCACAGCAGACGCGGGTCGCCGCTGCTCGAATTGACGAACTCTTGCCTCGCCCACACCAAGGCGAAACTCAACTGTGGACACGACGCAACCATCCCCCCATGCCAACTCTGCTCAGCGCCCGCATTGTAGGAGCCAGACCGGCAAGGTGCTTGATCCCGCTGACCAAAGCCGCACGAGGCATGCCTCCACCTGCACGGGCCGGCTCGTCGGGATGACGAGGTGACGATCGCGCACGCTGCGAGCGTGGTCCGGGGGCAGGGCGCGCTGCTAGCAGGGTGCTCAAGCGATGGATTGCTCAAGTCCGCGGTGTCACTATGTGCGGATGGAGGTCACGCACGCCGACGTCGCGAGCATTCCTGCTGGCAATGTCCGTGTACATCGACGCGCCTTCGTTGCACTCTGGCAGGCCGCGAGCGCCCTTGACCTCGAGCAAGGAGACCGGGGCGTGACCGACTGGTACGCCGGCGCGGTTGCAATGACCTGCCGCTGGATGGCGGCCGCCCCGACTCGAACACAGCGTGGCGGTGGTCTGACCCGCTCGCCTGCCACGCGGAGGAGGACGGTGGCCTACGAGGAGCTTATCGAGGAGGAGTTCCTCGCGGCGCAGGACCTCGAGCAGCGGCGTCCGGACCTTGCCGCTCGCCCAGGGTGGTGTGACGGTGTGCGAGCGACGTTGCGGTGGGCTTGGCGTGCGGAGGGTCCGCCTCCATTGGGGCTGCCGGCGACCGCCCACGGCGACACGATCGATCACACCTCGGCCTGATCGAACGCGTCGACGTCATCTCGGTCGGCGCCCTCGTCAGTGCCCGTCTCGTCGGAGTGGTCGTCGGTCTCGTCCCGCACCTGCCACTCAGCGAGCTGGTCGGCACGGTGCTGCTCTTCCTCGCGCATGTCCACCTCCTCACGAGACCGCATCTCGGCGAGGGCTCGACTAGCGCGCTCGATGGCTGCTGAGGTCTCGTCGGCGGTCGGAACCCGGATGTTGTCCTCGGCCACCTGAGCCGGCTCCGCGTCAGCGATCTCGCGGATGTCGGGCTCGGGCGGCGCGTGCGCGACCTCCTGCTCGTCCGCAACTGGCTCGTCGTCGAGGACGTCGCTCACCTCGGGCTGATGCCGCTCCGCCTGGTCCCTTTCCTCGGCGTTGATGTCTTCGGGTCGGTCCGTGACGTCGGCGTCGGTCACTTCGCGGAGAGCTTCGTCGTCCGCCACGTCCTGGCGGTGCGCCGCGAGCCATTCCTGCGCGGTGACTTCAGGCTCGGGCGCAATGTCGTCGGCGTGGCGGACGGCCAGCTCGGCTTTCGCGCGCTCCGAAGCGGCTCGGGTACCGGCGGTGTGCGCGAGCCACCGTGATCGCGCGTCGTCGAGCTTGTCGAGCTCGCTGGCGCGAGCCGTAAGCGTGCCCGCGAGCGCCTCCGTCGCGTCGGCGGCCTCCTGCAAGCGATTGCGATCGACTTCATCGGCGGCGGCTTGTGCCTCGGCGCGGCGGAGTTCGGCGTCTTGTCGGGCTCGTTCGGCTGCTTGGTTCGTGCCGGCGAGCTCGTTGGCGACGTAGCGCGGCGCCCAGGCCGCCTCGCGTTCGTGTGCCCGAACCCGAACCCGGAGCTGCCCATCGGAGAGCTCGAGCTCCTCGCGGTCGGTGTCGGGGCGGCCGAGCGCTTGCCAGGCGGCGCGGTAGGAGGCGTAGGCCTCGACCTTGCCGGGTGCGGGCGCGGGACCGAGGGCGTCGTCGGGGGCGTCGTAGCCCTGCAGCTCGCGCCAGTTGGCGACGGTGCCGGCCGCGCCAAGCCATTCCTCTCGTTCCTGGGCCTGGTCGGGCACGGGACCGAGCGCCTGTGTCAGCCAGGGCGGGGGTGCCTCCGCCAGTTGCTCGGCGAGCTCACTGGCCCGCTGGTCGGCGGCGTCGGCGAGGGTCTCGAGGTAGCGGTCCCAGTCGGCGCGTCCGGTGGCAGGGCTCCATTCGCGCCAGGTGGTGCCGTGCGGGTCGAAGGTGTGGGCGTCGCGGATGCGGGCGTGGATGACGTTGGTGAGGTTGCGGGCGCCGTCGAGGGGCCGGTCGGCGAGCGAGTCGCGCAGAACCTGTTCGGCGTCCTTCCCCGCGATCTCTGCCCGGCGCAGGACTCGGGTGAGGCTGGCGGCGCCGTCCTCGGCGGCGAGCCGGGCGCGGTCGTCGCCGGTGATCGCGCCGTCGGCGGCGAAGCGGTCGAGCCACCGGCCGGTGCGCTCGGTCGCGGCCAAGGCGGCGGCGTCCGCGAACAGCTCTCCCGCGGTGCGCGTGGTCGCCGCGTCGGCGGCGGATTCGGTGGCGATGGCCAACGCGGACTTCGACTCGAGCCCGTCCTCCTTGCCCATGACCGCTGCGAGCACCGCGATGGGGTCGCGGTGCACGGAGTGGTCGGCGGCGAGTCCGCGCGCGGGGTCGGTCGGGCCCGTGGTCGTGGTGACGTGGGCGGTGTTGGCTTGCTGGCCTCGGCTGAGCCCGACGTAGGCGGCGGCGCGACCGGTGGCGGGGGTGATGACCTGGTGGCCGGTGTCGACGTTGGCGCCCTGTGCGGAGTGGACGGTGCCGGCGTAGGCGAGGGAGACGTCCGCGTCGACGTACTCGGCGGGGAGCACGATCGGTCGCGCCGACGACGGTTCGAGCCCTGGTTTCTCGTCGTCGGTGCGGATGACGGTGAGGGAGCCGTCGTCGCCGACGGCGGTGACGCGGTAGGTCTCGCGGTTGATGGGTCCGCGGTGGTTGCCGGCGTGCCCGGTGAGTTCCCAGCCGTTGCGGCGGGCGGCGACGAGGTCGCCGACGCCGGCGTAGGTGCCGTCGCGGCCGAGGAACGCGCCGTGTTCGGCGACGCGTCCGAGGCGGACGAGGTCGGCCCGGAGGGAGGCGTTGAGTCGTGCGGCTTGGTCGTTGGTGTCGACGATCAGCAGTGAGCGACGGCCTGCGAGGGTGTCAGCCAACCAGGCGCGCGAGGCGGAAGCCTCGGCGTCTTCGAGGCGGCCGCCGTCGACCAGGCGGCCGTGGCGGTGGTAGTCGCGCAGCACGGTCTCGTCGCCGTCGCGCAGGCGCAGGGACGCGGGACCTTCCCAGTCGTGGTGGAAGCGGCGGGCCTCGGCGAGCTCGTAGCGGGTGCCGGTCTGCGCGACGAGGTCCATCGCACCACCGGCGCCGACCGCGGCGAGCTGACGGTGATCTCCCACGAGCAAGAGCTTGGCGCCGGCGGCTTCGGTGTGGGTTCGGACGGCGGTGAGCGCCGAGGTGTCGGACATCGCCGATTCGTCGACGACCACCAGGTCTCCGGGCGACAGGGTCCACGGGGCATCGGCGGGGTGCGGGCGGTCGGCGTGGGCGAGGCGTTCCTGGGTCTTGAGCCAGCGCTCGACGTTGCGGGCGGTGAGCCCTTCGTCGGTGAGGACGTCGGTGGCGACCTGGCTGGTCGCCAGCCCGAACACCCGGCCGGCTGCGGCACCGCGCAGCTCGGGGTCGGACCACGCGCGGGCGATGGTGCCGACGACGAAGCTCTTGCCAGTGCCGGCCGGCCCGACCAAGGTCTCGACCTTCGCCCCGGAGGTGAGGACGCCGCGCACGGCGGCGGCCTGGTCGACGCCGAGCTCGAGCCCGGCTTCCCGCAGCTGGGTCAGGAATCGGTCGGCGACGAAGTGCGGTGCTGCGGCGGCCTCACCCCGCCGGGCAGCGGCGACCATGGCCCGTTCGGTGTGCACGTGATCGGGCGTGGCGTAGAGCCGCGCTCCCGGCGCTTGGTAGGCCGACGATCCGTCGGCGAGGCGCAGCTCGTCGGGTAGCGAATCGTCGCCGGGGCGGGCGGCGTCGAGCGGCGTGGCCAACGCGATGCCCTGGTCGGTGAGTCGGTCGAGCAGCGCGGTGACGTCGTCGCCGTCGGCGACGCCGAGCGTGTCGGGCAGGGCGTCGTTGATCGCGCGGGTGAGGTCGGCGCGGGTCCATCCGGCCTTCTTGCCCTGGACCTCGGCCAGCGCGGTCTCGAGCACCGCGGTCGGCGACCACGACTCGACCGTCGGCTGCGCGTCGCGTCGTGCGGCGAGGACGTCGTCCGCGACGCCGCGCAGGCCGCCGGCGACCTCGTCGCGCAGCTGGCGGTCGATGCGATCGAGCAGCTGCTCGCGGGTCTCGCCCTCGTGGGACTTCGCGCGACGCGTGACCAGGGTGGCCTGGCGCGAGAGCCGGTCACGTTCCAGTCCGTTGGCCTCGCGGTCGTGGCGGGCCTCGAACTCGGCGATCAGCTCAGCGGCCTTCGCCGTCACCGCGCGGCGCCGCGAGGAGAGCAGATCGCTGGCGGTCTCGTCGACGCCCATGACCTCCCGGGCCTTGCCGTCGGGGCGCATCGCGAGCCGAACCCCGAGGGTCTCGGTGAGACGCTCCTCGGTCGTGCGCTCCCCGACCGCGGCGGCGGCCGGGCGGAAGCGGTAGATGCTGCGCCCATCCAGGGTGCGCCACTGCCCGTCCGGGCCCTCAACACGGTTGAGGATCGGGTTGTGGATGTGCAGCTGCGGGTCGTGGTCGCGGGAGTCGTGCTGGAAGAACGACGTGCCGACCCAGTCGTGGCCATCGACGTAGCGCCCGGCCGCGCCACCGTGGTGACCGACGCGGGCATAGCCGGCCTTCTGCGAGAGGTAGGACAGGGCGGCGTTGTTGCCGGCCCAGATGGCGTCCTCGACGGCCTGGCGGTACTCGCCCCACGCTGACGCGGCCTCGTCGTCACCCGCGGCCCGTGCCGCGACCTCTTGAGCTTCGAACGCGGTGTGCAGCACCGTCACCGACTTCTGAACGCTGAACGTGGCGTCCAGGAAGGCGACGTTGTGGCGGGCCTGCTTGCCCGCCTCGACCTGGAGTTCAGCGCGGCGTTCAGCCGACGCGTCCGGCTCGTGTTCAAGCGCCGCGGCGTACAGCTCGTCCTCGGTGGCATACCGGCGGCCGCGGTGACCGAGGGTCGGTACTTCCTCCCACCGGTCCGGGTCCCGGAACGCCTCGTGCCGCGGATCGAGGAAGTGCTCGTAGACCGCGCGCATGTCCTGGGGGTCGACCAGGCCGGTAAGGCCGAGCTTCTCGGCGCCTCTCCCCCACCAGCGGCCCGGTGGTTCGCCGTCGGTGACAGCACCGGTGTAGTAGTTCTCACGGCCGGCGGCGACCTCATGAAGGAGGTAGTCCGGTGAGTAGCCGGAGGCGACGCTCAGCATTCGGACGACCTTCTCCGCGGTGTCTCTGGCCTGGGCCGAAGATCAAGAAGGCGGGCCAGTCGCCACTGGTGTGTTTCGTGCCGGCCGGAGGCCGGCCCGTGCCCGGGGATCGTGATGCATAGGTGTGCGGCTCTTGATCTTTCCCGTGATCTTTTTGTTCTTGGGTCTTGTTGCTCGTGTCGTGTCGTCTGTTCGGTGTAGTGATCGGTGTCGGTTGCTGGTCTTGGTTCTTGGTCCTTGTCTCGGTTCTGGTTGTTGCTCGTGGTCGTCGTGGTCGACTGCTGGGTGATCATGGTTTGGCCTCGTCGGTGGGGTCGTTGTCGCTGGTGTTGATCAGATGGAGCGGCAGCGGGCAGTCGCGAAGCGCCTTGAGTGCCGCGGCGGCCGTGCCGCGAGAGACCTCGGCCGCCGCCTCGAGCTCGGAGACGGTGGGCCAGGCGCCGTGCCGCTGGGCGTGCCGCGACGCGGCCGCCTCGGCCCGGTCGCGGGCCGGCGAAGCCGCGGCCCGCGGGGGCCCGACGGCCGACCGGCTGTGCTGAGCGCGCTCCGGCTCACCCGGGACCGTGTCTTGCTCGGGCTCTGACTGAACGACGCCGGGCAAGACCCGTCCCTGTACAGCGCCGACGTTGAACGTGGGTCGGTGAACGGGTTCGGGCTGAACGGCACCGGGGCTCGCGGCGGCGAGCAGGTAGAGCAGGTGAGCGACCACGGCGGCCGCGACGGCGGGCCAGGCGCCGATCCCGAACCGCAGCGCGGGGGCGACCTCGACCGCCGGCCCGCTGGCGAGGTAGGTCGCTTGGGCGAGCCCTGAGAGACCTGCAGCGGTGACGACCACGGCCCAGGCGTAGCGGGCCGCTCCGTCGCAGAGGCGGGCGGTGGCGCCGTAGGCGACGAGCGCGAGCCCGTCGGTGATCAGCGGGTACAGCCACGCAATGCCGGTCGGGACGCGAGCGGCGACGGCGACCTCGAACAGCCCGTGCGCGGTGGCGATGGCGGCGCCGAGGGCGACCGCCAGCCCGGGGAGCCAGAGCAGCGCGCCGGTCCCCCGCGTGCCCGACGCATGATCGCTCCGCGCAGGGTCGCTGCCGGCCTCGGGGTCGGTCATGGGTGATCAGTCCGCGTCCGCGTCCGCGTCGCCGCTGCCGCGCCCAGCGACCCGGTCGGCGGTGTGCCATTGGGACAGCTGCTCGCGACGCTGCTGGTCCTGGTCGACCTGCTCGACGGCCCGAAGCGCGCCGCGGGCTGCCCTATCCGCGGGGACTCCCCGGGACGACGCCGCGCCCGGCTTCCCGTGCTGATTCCGGGTGGCTTCGCGGTCGAGTCGGGCGACGGCGTGGCGGAGGTCGTCTAGGGAGCCGCAGAAGCAGTGGAACTGGTCGGGCGCGATCGCGTTCATGTGCGCGAAGTAGATCTTCGACAGCCGGTCCCACTCGGCGCGCTCGGCGGCTTCGCGGGCTCGTTGCTGCGCGCGGGTCTCGGTCTGCTCGGCGGCGGTCACTGTGGCCACCGCCCGTGCTCGGCGCCGTTGACCGCGGCGCCGATCCGCGAGCCGTCCCGCCCTGCGCTCTTGTCCGCGGCGGGCTCGGGTGGTGCGTCGTCGCGGGCGCCTGCCCACCACCAGGCGATCGACGTTGTGGCCTCGACACCGGGCACGGGCGTGGCCCCCGAGGGCGCGCCGGCCCAGCCGGGCCGCGTCTGGTGGCGCTCTCGCGAACAGGACCCGGCGGCGGTCTTGAGGCGGCGAACCACGCCGGGGCGTTGCCGGTCGTGCCAGTCCCCCGCGAGCTGCACCGACGCGCCGCGACCTTCGTACGCGGCGCGCCACGCAGACATCAGCCAGAGCAGTTCCTCGATGACGTCGGGGTGCCAGAGCCAGCACTCCGGCAGCACCGCGGCCCCGTCGGGGTAGCGCAGGAACACCGCGTGCAGCCACCGGCACAGCTCCTCGAGCAGACCCATCAGGGCTTCGCTGTCAGTGGGGGCGGCGAGCCAGGACGGCGCGACCGTCGGGCCGGGACGCGCCGGGGTGGCCGCGAACGCGTCGGCGAGCTGGGCGACAATGCGCGCGAGGTCGTCCACCCGGGTCGGGGTGCCGAGCAGCGCGTCCAGGCCGCGACGCAGCCCGTCGACCTCGCGGGCCAACCCAGCGAGGGCCTCCACCCGCGCGAACTCGCCGTCGCCGGGCCCGGCCTGGCCGGGCGGGCGGCGGGTCACCGATCCCACCCCAACTCGCCGTGGCCGGCCTCCAGGAAGGAGTCGAGATCGGCACCGGTGGTGCGGCGGTCGTCGTCGTGCCAGCGCACCAGCTGCTCGCGCCGTTGCTCGTCCTCGTCCGGCACGCTCTCGACCGCCTCCGCGGCACGTGCGGCACGCAGGCTCTCGATCCGTTGGCGCAGACGCTCAGGGTCGGCGGGGGCGTCGGCGGTGTCGCTGGCGGCTCGTCCATCGAAGGCGGCCTCATCGACTCGGTGATCGAGGGCAACCTGGTCCTCGTCACGCCACTCCCCCGCAGCGAGACGGTCGGGCCGACCGTGCCCGTCGACCGGGAGGTCGTCGAGCGCGTCGTGGCCCGGGAGCGGCGCGAGCCGGTCCAACGCCTGGAGCTGATGGTACTCGGCCCAGGCGTCGGGGTCGGGGTCGTGGGCGCGGTCGGAGAGCACGGCGCGCTCCTGGGCGTCCTGGAGCGCGTCCTCGACCGGGGTCAGCGGACGCATCGGCCAGCCCGGCGCCGCCGGGAAGTGCTCGCGCAGGTAGGCGATGCGGGCGGCCGCCTCAACCTCGGACGCCGGCTCGCGCCACTCGGGGTCGCCGTACTCCGCCACCGGGTTGTAGACCGAGGTGTCGTCCGGGCGGCTGTCGAGGTAGGCCTCCTGCCGCCCGGCGGGCCACGACAGCGCCGTCCGCGCGGTGTGGGGTCCTTGCTCGGGTTGGCTCATCGCCGCCACCTCTCGTCACCGCTGTAGGGGTGGCCGGGTTCGCCGAGGACGGGCGGGGCGACCGGGTCGACATCGATCACCAGCGGCGGCCGAGCGTCGGAGGGCGGGCGCGGCGCCGGCACACTTGTGCCGCCATCGCCGGTGGTCATTCGCCGCCACAGACCGGCGACACGGGAGCGCCAGCTGCGCTGGCGCGGGGCGGCGACTCGTCGCAGCAGGGCGGCCAGCCCGATCTCGAGCCACGCCCGGGCTCGCTGCTGACGGCCGCGCCAGCCGAGGGCGGGCTGGGCGCGCAGGGCACGGACGTCGCTGCGGGTCCAGGCCATCCGGGCTCGCCCGATGACCGGGGCGATCCCGCGCCGGTAGACCACGACCTTCCCGGCGGGCAGGTTCGCGATCTGGGCTGGCGCGAGCACCGCCACCTTGCGCACAGTCCGGCTGGCGACGCGACCGTGGAGGTCGGTGGTGGTGATCCGCTCGTCGCGCTCGCCGGCCAGCGTGGACCAGAACTGCAGGTCCTCGCGGTCGCGGGTGCCGCCGAACAGCATCACCGTCCCGGTGTTGTTCAAGATGGTGGCGGTCTTGTGCTCCCCGTAGCGGGCCAGGACCTGGGCGCGGGACTGGAAGTTGGCGCAGATGTTCACCCCGCGACCGCCCATGTCCGCGGTCCAGTCCTCCAACGGCACCGGGCTGATCAGCGCCGCCTCATCGAGCGCCAACAGCAACGGTGGGTCCAACCTGCCCGCGGGCTTGCGGGTGGCGAGCCGGCGGGCCTCCCGGGCGATGTGCCCGGTCAGCGCGCAGACCAGGGGGCCGGTGTCGGCCTCCTCCGCCCCCAGCAGGAACACCGTCGCCCGACGGTCGAGCAGCGCCTCCACGTCGAAGGGCTGGTCGGTGGCCGCGGCAGCGGCCGCGGCGTCTGGATGGTTCAGCCACCCGAGCGCCGGCATGATCGAATTGGTGATGCTGGTGCGGGTGCGGTCGTTGGTGGTGACAAACTGCTCGGCCGCCTTCTCGAACGACTCCACCTGGCTCCGGCGCAGCAGCGCCGGCACTTCACGGGAGGCGCGGTCGTTGTCCGCGACCCAGCCGAGCACGTCGCGCATCGACCCCCGCCCCAATGCGGCGGCGTGCAGCAACGCGGCCAGCACGCGGCGGGCCTGCGCGTCCCACCGCTCCGCGTCCCCATGGCTGGCCCGGGAGGTCGCGGCCACCATGTCGGTGGCCCGCTCAACGGCCGTGACGGGGTTCGTGCAGCCGGTGAGCGGGTCGAAGCTGATCGTCGACCGCAGCCCACCGAGCCCGACCGGGTTGAACACGAACACCGGACCCCGCGCCCGCTGACGGACCGGCGCGCACAGCTCCAGTAGGTCGGTCCGGGTCGAGGTGACCACCGCCGCGCCGGGGGCGTCGAGCACGCGGCCGGCCAGCCAGCCGGTCTTGCCGGTGCGCGGGCCACCGAACACGAGGGTCACGTCCTCGACCGAGGACCACACCCGCTGCAACCCCACGCGGCACAGCTCCACCCCCACCGCCGAGGTCGGGGTCGCCCACCCCTCCCGGTGGGTCAGCGACCCCAGCGACGGCCGCACCGTGCCCGCCCGCCGACGGGTCGCCACCGTGCCCGCATGGCGGGCCACATCCAGGCTGGAGGCGACACCGGCGCGGCGACGAGACCGCGCCGACCAGCGAGACACGATCGCGCGGCTGCGCGACCAGCGATGCCACGCCACGACCGCGAGCAGCGCGCCAGCGACGAGCAGCGCCGGCCACGACATGGCTTGAACCAGGATGGTCGCCGGCAGGCTCCCCAAGACCCCGAACAGGAACGCCTGGCGGATCGCGCCGCGCCACATCGACACCACGACCGCACCGGCTAGCAGCACCAGGATCAGCACCGTCGCGATCACCCGGACCACCCGCCCCGGAGCGGTCGCGGTCCGGTCAGCTCGGTTGAGTCGGCGGGGAAGTCGCCGACCTCGGCGAGCCAGTAGCCACCACCCCGATGGGCGAGCTGGAACCGCACGCCGTCGCCGAGCATCCGCCGGGCCCACACCTGCGCCGCCTCGTCCGTCAGCGGCTCGTCGGTACGGCCGACGAGCACGGCGTCGACGAACAGCGCCCATGTGACGGGCCCGCCACAGGGCACGTCCCCCAACGCCAGCCCCAGCACGGAGGCGGCGACATCCGAGCGCACCAGCTCGGTGCCGAGCAGCAGCGGCGCCGTCTGCCCCAGCCGGACCGCCGACACCATCGTGGTGATCTGGTTCCTAACCATCGATGTCCCCCTCCATCTCGCGCAGCCAGGCCTCGAGAGCGCCGATGTGGCGGGCGCAGTCGTCGAGGTGGCCGGTCTCGCGGTCGTCCGGATGTGACGCGAACGGGCCGGTGTCGCGAACCCGCGCTCGGCAGGTCGTGCACATCCAGACCGCCGACCCTGGTCGATCGACCTCGCGGGCCGGAGCCGGCGGCCGGTGCTCGACCAGCCACTCCCACGCCGCCTCCGCGCGGGTCGAGCCGTCCGACGTCGCGGGCAGCTCGAGAGCCGCACCAACGGCGTCCCAACTCCAGCCGCAGCCTCGGGCCCGCAACGCCCACTCGCGGACCGCGCCGGCGGCGACGTCCGCCACCAGTCGCCCGGCCCGGACACCAGCCAGCGGGTCGTCGAGTACCGGGCGCGACAAGCCGTGGAACCCCTCGATCGGCTCCTGGGCCTCGGTCGCCCCGTATGCGGCGACCGCCACCCGACGCACGTGCTCCCGCGTCGACGACGCCGCCTGCGTCCGGCGACTCACCTCGAGCGCCGTCATCGGGAACCACCGCCTACGCCTGCAGTTCCGCGGTCCTCCTGCTGAGCAACCCAGCGCTCGACGGTCCGGACGCTGACGCCGCACTCACGAGCTACCTCGCGATGCGAGCAGCCGGCCTCGAGCAGCACGAGCCAACGTGGCCTCCGACCCGTGCCCAACCCCCGTGCTGTTCGCGCCCGACGCCGCTCCTGCTCGGTCAGGCCGCCGGCGATCCCGTGCGGCAACCGCTCCATCGCGTCGACCAGGCATCGCTCGCGCACCGGGCACGGCCGGCACACCGCCTTCGCCGCCGCTACCTGGGCCATGATCAGCGGCTCGTCCGACGGCTCGGGGAAGAACAGCTCCGGGTCCACCCCGCGACACGCCGCCCCGGCACGCCAGTCCCGCACCGCACCCTCGTCGAGGTCGCGCGCGCTCACCGGGGGCCACCTTCGACATCGGCGCCCTGCGTCCCAGCCAACGCCGGCGTCGTCGCCTGGTCCACCGCGGACACGAACGCCGAGATCGCGCTCGGTAGCCCCTGCCCCACCGGTGTACCGATGAACAGCACCAGCGCGACCAACGAGAACGCGACGGCGCCGGCCGCCGACCTCGTCTTGGCGCAGATGAAGGCACCGAGGATGGCTCCCAGGATCAGGAGCCCGACGCTGCCCATCACCGACCCACCCCTCGCGTCTGCGAGGTCCACTCGGCCGCGTCGACGAGCGAGCCGTTGGAGACGGTCGTCGCCGACATCGCCTCGAGTGCGCTGGCGGGGACGATGAGTCGCCCGCGAATCCGGACAGCGGGAAACTCGCCTGCGCGAATGGCGCGGTAGAGCGTTACCGGCGCAGCGCCCAGGATTCGAGCTGCTTCGGCCACGCTGTAGAACCGCGGGGCCGAGGCTTCATCGGTTGTCGCCATGCTGATCCCTCCTCGCCCCGCGCGGTTCGGCCTCGCGGGAAGTCGTGGGATCGAGTAGAGCTAGAGGGCGCCCTCAGGGACCGAGTCCTATGCAGTGCTGAATAACGCCACGACGGTCTGCATAGCCGCGCTACTCTCATCACGGCTCGCGCGAGAGCGGCAGGGGGCGCCATGGACGACGAGAAGGCCGTTGTTGCGCAAGCGTTACTTGATCAGAGCAATCGCGCCGCGACGGCAGCAGGACACGTGGGCGCGATCATTCGTGCTGCACGCCTCGCACTCGGCCTGAGCCAAGCCGGTCTGGCGGCGCGCATCGGATACGTCTCGCAGGCGACGATCTCGAGGATCGAACGAGCCTCGACGCGGGCAGCGAAGGACGCCAGCGTCCTCTGCGACCTCGCGCGCGTCCTCCACGTACCGCCAGGAACTCTCGGTGTCAGCCCACCGCGATCCCCCACCGCGAGCAGTACGCTCGACGACGTGAGGCGGCGAGACTTCCTCGGCGGCGCGGCGGCCCTGACAGCCGCCGCGCTTCTCCCGGGGAGTATCGCCTCGCTCTCCGCTGTCGGCCAGCCGGACGTCGACCAGGCGTGGCGAGCCCTCGAGCGTCTCTTCGAGCTCGACGATCTCCAAGGTGGAGTCCAGCTGTACGAGGTCGCCGACGCGATGGCTCGGAGAATGGGCGACGCGCTGCGCTCGGGTCGCTACGGCGAAGACGTCGGCAGCGGGCTGCGCGCCGTCACCGCGACCACGATGGAGCACGCCGGCTGGCTCGCCTACGACGCTGGTCAGGGGGCAGTGGCTCGGTCCTGGTGGCTGGAAACGATCCACCTCGCCCGCGACGTGGGTCACGTCCCGACGGCGCACGTTGCAGCTCTGGCGTCGATGTCCCTACACGCGAGCGGCAGCCCCAGCCATGTTCGTGAGGCGGCGCCCCTCGCCGAGGCCGCCCGTCGAGCCGCGCAGGAGACCCCGTCCAGCCCGACCCTGCTCTCCGTTCTGGCTGCGCGTGAGGCGGTCGGGCACGCACAGACCGGAGACCGGACCGCAGCACGGGAAGCGCTCATCCAGGCACGGAAGCAGCTCGAGCGTGGCCCGCGCGCGGACGATCCGCTCTGGCTCCAGTTCTGGAGCCCAGCGGACTTCGCCTGTCACGAGACACGTGTTGCCCTCGCCTTCGGCGACGGCAGGCTCGCGGAGCGTTCCGCGCGGGCCGCCCTGGCCACCGCGGACGAGGCTCGCTTCCCGCGCAACCACGCCATCTACTCGGCGCGCCTCGGCGCCGTCCTCGCTCGCACGCGTCAGCTGGACGAGGCGATTGCCGTCACCAGCGCAGCGGTGAAGCGCATCAACGACCTCAACGGATCGAAACGCATTCTCGTCGATCTCGCCGCGACCGTGGATCACCTCGCCGCACAGTCGTACCCGCCGGCTCGCCAATTCGCGCGTGCCGCCCGCCGATTGATCTCGGCCGCATGACGGCGTCCGCTGACGGAGTCTTCACCACCTACGGCGCGAAAGAGAGCCCGCAAACGTTCGAGGCTGTCGGATCGATCTACAGCGAGGTCTATGCGGAAGCGCCTTACCACGAGGGTGCTGCCGATTTCAGTGACTTTGCCGAATCGTTGCCTCGCCGCGCTGAGGTTCCGAGCTTTCGCGTCGTCGTGGCGAGCTCCGACGGTGACGTCGTCGGCTTCGCACTCGGACACCAACTCACGCCGAACACGAAGTGGTGGGACGGCGCCCTCGAGCCGCCGCCGAGCGACGTCACGACCGAGTGGTCAGGCCGAACCTTCGCAGTGATCGAACTCGCGGTCCGAGGACCATGGCGGAAGCAGGGCTACGCCGCACAGCTCCATGCTCACCTCATCGCAGGCCTGACCGAGGAGCGGCTGACGCTCCTCGTGCGACCCGACGCTGAGCCGGCTCACAAGGCCTACACCTCGTGGGGCTACGAGCAGGTCGGGCAGATCAAGCCGTTCGCCGATGCCCCGATCTATGACGCGATGCTCCGTCCTCTGAACCTCCCGCGTCACTGACACGAGAGAGCGCGCTCGCTCACTCAGCTGCGTGACCAAGTGGCTCGTCAGCCGATCGATGTCGGAGGTCGTGCCTAGCGTGATCCCGTGACCGACGACGAGCCCGAGGATCACGACAACCGACCCATCACCGTGCTCGCGCGTCTCGTCCAAGCCGGTCTCTCGGAGGAGCGGGCGCGGACCTGGATCACGAACGGCGGGGCGCGCGTCGACGGCGAGCCGGTGACGGACCCGGATGCGCCCGCGGCACCGCCCAGTCGCGTCGTCCTCTATCCCTCCTAGTCCGTCTCCTGCGAGCCCTCGGCGTCGGCCGCCGAGGCCAGCAGGTCGGTGAACTCGTCGGGGCCTACTCGGTTGTGGAGGTCGCGGGCGTCCTCGCCAGGACGTCCGAGCAGCACCCTGGCGTTCGGCAGGGCTCCGATGAGACGGTCGAGGCAGGCGAGCCCGGCGTCGTCGTGGTCAGGAACGATGACAATCTCGACGCCTTCCAACGCTCGCGCCAGCGTCTCCAGCGGGGGACTCCCGGCCCCGCCCGCCCACGTCGTCGCGTAGACACCGTGCAGGGCATCGCAGGACGACTCGCTCTCGCAGAGGACAACGGTCTCCCCCGCTGCCGCGGCCATCCGGACCTCGTCTTGCCGGTAGAGCGGCAGGTCAGCCTCGCGAGCACCGAGCAGTCCCGGTACCCACTCCCCTCGCCCGTTCCGGGACTCCCACCGGATGGCCTTCGAGCCGTCCGGCCGGCGAAGCCGCTGCTTCGCATGATCGGGGCCGTAGGCGTGCCACGCCTCGTGTCGATAGCCGCCGGCTCCAGCGCGACCACCGGGGTGTTTGAGCTCAGGCCATTCGCGCCGCAAAGCCTTCAGGTGGACGTACCGGGGTGGAGAGACTCGGGGTGGGCGCTGCAGGTGGCTGGGGCGCAGTCCGAGCGCTCGGAGAACCGCGGTCACCGAGCAGCCAGCGTGACAGTGCACCCATGCGCCATGACCGTCGTCGCGTCGCCCGATCACCAACGATGCGGAGTGCGCTTCGGAGTGCGCGTGCGCGGGGCACTGCCACTTTCGGCCGGATCGTCGGCAGCCCATGGCGGTGAGCACCTGCATGAGCCACTGATCGGCCAAAGCGGGCGGCTGTTCGAGTGCTGGGCGCTGGCGCGGGATCTGCTCATCGAGACTCGTCCTGGTGTGGGCCTCGGCGTCGGCCATCGTGCTCTCCTCGGGCTTCACGGACGGGGTTCCCCTTCGAGGGGGGTTCAGACCTGACGGACGGCGGACCAGCCGCGTGCGCGCGACTGGTCGGCGGGCTTGATCAGTAGGGATCGAGAGCCGTGGCGATCGCCCCGCCTCGCGTCACCGCAGAGGCCATGAGCTGGCGGGCGCGGTTGCATCGACTCTTGACGGTTCCGGTGGCCACGCCGAGCACATCGGCCGCCTCCTGGACAGACAGTCCGCGCAGCCATATCAGCGTGATCGCGTCCCGGTGGTGCTCCGGCAAGGTGTCGAGAAGCTGGGCGAGTACGATGCGGGCGTCAGCAGCGGCGTAGTCGTTGGTCGTAGCCGCGATGTCGAGCCCGGCCGAGACGGTCGACGCGCGCCGGATGCGGGCCCTCCGCAGGCGGTCGATGGCCTCGTTGCGCGCGATGCTCCACAGCCAGCCCATGACGACCCCGCTGACCTCGTGCTCGGGGCGGGCGAGCGCGGTGAGGGCGCGGACCCAGGTGGTCTGGACGACCTCGGCGGTGTCCTCCTCGTGGTGCAGGATGCGGCGGACCATCGCGCGCAGCGCCCGCTCGTGGCGCCGGATCAGGGTGGTGATGGCGTCGAGGTCGTCGTGCTGGCGGTAGAGCTCGACCAGCTCGTTGTCGCTCGACTCCTGGTAGCGGTCCTCGTGGGTGACGGAATCGGTCATCTCTGCTGTCCTCCCGGACGCGACGTGAGCCGGGGCGAGAAGCCGACCGCCGCCGCCCTTGCCGGGCCGCCGCTGCCATTTCCTTCGCCCCGTGGGGCGCGAGTCGCGTTGAGGGGCACGGGGCAGGTCCCCGGAGGGGACCGTCGGGGGTTCGGCCTCCTCCGACCCGGTGGGCCCGCCCCGAAAGACGGCCGTCAGGCCGAGCGGCGCTGCCAAGCGCGGGAGGGCTGCGGCGGGGTCACCGGGTCGGTGCGGGGCCGGTTCATCGACGGCTTGCCTGGCCCGTGCCCCTCAGACTCGGACGCCCCACGGGTAGAAGGAAGGAAGAGAGACAGCGCCGCGCAGCGGCTCCGATCAGGGCCGAAGGCCCCCTGGCCGCCCGGCCGTGAGGCGCCGAGCGAAGGCGAGCGAGGGCCCTCAACAACTCCGGCTCATGCCCGAGCGCGGCGGCCCGACCGCCTCGAGCACCGCCGCGATCAGCTGGTCAATTGCCGCGACATCGGCTGGGTGTGTCGGGTCGGCGTCATCGACTTCGCAGGAGGCCAAGGCGCAGAGAGCGTCGGCGGCAAGGTCGTCTGTCCGAGCCAGCTCTCTCAGCGCATGCTCGGCCCGGGCATCTCCATCGAGCGCAGCGGCGAAGAGCGTGGCGACGGGGTCTCGATGTGGAAGGGCGGACTGCAGCATGTCGGTCATGCGCAGCTCGACGCACTAGAGGCGCGACCGGTTCCCCGGAGATCGCGTCGTCAGCAGCTCGCCGGGTCAGTCGACCGAGAACACCTTCTTGAGGTTGGGGTTCTCGTGGCCCTTGGGTGCGGGTCCTGGCAACGTCGGGTCGTGGTCGGGGTCGAGAACGCGGGTCGCGGCCTCCCAAATCTGTGGCGCGCTCGGCTTCTCGCGCCAACCGCGTCCGACAGGGACTGGATCCTCGTCCGACCCGACGGCTATCTGAGCGCCCGCGACACCGAGGACACCAGCCTCTGGGCGGCCCTGGGCCGGCTGACCGGCCTACACACGCGGGAGCCAGCAAGCGCGTGATCAAGCGCACTGGTGGTCACGAGGACCCGCTCTCCCTGGCTCCGTCGCGCCCGATCTTGGTCTCCGGCCAGACGACAGCGGCGGCGTCGGCCAAGCGGCGCTCGATCCCCAGGATGGGTTGTTCGCGACTCGTCTCGTTGAAGACCATCCCCACGCCACCTGTCCACGGCCGCCAGCCGGGGTCGCCCTCGGTGACGAACGCGACCCACGCCGCGTGCGTGACCTTCGCGAGCTCCCGTGGTGGATGCGGCCCGTGCGTGCGCGCGACACCATCGGCGTCGAGCAGGTCCCAGGCGAACGGGAGCTCGACACAGTGCACGCCGAGGTCGCTGTAGAACGGCGACGGCCACCGGAAGTCGTACAGCCACGTGAGGTCGGGGCTGGTCTTCGCGCGCAGATCGGCCCAGCGCATCATCGATTGACGGAAGCCCCGGATGCCGATCAACTGACCGAGGAGCGCCGCGGCGCTGGGAAGCTCGGGGTGGCTCGCGACGTAGTCCCGGGCGAGCTCCCGCGGAAGCCCTTCCTCGACCATCGCCTCGACGACGTCGACGCCGCGCAAGTGCTCCTCGGCGTGCAGCATCCACAAAGTGAACTCGTGTGCGGTCACCCCCATGAGGAGGTCCTTGTCCGCGGCGACACCGCCGGCGAGCGCGTCACCGACCGAGCGGGTCAGCAGGTCACCGTCGATGACCGGACCGAACGGCATGCCCTGGTCCCCAGGCGGCATCAGGGCGCTCCGGACGAAGGCGGCCGGGTCTATCTCGTCGGGAGGCGTCGCAATGCCGAAGGCGTCCTGGGCGTCGAGCACCTGGTCCTCGGTCAGGGCGGACCAGCCCGCCACCGTGGGCTCGGCCCCGGCGGCCACGGCCAGCGCGCGCCCGACGTGCTCCGCCTCCGCCAGGCTCTGGATGCGATCCGCGCCTGACATGCAGATCGCGGAGCGGAACAGGGACTGCGCGAGCGGGATGGTGAACAGGGTCATGACGGAGATGGCCCCGGCCGACTGCCCCGCGATGGTGACCGCCGCGGGATCGCCGCCGAATGCGGCGATGTTGTCGCGTACCCACTCCAGCGCGGCGATCTGGTCGAGCACGCCGCGGTTCATGGGCGCGTCCGCGATCCACCCGTACCCGTGGAAACCGAGCCGGTAGGAGATCGTGACCACGACGACGCCGTCCCGGCTGAACGAGCGGCCGTCGTACCAGGGGCTGGCCTGCGAGCCGGCTGCGAAGCCACCGCCGTGGATCCAGACCATGACGGGGAGCCGGCGGTCGGGCTCGCCCGCCGCCGGAGTGAAGACGTTGAGGTTCAGCGTCTCGTGGCCCGGCACGGTCGGCTCGGGGAAGCTCGGTTCGAGCCCCAGGAGCCGTCGCTGGGGCGTGGCGCCCGGTCGTGTGGCGTCGCGGACCCCGGCCCACGGATTCGGCGCTCGCGGCGCGGCGAACCGCAGGGCACCGACCGGGGCGGCCGCGTACGGGATGCCGAGGAAAGCGGCGTCGCCGTCCCTCCGGACGCCCCGGACGTCCCCGGCGGTCGTGGTGACGATCGGGGCGATCACGTTGTTCATGCCTTTCGTGACCTCTCCAGGGCCGGTGCGAGGTCACGTCCACCGGCCGGATCGAGCAAGCCGGTGAGCATTTCGTCGACGAGGTCACGCAGTTCGCCCTCGTCGGCGGCCTGTCCGAACACGAGGAAGTCGGGCCGGGCGACGAACGCCGCGACGTCTTGGGCGTCGAAGTACGTCCGGTAGGTGCCGTCGACGTCCTCGACGTGGAAGGGCGACGACGGTGCGAGGCTGCCGATCGCGATGCCGAGAGCCTGTAGACGGCCCAGCTGGTCCCGCCTCAGCGCCACCGCGGGGTCGAACTGCGCGACCAGCGAGAAGCAGCCGTGTCCGAGCAGGTCATCGAAGCGACCGGCCACGCCGTTGCGCCGGATCACGCCCTGGGGGCTCGCGTCGCCGACGGGGGCGATGACCGCACGGCCGCTCTCGTGGTGGAGGAACCCGACTTTGGGGCCGGGGAAGAACTGCGGTGGCGCGGGCCGGGACCGCATCGCGGCGTCGCGTGCCTTGGCCGCCTCCGGGTCGCTCAGGTTCACGGCCTCGCACAGCATGACCGAGACGTCCACGAGCAATCGGTACTGCTGTTCGCGCTCCTGCTGGTAAGTGTCGAGCAGCGCGTCGCCGGCGAGCCCGCGCAGCACGAGGTCGAGCTTCCAGGCCAGGTTCGTCGCATCGCGCATGGCTGCGCAGGCGCCCATACCCGTGTACGGCGGCATGGTGTGGGCGGCGTCGCCGGCGAGGAAGATGCGACCGAGGCGCCAATCCTTCGCGATCCGGGTCGGGAACGGGTAGACGACGTCCCGGATGATCTCGACGTCGTCGGGACCGAGGTCGAACTTGTCCGCCAACCAGTTCCAGGCGACCTCGGGCCGCACCATCTCCTCCTCGCTCTCGTGCGGCAGGAGGCGGATCTCGAAACGGTGCCGCTTGGTCCCGATCGGCATGAACACGTAGGGGCGCTCGGGCGACATGTGGAACTCGATGCCGGCGACCTTCTCCGGGAGCGGACGCTTGACGATCGTGTCGAAGTTGAGCCACCGCTCGTCGATGCCGAAGTCCTCCAGCTCGGCCTCGAGCCGTGTCCGTACCGTGCTGCGGGCCCCGTCGCAGGCCACGAGGTACTTCGCCGTGATCCTGCGGTGGGTCGCCGGATCGACGCCCTCGGTGGAGCTCCGCCACGCGCCGACCGTCGCGGTGACGCCGTCGTCGTCCTGATCGAGGTCCACCAAGCCGGTGCCCCGCAGCACCGTGGCGTTGGGGAAGGTCGCGGTGCGGCTCTCGATCGCCGCCTCGATGTCGGGCTGGTAGACGCTGTAAAGCGCCGCGAAGCCGGAACTGGTGCCGCTCATGTCCGTCGTCATGTTGAGCTCACCGTCGGCGCCGAACCACTGCGCGCGCTCGAACACGACCGAGTCCCGGAGGGCGTCGTCGACGTCCGCCACCGACTGGACGATCCGCACCGCCTCGCCGTCGAAACCGACGAGGCGCGGGAGCCCGTACGGTGCGGGCCAGCGCTCGACCGCCGCGACACGGTGCCCGGCCCGGGCGATCGCGCCGGCGAGGACCTCACCGGCGGGCCCGTAGCCGACGACCAGGACGTCCACGTCCAGGTCACCCTGACGTTCGCCCCCGACCTGTGCCATGGCGCCACCTCCTCGAGTCGGAGGAGAATCTGCCAGCTGGTGACCTGTGCCACGATGTGCGCGAGGGCCACCTTTCCCGCAGGACGGTGGCCGCTCGGGATATCCGGGACCCGCCGAACGTCAGGACCCCACCCATGTCCCTGCCCGTCGACGACGGCGACGCCACCGTCGGTCCGGCACGCGGCCACGGGGCGGTCGAGCTGCTGGACGCCGTTCTCCACATGGCCACGCAGGAGGATCGAGCCGGTCTCCACCAGGCCCTGGTCGACCGGGCCCGCAGCCTCACGGGAGCCGACTCCGCCGCGCTGCACCTGCTCGATCCCGAGCGTGCGGAGACCCGTGTCGCCGCGGTCGCCGGGGCCATCACCGCCCTGAGCACGAGCGTCGGCGTCCCGGTGGGCGAGTCACCGCCCGGCGCGATCTTCCTCACCGGCATGCCCGCGAGCGCGTCGAGCGACCGCGCCCACGGCACCCTCGAGGAGACGTGGGCGGCCGATCCGATCATCTCTGCCGAGCGCATCGTGGCCTCGACCGGCGTGCCGCTCCGGGCGGGCACCGAGGTCCTGGCGGCGCTGAGCATCGCCTGGCGGCGACCGCATCGCATCGATCCTGACGAGATCGACGTCCTCCACCGGCTGGCGGCCCACGCGGTCCCGCTGATCAGGGCACACGAGCGCGCCGAGACGGCGGCCGAGGACGCCGCCACGCTGCGTGCCGCGTTCGACCGCGTCTCCCGCCAGTACGCGGAGTTGCAGCGGTTCCACGAGGCGGACGAGCAACTGCTGGAAGTCGCGATGGACGACGTCACCCTGGACGGACTGGCCCAGGCCGTGGTGGCGTTCTTCGGCGGCTGCGTGGCCGTCGTCGACCTCGACACGCGCCAGCTCGCGGCGGCCGGTCGGCACGCGTCCATGCCCGACGCGCCCCTGCTCGACGAGGCCGTGGCCTACGCGCGCGAGCACACGCTGCCGCACGTGGACGGGGCCGTCGCGCTGGTGCCGGTACGCGCGGCCGACGAGCTCCAGGCGGTGCTGATCGTGATCGCCTCGCGGTCTCTCGACCCGACCGAGATCCGGATCCTCTCTCGCGTGTCGGCCGTGGCGACCGTGCTCATCACGCACGACGTCTACGTCAACAGCGCCGGCGAACTGGCCCGCATGGAGTTCTTCAATGACGTCTTCGACATCGGCGTGGACGATCAGCACCTGCCGCGCCGGGCCGCGTCGCTGGGCCTGGACGTGCGCGGGCCGATGTGCGTGGCGTGCGTGTCGTCCCCCCGCTCGCGCAAGCAGCTCGCCGAGACCGTCCACACCGCCGCGCGGTCCCTCGGCGGCATGGCGGCGGCATACCGGGGCACGGTGGTGGCGATCTTCCCGGGAGAGGACCCGGAGCAGGGCGCCAGGGAGCTCCACGGTGCCGTCGCCGGAGGCGTCGATCACCCGGCGTTGGTCGCGGCGGCCGGTCCGGTCGGCACCGTCGGCGAGTGGGGGAGCGCGCAGCGGGAGGCACTGAGGTGCCTCCAGGCGATGACGAGCCTCGACCGGCAGGACGGCGCGGCCACGATGGGCAGCCTCGGTTTCATGGGCCTGGTGCTGGGTCCGGGCAACGACCCGCAGCGGTTCATCGATGCGACGATCGGTGCCCTGCTCGCGTACGACGCCCGCCGGTCGAGCGCGCTCGAGCACACGCTGCTGACCTTCCTGGACTGCGGGTCGAGCAGCGTGGCCGCCGCCGAGCCGCTCCACGTCCACGTGAACACCGTCAAACAGCGCCTCGAGCGTGTCGGTGACCTCCTCGGACCGGACTGGCGGGCGCCGCAGCGGTTGCTGGAAATCCACCTGGCCCTTCGACTGCGGCGCCTGCTCAGTACCTGAGGGCACGCCGTACGCACGCGTCGACGTCCTCGGCGAGGAGCACACCCCGCGCGGCCAGGTCCTCGGCGATCTCCCGACAGCGCTGTTCCGTCCGCCGCGCGTCGACGGCGGTCGCCGAGCAGTCCGGATGCGCGGCGTCCAGGGGAAGACGCGCGCCGGTCAGCGGCGTGAGGGTCGTGGCGCCGGGCTCGTCGGTCGTCCGCGGATTCCACCCCGTCAGCGTCGCGAGCGGCACGGCCACCTCCGGTAGTCGGATGCCGGCCCGCTCGTTGTGCCACGCGTCGACGGCCGAGACCCACGCCGGAGGCCACCCGTCGTCCAGGGCGATGGCCTCGCCGAAGCCGGTCACGGAGCGGAATTCATCGAGGACGACGCTCCGGAGCTCGACCGTCCCGTCGGCGAATCGGGGGACTGCCGAGGGCGGCGGCTCGACGCCCTCGCTCACCCATCGGCGGAGCGCCCAGTACGCCGCACGCAGCAGGAGGCCGGAGTCGACATCGTTGACGGGGAACTTCGCGCTCCGGCCCGGCGGTCGGCGGCTCCCGTAGTGATCGAGGCCGGCGAACAGGTAGTGCCGCGCGTGGGCCGGGTCGGGCAGGTCCCGCTCGGTCACCGCGTCCAGGTGCGTGAGCGCGGCGTCTCCCCGCCAGTACTCGGTGGCGGTGTGGGTGAAGAGAACGCGCGGCCGAACGGCAGGCGCCGTGCGAGCAAGGAGGTCGCCGCTCGCGGACGAGCCGTGCGGCACGCTGCCGGGAGCCGGTGCGCTCGACGGCTGGGGGTGCAGACCGTTGAGAGCGTCTCGCCACGCGCCGGCCGCGTGGACCAGGAGGCCGTCGAAGACGCGCTCACCGTTCTCGCCCGCATTCCGGTCGTCGTGGAGGAACTGCCGTAGGAACCGACCGGCCTGCGACATCCCGTAGCCGAGCACCACGGCGGGTGGAGCGGGAAGCGGCGACGGGACCGGATGCGGCCGCGATCGCAGGAAGGCGACGACATCCCGAACCGCGAGCATCGCGGCGCCCGCGACCGGGCAGCGCCCGCCGCGGTACGTGACGCGATAGGTCGTGCCCGGCACGAAGGCGTCGACGCACCACACGTTGACGCCGTCCGGATCCCCGGGCTCCCTCGTGAAGCCCCATCGATCCCGCGGCACGAGGGCACCGGCGCCATCGCCGGCGGTGATCGCACGAAGCTCCGCCCGCCCGTCACCGAGATCCTCGACCGGGTACGGCGACGCCGCACCCGGGAGCCCGAACAGCGGGAGCACCGCGGCCGGCACGGGGGTCGTTAGGTTCGCGGTGACCGGCGGATGCCGGCGGTGGACGTCGGGCCGGACCGCGGGCACCGCCGCCGCGAGCAGGCGCGGGTCCCCACCGGCGAGGTCCCACTGCCATCCGCACCAGAGGACGGCACCGCGGTCGCGGAGCACGAGGGCGTTCCGCTCGAGCGCACGCGGAGCCGCGCCGAACACCGCGGAACGATGGGCCGTGACCGCGTCGCCGTCGAACGGGACATGCGCCGCCTGGCCCCGGTTGACGACCTCGACGAGCAACGTTGACACGTCGCGGTCGGCCGGCGCCAGGAGCTGGGCCTGCAGGATGACCGCGACGCCCCCGTCCGCGCCCGTGGAGGCGTCGCCGAGGCCCGCGACGCCGCCGTTGCTCGGGTGGGCGGGGTCGAGCACGACCTCGGCCTCGTACCGCTCGAGGACGCAGCCTTCCGGCGCCGAGAGGTCGACGCCCGCAGGAATCGGGAACCGTTGGAAGCGACGCACCGCCACGACCGCGACGTTAGATGCGCCGACGACACGACCCCATGTACGCCGAGGACATGTCGCCGGGAATTCCCCGTACCGCCGGAACATGGTCGATGACATCTCCCCGTGCGAGCCTGACCGCCACTGCCGAGCAGCGGGGAAAGGGCCGACGATGCGGTTGGCGAACATTCGCGTGGACGGTCGGACGCGCGCCGCCCGAGCAGACGGCGACACCCTCGTGGTCCTCGAGGACGAGCTCACCGATCTTCTTCGCCGGCCCGGCTGGCAAGATCTCGCACTGACGTCCAACGGCGCGCGCGTGCCGGTAGCGGGCGCGTCGTTCGCCCCGCTGGTCACCACGCCGGACAAGATTATCTGTGCTGGCCTGAACTACAAGGCCCACATCGCCGAGACGGGGCGCCCGACACCGGAGCACCCGTTCTTCTTCTCGAAGTTCCCGGCCGCGCTCATCGGAGCGCACGACGAGCTCCGATTGCCGACCGTCAGCGAGCAGACCGACTGGGAGGTCGAGCTCACCGTCGTGATCGGCGAGCCGGTGCGCGACGTCGACGAGTCCGGAGCGCGCGCCGCAATCGCCGGCTACACGATCATGAACGATGTCACCGTGCGCGACTGGCAGCACCACGGGCCGACGTGGCTCGCCGGAAAGACCTTCGAGGCCACCACCCCGCTCGGCCCGTACCTCGTGACCCCCGACGAGTTCCCCCCGGGCGAGATCGACCTGGAGCTGACCTGCTCGGTCAACGGCGAGCGCATGCAGAAATCACGGACGTCGGATTTGCTGTTCGGCGTCCCCGTCTTGATCTCGTACATGAGCCGGGTCCTCACGCTCCTGCCGGGCGACGTCATCGCCACCGGCACCCCCAGCGGCATCGGCGGCCGCATGACGCCACCGCGATTCCTCGAACCCGGCGACGTCCTCACCACGGCCATCCCGGGGATCGGCGAGCTCCAGAATGTGTGCCGCTGACGCGGCCCTCTCCTCGGCACGCTCGAAAGGACACGTCATGGCCATCCAGCGACTGGCCCACGTCGGACTTTGGGTTGACGACCTCCAGAAGATGACCAGGTTCTACACCGACGTTTTGGGCCTCGAGGTCACCGACGCTACGGACGAGGCGCGTGCGACCGGGGCCGTGTTCCTGAGCTCGCGGCCGGACAAGGCGCACCACGAGCTGGCGCTGATGGCCGGGCGTACCGACCACGATGGCGGCCTGCTGATCAACCAGATCAGCTGGATGTGCGAGTCGCTCGAGGACCTCCAGGGGTTCAAGAGACGCCTGGAGGCGTCGGACGCCCGCTTCCACGAGATCGTCACCCACGGGATCGCCGTCGGCATCTACTTCTACGACCCCGAAGGCAACCGGAGCGAGGTCTTCGCACCGACCGGGCTCGACGATGTCCCCCAGCCGTACAAGAAGCCCGTGGACCTCGACCAGCCGATGGAGAGCCTGCTCGACGACCTCGACCGCCAGCACCACGCCGACGGCATCCCCGCATCTCTCGCGATCCACGAGCACCGATCTGAGGAAACGACATGACGAGCGCTCTCCGCCCGCCGGCGACCGATGTCGACCTGTTTGCCCCCGATGTCGTCGCGGACCCGTTCCCCGTCCTCGCCGAGGTGCGCGCACTCGGCCCGGTGGTCTACTCCACGAGGCACGACATCTACGTCCTCACCCGGTACGACGACGTCCGGGCCGCCACTGGCGACTGGCGGTCGCTGACCTCGGCGAAGGGTGTGGCCCTCACGGACGAGTTCAACGAGCAGCTCGTGGGGTCGGTCCTGGCGTCCGACCCGCCCGAGCACAACGCGCTGCGGGGGATCCTCTCCGAGAAGCTCGCTCCCCGGGGCCTGGCGAAGGTCCGTGACCAGATCAGCGCCGACGCCCACCGGCTGGTCGCGGACTTGGTGGCTCGCAGGACGTTCGACGGGGTGGCCGACGTCGCACGAGTCTTCCCCGTGAACGTCGTCGCGGATCTCGTTGGCCTGCCCGTGGAGGGCCGGGAGAAACTGCAGCCCGGCGCCGACGCGACGTTCGCGGGATTCGGGCCCTTCAACGACTACGTCATGGCGCACCTGCCGCACCTGCAGGCGTACACCGAGTGGATGGGCACGATGGCCGACCGGTCCAAGCTCACCCCCGGCGGCTGGGGCGAGGCGGTCATGGACGCCGTCGACGAAGGCCGGCTCACTCAGCTCGGTGCGATCAAGACCTTGAGCGCGTACCTGGTGGCCGGCATGGACACCACCGTCAACGCGATCAGCGCCCTGATGCGGCTCTTCGCCGAGCGGCAGGACGTTTGGGCGGCGGTCAAGGCCGACCAGCGCCTCGCACCTCAGTTCTTCGAGGAGGTCTTGCGGCTCGAGACCCCGGTCGTCGGCTTCTTCCGCGTCGCGACGCGGGAGATCACCTTCGGCGGGTCCGTCGTCCCGGCGGGCGCGAAGGTCCTTCTGCACTGGGCGGCGGCCAACCGCGATCCGGCGAAGTACCCGGACCCCGACACCTTCCACATCGACCGCAAGCCCCTCGACCACGTCGCTTTCGGCTACGGACCGCACGCCTGCACGGGACAGGGATTGGCGCGCATGGAAGCAGCGGCCCTCCTCGAGGCACTCGCCACGCAGGCCAGCACCATCGAACTGACCGGAGACCCCGTCCGCGGCCGCAACCCCGTCGTCCGCGGCTACGAATCCGTCCCGCTGCGCGTCACCCCGGAGAAGCCAGCATGATCATCGAAGTCGACCGCGCTGTCTGCGAAGGCCACGGGCTCTGTGAGCAGACCTCACCAGAGATCTTCGAAGTCGACGAAGAAGGCTACTCCAGGGTGCTGGTAGGAGAGATCACCCCAGACCTGCGCGCCGCCGCTGAGTCGGGCGCACGCGCCTGTCCGGTCGCCGCGCTCTTCCTGCTGCGGAGCTGAAGCTGATAATGGTTGCCGACGGTCCACCTGAGGCTCGACCGCTGGCGAGCACGCTTGAGCATCGTGTGCGGCAGGCGCACCACGCTCATCACAGAGACCACGCCCAAGGGCTTGGTGGGCCGCAGAATGCGGCGACCCGGTCGCCCCCTATGAGTTAGTGATACTGGGCGAGAGTTTGAAGAGTTGTTCGGCGTTACCGTGGGCGATGTCGTGGCGTGCGGGCTCGGGCAGGTCGGAATGCTCAAGAAACGCGACGGCGTCGTCCTGGGGCAGGAACGGGTAGTCCACGGAGTAGATGATGCGGTCGGTGCCCAATACGTCGGCGCAATAACGCAATTGAGCCTGGCTGAACATGCCACTCGGGGTGAGGTAGGCGTTAGCGCGGACGTAGTCGCTGATCGGACGTTCGAGGCTGGTCGCGCGTTGGGGCAGGGTGTCGTCGAGGCGGTCGAGGAACCAGGGAATCATTTCTCCCCAGTGACCCAGGATGACCTGTAGGTCGGGGTACCGGTCAAACACTCCGTGCAGCACGAGGTGCAGGAAGTGCAGGCCGGTCTCGACGTGCCAACCCCAGGCTGCGGTCTGGAGCCGGGTCGCCACGATCGGGTCGAGCCCGACGTAACTGGTGTCGGTGGTGCCTCGGGGCGGCGGCGCGGGATGGAGGTAGATCGGAACCTGCAGCTCGGCGGCGGCGCGCAGGACCGGGTCGAATTGTGGCTCGGAGAGGAACCGCTCGCCGGTGCGGCCGTGGATGAGGGTGCCGACAAGGCCCAGCTCGCCCACGGCGCGGCGGAGCTCGTCGCCCGCGGCCTCGGGGGCTGCTGTGGGGAGCGCCGCGAAACCCGCGAACCGGTCGGGATGGCGCGCGATCGCGGCCGCGAGACGGTCGTTGACCGCCGGCACCAGCTCGCGTGCGTCGGCGGCGGGGAGAAGCTGGGTCGACAGGCACGACAGGACCTGGACATCGATGCCACAGGCATCCATCGCCGCGAGGCGCCCAGAGTCGAGGTCGGCCAGGTCCTCGAGGCTAGGACTGTGAGGCAGCCCGCTGCCCGGCCCGTACGCTGCCCGAAACCCGGGGCTCAATCGATTCATCTCTGCCGCGCCGGCGGCGGCGACGGCCGGGTCGCCGAAATGCTCTTCAATCGTGATCAGCCGCATGACTGTTCCTTTCGTATCGTGGTGGCTCATTGCGCACCCGAGCTGGTGCGTCGCCCGGCGCCGTGGGCGGTCCCGGCAGCCCGGCCATCGCTTGTCGTCGGGTTGGCGCGTTCGAGCGACAGTGAGGCAGGGCGGCGTATATGCTGAGATCTGCTGCTTCAGCCGGAGGTTCCCGGCAGCAGGCCTCTCCACCGGTCAAGGGAAGGCCTGGCAACCCGCGCGGCTCTCACACTCTCATCAGCCCGCCGTCGGCAACGATGGTTTGGCCGGTCAGGAAGCCGCAGTCGTCGCTGGTGAGGAAGGCGACCGTGCCCAAGATATCGGCCGCGGTTCCGACGTGTTTAATGGCTTGCATGTTGGCCACCATCTCCAGCATGTCGTCGCCGATGTTCGACTGGCCGCCCGGGGTTCGGGAGGCGGTCGGGCAGATCGCGTTGACGGTAATTCCAAAGGGCGCCAGGTCGGTGGCCAGCGCGCGGGTGAAGCCGATGACGCCGCCCTTGCTGGCCATGTAGTGCGTCAGTCCCGGCACCGCCAGCCCTAGGGAGTTGGACGCGAAGTTGACGATTCTTCCCCAGCCGGCCTCGCGCATGCCCTGAGCCACCAGCTTGGCCATAAGGAACTGCGAGTCCAGGTTGATGGCTTGGGTGCGCTTCCACTGCTCGAAGGTCAGCTCGAAGAAGTCCTGGAAGGGGAAGACCCCGGCACAGTTCACCAGGATGTCGGCGTTGGCGGACAGGGCGGTCATGGAGTCGGCGGTGGCCGCGACCGCATCCGGATTGGACACGTCCGCGGTCACGCAGATCACCTTGCGTTGCTGGGCCTCGACGTCGGAGGCGGTCTCCTGCGCATCGTGGAGGTCCACGGCGACGATGTCGGCGCCCCGTCGCGCCAGCTCGACTGCGATGGCGCGGCCGAACCCGGAGGCGGCCCCGGTGACGACCGCGACCCGCCCGGAATGTGTACCCATCTCATCAACCTCTTTCTTGGCGCTCGGAGTCGGTGAGGGACTTAGAAGGGAAGGGCCCGCTGTGCGGCTTCGACGGTCATCCAGCGGATTTCGGTGAAGTCGTCGAGGGCGTCGAGTCCTGACCGTCCCCAGCCGCTGTTCTTGGTTCCGCCGTTGGGAGCGTGCGGTTCGTCGTTGATGGTCGGGGAGTTGACGTGCACGGCGCCGGAGTCGATACGGCTGCAGATGCTCATGCCGCGGGCGGGATCTCCGGTGAGGACCGAGAACGACAGACCGTAGGGGTTGGCGTTGACCAATGCGATGCCTTCCTCGTCGTTGTTGATCGGCCGGACCACCAGGACGGGACCGAAGGTCTCCTCACACGACAGCTCGGCGTGGTCGGGGACGTCGACCAGCACAGTGGGGGCGAACAGACGACCGTCATGGGAGCCGCCGACATGTACTCGAGCGCCGTCGCGGACGGCGCCCTCGATGGCCGCGCGGGTACCGGAGAGGGCGGCGTCGTTGATCAGTGGGCCGATCACCGTGCTCGGGTCGCTGGGGTCTCCGATGGGCATCGCCTGCGCGATGGCGGTGAGTTTGTCCAGGAACGATTGGTACACGGACTGCGCCACCAGGACGCGGCGGGCGTTCATGCAGATCTGGCCCTGGTGGAAGAAGGCGCTGAAGGCGACGGTCTTGGCGGCGTGGTCGAGGTCGGCGTCTTCGGTGACGACGATCTGGTTGTAGCCGCCGAGTTCCAGCACGCTGCGCTTGAGTGCCTGTGCGGCTCGGGCAGCAACCACTCGCGCGGTCTTTGCTGACCCGGTGAAGTACAAGCATCGGACCGCGGGATTGTCGTAGAACTCCTCGGCGACTTCCGCCGCAGCGGCGCCAGCGTGGGTGACGACGTTGACGGTGCCCGCCGGGAACCCGGCGTCATGAAGGATCTCGCCGACCAACAGGCCGGCGGTCACCGGTGCCTCTTCCGACGGTTTGACGACGACGGTGTTCCCGGCGACGAGGGGCGCCACGACCGCGCGCCAGGCCAGGCAGTGCGCGCCGTTCCAGGGTGTGAAGCTCGCGACCACGCCTAATGGCTTACGTTCGGCGGTCGCGATCGTGCCGGGGTAGTCACTGCGGAGCAGTTGCCCGTGCGGGTGATACACCCAGCCCGCTGCGGCGCGCAGCAGGCTCACCGACCAGCTGAGCTGGAAGTAGCCGAAACCGGCGCCAGAGCCGGTCTCGTCGGCCAGCATCGCCACGATCTCGGGGGTGCGGCTCTCCAGGATGTCCGCGGCTTTGGCGAACAGGGCCTGCTTGTGGGCCGGGGCCATGGCGGCCCAACCTGGTTGCGCCTGGTGCGCCGCTGCCACCGCGCGGGCCATGTCCACGCGCGAGCTGGCCGGCACGCGGGTGACGATCGAATTGTCGAGAGGGTTGGTCACGTCGAAGGTGGCGCCGTCGGCGGCCTCGAGCCATTCCCCGCCAATCAACTGGGCGCGGGTGCGCGTGGTCGATTGCGGCTGCGCCGGTGGGCGGGAGGTCGATGCCGTGATGCTCATGGGCGCTCCTGGGATTGATCGTGGCATTGGTCGTCGACGTTCAGGCATGTGGCGGGGAGGCTGGTGGTCGGGCAGGCCGACGCAGCCGTACTCGATCTCGCGGCCGAGTGCGCCTTCGGGTCCGCCTCCGAGGACAACTGCGGATTGCCGGACGAGGTGGCGGTCGGACGTCCCGCGGCGAGAGCGGCGCGGTAACCCTTGAGGGCTGGCCGCCTCAGCGCTCGCTGTGGGAGCCGGTCATGAGCGATGCGAGGTCCTCGGGGTGGAGGAACGACGGGGGTGGCGGCGGTCCCCAGCGATAGAGCCCGGAGGCGCCTTCGAAGTCCTCTGGGGTCCAGGTCTGGTCGTCGACGATGGCGTCCATGTCCGAGTAGTACTCGGAGAAGTTGCCGGCGGGGTCCTTGAGGTACCAGAAGAAGTTGGACCCGACGTGGTGGCGCCCGAGGCCCCAGATGTGGCGTTCGGGGTGTCCTTCGAGCATGGCGGTGGCGCCGCGGCCGACGTCGTCGACGTCGTCGACCTGCCAGGAGGTGTGGTGCATGAAGTCCACCGGCGCGGGCAGGACGAGCACGTTGTGGTGGTCGGTGGAGCAGCGCATGAACGTCGACAGGCCCGGGACCTGGTCGGAGAGCTTGAACCCGAGTCCGTCGAGGAAGAAGGCACGGGTGGTGTCGTAGTCGGTGGAGCCGAGCACGAAGTGGCCGAGCTTGCGGGGGGTCACGGCGCCGACGCGCAGGATGCCGGGGGCGCGGGTGTTCTCCCGTTCGAGGCGCCCGACGCCGTTGTAGGGGGTGGGTTCCTGGCGGGGTTGTTCGAGACGAGGAAGGACCTCGACCACACCGCGGGCACCGGAGACCGGTTCGTAGGTGGTGACGGTGTTCTCACCCCGTCCGACCTTGTAGTTGTGGCGGGCCAGCGAGGCCGCGATACGGCCGAGGTCGTCCTGGTCGTCGGCGGCGATCCGGAACTCCACGAGCTGCCGACGCGGAGCCGCGACGAGTTCGAGCTGCTCGCCGCCGTGGGTGGTCGCGAACGCGGTGCGGGACTCGTCGCTGCGGGTGAGCCCGAACTCGTCGTAGTAGGCCGCGGTCTCGGCGACGTTCGGGACCCCGACGGTGAGCTTGGCGACGCGGTGCAGGCTCATGGGATTCTTCCTCCCTGGTGGGGTCGTACTGACGGTCGGTGCCGGGTCACACGGCAGTGATCGCGCCGGCGTGGCGGCGGTGACCGATGACCGAGGTGGTGTGGTGCCCGGTCGCGCGGAGGGCCTGGCGGGCCTGGGCGGTGCCGGCAAAACGGAGGAACTCCGCAACTGGGATGCCGAGACGCTCGGCGGCCAGCGCGAGGGTGCCGGCTTCGCCCTCGGACAATTCGATAGTCAGATGCACGACGGCCTCCTGGATGCGGGCTCGAGGTGGTCGAGGTCAGGTCCCGGCGTGAGCGACGAAGCGGTGGCGCATCGTTCCCACGCGCTCGATCCAAGAGGTCAGCACGTCGCCGTCAGCGAGGAACTGCTGCGGGTCGCGGCCTTGCCCGACTCCGGCAGGGGTGCCGGTGAAGATCACGTCTCCGGGCAGCAGCGGGGTGATCGCCGAGAGCTTCGCGACGAGTTGAGGGACGGTGAAGACGAGGTCGGCGGTGCTGCCCTTCTGCACGCTGATGTCGTTGACCTCGCAGCCCAGCGCGATGCTGTCGCGGTCGACGAACTCATCGGGGGTGACCAGGGTGGGGCCGAGGGGGCTGTAGCCGGGGTAGGACTTGCCCATCCCGAACTGCGGGGGCGCCGCCGCGAACTGGGTGCTGCGATCGGAGATGTCCTGGCCCACGGTGACGCCGGCGATGTGGCTCCACCCCTGGGATTCCGCGGCGTGGTGGGCGCGGTCTGCGATGACGGCGACGAGCTCGACCTCCCAGTCGACGTTGCCTGGGGAGAGGGTGATGTCGCCGGTCGGGCCGGTGAAGCTGGAGACGTACTTGGTGAACACCACCGGTTCGGTGGGCAGCTCGAAGCCCGATTCGGCGGCGTGGTCGCGGTAGTTCAGCCCGATCGCGAACACCTGAGCCGGACGTGGGACCACGGCCCGCAAGCTGTCCTGGCTGATCGGCTGGGCCGCCTCGAGGGGCGCCTCGGCGGCCCAGCCGCGGAATTCGGCCCACCGCTGGTAGACCGCCTGGGGGTCGGCCGAGAATCGGCCCTCGCTGGCGGCCTCCACGTCCACCCCGCGCGGGGCCTCCGATGAGCCGGCGGGGTCGAGCAGCACCAGGCGGCCCCCGCTGTTCGCGATACGCATTGGTCTCTCCTCGATAAACGCGTGACCGACAGCGAGACGTCCAGCGCTCGCGCGGCGACATCGGCCAGGCGGTAGCGGAACTCGGATGGTCGGGGGGACGCGGGTGGTGGGTGTGAACGAGTACTTCAGACCAGCGCGGTGACGCCTTCCTGGATGCCGAGCAGGCTGCGCCCGTAGACCTCACCGGAGATGGCGGGATTGACCACGGCATGGCGGCTGGCGGTCTCGGAGTCCCGCCAGATGCGCTGCAGCGGGCTGGACTCGGCGAAGCTGGAGGCGCCGTGGGCCGAGACCAGGACCCGGATGGCTTCGCGGGCCTGCTCGACTGCCCAACCGGTGTCGGCGCGGACGCGCGCGCGGGCGTGATAGTCGGGGTAGGTGCCGGTGCGGGCGGCCTCGTCGATGTCGGCGGCGGCCCTGTAGGCGTGCAGGTGCGCGGAATCGATGAGCATGGCCGCCTTCGACACCGCCAGCTGCACAGTAGGCGCCTCGACCTGCGTTTCGTAGAAGGTGTAGGAGATCGAGCGCTTCGGGGCCTTCTCCAGCACCAGCTCCAGCGCTGCCTGCGCCAGCCCGAGCTGCGGGCCGGCCAGGATGAGCGAGGCGACCGGGATGTAGGCCGAACGGTAGAGCGCTTCGTCGGTGTGCTCGGTCCCGTAGCGCCCCTGCACGGCCGCGGGAACGGAGATGATGCGGTGATCGGGGACGAACACGTCCTTGGCAACCAGGGTGTTCGACCCGGTGCCGCGCATTCCCGCGACGTACCAGGTGTCCTCGATCATCAGGTCGGACATCGGGATGGCGGCGAAGCCCTGATCGACGATCTCGCCCATCTCATTTGGCATCGGGATCCCGACCTGGCCCCACTGGGAGTGCAGGCACCCTGAGGCCCATCCCCACTTGCCGGTCACCCGGTACCCGCCGTCGACCCTGGTGGCGTCGGCGGTCGGGGCGAACACCCCAGCCACCCGCACGTCGATGTCCTCGCCCCACACGTCGCGCTGGGCCTGGTCGGGGAACAGGCCCATGAACCAGGAGCACACGTTCATCAGCGAGGTGACCCACGAGGTCGACCCGCACCCACGAGCGAGCTCGCGGGAGACCTCCAACTTCGTGCGGAAGTCGGTCTCGTAGCCCCCGAGTCGCTTGGGCTTCATGATCCGGAACAGTCCGGCTTGGTCGATCAGGTCGATGTTCTCCTGCACCACCCGTCGGGCGGCCTCGGTCTCGGGCGCGTTGCGTGCAAGGACCGGCACGATCTCTCGGGCGCGGCCCACCAGCTCGGCGCGCAGCTTGCGGGCCTCCTCGGTGGTGCCGGGGCGGTCCAGAATGATCTCGGACATCGGACACTCCTTAACTGGATTGACGAGCAAGGAACCGCCGGCCCTCACCAGGGCCGGCCGATCAGGGCTCAACCGCCGGCGCGCCAACGAGCGCCGAGTGGGAGCCGAACGTTCGCCGGGCGTAGACCAGCGGGAGCGCGGGCGTGCTCTCGGCCCGCACGACCCCGCCGAGCAGGATCACGTGGTCGCCACCGGCAACCTCTTGCTCGATGTCGGCGACCAGCCAGCCCGCGACGCCTGCCAGGCGCGGCATCCCGGTGTCCCATTCCCACGACGCGTCGGCGAACTTGTCCGGCCCGCTGCGCGCGAACGTCGTCGCCGTCTGCGCCTGATCGTGCGCGAGGACGTTGATGCCGAGCCGGCCTGACCTACGGGCGTGGGCCAGCAGCGCCGAGTCACGGTCAAGCGCCACCGACACCATCGGAGGCTCCAGCGAGAGCGAGGCGAAGGCGCTGACCGTGGTGCCGTGCGCGGCGCCTTCGGCGGTCCGAGTGCTGATCACCGTTACCGGAGCGCAGACACCGCCCATCAGCTCGCGGAACTCCTGCGGTTCGACCCTTCCTCGGTCAGGGCCCCCACTCGCGGTCATCCGTACCTCCCGGCGCTGTGACGCTGCTCATCACCGTGACACGCAGCGGGTCTGACTCACAAGAGAAATTTCGAAATTAGGCGCTGTCGACCTTGAGTAGCTATCATGTTTGACATGGCTGCAGGATCGAGCACTCGGGGCGAGGCTGTCTTCGGCGCGCTGCGGAGCGACATCCTGGCCGGACGGCTCACGCCGGGGGCGCGGCTCCCATTCGCAGATCTGTGCGCCCGCTACGGTGCGAGCACGGGGGTGCTGCGCGAGGGTCTGTCCCGGCTCGTGGAGCAGGGGCTGGTCCGACTGGAGCCGCAACAGGGCTACCGCGTGACTCCCCTTTCCGAGCAGGATCTGGTCGACCTCACCGAAGCGCGGGTGCAGATCGAGACCCTGGTGCTCTCTGCCGCCATCGCGGAGGGCGACCTGGCCTGGGAGTCACGGCTGACCGCGCTGCACCACACGCTGTCGAAGACGCCTCAGGTCGACCAGGCCGACCCGGCACGCTTCAGCGAAGCCTGGACCAGAGCCCACGCCGACTACCACGCGGCGGTCCTATCCGGTTGCGGAAATGCCCGCCTGCGGGGTCTTGCCGATGGCCTGCGCGCCTCCGCCGAGCTCTATCGACAGTGGTCACGCCCCCTGGGTCAGGACCACCACCGCGACATCGCCGGCGAGCACCGCGCCCTGCTCGACGCCGTCCTGGCCCGCGATACCGACACCGCTCTCGCCGTGCTCACCGCGCACATCCAACACACCAGCGCGGTCCTCCTGGACCACACCACCACCGAGGACGACAAGCGCGTCGCAGGGTGACACCCGACAGCGCGAGGAGAAGCTCATCACCACTGCAACCACCATCCGTGGCGTACACGTGTTCGGGCCAGACGGGGACGCATCCTCCCCCTCAGACGTAGTGCTGAGAGACGGGGTCATCGACGACATCGCGCCGGCCGAGTCCGTCACGCCCGTCGGCGACGTCGTCGAAGGCCACGAACACAGCCTCATCCCGGGCTTGATCGACACCCATGTCCACCTCACTGACCAAGGCGAACTCGAGGCGACCGCACGGGCGGGAGTCACGACCGTCGTCGAGCTGGGCACCCACCCCGACGAGCTGATCGATGAACTACGACGGGAAGCCCCGCGCGGCAGAGGCAGCGATGTCGTCTCGGCCGGCTCGGCGGCCTCCGCCCCGGGCAGCACACAGACCACCGCCATGGGCTTCCCCATCGAGAGCGCAGTGACCGACCCGGGAGACGCCGAACGGTACCTGAGCTGGCGCGTCGACCACGGCTCCGACCTGATCAAGATCATCGTCGAGGATCCCGACGCGACCGACGTACCCGCCCTCAGTCCCGAGACCCTGGCCGCGCTCGTGGACGGTGCTCACCGCCGCGGTCTACTCACCGTCGCCCACGTCGTCACCGCGCAGTCCTTCGCCCGCGCCCTGCACGCCGGCGTTGACGTCCTTACCCACGCTCCACTGGATCGCGTCCTCCCCCCGGGCGTGCTCGAGGACATGCTCGCCGCCGGTGTGGTCGTCTCGCCGACCCTGGTCATGATGCGCACGGTGACTCGGGCGCGCCTCGGCGCGCGCGCCGAAGAGGCCTTCGCGACGTGCCTGCAAGCCGTGCGCGAGATGTATCGGGCCGGTGTGCCCATCGTGGCCGGCACCGACGCCAACAACACCCCGTTCGCCCCGGTCGCCCATGGCAGCTCCCTGCACGAAGAGCTCGGCTGGCTACGCCAAGCCGGAATGACCGCACGCGAGGCACTGAATGCGGCGACCGGACGAGCTGCTCAAACATTCCGGCTCACTGATCGAGGCGAGGTCGCGGTCGGGCAACGCGCCGACCTCCTCCTGGTCCGCGGGGCCATCAACACGGACCTCGACACCCTCGCCGACCCGGCCGGAGTCTGGTTGGCTGGTTCGCGACTCGTGTGATCCCTGATGAGAGTTGACCTCCCGGTTTGTCCGGAGAGCTCAACGTGACCTTCAACCGTCCAACGGATCCGGACGGCGGACCCGAAGCGCTGGCGGGGATCGGACAAGACATGGTGCGCGACTCTCCGGCTCGCCCGGACGCTACACGGGCAAACCCATGGAAGATGCTCGTGCTCGGAGCCGACGAGCGCTACCTGCCCATGGCGAACGGCCGCCTGCCTCCAACCAGCGTCGACCGGACCAGGATGACCACGGGGTGCCGGGACCCCTGCGCAACGCCCTGGACCGGTTGAGCGGCGGGCACATGCGGGAGTCAGCGAAGGCGGGATCATCCGTTAACGAGACAGGCTCGTTCAGCCGACATCGACGGCGCTGGACTGCGCGTCGCCGGGTCCCGCTGCTGATCATCGACGAGGTCGGCTACGCTGCGTACGTGGTCGCCCGGCCTCAGGAGGCGGTGCTCAGTTGGGCGAAGCCACCTCAGCGCGCCGGCCACGGGAAACCACGACCTGCCCTCGCTCGGCGAGGAGAGCAACAGCTCGGTGGGCCGTACTGAAGGCCACCCGATACTGAGCGGCAAGGTCCTTGATCGTCGGAAGTGCATCGCCCGGCTTCAGGACCCCGCACCGGATCGCCGCGTCCAGGTCAGCCGCGATCTTCTTGAAGGGATCGATCGGCGCCTCCTCGGGCGGCGCCGGCAGCGCTGGAGCGCTGATCGCTGTGACGCCGCCCCCGCGCACCAGGTTCGGGAGGTCGGGCATGCGCGCTGCCAGCGAGCTCGACGCACGTTGATCAGCCTCGGCCACCCATGCGCTATACACGCGCAGCGTCGTCGCTCCTCCGCCACCGTGACCCAATCGTCCGGCAACCGTCCGGATATCGACACCGCCGCTGATGAGCTCAGTCGCCGAGTAGTGACGGAGCTGGTGTAGGTGCATGGCGTACCCGAGTCGGGCGCACATGCGGGAGTAGCGCTGGGTTGCGGTACCGGGCTTCGGCCAACTCGACCCGTCGGGGTCGGTCGAGAACACGAGCCCGTCCTCGGGCAGCGCGATCTCGAGAGCGGCTGCCTGCTCAGCGCTGTGGACGAGGAAGGCGCGAAGAAGCGCGAGCGTCTGCGCGTCGAGGACGATGCGGCGCTGCTGGTGGGTCTTCGTGTCCTTCTCCCACGTCCGGCCTCCGACCTCGGCGATGCTCGACCGAATGATGAGCACGCCCGTGCCGAAGTCGATTCGGTTCCAGCGGAGCGCGCAGAGCTCGCCACGCCGAGCTCCGGTGGTCATCGCCAGCCACACGAACAGACCCCAGGTCGGGTCCTTCCACGCCTCCGAGGCGATGCGGGCCGCCTGCGGCGCCGTCGGCGGCTCGGGGTTCGGCGCCGGCACCGTCGGCGCGACGGCCTGGGCTACGGGGTTCGTGCCGACCCACTCCCACCGCACTGCCAGGGCGAACGCTCCGTTGAGGAGATTGTGGGCATGGCGGATCGTCCCCTCGCCCAACGGTCGACAACGGTGCGGTAAGCAACGCTGATCGCACTGGTGCTCGACATGCGTGCGGTGATCGACGATTGCTCGACCGCCTCGGCAGTGCACGCGGCACCGCCGGAGCTCGGCGTAGAACGAGTCCAGGGCCTCGCCGCGCACACGGCCGACCTGCTGATCGCCGAGTAGCGGAGCGATGTGGTTCCGCACGAGACCCTCGTAGCCCTGACGCGTCGAGGGCTCGACCCGCACGATCTCCAGGTAGCGCTTCATCAGCTGACCGACTGTCGCAGTCGTCTTCGGCTGGCGTCCTGCATCGACCTCCGCGAGCAGGCGGGTCCTCACCTTCTCGGCCTGGGCGGCGGCCCGCGGGCCGGCGGGCACCGTCTCGGTGAGGTGGTGTCGCTTGCCGGTGACGGGGTCCGCCCCGGCGTACACGCGGACCCTCAGCGCCCCGCTAGGCAGCTCCTCGACCTCGCCCCGCTGGCGCCGGCGGGCCCCCTGCTTCGTGGCCATGGAGCCAAGTTAGAGCGCATCCGGCTCCACGTATAGCTCCACGTGGCCGCATGAAGGACGGCCGACAAGCTTCTGACCTGCGTGGGCGCGGCAGGATTCGAACCTGCGACCGACGGCTTGTAAGGCCGGTGCTCTTCCGCTGAGCTACGCGCCCCGGTCCGGAGCGAACGGGGACTTCGCCCGCCGAGAGGCAGCGAACAGCACGTTCGCTCCGGAGGCGAGGGAGTTCTACGCCAGCTGCTTCAGCGCGTCGCGCCAGCCCTGCTGGTCGCGGGCGTCGCCGGGGCCGTTCTGCTCCGCGAAGCGCACGACGCCGTCCTTGTCGATCAGGAAGGTGCCACGGAAGGCGAAGCCGAGGTCCGAGCTGAAGACGCCGTACGACTCGGAGACGGCGCCGTGGGGCCAGAAGTCGGAGAGTAGCGGGAACTCGTAGCCCTCCTGCTGCGCCCAGACCTTGAGCGACCAGGTCGTGTCGCACGAGACGCCGAGCACCTGCACGTCGTCGTTCTGGAAGGACGAGAGGTCGTCGCGCACCGAGCACAGCTCGCCGGTGCAGATGCCCGAGAACGCGAAGGGGTAGAACACCAGCAGGACGGCCCGCTCGCCGCGGAAGTCCTTGAGGGAGACCTCCTGGCCGTCCTGGTTCTTGAGCGTGAAGTCGGGGGCCTGCGAGCCCACCTCGACGGTCATGTGGACCTGTCTCCTGTCCGTCCGGGTCACCGAAACCCGGTCAGCGTATCGAGGAGCGCAGGTCAGCGACGTCGCTGGGCGGACGTCTTGGGGGCGACGAGGCGCGTGCCGACCCAGCCCTCGGACAGGCTGATGTTCGAGGTCTGCGACAGCCCCGCCGTCGGGGCGGCCTCGGCGATGTCGGAGGGCTCGACGTGCCCCTCGTTGCCGGTCTTGGGGGTGAGCACCCAGATCACCCCCTCCTCGGTCAGCGGCGAGCGCGCGTCCATCAGGGTGTCGACGAGGTCGCCGTCCCCGTCGCGCCACCAGAGGAGGACGACGTCGACGACCTCCTGGGCGTCCTCGTCGAGCAGATCCTCGCCGCAGCGGTCCTCGACCGCAGAGCGGATCTCGTCGTCGACGTCGGAATCCCAGCCCAGTTCCTGAACGATCATGCCCGGTTCGATGCCGAGCTTGCCGGCGAGATCGGACTTGTCCGAATCCCCCGTGGCCGCGACCACGCGCTCTGCCTCCTCCTCGTCCGTGGGTCACGTGCGGCGCACATCACCCCGTGTGAAGCGCTAAGCGAACACGGCGACCGGAGATGGCGCAACCAGCCACGCGGGAGACGGAGCCCGCGGAGCTCGACCATCGATGGAGTCAGGGCGTGTGTCCGCACGACGAACACGGCGAACCGGGGCCCACCCGGGCTACCGACGAGTAGACGTGACGGCGAGGTCAGGGCGGGTGACGATGGGGTGACCAGAGAACATCAGCGAAGGCACAAGCGGGACAGCGACGCCACGGACCACCGGGCAGAATCGGTTCCGAACCGGCCACGAGCCCGCGATCCGGACTCGGCCGCGCGCCGTCGACGAACCAGCGACAGGGAGAGCGATCCGTGACCACCCACAAGGGCACCGCAGGCGCGGACACCGGCCGGGTCCACATCATCCGCGACGGGCTCTCGTCGCACCTGCCGGACATCGATCCGGACGAGACGTCCGAGTGGATCGAGTCGTTCGACGCGATGCTCGAGGGGCAGGGCGAGCAGCGCGCCCGCTACATCATGCTGCAGCTGCTCCAGCGCGCCCGTGAGCGCCGGGTCTCAGTGCCGTCGCTGTACTCGACGGACTACGTCAACACCATCCCGACCGACCAGGAGCCCTGGTTCCCGGGCGACGAGGACACCGAGCGCCGCTACCGCGCGTGGATCCGGTGGAACGCGGCGGCGATGGTGCACCGCGCGCAGCGCCCCGGCGTCGGCGTCGGCGGCCACATCTCGACCTACGCCTCGGCGGCCTCCCTGTACGAGGTCGGCTTCAACTGGTTCTTCCGCGGCAAGGACCACCCCGGCGGCGGCGACCACGTCTTCTTCCAGGGCCACGCCTCCCCCGGCATGTACGCCCGCGCGTTCCTCGAGGGACGCCTCGGCGCCCAGCACCTCGACGGCTTCCGCCAGGAGCTCTCCCACGCCGGCCCCGGCGGCGGCCTGCCGTCGTACCCGCACCCGCGCCTCATGCCGGCGTTCTGGGAGCACCCCACGGTGTCGATGGGCCTCGGCCCGATCAACGCGATCTTCCAGGCGCGCTTCGACCGCTACCTGGGCAACCGCGGCATCAAGGACACCAGCCAGCAGCACACCTGGGCGTTCCTCGGCGACGGCGAGATGGACGAGCCCGAGTCGCGCGGCGCCATCCACGTCGCCGCGGCCGAGGGTCTCGACAACCTGACCTTCGTCATCAACTGCAACCTGCAGCGCCTCGACGGCCCGGTGCACGGCAACGGCAAGGTCATCCAGGAGCTCGAGTCGTTCTTCCGCGGCGCCGGCTGGAACGTCGTCAAGGTCATCTGGGGCCGCGAGTGGGACCGGCTCCTGCACGCCGACCGCGACGGCGCCCTGATCAACCTGATGAACACCACGCCGGACGGCGACTTCCAGACCTATAAGGCCAACAACGGCGCCTACGTCCGCGAGCACTTCTTCGGGCGCGACCCGCGCACCAAGGACCTCGTCAAGGACCTCTCCGACGCCGACGTATGGAACCTCAAGCGCGGCGCGCACGACTACCGCAAGGTCTACGCGGCCTACCAGGCGGCGATGGAGCACCAGGGCCGCCCGACGGTCATCCTCGCCAAGTCGATCAAGGGTTACACGCTCGGACCGACGTTCGAGGGCCGCAACGCGACCCACCAGATGAAGAAGCTGACGCTGCAGGACCTCAAGACGTTCCGCGACGAGGTCCGCGTGCCGATCAGCGACGCCGAGCTCGAGCGCGACCCCTACCTGCCGCCGTACTACCACCCGGGCGCCGACGCCCCGGAGATCGAGTACATGCTCGAGCGCCGCCGCCAGCTCGGCGGCCCGCTGCCCGAACGCCGCCTGCGCAACAAGCCGCTGGTGCTGCCCGGCGACAAGGTCTACGACGTCGTCAAGCGCGGCTCGGGCAAGCAGGAGATCGCCACGACGATGGCGTTCGTCCGCCTGGTCAAGGAGCTCACGCGCGACGCGGAGGTCGGCAAGCGCGTGGTGCCCATCATCCCGGACGAGGCGCGGACCTTCGGGATGGACTCGTTCTTCTCCAACCTGAAGATCTACAACCCCCAGGGCCAGCTCTACACCTCGGTCGACCACGACCAGCTGCTCGCCTACCGCGAGTCCGAGGCCGGCCAGCTGCTGCACGAGGGCATCAACGAGGCCGGCTCGGTCGCCTCGTTCACCGCGGTGGGCACGTCGTACGCCACCCACGCCGAGCCGATGATCCCGATCTACATCTTCTACTCGATGTTCGGGTTCCAGCGCACCGGCGACGGCATCTGGGCGGCCGCCGACCAGATGGCGCGCGGCTTCCTGCTCGGCGCGACGGCCGGGCGCACGACGCTGGTCGGCGAGGGCCTGCAGCACAACGACGGACACTCGCTGCTGCTCGCGGCCACCAACACCGGCGTCGTCGCCTACGACCCGGCCTACGCCTTCGAGATCGGGCACATCGTGCGCGACGGCCTGACCCGCATGTATGGCGAGGCCGACCCGCACCGCGACCCGAACGTCATCTACTACCTCACCGTCTACAACGAGCCCTACCAGCAGCCCGCCGAGCCCGAGGGTCTCGACGTCGACGGCCTGCTGCGCGGGCTCTACCGCTACGCCCAGGCCCCCGGCGGCCCCGGCCCCCGCGCGCAGATCCTCGCGTCGGGCGTCGCGATGCCGTGGGCGCTCGAGGCGCAGCGGATGCTGGCCGAGGAGTGGGGCGTGCAGGCCGACGTGTGGTCGGCGACGTCGTGGGGCGAGCTGCGCCGCGACGGCGTCGCGTGCGACGAGCACAACCACGCCCACCCGGACGCCGACCCGCGCACGCCGTACGTCACCGAGGCCCTCGGCGACGCCGCCGGCCCCGTGCTCGCCGTGTCGGACTGGATGAAGGCCGTGCCGGACCTGATCCGCAAGTGGGTCCCCGGCGACTTCACGGTGCTGGGGACCGACGGGTTCGGGCTCTCCGACACGCGGCCGGCGGTCCGGCGACACTTCGGTGTCGACGCGGAGAACATCACGGTCGGCGTGCTCGCGGCGCTGGCCCGGCGCGGCGAGGTCGGGCGCGACACCGTCGTCCGGGCGGCCGAGCAGTACCGCATCGACGACCCGCAGGCCGCGGGCCCGCAGACCTCCGATTCCGGGGTGGCCTGAGGCGACCGGTGGGGCGTGGGGTGATCGTGCAGTGACCGTTCGTCGCGAGATCGGCGATCGGGGCTGGTGGTCGGCCCCGTCCTTCCGGATAGGCTGTCGACGTCACGCCGCTCGGACGCCCCCGGACTGTTCGAGTGACGCGACTCCGACGTAGGGAGCCCCGGCTCCGGCGGCGGATCTGAAGGTCGGGGCGGAAGATCATCGCCTCGTGACATCGGTATGAGGAGCAGGAATGGCAGAAGGCACCGTCAAGTGGTTCAACAGCGAGAAGGGCTTCGGCTTCCTCGCTCCCGACGGTGGTGGCGCTGACGTGTTCGTCCACTACTCGGCCATCCAGGCCCGCGGCTTCCGCACCCTGGACGAGGGTCAGCGCGTCTCGTTCGACGTCGAGCAGGGCCAGAAGGGCCTGCAGGCCGTTCAGGTCACGCCGCTGTAAGGCAACTCAGCGGAGTTACCTCTCGAAAACGGGGGCGGTGCGTCGGGAGACGCGCCGCCCCCGTCGTGTGTCCGGGTCAGGCCGTGGTGACGACGACCAGGTCGGCGCCGGCGGGGACCGCGTCGAACCCGATCGCCCCGGTGCCCGTGATCTCGAGGCTGTCGCCGGCGACCGCCTCGCCCAGCGAGCCCCGGGCGACGTGCACGTGGCGGAAGGCGCCGTCGCCGGGCGTCCAGCTCGCCCCGGCAGCGACGTGCGCGACCGTCACGGTCACCCCCGGGCGACGCAGCGGTAGGACGAGCCCGCCCGAGACGCGGTGGTGGGTCAGCGACGGCTCCCCGGGCGGCGGGTCGTCCAGGCCCGGGGCCACCCAGAGCTGGACGAGGTGCGCGGGGCCGTCGGGCGACGCCCGCTCGTCGTGGTGCCAGCCCGTGCCCGCGACGAGGTGCTGCAGGGTGCCGGCGGGCACGAGCGTCTCCGCGCCGTCCGGGCCCGTGTGGATCATCGTGCCCTCGACGACCCAGGCCAGGATCTCGACGTCGCGGTGCTCGTGGGCGCCGTAGGCGACGCCGGCGTCGAGGGTGTCGTCGTTGTGCGCGACCAGCGCGCCGAACGAGGTGCGCTCCGGGTCGTAGTGGGGCCCGAACGACAGCCCGTGCCGCGAGCACACGCCCCCGCCCTCGGTGACGGAGCGGTCGCTCGCGAGCAGGCGTCGGACGGCAGGCATCCGTGCCATGCTCCCCGGTCGTGAGCAGTGTGGCGGTGTCGGGGCGGTCCGCCCCGGTACGCAAGACCACCCTGCGCCGCATCGAGAAGGCGTCCGGCGACATCGCCGCCGCCGGGGTCGCCGCGATGGCCGAGCGCCTCGGCTGGTTCGGGCGCCTCACCGCCGAGCAGCGCTCCGGGGTCCTGCTCGTGACCCAGACCGGCACCGGCAACTTCGTCGCCTGGCTGCGCGACCCCGACGCCACCCCGCGCCTGACCGCCGAGGCCTTCCGCTCCGCCCCCCTCGACCTCGCGCGCCGGGTGACGCTGCGCCAGACCGTCGAGCTGGTCCGCATCGCCACCGAGGTGTTCGAGGAGCGCATCCCGCTCCTGGGTGCCGACGACGACGAGCGCGCCGCGCTCGTGCACGCCGTGCTGCGCTTCGGGCGCGAGGTGGCGTTCTCGGCGGCGACGGTCTACGCCAGCGCCGCCGAGGCCCGCGGCGCGTGGGACGCCCGGCTGGAGGCGCTCGTCGTCGACGCGGTGGTGCTCGGCGAGGCGGAGGCGACGCTGCTCTCGCGCGCGTCGGCGCTCGGGTGGGACCCGGCGGTCGAGGCGACGGTCGTCGTCGGGGAACCGCCGTCGGAGGAACCGCCCGAGCCCCTGCACGCCGTGCGGCGCGCGGCGCACCGGGCGGGCGCGACCGTCCTGCTCGGCACCCACGGCGCGCGCCTGGTGATGATCGCCGGGCCCGGGGCGCCGCTGGCGGAGCTGTCGGCGTCGTTCGGGCCGGGCGCGGTCGTCACCGGCCCGACCGTGGCCGGGCTGACCGCCGCGCACCGCAGCGCCACCGCCGCGCTCGCCGGGCACCGCGCGGTGCGGGCCTGGCCCGGCGCGCCCCGCCCGGTCGCCGCCGACGACCTGCTGCCCGAGCGCGTCCTCGACGGCGACACCCACGCCGTCGACCAGCTCCGCCGCGAGGTCGCCCGGCCCCTGCGCGACGCCGGCGGGGAGCTCGCCGCGACCGTCGAGTGCTACCTGGACGCCGCCGGAGTGCTCGAGGCGGCGGCCCGGCAGCTCTTCGTGCATCCCAACACCGTGCGCTACCGCCTGCGCCGCGTGGCCGAACTCACGGGCGTGCATCCCGCCGAGGCGCGCGGTGCGCTGGTGCTGCGACTGGCGATCGGCCTCGATCGGCTGCACCCGGACGGTTCCGTCGGATGAGCCCTGACCAGGGCGGACACGCCACGACCGGAGGGCTCGCGCCAGGTGTGTGAGCCAGGGCATTGTGGGAACTCGACAACGGCGATGGAGCCGACTTCGTCGCCGCGGCACCTTCGGACCGACCCCGACCCGTGATGAGGTGGCAGGCGTGATCGCGATCCTCGCTCCCGGCCAGGGCGCCCAGAAGCCCGGCATGCTCGCCCCGTGGCTCGACCGTCCCGAGGCCCGCGGGCGGCTCGAGGCGTTCTCCGACGCCGCCGGGCTCGACCTCGTCCACCTCGGCGTGGAGGCCGACGCGCAGGCCATCGAGGACACCGCCGTGACCCAGCCGCTGCTCGTCGCCTCGGCGCTGCTCGCCTGGGACCAGCTGCGCCTCGAGGTCTCCGTGCCCGACACCGCGCTCGTCGCCGGGCACTCCGTCGGCGAGCTGGCGGCCGCCGCGATCGCCGAGGTCATCGACGCCGAGCAGGCCGTGGCCCTGGCCGCCGTGCGCGGCAGGGAGATGGCCGCCGCGTGCGCCCAGGAGCCGACGACGATGGCCGCGGTGCTCGGCGGCGACGCCGACGCCGTGCTCGCCCGCCTCGCCGAGCTGGACCTCGAGCCCGCCAACCGCAACGGCACCGGCCAGGTCGTCGCCGCCGGCCGCAAGGAGGCGATCGAGCAGCTGGTCGCCGAGCCGCCGGAGGGGGCGCGCGTGCGGTCCCTGTCGGTCGCCGGCGCCTTCCACACCCGCTTCATGGAGCCCGCCGAGAAGGCCCTCGGCGAGTGGGTCGCCGAGCACCGCGGCGAGCTCTCCCCCGCCGACCCGTCCCACCCGCTGCTGCAGAACGCCGACGGCGCCGTGGTCACCAGCGGGTCGGAGTTCCTCGAGCGCCTCGTCGCGCAGGTGACGCGCTCGGTGCGCTGGGACTCCTGCATGGACACCATGCGCGAGCGCGGCGTCGGCGCCGCCATCGAGCTGACCCCCGCGGGCACGCTCACCGGGATGGTGAAGCGCCAGATCAAGGGGACGCCCACCCACAACGTCAACACGCCCGACGACCTGGAGAAGGCCGTACAACTGATCGAGGAGCACGCATGAAGCTCCAGCTGACCCCCCAGGCCGCGGGCGCCCGCATCCTCGGGCTCGGCAGCATGCAGCCCGACAGGGTCGTCACCAACCACGACCTCGAGAAGATCGTCGAGACGAACGACGCGTGGATCCAGAGCCGCGTCGGCATCGTGGAGCGCCGCTTCGGCGACGAGAACGACTCCGTGGTGTCGATGGGCGTCGAGGCGGGGTCGAAGGCCCTGGCCGACGCCGGCCTGGCCCCCACCGACCTCGACGCGGTCATCGTCGCGACCTGCACGATGTCCAAGCCGATCCCGAACGCCGCCGCGCAGACCGCCGACCGCATCGGCGTCAACGGCATCGGCGCGTTCGACGTCAACACCGCCTGCGCCGGCTTCTGCTACGGCGCCGGGCTGGCGGGCGACATGATCCGCTCGGGCACCGCCAAGCACGTCCTGGTGATCGGGTCGGAGAAGCTCTCCGACTGGCTCGACATGCAGGACCGCTCGACCTGCATCATCTTCGCCGACGGCGCGGGCGCGGCGGTGATCGGACCGGCCGCGACCGAGGACGAGGTCGGCGTCGGCCCGGTCGTCTGGGGCGCCGCGGGCGACCTCGTGTCGACGATCCACATCGACGAGGGCGACGCGCTGCGCCAGGAGGGCCAGGCGGTGTTCCGCTGGGCCACCACCAAGATCGCACCGGTGGCCCTGCGCGCGGTCGAGGCGGCCGGCCTCACGCCCTCCGACATCGACGTGCTCGTCCCCCACCAGGCCAACCTGCGCATCGTCGAGGCCATCGCGAAGCGCCTGCGCCAGGTCGGGGGCCGCGACGACCTGCGGGTCGCCGACGACATCCAGTACTCCGGCAACACGTCCTCGGCCTCGATCCCGATGGCCATCGACCACATGCGCGGCGCCGGCCGCGTGAAGTCCGGCGACGTCGCGCTGCTGGTCGGCTTCGGTGCCGGCCTGTCCTACGCGGCGCAGGTCGTGGTCCTGCCGTGAGTGTCCCGACCTGATCTGCCCTACGGTGCCGACCCGGGCACTGCCGTCCAGAAGAACCGCACGAAGAAAGGGAGCCCGTGGCGACCAACGAAGAGATCCTGCCCGACCTCGCGAGCATCGTCGAGGAGGTGGCCGGCGTCGACGCCGCGGAGGTGACCTCCGAGAAGTCGTTCGTCGACGACCTGGACATCGACTCGCTGTCGATGGTCGAGATCGCCGTGCAGGCCGAGGACAAGTTCGGCGTGAAGATCCCGGACGACGAGCTCGCGAAGCTCACCACCGTCCAGGACGCCGTCGACTACATCTCCAACCACTCCTGAGGGGCGACTTCGTGAGCAGCACCGGCCAGGGGGTCGTCGTCACCGGCATGGGCGCGACGACCCCGCTCGGCGGCGACGTCGCGACCACCTGGGACGGCCTCCTGGCCGGTCGCAGCGCCGCCTCGAAGATCGACGAGGACTGGGTCGACACCTACGAGCTGCCCGTCAAGATCGCGTCGCAGCTCGCCGTCGAGCCCACCGAGATCCTCAAGCGCGTCGAGGCCCGCCGCCTCGACCGCAGCGAGCAGACCGCGATCATCGCGGCGCGGGAGGCCTGGCAGCACGCCGACCTCGGCGACTACCCGAACGCCGAGGGCGGGTCGCCCAAGGTCGACGCGCTGCGGCTCGCGGTCATCGTCGGCACCGGCATCGGCGGGGCGCTGACCCTGCTGGGCCAGGACGACATCCTCGAGCAGCAGGGCCTGCGCAAGGTCGCGGTCCTGACCATCCCGATGCTCATGCCCAACGGCCCGGCCGCGCACGTCGGCCTGGAGTTCGGCGCGGCGGCGGGCGTGCACGCGCCCGTGTCGGCCTGCGCGTCGGGCGCCGAGGCCATCGCCTGGGGCTGGCGGATGCTGATGGCCGACGAGGTCGACGTGGTCGTGGCCGGGGGCACCGAGGCGTGCATCCACCCGATCACGCTCGCCGGCTTCAGCCAGGCCCGCACCATGGCGCTGCGCAACGACGAGCCCGAGCGCGCCTCCCGCCCGTTCGACACCGGCCGCAACGGCTTCGTGCTCGGCGAGGGCGCGGGCATGGTGGTGCTCGAGCGCGAGGAGTTCGCGGCCGCCCGCGGGGCCACCGTGCACGGGCGCCTCGCCGGCATCGGCACCAGCGCCGACGCTTACCACATCACCGCGCCGGACCCCGAGGGCACGGGCCAGTCCCGCGCCATCGCCGCGGCCCTGCGCACGGCGGGTCTCGAGCCCTCGGACATCGGTCACGTCAACTGCCACGCCACCGCCACCAGCGTCGGCGACGTGGCGGAGACCGTGGCCGTGAAGAAGTCGATCGGCGACCACCCGGTGCTCACCGCGCCCAAGGGCTCGCTGGGTCACCTCCTCGGCGCCGCCGGTGCCGTCGAGGCGATCTCGACGATCCTCTCGGTGCGCGAGGGGCTCATCCCGCCCACCGCGAACCTCGAGGAGCTCGACCCCGACGTCACCCTCGACGTCGTCGCCGGCGAGGCCCGCAAGCAGTCGCTGGACGCCGCGATCAGCGACTCCTTCGGCTTCGGCGGGCACAACGTGTGCCTGGCGATCACGCCGGCCTGACCCTGTTCGAGCGATGCGGCGTTGCTGGCGTCTGACGCCGGCGACGCCGCATTCTCGTGTCTCTAGCAGGGCGAGCGCAGCTGGCTCCCCGGTCGCGGGTCGAGCAGGCGAGGCTGGCCGCCCGAGGTCTCGACGACGGCGCTGATCTGCCAGCACAGCCGCGGCACGCGCACGTCCGGGGGCGCGACCGCGGGGTCCTGCGTGGTGACGTAGCCCAGCGGCACGACGAGCTCACCGCCGGCCACGGGGTCGATCCGGCGCACCACCACCGAGCCGACCTTCTGGGTGCGGGCGGCGTCGGCGAAAGCCGTCGGGTCGATCCGCGCCTCGGGCACGAGCGTGCCCCGGTAGGCGGCGAGGTCGCCCGCGTTGCGCGCGTCGGTCCAGCGCTGCAGGACGTCGCGCACGGCGCCCGACTCGGGGTGGACCGCGGCGGCGGGCGAGAGCACGACGGCCGGCGGACCCGCCGACCCGTCCTCGGGCAGCTCGGCGCCGACGAGCACCGGCCCGGTGTCGCCCACCGCGGCCCGCCCGACGGCCGCCGCGCGGGCGCCGAGCAGCGCCCCGGCCACCATGACCATCACCAGCGCCAGGACGAGGACCACGGGCAGGACGATGCCCGGGCGCAGGCGGTCCGCCAGCGCGCCGTCACGGAACCGCCCGAGCATGCCGTCCAGCCTGCCAGCCTCCCCCGACGCCCTCGGGGGGCGTCCTCCGTCGGCGGGAGTCAGCCGACCTGGTGCAGCCGCGCGGGCGCCACACCCTCGCCGGCGAAGCGGAACTCCTCGAGCGCGTCGTCCCAGCGCGTGCCGAGCAGGTCGTCCATGCGGCGGGTCAGCGACTCCCGCGTGGTCGCCCCGGCGAGCGCGGCGCGCACCTGGTCCTCGCCGAGGACGATGTCGCCGTTCGCGCTGGTGCGCCCGTGCCAGAGACCCAGCCCGGGGACGTGACTGAAGCGCTCGCCGTCGGTGCCCGGCGAGGGATCCTCGGTCACCTCGAAACGGACCATGCCCCAGGCGCGCAGCGCCGTCGCCACACGCGCCGCGGTGCCCGCGGGCCCGGCCCACGACACCTCGGCACGCGCCGACCCCGGCGCCGCCTCCTGGGCGGTCCAGTCCAGCACGACTCGAGCGTCGAGGACGCTCGAGATCGCCCACTCGACGTGCGGGCAGACCGCAGACGGCGACGAGTGGACGTAGATCACGCCACGGGTGCTCACTGCTGACCTCCGACTCGACGAGAAGCGTCTTCCCCAACGTCCTCGTGCGATGACAGAGATCGAACCGATCACAACCGCCGTGCAGTGTGCACCGTGATGCTCTTGTGGCGCCAGTGTCACCGGATCCCGGGCGTGTCGGCGGCCGCGATCCGTAGAGTCAGGTGACCGTGACCGAGGATGACCGCCCGCACACGGACGGTGCCCGGTTCCGCGACGTCCTCGCCGACCCGCAGTTCTTCGCACTGTGGCTGGCCCAGCTGCTCTCGGTGCTCGGCGACCAGGTGGCCCGGGTCGCGCTGGCGGTGCTCGTCTTCACCGAGACCGCGTCGGCCGGGCTCACCGCGCTGACCTACGCGCTGACGTTCCTGCCCGACCTCGTCGCCGGCCCCCTGCTCTCCGGCATCGCGGACCGGGCGCCGCGGCGGCTGACGATGGTGGTCAGCGACCTCCTGCGCGCCGGCGTCCTCGCGCTCATGGCAGTGCCGGGGATGCCGTTCTGGGCGCTGTGCGTGCTCGTGGTCGCCGGCCAGCTCATCGCCGCGCCCTTCGCCGCCGCCCGCGCCGCGATCCTGCCGCACGTGCTCACCGGGGAGCGCTACGTCGTCGCCTCGGCGGTGTCGGGGACGACGTACCAGAGCGGGCAGGTCCTCGGGTTCGCGCTCGGCGGCCCGCTCGTCGCCCTGGTCGGGGTGCCGACCGCGCTGCTCGCCGACGCGGCCACCTTCGTGGTCTCGGCGGCGATCCTGCAGCTCGGAGTGGCCGAGCAGCGGGCGACCGGGGGGTCGGAGAGCATCGCCGGGCTCCGGGACGGCGCGCGGATCGTCCTGGGCGACCGTCGCCTGCGCGCGCTGGTGGCGCTCGCGTGCGTGTCCGCGTTCGTGGTGACGATCGAGGGGCTCGCGGCGCCCTACGCGGCGGCACTCGGCGGCGGCCCGGTCGCGGTGGGCCTGCTGCTGGCGGCGAACCCGCTCGGCGCGGCCCTGGGCATCGTGGTGATCGCACGGCTGGTCCCGCCCGGGCGGCGCGACCGGCTCCTCGGCCCGCTGGCGATCGCCTCGTGCGTGCCGCTGATCGCCTCGGCGCTCGATCCGTCGCTGGGCGTCGTCGTGGCCCTGTGGGTGGTGTCGGGGCTGGCGTGCGCCTACCAGGTGCCAGCGAACGCGGCCTTCGTCGCCGCGGTGCCCGACGCCCACCGCGGGCAGGCCTTCGGGCTCGCCGTGACCGCCCTGCGCGTCACCCAGGGCCTGGGCGTCCTGCTCGCGGGTCTGCTCGCGGAGGCGACGGGTCCGGCGCGCGCGGTGGCCGCGGCGGGCGTCGTCGGTGTGCTCGTCGCGGCGGGGTGCGCGCTCGCGTGGTCGCGGGCGCGCGGGGGTGAGCGGCGTGGGTGAGCGAGGGACGCCCTCGCTGCGTGGGGCGCAGCGAGGGCGTCCCTCGCACCACCGCGGCGGG
>NZ_JBBEGM010000005.1:0-386310 GCF_037400335.1 Actinomycetospora flava
TATCCCGGGGGCGGCTACGCCAGGAGCGGGGCGAGCTCGGAGGCGTGGTCGCGGAGGAGGTCGATCAGTTCGGCGTTCGGGTCCGCGACGCGGTCGGCGGGGCCGGTGAGGGCCAGGCCCGCGACCAGGCGCCCGTCGCCCGGCGCGCGGATGGCGACGGCGAGGCAGCCGAGGGCCGCGTGGAACTCCCCGCACTGGCGCGCGACGCCGGACTCGCGCACCTCGGCGAGCGCCGCGCGCAGGCGCTCCCGGTCGACGGTCGTGTGCGGGGTCAGGCGGGTCAGGGGGCCGTCGGGGAGGTCGTGCTCGGCGAGCAGGAGGCGCCCGAGACCGCTCGCGTGCAGGTGGCGGGAGAGCTCGTCGGCGTCGGTCGGGGGGTGGTCGGGGTCCGGGTCGAGGAACTGCAGGCGGTGGCGGTCGAACGCGACGAGGTGCGCGCCCCACCGCACGCGTTCGCGCAGGCGGCGCATCACCGTCCGCGCGGCCGTGGGTGTCGCGAGCGGGAGCGGGGCGAGGTTCGCGCTGCGCCGGCCCAGGGCGAAGCCGCCGAGGTCGGGCAGGCGCACGAGGTACTCCTCGGCGACGAGCAGGTTGAGCAGCCGGTAGGTCGTCGCCGGCGGGATGCGCAGCGCCGTCGAGATCTCCTTGGCCGTGATCCCGACGCCCGCGGCCGCGACCTCCTCGAGGATGAGCAGCGCGCTGCGCACCGCCTGGGGCTGGCGACCGCTGATCGGCGAGGTCACCGCGGACCGGCGGTCAGCACGTCGGCGGTGGTCGTCTCGTCGTACACGCCCATCGCGCGCAGGGCGGCGCCGCGGCGCCGGCGGAGCACGAACCACCCGCCGACCCCGACGGCGACGAGCGCGGCCACGGTGATCAGCAGCCCGGTGCCCGCGTGCACCAGGACCACGACGACGATGGCGACGAGCGCCGCGGACGCGAGCACCGCGGCCACCACGATCCCGCGGGTGAGCTCGCCGATCCGGGCGAGGAAGCGGGGCGCGGCGACGCAGACGAGCAGGTAGGCCGCGAGGAAGCCCAGGGTCGCGACGGACACCAGCGCACCGAACACCGTCGCGGGCGGCACCCCGGCGAGCGTGCCGACCACCACGATCGCCGCCAGCACCGGCACGGAGACCGTCACGGCCACCGCGGGCGTGAGGTGGCGACGGTGCGTCCGCCCCAGCACCGCCGGCGCCACGCCCTCGCGGGCCAGCGAGAACAGCACGCGCACCAGCGTGTTCAGCGCCGCCAGCGCGCACGCGCCGAACGAGGCGACGATGCCGAGGTCCATGAGCACCGAGGCCCAGCTGAGGTCCTCGGACGGCGCCCCCGTCGGCGGGCTCGTCGCCCCCTCGGTCGCGCCGGGCGCAGCCAGGACGACGAGGGTCGCGACGAGGTAGAGCACCGCGGTGACCGCCGCCGTGGCGACGATCGCGCGCGGCACCGACGCGAACGGCCGCCGCGCCTCCACGCCGAGCGAGGCGGCGCTGTCGAACCCGATGAACGCGGCCAGCGCCGGGAGCACGCCCACCGCGATGCCGCCGGCACCGCCGCCGACCGGCAGCGCCGGCACGGTCGGCGCGGTCGTCAGCGCGAGGGCGACGAGCACCAGCAGGATCAGGCCGATCGACGCGGCCTCGATCACCAGCATCACCCGCCCGGCCAGGCGCACGCCGCGGATCGCGCACACCGCCGCCGTGACCGCGAGGACGACGACGAGGACGACGCCCGCCCCGGACGCGACCGTGGAGCTCCCCGACACCAGCCGCGCCACCAGCGCCCCGCCGTACCAGGACGCCCCGGCGAGCGCGACGGCGACGAGCACCCCGTAGCCGACGATCATCGCCACCGCGCACGCGTACGCCCCGCCGGCGCCGAGGCCCTTGGCGGTGAAGCTGTACAGCCCGCCGGCCGCCGCCATCCGCCGCGCGAACGCGGTGATGCACGCGGCGACCAGGCCGACGACGACCCCGGCGATCGCGAACGACCACGGCGCGCCGCGGCCGGCGACGGCGATGACGAGCAGCGGCGTCGAGGCCATCGCGCCGGCCGGGGCGGTGGTCGCGACCGACTGCGCGAACACCCCGAGCGGGCGCAGCGCGCGGCGGTGCAGGCCGGCGACGGGCGAGCGCGTCCGCAGCCCGGGAATCCGCGACATGCCTGGCACGAGCGACACCGTAGAGCCCCGGACGTCGCGAGCGAAGGGCCGCGCCACGCCGAACGAGAATCGGACACGGTGCATTCTCGTTCGACCCGGAGAAATGTCGCCCCGTTCTCCGTTCGGAGAATCGTCCGGGGCGTGCCGCGACCAACTGAGAGCGCGGATCTCATTCTGCCCCGTGCAGCTCAACGAGGGGTTGACCCCGCGGGAACGGCTCCGCAAACGTGACCCGCGACATTCTCCTCGGTCCCCGTCCACCATTTCCCGGGAGTCGCCATGGCCGCACCGGCCGAATCCGCCCCGCCGGCGTCACGTCTGTCCGGCACCCTCGGGGTGGGCTCCATCGTCTTCATGGTCATCGCGGCCGCCGCGCCGCTGACCGTCATCGCCGGCACCATCCCGCTGGGCGTCGGCGCCGGGAACGGCGCCGCGTTCCCCGCCACGTTCGTGCTGTGCGCCGCCGTGCTCCTGCTGTTCGCGGTCGGCTTCTGCGCGATGAGCCCGCACGTCCCCGACGCGGGCGCCTTCTTCACCTACATCCGCCACGGCCTGGGCCGCCCCCTCGGGCTCGGTGCCGCGTTCCTCGCCCTCGCCACGTACACCGCGGTCCAGGCCGCGGTCTACGGCTACATCGGCGCGGCGATCGACGAGCTCGTCGCGAGCCTGGGCGGCCCCAGCGTGCCGTGGTGGGTGTGGACGCTCGCGGTCGTCGCGATCGTCGGCGTCCTCGGCTACCGCCACATCGAGCTCTCCAGCCGCGTGCTCGGGGTGCTGCTGCTCGCCGAGATCGCGATCGTGCTGGTCCTCGACGTCGTGGTCGTCGCCGGCGGCGGCGGCCCGGAGGGGCTGTCGACCGCGCTGTTCGACCCCGTGCAGATCGTCAGCGGCGAGGTCGGCATCGCGATCATGTTCGCGATCGCGAGCTTCATCGGCTTCGAGGCCACGGCGGTGTTCCGCGACGAGGCGCGCGACCCGCAGCGCACCATCCCGCGCGCCACCTACCTCGCGCTCGTCGTCGTCGGCGTCTTCTACGCGGTGTCGACCTGGGCGATCGTCTCCGCCTGGGGCGACGTGGCCGCCGTCGCCGAGTCCGGCGCGAACCCCGCCACGTTCCTGCTCACGACCTTCGAGAACTGGCTCGGCCCGGCCGGCGGGCTCATCGTGACGATCCTGCTGGTCACCAGCCTGTTCGCCGCGATCCTCGCGTTCCACAACGTCGCCGCGCGCTACTGGTACGCCCTCGGCGGCCACGGCGCGTTCCCCGGTGCGGTGGCCCGCACCCACGCCCGTCACGGCTCGCCGCACGTCGCGTCGCTGACGCAGACGATCCTCGCGGCGGCGCTCGTCATCGTGTTCGCCGTCGCCGGGCTCGACCCGGTCGCCCAGGTCTTCGCCTGGATGGCCGGCACCGCGACGCTCGGCATCCTCCTGCTGATGGTGCTGACCTGCGTCGCCGTGCTCGCCTTCTTCGCCCGCAGCCGCGTCGACCGGCGCGTGTGGCACACCCGCATCGCGCCGGCTTTGGGCCTTGTGGGCCTGCTCGTCTGCCTCGCGCTGACCATCCGCAACTTCCCGACGCTCATCGGCGGCTCGACCGGGCTCGCCCTCGCCATCGGGGCCGTGCTCGTCGTCGTGTTCGTCGCCGGGGTGGTCGTCGCCCTCGTCCGGCGCCCGACCGAGCCCCTGACCGCGACGACGCCCGGCGAGGTCCGCGAGGACACGCCGCGCGAGAACGCCTGACCGGCCCCTCGGGCCCCGCACACAGAGAGGATCGACCGTGACCGCCACGGCACCCACCACGTCCACCGACGTCGACCCCGGCGCCGCCGCGTCCCACCCGCTCGACCTGCCCACGCCCGGCGAGTTCACCGCCGTGCGCGAGGTGCTCGCGGACGCCGGGATGCTCGGCGACTCCGTGCGCTACTGCTTCGCCGGCCTCGAGGAGCCCGCCAAGGCCGAGGTCCTCGCGCACACCGACGGCGACCGCGTCGACCGGCGCTTCCGCGTCCTGCTGCTCGACATGAGCGGGGCCCCGTCGAAGGACGTCGTCGTCTCGGCCTCGCGCCGCGAGATCGACTCGGCGGTCGAGCTCGACCCGGCCACCAGCGGCCAGCTGCCGATCATCGACTCCGAGTTCGAGATCATGGAGGAGATCGTCAACGGCTCCACCGAGTGGTGCGACGCGCTGCGCCGGCGCGGGATCGACCCCGCGACGGTGCGGGCCGTGCCGCTCTCGGCGGGCGCGTACTACCCGGAGGAGACCGGCCACCGCATGGCGCGGGTGCTCGGCTTCCGCCAGGACCACGAGAAGGACTCGCCCTGGGCCCACCCCGTGGACGGCGTCGTCGCCTACGTCGACCTCACCCGCCGCGAGGTCACGCGGGTGATCGACCACGCGGTGATCCCGGTGCCCGACGAGCCGGGCAACTTCGACGACCCCGAGCAGGTCGGGCCGCAGCGCACCACGCTCAAGCCCATCGAGATCACGCAGCCCGAGGGCGTCAGCTTCGTCGTCGAGGGCAACCGCGTCCGCTGGGAGGGGTGGGACCTGCGCGTCGGGTTCAACGAGCGCGAGGGCCTGACCCTGCACCAGATCGGCATCCACGGCCGCCCCGTGATCTACCGGGCGTCGATCGCCGAGATGGTCGTGCCCTACGCCGACCCGTCGCCGGTGCGCTTCTGGCAGAACTACTTCGACTGCGGCGAGTACATGTTCGCCCGCTACGCCAACTCCCTCGAGCTCGGCTGCGACTGCCTCGGCGAGATCCACTACATGGACGTCACGGTGGCCGACGACGACGGCTCGCCGCGCACCATCACCAACGCGATCTGCCTGCACGAGGAGGACTACGGCGTCCTCTGGAAGCACTTCGACCTGTTCACCAACGCGCAGGAGACCCGCCGCCAGCGCCGCATGGTGATCTCGTTCTTCACCACCATCGGCAACTACGACTACGGGTTCTACTGGTACCTCTACCTCGACGGCACGATCGAGTGCGAGTCGAAGCTGACGGGCATCCCGTTCACCTCGGGCATGCCCGACGGCGAGCACCCGTACGCCACCGAGGCCGCCCCCGGGCTGGGGCTGCCGTACCACCAGCACCTGTTCTCGGCGCGGCTGGACATGATGGTCGACGGCACCGCCAACGCCGTCGAGGAGGTCGAGGCCGTCGCCGCGCCGATCTCCGACGCCAACCCCTGGGGCAACGCGTTCACCGAGTCGCGCACGCGGCTGGCCCGCGAGTCCGAGGCGGGCCGCACGGCGAGCCCCGGCACCTCCCGGAACTGGCAGATCGTGAACCCGGGCTCGACCAACCGGTTCGGGAAGCCGGTGGCGTACGCGCTGCAGGCCGAGGGGCGCCCGACGCTCATCGCGGACTCCTCGTCGGTGATCGCGGGCCGCGCGGCCTTCGCGACCCGTCACCTGTGGGTCACCGCCTACGACGCCGACGAGCGCTATCCCGCCGGCGACTTCGTCAACCAGCACGAGGGCGGGGCGGGCCTCCCGTCCTGGATCGCGGCCGACCGGTCCCTCGACGAGGGCGGGCAGGGCGCCGACGTCGTCCTCTGGCACACCTTCGGGCTCACGCACGTGCCGCGCCCCGAGGACTGGCCGATCATGCCCGTCGACTACGCCGGCTTCCGGCTGATGCCCGTCGGGTTCTTCGACCGCAACCCCACGCTGGACGTGCCCCCGTCGTCGAACGGGCACTGCCACAGCTAGGACGTGTTACTGGCTGGTATCGCTCGGTGGGCGAGCGATACCAGCCAGTAATCGTTGCCGCCGGGGTCAGGTGCGCCGGCCCCGCAGGGTCATCCAGAGCACCGCGGTGCCGACGCCGACCGCGCCGATGACGAGCACCCAGCGCGGGTCGACGCTCGCGAGGGCGCCGGTGAGGGCGAGGACCGCGATGACGATCGCGGTCAGCCCGGACACGAGGGCCAGCGGGTCGGGCCCGGAGCGTGGCGCCGGGGCGGTCCCGGTCCGCTCGTCCTCGATCACGTCCACGTCCTGGTGGATCGTGTACGGCTGGTCGGGGGTCTTGTCATCCACGGCGCACCTCCACGTCTCCGCCACCGCTGACGGCCTGCAGGTCGATCACGGGCCCGCCCGGTCCGTCCGGGCCGAGGTCGGTGACGGGGCCGGCACCGGCGCCGAGGCAGTCGGCGTCGCCGCCCCCGGACTCGCAGCTCGCGGTCACGTCGGCGTTCTGCGGCACGATCACCGTGACGTCGCCGGCCCCGCTCTGGACCTGCGTGCGCACCGGGGCCGCGCCGGCGACGAGGCCGCGCAGGTCGAGCTCCGCGTCGCCGTAGGCCGTCTCGTAGGCGGGCGCCACCGCGGTCGCGACGGCGGGCCGCCACTGCGCGTCGCCGAGGGTCTGGACCGTCCCCGGGCGCTGGTCCCACGGGGCGCCGTCGCCCCACGGTGCCCCGTCACCCCAGGGTGCGCCGCCGCGACCGTCGCCGCCCCCGTTGGCGGCGGCCACCACCACCAGCGCGAGCGGCACCGCGGCCACGATGAGGCTGCGGCCCTGGCGCCGGAAGGCGCCGACGACGAGCCCGGCGCCCACCACGGCCAGCGCGGTGCCGACGACGGCCGTCGCGCCCAGCGGCACGACGCCGAGCAGGCCGAGCCCCGCGACCAGCGCGGCGGCGACGAGCGCGGCGGCGAGGGTGACCGGCGCGAGCTTCGAGCGCGGCGGCTTCGGCTCGGGCGGGGCGGCCGGCTCGGGCAGGTCCCACGCGAACGGCGCGGCACCGAGCGGATCCCACGACGGCGGCTGCGCGGTGGCCGTCGTCTCCGTGCCGTCGGCGGGGGTGGCGTCGCCCGTGACGACGGGGCGCTGCGGGTCGCGCAGGTGCCCGCGGCTGCGGTGCAGCGCGTACACCAGCGCCAGCACCGTGACGACCCCGATGACCGTGCCGAGGTCGCCGGAGAAGGCCCCGACGACGGCGACGACACCGAGCAGCGTGCCGATGACGATCGCCCACACCGGCGTCTCGCGGCGCCCCTGCGCGTCCACCCGCGGCAGCACCAGCATGCCGGCCAGGTAGACGAGCAGGCCGAAGCCGTAGAACGCCGAGACGACGAACGCGACCCGCACCAGCGTCGGGTCGATCGCGTAGCGCCGCGCGATCGCGGCGGCCACGCCGCCGATCTTGCGGTCCTCCTTGAGACGCGCGGGTCGCGTCTCCCACATCTCGCGCAGGGTCGCGCCGACGTCGGCCCCCGCCGGCGCCCGTGACGCCGGCCCCGGACTGCTCCCCGGACTGCTCATCGCAGCTCATCCTCCTCGCTCCGGTCGATCCGGGTACCGACACTGCGGCAGCGACCGCCCCCCGGAATCCGGGAGCCACCCCGGTCCTGCCCCCGAGACGACCCCGAGGACCTCGGGGGTCGCGACCGGCCCACCGGGGGTCGGCGACGTGTGACGATGGTCGACGTGGACGAGGCGACGACCCTGCGCACCGGCACCCCGCCGGTGTCCGGGGAGACCCCTGTCCCGGCGGAGCCGCCGACCCGCCCGCGGGCGCCGGCGATCGCGCGCATCCGCCGCCGGCGCCGGGGCGCGGTGATCGCGGGCGTCAGCGGCGGGGTGGCCGACCACCTCGGCGTCGACGTCCTGCGCGTGCGCCTGGTGTTCGTGCTGCTCGTCGCGGCCGCCGGCGCGGGCTTCGCCGCCTACGCCGCGCTGTGGCTGTTCTGCCCGATCGAGCCCCGCGGTGTCGAGCGCGAGGTGTCGCCCCGCGAGCGCCGCCAGGGCTTCGGGCTCGCGACGCTCGGCGTGCTGCTCGCGTTCCTGCTCTCCGGCCTCGGCGGCCAGCTCTCCGGCTGGGTGATCGGGCCGCTGGCGGTGGTCGTGCTCGGCGTGGCGCTGGTGTGGCGCGAGGCCGACACCGGCGGCTCGCCCGTCGTCGGCGAAACCGGCTGGCGGTCGCGCTGGCTGGTCGGGCGCCGGCTCGGGCTGCTGCGCCTGCTCGCCGGCGCGCTGCTCGTGACCATGGGCATCGCGGTGTTCCTGCTCGGCAACGTCGACGTCGGGCAGGTCCAGTTCGGCGTTCTCGCCGCGCTCGCGACGCTGGCCGGCGTCGTCGTCATCACGGTGCCGTGGTGGATGCGCCTGGTCCGCGAGCTCGGCACCGAGCGCCGCGAGCGCATCCGGGGCCAGGAGCGCGCGGACATCGCGGCGCACCTGCACGACTCGGTGCTCCAGACCCTGGCGCTGATCCAGAAGCAGGCCGGCGAGGACACCGCGGGCCGCGAGGTCCGCCGGCTCGCCCGCAGCCAGGAGCGCGAACTGCGGGCGTGGCTCTACGGCCCCCCGGGCGGCGACGCCGGGCGCCCCGCGGGGTCGACCGACGCGACGCTGGCCGCCGCGCTCGCGAGCGCCGCCGGCGAGGTCGAGGACGACTACGGGGTCCGGGTGGCGCCGGTCGTCGTCGGCGACGCCGATCTCGACCCGAACACCACGGCGCTCGTCGCGGCCGCCCGCGAGGCGATGGTGAACGCCGCCAAGCACGCCGGCGTCGACGAGATCGACGTCTACGTGGAGGTCGAGCCCGACGTGGTCGAGGTCTACGTGCGCGACCGCGGCCGCGGTTTCGACCCCGACGCCGTCCCGGAGGACCGCCGCGGCCTCGCGGGCTCGGTCCGCGACCGCATGACCCGCCACGGCGGCCGCGTGCAGCTGCGCACCACGCCCGGCGAGGGCACCGAGGTCGGCCTCGTGCTGCCCCGCAGCCGCCGCGCCGCCACCCCCGTCACGCCCGCCACGCCCGTCACCGAGGAGACGCGATGACCGAGCCGTCCACCGAGACCGAGGAGCCCGTCACCGTCGTCCTCGTCGACGACCACGCGCTCTTCCGGCGCGGGGTGCGCGCCGAGCTCGAGTCGCTGGCCCGGCGCACGGTCAGCGTCGTCGGGGAGGCCGGGTCGGTGGACGAGGCCGTCGCCGTCATCGGCCACCGCAAGCCCGACGTCGTGCTGCTCGACGTGCACATGCCCGACGGCGGCGGGGCCGCGGTGCTCACCCGCACGCGCCCCGACCACCCGGAGGTCGTGTTCCTCGCGCTGTCGGTGTCCGACGCCGCCGAGGACGTCATCTCGGTGATCCGGGCGGGCGCGCGGGGCTACGTCACCAAGACGATCTCCGGTCGCGAGCTCGCCGACGCCGTCGTGCGCGTGCGGGCCGGCGACGCCGTCTTCTCGCCGCGGCTGGCCGGGTTCGTGCTCGACGCGTTCGCCGACCGTCCCGGCGCGACGGGCGTCGTCGACCCCGAGCTCGACCAGCTGACCCGCCGCGAGCGCGACGTCCTGCGCCTGCTGGCGCGGGGCTGGTCGTACAAGGAGATCGCCGCCGAGCTCGTCATCTCGGTGAAGACCGTGGAGACCCACGTGTCGAGCGTGCTGCGCAAGACCCAGTCGTCCAACCGCCACGAGCTCTCGCGCTGGGCGAGCGACCGCCGGCTCGTCTGAGGGGGCTCAGCCGTCGTCGGAGTGGTCGTCGCCGCCGTGCCCGGAGCCGTGTCCGGAGCTGTCGTCGCCGCCGTGGTCGTCGTCGCCGTGGTCGTCCTCGCCGCCCGACCCGGAGTGGTGGTCGTCGGCCGCGGGTGACGGTGCCGCCGACGTCGTCGGGGCCGCCTCCGCGAGCGGGGGGTCGAGGCGCAGGCCCGTCGAGGCGGCGCGCGGGCTGGCCCCGTCGACGCTCTCGTCGGTGTCGATCAGCCAGCGGCCGTCGGCGCCGCGGACCATGCCGAGCTCGTGCACCTCGCGGATGCGCTCGCGGCCCTCGGGCACGAAGTCGAGGGTGGCCCGGACGGTGTCGGCGTCCAGGGCGCTCGCGTCGACGACCTGCACCGACGCGATCGTCGTCCAGAACGCCTCGTAGCGCTCGAAGCCGCCGGCCTGCGACTGCAGGTTGGGGCCGAGGCGCGCCCACCCGGCGGCCTCGTTGCCGGTGACGACGCCGTAGTAGTCGCGGACCGCGGCCACCATGGCGGCCTGCGGATCCTGGGTGGCGCCGCCGGGCGCCGCGACGCTCGCCCCGTTCGAGTCCGTGCTCGACGACGACAGCAGCGCGACACCGACGACGCCGCCGGCGGCGAGCGCGACGAGCAGGACCAGCACGACGATCGCGGTGGTCGGCCGGCGGCGCGACCGCGACCGCGGGGCGACGTCCGGGGCGGGCATGCCCTGGCGGGTCGGGGGGCCGGCCGGGCCGGGTCCGCCGGATCCGGAGCCGGACCCGGGGCCGCCGGGGCCCGGCATCCACGGATCGGAGGAGTGGCGGGCCTCGGGGACCGACGGCGAGGAGCCCGGGGCGGCGGCGCCGAGCGGGACCAGGTCGGACAGCGGCGGCTCGGCGCGGCCGCCGGCGTGCGCGATGCGCCCCAGCTCCATGCGGGCCTGGGCGGCGGTCGGGCGCTCGGCGGGGTCGTCGCGCAGCAGCCGCATGAGCAGCGCCGTGAGCGGGCCGGCCTGCGACGGCGGCACGACCTTGCCGGCGGCCACCGAGTGCAGCAGGGCCAGCGCGTTGTCGTCGGCGCCGAACGGGGGCACGCCCTCGACGGCCGCGTAGAGGGTGGCGCCCAGGGAGAAGACGTCCGACGCGGAGGTCGAGTCGTCGCCGCGCGCGACCTCGGGGGCGAGGTAGGCGGGCGTGCCGGCGAGCATCCCGGTGCGGGTCAGCGTGAGGTCGCCGGTCGCGCGCGAGATGCCGAAGTCGGTGATCTTGACGGTGCCGTCGGCGCCCAGCAGCACGTTCCCCGGCTTGACGTCGCGGTGCACGATCCCGGCCTGGTGGGCGGCGTCGAGCGCGTCGGCGACCTGGCGTCCGATGCGCGCCACCGTGCGCGGCTCGAGCGTGCCCTGCTCGCCGAGCACGGCGGCGAGGCTGCGCGAGGGCAGGTACTCCATGACGAGCCACGGTTCGTCGCCTTCGATGGACGCGTCGAACACCGAGATCGCGTGCGGGTGCTGCAGGCGCGCGGCGATCCGGCCCTCGCGCAGGGTGCGCTGCCGGACCTCCTCGGCCTCCCGGTCGTCCAGGCCCGCGTGCAGGAACACCTGCTTGACCGCGACGACGCGGCCGAGACGCTCGTCGGTCCCGCGCCACACCACGCCCATCGCCCCGGAGCCGATGCGCTCCTCGAGGCGATACCGCCCGGCGACCACGCGGGGAGAGCTCACAGGCCGCTCCCCGTCGGTGTGTCCACGAGGGTCACAGTAGAGGTCCCGACCGGGTGACGACCACGCGCCCGTGGCCCGGGCACGCCGGTCAGTCGTCCCCGCCGAGAAGGCCACCCACGGTGTCACCCAGGGCGTCGGTGGTGTCCTCCACCGCGTCGCTCGTGTCGTCGACCGTGTCCGAGACAGAGTCGACGGTGTCGTCCACGGTGTCGCTCACCGAGTCCGTCGTGTCCTCCACGGCGTCGCTGGTGTCGTCGACCGTGTCCGAGACGGAGTCGACGGTGTCGTCGACGCCGTCGCTCACCCGGTCCGTGGTGTCCTCCACGGCCCGGGAGGTCGTGCGGCCGACCGCGGGGACGTCGTCGAGGGCGTCCCCGGCGGTGCGGCCGGTGTCGCGGACGGCGCCAGTGACGGTGCCGGTGGCGGGCTCGACGACCTCGTGGGCGGTGTTCCGCAGGGTGGTGCCGGTGGTCTCGCCGGTGTCACGGACGGCGCCGGTGACCGTGCCGGTGGCCGGCTGGACGACCTCGTGGGTGGTGCTGCGCAGGGTGGTCCCGAGCGTCTGCCCCGTGTTCTGCAGCAGGCCCGAGGTGGTGTTCGCGAGCGGCGCGACCACCTGGTGCTGGACGGTCCCGACCGTGGTGTCGACCGTGGTGCCGAGGGCCTCGACGGGGACGCCGAGCGGTCCGGGCAGGACCGCGGCGACCCCGGTGGTCGTGTCGCCGACGAGGTGGCCGACGCCGCCGACGAGACTGGGGTTCGACCGGGCCGAGGGGTTGTTCCCGATGGTCCCGAGGCCGCCGACCAGCCCGTCCACGGTGGTCCCGAGCCCGCCCGCGAGCCCGTCGACGGTGGTGCCGACGCCGGTGACCGTGGTGCCCAGGCCGTTCCCGGCGTTCGTGACGGTGGTGCCGAGACCGCCGGTGAGCCCGCCGACGGTGGTGCCCACGCCGCCCACGGTGGTGCCGAGGCCGGAGCCGACGTTGCCGACGGTGCCGCCGACCCCGCCGATGACGCCGGGGATCACGCCGGCGCCGCCACCGCCGCCACCGCCGCCGGGGCCGCCTCCACCGCCCGGGTTGCCGCCGCCGCCGCCACCGGGGAACCCGCCGCCGCTCGGGGCGGCGGGCGGCACGACGCCGCCTCCACCGCCCCCGCCGGCGGCACCGGGCGCACCCGCGCCCGGTGCCGCCGCGCCGGGGAGCGCGCCGCCTGCGGAGCCGGCGAGGGGGCCGCCCCGGCCCGCCGCGTCGCCGTTGCCGAGGCCGCCGTTGCCGCCGAGGCCTCCGAGGCCGAGGTCGCTGACCGAGGCGCTGAGCGCGACGCCGCCGGGGACGCCGACGCCGGTGGTGCCGAGCACCGAGCCCGGTGCCCCGGGGAGGCCGGGGACCGCCGCGACGCCGGGCGGGAGGGCCCGCGGGTCGCCCGGGTAGGGCACGTCTTCGATGGGCAGGCCCGGCAGCGGCATGCCCGCCAGGCTCGCGATGGTGCCCGCGACCAGGAACGCGCCCGTGCTCGCGCCGAGCGCGCGGCCCCGCCCGAGACGGAACGGGTTGGTGCGCCGGCGCGCCGACCGGCCGGGGGTGGGCGTCGGGCGTACCGGCGCGGCGCGGGGCGGGCGCGGGGCCCGGGTGGCGGCGGTGCGCCGCGGCTCGCGCGCCTCGACGGCCTCGAGCGCGGCGGCGAACGCGAGGGCCTCGGCGAGGTCGGTGTCGTCGGCCGGGTCGTCGGCGGTCTCCCCGGCGGCTTCCTCGACCGGCGCCTCGGCGTCGTCCGTCGTCACCACCGTCACGGCCGTCACGGCCGGTTGCGGGCCGGTCAGCCGGGCGAGGATCTCGACGACCGGGATGCCGGCGGTGTGCCGGGACTCCTCCTGCGCCGGGGCGTCGGCGAGCTGCTGGTCGTCGGCCGGACGCCGGGGCGCGGGGACGAGCTCGATCCAGTTCTCACCGGTGACCTCGGCGCCGGGGGTCACCGCCGACTCGACGCCCTCCGGGTCGACGTCGGCCGGGAGCGCGGGCGGTGGAACGGTCGGCGGGACGAGCAAGGTGCCGGTGACCTCTCCCGGGTCGTCGAACCACGCGTGCCGCCCCTCACGCTCGCTCATCTCGTCCGTGCTCCTCGTCCGTCCGCTGCGTCCGGTGTCCCCGACCGGTGACGTCGTCTCCACTCCGCGTAAGGGAATAGCTACTCCGGCGACACCGGACGGGGGAGAGGTCGTCCGGGGGACGAGTGACCATCGTTCGGGTGTGGTCGCTCAGCGGGCGAATCGTCGAGATCGACAGAACGCCGCGCTTCGTTCACGGGACAGGCGACGCGTCATGCACCGCCGGGCGCGACGCGCTGACCGTCCGGCTCAGGAACGGTCAGTGCGGGGGTGCGGCGAGGCGCTTGCGGGCGCTCTGGAGCTGGTTCGTCGCGACGAGGCCCACCCCGCCGCCGACCAGCAGCCCGATGACGTCCAGCGGGATGCCACCACCCGTGAGGAGCAGTGCGACGAGGGCGCCCAGGGCGAGCCCGCCCGCGGCCGGCAGCCGCTTGCGCGCGTCGGTCGCGAGATGCGAGGCCCCCGGGCGCTTCGAGGCCACCGACGAGATCATGAGGAGATAGCCGCCGTAGCCGACGGCGGCGAGCAGGCTGAGCACCGTGACGATCGTGGCGATCAGGTCGATGACCGTTCCCATGACACCAGCGTGCCACCACCGGCGTGTGGTCGGTGCTCACGGCGACCCCGGTGTTGCTCGGGGTCGCCCCTCAGGGTGGTCCGCTCAGCTGCTGCGGCCGGCGCGCCCGCCGAGCCGGCCCCGGCCGAGGCGCAGGAGCAGCATGCCGAGCTCGCGGCCCTCGGCGCCGAGGTCGCGGAAGCGGGCGAGCACCTGCATCTCGCGGTTGTAGACGATCCGCGGGCCGCCGGCGGCCATGCGCGCCAGGCCGATCCGCTGGGAGATCTCGGTCCGGCGCTGGATCAGCCGCAGGATCTCCGCGTCGATGCTGTCGATCTCCTCGCGCAGCGCGGGGATCTCGTCGGCGCTCGCGGGCGTGAGCGCCGGGGCCGGCGCGGGGTCGTCCTCCGCGTCGGTGGACGTGGCGGTGGCGGGGGTGGAGTCGCTGGTCGCAGCACTCACGTCGATCGTCCTCCAGGGTGTGTCCGGGTGGTCCTCGTCGACCTCGGACACGAGAACGCCCCGGGGTCCGTGGACTCCGGGGCGGCGTGGGTCGGGCGCGGCAGGCGCGTCAGATGTCCACGGGCACCGGGAGCCGGTACCCGTAGAAAAATCGAACGGTCTGCGCGTGCACGACGAACATCATGCCACCGCGCTCCCGCGGCGCCAACCGCCCGCTGTCGGAGTGCCCCGGTAGCGTGGACCGACGATGAGCACCGGTCCCGCCACCCGTCCCGCCGCGTCCGACGCCGGGTCGGGTCCCCCTGCGCGTTCGGCGGCGTCGGCCCTGTCCCGTCGGCTCGCCGCGGCCGCCGCCGGCGGGGGTGACGCGGGGGCCGGCGGGGCACTGCGCCGCGGCCCCGACAGGCCCGACCCGGCGGACGACCCGCTGCTCGAGGGCATGAACCCGCCGCAGCGCGAGGCCGTGATGCACACGGGCTCGCCGCTGCTCATCGTCGCCGGCGCCGGGTCGGGCAAGACGCGGGTGCTCACCCACCGGATCGCCTGGCAGATGCGCCACCAGAACGTCGGGCCGGGCCAGGTCATGGCCATCACGTTCACCAACAAGGCCGCCGCCGAGATGCGCGAGCGCGTCGCCGCGCTGGTGGGCCGCCGGGCGAACGCGATGTGGGTGTCGACGTTCCACTCGATGTGCGTGCGCATCCTGCGCCGCGAGTACCGCCACCTCGAGCTGAGCTCCACGTTCTCGATCTACGACGCCGACGACTCCCGGCGGCTCGTCGCGTCCGTGGCCCGCGGGCTCGACCTCGACGCGAAGAAGTACTCGCCGCGGGGCCTGCTCGCGCGCATCTCGGCGTGGAAGAACGAGCTGGTCTCGCCCGTCGAGGCCGCCGACGCCGCCACCACCGAGGCGGAGAAGCGCACGGCCGAGGTCTACACCGTCTACCAACAGCGCCTGCAGCAGTCGAACTCGCTCGACTTCGACGACCTCATCGGCCGCACGGTCGACCTGCTGACCCGCTTCCCGGACGTCGCGGAGTACTACCGGCGCCGCTTCCGCCACATCCTGGTCGACGAGTACCAGGACACCAACCACGCCCAGTACATGCTGGTCCGGGCGCTGGCGGCGGGCAGCGAGGACGGCTCGGTGAAGCCGGCGGAGCTGTGCGTGGTGGGCGACGCCGACCAGTCGATCTACGCCTTCCGCGGCGCGACCATCCGCAACATCGTCGAGTTCGAGCGCGACTACCCCGAGGCGCGCACCATCCTGCTCGAGCAGAACTACCGCTCCACCCAGCGCATCCTCACCGCCGCCAACGCCGTCATCAGCCGCAACGCCGACCGTCGCGACAAGCGGCTGTGGACCGACGCGGGCGACGGCGAGCTGGTCGTCGGCTACGTCGCGGACAACGAGCACGACGAGGCCGCGTTCGTCGCCTCGGAGATCGACCGGCTGGTCGACGCGGGCGAGGTGCGCTTCGGCGAGGTCGCGGTGTTCTACCGCACCAACGGTCAGTCGCGGGTGTTCGAGGACGTGTTCATCCGCCTCGGGCTGCCCTACAAGATCGTCGGGGGCGTGCGCTTCTACGAGCGCCGCGAGGTCCGCGACGCGATGGCCTACCTCAAGGTGCTGTCCAACCCCGAGGACACGGTCTCGCTGCGCCGCATCCTCAACGTGCCGAAGCGCGGGATCGGCGACCGCGCCGAATCGGTGGTCGCCGACGCGGCCGACCGCGAGCGCATCACCTTCGCCGCCGCCCTGCGCCGCGCCGCCGCGGGCGAGGTCCACGGGCTCGCCACCCGCTCGCAGCGCAACATCGCCGACTTCGTCGAGATGATGGACGGGCTCGCCGCCCTGCTCGTCGAGGGCGCCCCGGTCGACGAGGTGCTCGAGGCGATCCTCGACCGCTCGGGCTACCGCGCCGAGCTCGAGGGCTCGGAGGACCCGCAGGAGCAGTCGCGCCTGGAGAACCTCCAGGAGCTCGTCAGCGTGGCCCGCGAGTTCGTGCAGGACGCGCGGAACGCGGAGGGGCTGGAGGGGGACGACGAGACGCCGGCGGCGGGCACGGACGGCGTGCCCGAGCCCGGCTCGCTCGAGGCGTTCCTGGAGCGGGTGTCGCTGGTGGCCGACGCCGACTCGATCCCCGACGGCGGCGACGGCGTCGTCACCCTGATGACGCTGCACACGGCGAAGGGCCTCGAGTTCCCCGTCGTGTTCGCCACCGGGTGGGAGGACGGCGTCTTCCCGCACTCGCGCGCGCTGGCCGACCCGGCGGAGCTCTCCGAGGAGCGCCGCCTGGCCTACGTCGGCATCACCCGCGCGCAGAAGCGGCTGTACCTCTCGCGCGCGGTGATGCGCTCGGCGTTCGGGCAGCCGCAGGCCAACCCGCCGTCGCGGTTCCTCGACGAGGTCCCCGCCGACGTGTGGGAGTGGCGCCGCGTGGAGCCCAGCTCCGAGCGCTCCTCGCCGGTCGGGCGCACCCGGTTCGGCTCCGGGCGCTGGGCGAGCCCCGGCACCGACCTGTCGGGCCGCTCCTCGCGCCCGTCGCCGATGCGCCCGGACTGGAAGGAGGCGCCGACCATCTCGCTCGAGGTCGGCGACCGCGTCAGTCACGACAAGTACGGCCTCGGCACCGTGGTCACCGTCGACGGCGTCGGCTCCCGGGCCACCGCCACCATCGACTTCGGCTCCTCGGGCACCGTGCGCCTCATGCTCATCGGCGGCGTGCCGCTCACGAAGCTGTAGCCCGCGTCGCGCCGCCTCGGTGATCAGGGGCGACGCCAACCACCCCGGGCGCGCCTCGCGGTGCACGAGGACGCCCGTGATCTCCGTGGGGCGCGTGCGCGGCTCGCCGGGTTCTCGACCGAAGGGCACCGTCGGTCGGATAGATGGGCGAGGGGCACCCCTCGCCGGAACGTGCCGGCGCGCCACGGCGGCGCGAGCAGCACGTCCCGCAGGTCGGCGAGCTGTCGAGCACGCGCAGGGTGCCGCTCGCCGCGATCCCCGGTGATCGACGTGGCGTTGCGGACGTCGAGTGTCAGCGACGCCACGTCGCTGACACCGCCGCCTCCACGACGAGGGCCCCGGAGCGCGGTGCGCTTCCGGGGCCCTGGCCGTCTTACGGGGGAGCGGACTAGTCCTGTGGGGAACCCAGCGAGATGCCGCGCTCGGCGAGCCACGGCAGCGGGTTGATCTTGCGTCCGCCGTCCTCCCACACCTCGAAGTGCAGGTGCGGGCCGGTCGACTGGCCGCGGTTGCCGATCTCCGCGATCTCCTCGCCCGCGCGGACCCGCTGGCCCTCGCGGACGTAGGAGCGGTTGACGTGCCCGTAGACGTTGACCGTGCCGTCCTCGAGCTGCACCCGGACCCACTGGCCGAAGCCGCTGGCCGGGCCGGACTCGATGACGGTGCCGTCGCCCACGGAGACGATCGGCGTGCCGATCGGGCCGGCGATGTCGATGCCGCGGTGCGACGAGCCCCAGCGGGCACCGAAGCCCGAGGTGAAGCGGCCGTCGGCGGGCTTGACGAAGTCGGGGCGGGCGGCCTCGGCGGCCGCGCGGGCCGCAGCGGCCGCACGGTCGGCGGCCTTGCTCAGCGAGCCGACCTGGTGCCCGTCCTCCGCGTCGGAGGAGGACGAGGACGAGGACGCCGTCTGCGCCGTGCCGCCGGCGGCCGAGGTCACCGGCAGGACGCCCGAGGTGGCCGCGTCGAGCCCGGTCGCGCTGCCGGACGACGACGAGGAGCCCGACGACGCGGCCTCGTCGCTCCTCGTGCCGCGGTCGGCGGCGAGGGCGAGCTCGGCGGTGGTCGGGGCGTCGCCGAGGGCCTCGAGCCCGGTGAGGCTGTGGCCCGCGGTGGCGAGGGCGCCGGCCGCGACCGCGGCGACGGCGAGCCGGCCGCGCAGGGCCGACGGGCCGCGCTCGGCGGGCGGGGCCGGGCGGTGGCCGCGGCGCGGGTCGTCGTCACGACGACGGGGCTGCGGCGAGCGCTGCGGCGGGCCCGGCGCGGGACGGTGCTCGCGCGGGATGTCGCGCAGCGTCTCGTCACGGGGAACGTCGGGACGACGGTGGCCGCCGGTGGTCGGACCCTCCGGACGGCCGCGCGCGGGGCCCTGGGGTCCCGGCGGCGGCCCGGGGCGGACCCCGACCGGACGGGCGGGCAGCGGGCCGGGCTCGCGGGCGGGGGCGCCGACGAAACCGGCGGCGTCACCACCGCGACGGCCGCCGCGGGCACCGAGCCCGGGCAGTCCTCCGGCGAGGCCGGAGCCCAGGCCGGAGAAGTCGGGGAAGCGCGGTCCCGACGGGCCACCGGCACCGGCGAGAGCCGGCTGGAGGCCGAAGGAACCGAAGAGGGGCGCGGACGGCGGGCGTGGGGAGCTGTTCGCCAAGACCATCCTTCCCGCGGATCGGGGCCGGTCGCGGCGACATGAGGGCGGTGGTTCGGGGAGTGCCCTGAGGAACGTCGGGGTCGTTCCGTATGTCGTTCGTGACCTGGCCGTGATGAGGACGACCGGAAGGTAGCGATCAGGTCACGGGCTGAGCAAACAACTCGAGTGCCCCGAGCCGGTCGCTACGCCGTGCGTGCGGGCGTGCGCGCCGAGCGGTCGTCACCGGGTCGGGTGACAACCTGTCCCTCGGTCGGCGGCAGCCAGGGCGTCGCCGGGGTGGATCCCGGGGTCCCCGGACCCGCTCGGTGCGGATCGGCGGCCCACGGGCACGCCGCGGTGACCGCTCGGCGCGCCCCTGTCGTCCGGGTCACTCCGGCATCAGCCGGCGAGCGCACCCGTCCGCTCGCGGTTGCCCCGGACCGGCCGTCGGGACAGCAGCCGGGTCACCAGGTGCACGACCTCGGAGTCGATCGTCATCGACAGGTGTCCGACGTGCTCCAGCTCGATCTCGGTGACCTGCAGGTCCGGATGGGTCAGCCGGGCCGCGCGCTGCGGGATGATCAGCTGGTCCTGCCGGCTCCACACCGCCAGGAAGCGCGTGCGGCAGTCCGGGGCCGGCTCCTCGAGCTCGCGCAGCAGGTCGGAGCCCGGCTGCAGCTGCATCGGCACGCGGGTGGGCGGCAGGACGTGCGCGATGAGGCTGCCCTCGTGCGGGGTCCCGAGCGTGACGAGCGTGTCCACGCGGGCGTCGCCGCCGAGGCGCTGGACGTAGTAGCGCGCGATGAGTCCGCCCAGCGAGTGCCCGACGATGTGCACGCGGTCGGCGCCGGTGCTGGCGCAGAGGCGCTCGACGTGGTGGCCGAGGTCGCGCGCGGCGTCCCGGATGTCGCCGGTGAACGCCGTGAGGACGCTGAAGTTGATCGCGTGCACGACGCCGAACCCGCGGCGGCGCAGGGCGCGGGCGAGCAGCGCGAAGATCGACCGGTTGTCGACGATGCCGTGCACGAGCAGCACCGGCGTCGTCGAGCTCTCCATGTCCGAGACGACCAGGCTGCGCTGCGCGGGGGAGAGGGTCTCCGTGCGGTGGTGGGCGAACGTGCCCAGGGGGCGCAGCACCTCGTCGACGAGACCCCACGGGTAGAGCGACATGTGGACGGCGGTGTAGGCGACCTCGACCGCGAGCCCGCGCACCCCCCGCGGCACCCCGAAGGTGCGTGCGACGTAGCCGAGGCTCCGCCAGACGGCGCCGACGACCGCGGCGGCGGGTCGCTCCGCGGGTCCCAGCGCGTCCGCCGGCTCCGCTGCCGGCGACATGACGCCCGTCACGTCCATGAGGTGGACGTTAGGCGTTGTTCACTGGTGATTCGCCTCGGGGTGTACGCCGAACCGATCAAGATCGACCCCGAGTAGGCCCGTTCGGGCCACGCCGGAAACGATTCAGACCCCCTGCGACCTGCTCGTGTGTCCGGAGTCGCCCCCGTCGCGGCGCCCGGCGCGTCCCCGCGTGGATAGGGTCGCCCGCGCATCCGTCGGGACGTGGGCGCCCCCTGCGACAGCAGGGCGCCACGCGACCTCGCCCGGCGACCGCCGTCGGCGGCGTCCGGCGAGTTGGTGAGGAGAGTTCACGAGTGGACCTGTACGAGTACCAGGCGAAGGACCTCTTCGCCGCCCACGGGGTGCCGGTGCTGCCCGGTCGCACCGTCGACACCGCCGCGGAGGCGGAGCGGGCCGCGGAGGAGATCGGCGGCCCGGTCGTCGTCAAGGCGCAGGTGAAGACCGGTGGCCGCGGCAAGGCCGGCGGCGTCAAGCTGGCGCAGAGCCCGGCCGAGGCCAAGGAGAAGGCCGAGGGCATCCTCGGGCTCGACATCAAGGGCCACATCGTCCACCGCGTCCTGGTCACCGCGGCGAGCGACATCGCGGAGGAGTACTACTTCTCCTTCCTGCTCGACCGGTCGAACCGCACCTTCCTGGCCATGTGTTCGGCCGAGGGCGGCATGGAGATCGAGGAGCTCGCGGTCGAGCGGCCCGAGGCGCTGGCCCGGGTGCCGATCGACCCGATCGCCGGCGTCGACCGCGCCAAGGCCGACGAGATCGTCAAGCAGGGCAAGCTGCCCGCCGAGGTCGCCGACGAGGCCGCGCAGGTCATCGTCAAGCTCTGGGACACCTTCGTCGGCGAGGACGCGACGCTGGTCGAGGTCAACCCGCTGGTGCGCGATCCCGAGAGCAAGATCGTCGCGCTCGACGGCAAGGTCACGATCGACGAGAACGCCGAGTTCCGGCACGAGGCCCACGCCCAGCTCGTCGACGAGAAGAGCCAGAACCCGCTCGAGGCCAAGGCCAAGGAGTCGAACCTCAACTACGTCAAGCTCGAGGGTGGCCAGGTCGGCATCATCGGCAACGGCGCCGGGCTGGTCATGTCGACCCTCGACGTCGTGGCGTACGCCGGCGAGCAGCACGGCGGCATGAAGCCCGCCAACTTCCTGGACATCGGCGGCGGCGCGTCGGCCGAGGTCATGGCGGCCGGGCTCGACGTCATCCTCGGTGACGACGACGTGCGCAGCGTCTTCGTCAACGTCTTCGGCGGCATCACCGCGTGCGACGCGGTGGCGAACGGCATCGTCGAGGCGCTGAAGATCCTCGGTGACAACGCGACCAAGCCGCTCGTCGTCCGGCTGGACGGCAACAACGTCGACGAGGGCCGCCGGATCCTCGCCGAGGCGAACCACCCGCTGGTCACCGTGGTGGACACGATGGACGACGCGGCCGCGAAGGCCGCCGAGCTCGCCGCGAAGGCTGGTGCCTGAGAGATGTCGATCTTCCTCAACGAGAACAGCAAGGTCATCGTCCAGGGCCTCACCGGCTCGGAGGGCATGAAGCACGGCCGCAAGATGCTGGCCGCGGGCACGCAGCTCGTCGGCGGCGTCAACGCCCGCAAGGCCGGCACGAGCGTCGAGATCGACGGCACGAACGTGCCGGTGTTCGGCGGCGTCGAGGAGGCCATGAAGGAGACCGGGGCGGACGTCTCGGTGCTCTTCGTGCCGCCGAAGTTCGCCAAGGACGCGGCCATCGAGGCCATCGACGCCGGCATCGGCCTGGCCGTCGTGATCACCGAGGGCATCCCGGTGCACGACTCGGCGTGGTTCTGGGCCCACGCCACCGCGAACGGCAACCGCACCCGCATCATCGGGCCGAACTGCCCCGGGATCATCTCGCCCGGGAAGTCGCTCGCGGGCATCATCCCGGCGAACATCTCGGGCCCCGGCAAGATGGGCCTCGTGTCGAAGTCCGGCACGCTGACCTACCAGATGATGTACGAGCTGCGGGACATCGGTTTCTCGACCGGCATCGGCATCGGCGGCGACCCGATCATCGGCACCACGCACATCGACGCCCTCGAGGCGTTCGAGGCGGACCCCGAGACCGAGGCGATCGTGATGATCGGCGAGATCGGTGGTGACGCCGAGGAGCGCGCCGCGGACTACATCAAGGCCAATGTGACCAAGCCCGTCGTCGGCTACGTTGCGGGGTTCACGGCCCCCGAGGGCAAGACGATGGGCCACGCCGGCGCCATCGTCTCGGGCTCCGCGGGGACCGCACAGGCCAAGAAGGAGGCGCTCGAGGCCGCCGGGGTGAAGGTGGGCAAGACTCCCACCGAGACCGCCGACCTCGCGCGCTCGCTGGTCAGCGGCTGACACCCTGCCGTCCCAGCCGACGCCGCCGTCCCCGGGAGGACACCTCATGAGCTCACCGACCCAGGGCCCGCCCCCGGGCGGCCCGTCCGGCCAGCGGCCGGGCCAGGCGGCGTCCGGCCCGGGGGGCTGGGGCGCCGGCGGCGGCTCGTACGGGGCGCCCGGTTCTCCGGGTGGTGCTCCGTACGGGGGGTCCTCCTGGGCCGGCGCCGGCCAGCAGCAGCCCTACGGGGGTCAGGGGTACGGCGGCCAGCAGGCGCCGGGCCAGCAGCCCTTGGGCCAGCAGCCCTCGGGCCAGCCGGGTCAGGCGGCCGGCTGGGGCCAGGGGTCGAGCCAGGGCTGGGGGCAGGGCGCGTCCGCCTCGCCCCCGGCCCCGCCGAGCACCGGCGGCTTCCCCGCGGCCACGACGACGATCACGGCCACGCCGGACTCCGGCGGGTCGGGCGGCGGGGCCCGCCCGGTCGCGTCGGGCTCGGGCTCGGGTGCCGAGCGCGGTGTCGCGCTGGGCGCCGGGGTCCTCGCCCTGCTGGCGTACATCCTGACGTTCTTCGGTTCCGCCGAGGCGTCGGGCGTGGCGTCCGACCTCAGCGCGGCCTTCGGCTCGCTGTTCTACATGCCGCTGGTGCTCGCCGGCGGCCTGCTCACCGCGGCGTCGCTGCTGCCCCGCAGCCCGAACACGCTCGTGCCCGGCGCGGTCGTCGGTGTCACGGGCGCGCTGGCGATGCTGCCGCTGCTCGCGTACGCCGACGCGCTGCTCGTCGTGCAGGTGGTGCTCGCGGTGCTGGCCGCGGTCGCCGCCGTCGTCGCCGCGCTCTTCGGCACCGGCGTGATCAGCGCCCCGGCCGCCCGGCCCGCGTCGTCGGGCTTCGGCGCGCCGGGTGCGCCGGCTGGTGCACCGGCTCCGCAGCAGACGCCGGCCGGCCCGTGGGGCGGGCCGGCGGGACCGCCGTCGGGCGGGATGCCGGCGCCGGGCGCGGCGCCCGGGGCCCCGCAGCAGCCGAACTACGGTGCGCCGGGTTCGCACACCGGTCCGGGGTCCGGGCAGTTCGCGGCGCCGCGTGGCCAGGCCGGTCAGCAGGCCGGTCAGCAGGCCGGTCAGCAGGCCGGGCAGCAGGGCGGGCAGCAGTCGGGGCCGCCGTCCGGTCCGTTCGGGGCCGGGTACGGCTCGGCGTCGACCACCCAGGTCGTGCCCTCCGCGACGGCCGCCGGCCAGGGCGGCGACGCCTCCCGGGACGAGACGACGCCGAGTGCGACCGGTGCTGCCACCGGCTCGTCGGGGCCGCTGGGCACGCCCGGCTCCCCGGACGCGGCGGGCACGAGCGGTGCGGGCGCCGGTCCGGCGTCCGGGTTCAGCACCTACGGCTCGGGCGACGCGGCCGGCGGCTCCGGCGACGGCCCGAGCACCCCGCCGCAGGGCAACCCGCAGGGGCCGTCGTCCACCCCGGGCTACGGCATCCCCTCCACCGGCTGGGGCGCTCCGTCGAACTCCGGCTCGGCCGGCGGCTCGGCGCCGTCGAACGGCCCGGTCGCCCCGCCGCCCGGCGGCGAGCGCCGCGGTGCGCACGAGTCCGGCGAGGACCCGGGTCGCCCGCCCTCGGAGAACGCGTCCGCTGACGACCGGCGTGGCGAGTGGGGCTCGCCGCGCTGACCCTCCTCGCGAGGTGATCAGGAGAGCGGTATCCACCTCGCAGTGCCATGCGAGGTGCATGGCGCTCTCCTGATCACGCCGGCGTCGCCGCGCCCGGCGTGTCGCGCACCGAGTCGATGCGGCCCGGCGTGTCGCGCACCGAGCCTGTGGCGATCCTGGCCCTATCGGCGTGCTCAATTGGATTGCCAGCAAGATGCCGCATCGCTCGCACTCCCCGTGATCGTGGCGCCTTTCCTGACGCCCAGTGTCAGCGTGGCCCCCACGCTGCAACACCCCGCCACGCCCGCCGCGCCCGCCCCGCCCGCCGCGCCCGCCCCGCCCGCCGCGCCCGCCGCCCCTGTCGCCCGGGGCGCGGCGTGGCGGCGCGGACCTGCGGCCGGGGTTTGACAGGGTCGGGAGCCGTGAGCGCCCCGACCAGCCAGTCCCCGCGACGCGGCGGTCGCGGGACCCGCGCGGACGTCGCTCCTCCGGGCCCGCCCGGCTGGCTGCCGGTGCTCGCGCGCGTGGCGCTCCTGCCGCCGCTGACCCTCTACGGCGTGGCGGTCGTGCTCGCCGGGGTGATCGCCGCGCTCGCGTCGGGCACGACGCCCGGCGGTGAGCCCGGGCTCGGGCAGGCGCTCGCCGTGGGGATACCGCTCTGGCTCGTCGCGCACCTGGTCCCGCTGCAGGTCACCGGCGTGCCGCTGGGCATGCTGCCCCTCGCGCCCGCCCTGCTGCTCGCGGTGCTGGTCGCGGCCGTGGCGCGCGGCGCGGTCACCCGCCTGGAGCGACGCGCCGACGGGCGGACCGCCGGCCTGCTGCACGGGGTCGGGGTGCCGGTGGTCGCCACGGCCGCGGCGGCGCACGCGGTGATCGGCGTGCTCGCGGCCGCCCTGCTCACCCCGGAGACCGTCGTCGACGCGTCGCCCGGGCTCGCCGGCGTCGTGTGCGGGCTGCTCGCCGGTCTCGCCGCGACGGCCGGTGTCGCGCGCCCGTGCGGCCTGCTCGCGCTGCCCCGCCGCCTGCCCGCCTGGGCGCGCCAGGGGCTGCAGGGCGGCCTGCTGGCGACGACGGCGCTGCTCACGGCGGGCGCGGGGCTGCTGCTCGCCGCCCTGCTCGCGGACGTGGGCGCGGTGCGCGGCGTGCTCGCCGACATCGCCCCCGAGGCCGGCAGCGGCGCGGGGCTCACCCTGCTGACGCTCGCGTACCTGCCGAACGCGGTCGTGGCCGCGGCGGCGTGGCTCGTGGGGCCCGGGGTGTCGATCGGGGCGGCGTCGGCGACCCCGACCGCGATCACCTCGGGCCTGCTGCCGCCCGTGCCGCTGGCGGCGCTGCTGCCGCAGAGCCCGCCGCCGACCTGGGCCGGGCTCGCGTTCGCCGTGCCGCTCGCCGTCGGGAGCATCGTGGGCTGGCGCCTCGCCCCGACCGCCGGCGACGCCCCGACGCGCGCCCGCTCCACCGTCACCGCTGCGCTCGCCGCGGCCGTGCTCCTCGGCTTCGCCGCGTCGCTGTCCGGCGGGCGTCTCGGGGCGGGCCCGTTCGACCCGGTCGAGGTGCCGGCCCTCCCCGTCGCCCTGGCGGTGCTGGGCTGGGTGCTCGTGCCCGGGCTGGTCGTCGCGCTGCTCGCCGTCCCGCTGGGCACCGCGCCCGGACGCACCCGCCGCCGACCGGCCACGAAGGTCGAGAAGACCGAGAAGTTCGACAAGACCGCGAAGACCGAGACGGCGGAGAAGGCCGACACGACCGCGACGACCGAGACCCCCGAGGACACCCCCGAGGAGGACGACGACCCGGGCGACGGACCGGAGCCCTCGTCCGGGGAGGCGACCGAGGGCGTCCGACCTGGTGGGGAGCCGCGCGGTTAACCTGGACGCCGACACCCACGGCGGCCCGGGAGCAGCGCTGACCACCACCGAGCAGCACCGGCTGACTCTGCCCGTGCCCGCCCGCGTCGTCGTCCTGGCCTCCGGATCGGGGAGCCTGCTGCAGGCCCTGCTCAACGCGTGCGCCGGCGACGACTACCCGGCGCGCGTCGTCACCGTCGTCTCCGACCGCACCGCGGTCGGCGCGCTGGACCGCGCGACCGCCGCGGGCGTCGACACCGCCGTGGTGCCGCCCGCCGACCACGCCGACCGCTCCGCCTGGGACGCCGCGCTGGCCGAGACCGTCGCGGCCGCCGAGCCCGACCTCGTCGTGTCCGCGGGGTTCGCGCGGCTGCTCGGATCGGCCTTCCTGGCCCGGTTCGGCGGCCGCACGATCAACACGCACCCGACCCTGCTGCCGGCGTTCCCGGGGGCGCACCCGGTGCGCGACACCGTCGCCTACGGGGTGAAGGTCACCGGGGCGACCGTGCACCTGGTCGACGCCGGCGTGGACACCGGCCCGGTGCTGGCCCAGGAGGCCGTCACCGTGCTGCCCGACGACACCGAGGACGCGCTGCACGAGCGCATCAAGGTGGTGGAACGGCGGATGCTCGTCGAGACCGTGGCCGCGCTCGCCCGCCACGGCGCCACCGTCACCGGACGAGGAGTGAGGATGCCATGACCTCTGGGACCGCCACCGAGGCCCAGGCCGCCACCGGCGTCGAGGGCCGGCGCCCCATCCGCCGCGCCCTGGTCAGCGTGTTCGACAAGGCGGGCCTGCTCGACCTCGCCACCGGGCTGCACGCGGCCGGCGTCGAGGTCGTGTCCACCGGCTCCACGGCGAGCCGGATCCAGGACGCGGGCGTCCCGGTGACGCGGGTCGAGGAGGTCACCGGCTTCCCCGAGTGCCTCGACGGGCGCGTCAAGACGCTGCACCCGCGGGTGCACGCGGGCCTGCTCGCCGACATGCGCCTGCCCACCCACGCCGAGGCGCTCGAGTCGCTCGACATCGCGCCGTTCGACCTGCTCGTGGTGAACCTCTACCCGTTCACCCAGACCGTCGCCTCGGGTGCCTCGCCCGACGACTGCGTCGAGCAGATCGACATCGGCGGCCCCGCGATGATCCGCGCCGCCGCGAAGAACCACGAGTCGGTCTCGGTCGTCACCGACCCCGGGCGCTACGCGTGGGTCCTCGAGCAGGTCGCGGAGGGCGGGGTCACGCTGGCCGACCGGCGCGGCCTGGCCGCCGAGGCCTTCCGCCACACGGCGTCCTACGACGTCGCCGTCGCCTCGTGGATGGGCAACGTGCTCGCCCCCGACGCCGAGCCGGGCTCGCCGTTCCCCGGCTGGGTCGGCACCACGGCGCGGCGCCGCGCGGTGCTGCGCTACGGCGAGAACCCCCACCAGGCCGCCGCGCTCTACGGCGACCCGGAGGTCACCTCGGGCATCGCCGGCGCCACGCAGCTGCACGGCAAGGAGATGTCGTACAACAACTACGTCGACACCGACGCCGCCTGGCGCGCCGCGCACGACCACGACGGCGTCACCGTGGCGATCATCAAGCACGCCAACCCGTGCGGGATCGCCGTCGCGACGGGTGACGACGACGTGGCCGCCGTGCACCGCAAGGCCCACGCCTGCGACCCGACCAGCGCGTTCGGCGGCGTGATCGCCGCGAACACCGAGGTCAGTGTGGCCATGGCCGAGACCGTCTCGGAGATCTTCACCGAGGTGATCGTCGCGCCGTCCTACGCCGACGGCGCGGTCGAGGTGCTGGCGCGCAAGAAGAACATCCGCGTGCTCACCGCGACCTGGGCCCCGGCCCCGGTGGAGCAGCGCCCGATCTCCGGCGGCCTGCTCCTCCAGCAGCGCGACGCCGTCGACGCCCCGGGTGACGACCCGGCGAGCTGGACCCTGGCCTGCGGTGCGCCGGCGTCGGAGGCCCAGCTCGCGGACCTCGCCTTCGCCTGGCGGGCGTGCCGCGCGGTGAAGTCCAACGCGATCCTGCTGGCCCACGACGGCGCCACCGTCGGCGTCGGCATGGGCCAGGTCAACCGCGTCGACGCCGCCCGCCTCGCGGTGACCCGCGCCGGCGAGCGTGTGCGCGGCGCCGTGGCCGCCTCGGACGCGTTCTTCCCGTTCCCGGACGGCTTCGAGGTGCTCGCCGAGGCGGGCGTCGCCGCCGTCGTCCAGCCCGGCGGGTCGGTGCGCGACGAGCTGACGATCGAGGCGGCGCAGCAGGCCGGCGTGACGATGTACTTCACGGGCACCCGCCACTTCGCGCACTAGGAGAGACGTCAGCGGTGGGCCACCGCTGACACCCAGCGTCCGCAACGCCACACGCTCACGTGTCCGCCCACTGCTCGCGGAGCCAGTCGCCGGCCCGGGCCAGGGCGGCCGCGGCCTCCGGGTAGACGCCGACGCCGAGCTGGAAGAAGTGCTGCATCTGCGGCCAGACGTCCAGGGTCGCGGGCACGTCGGCCAGCGCCGCCGCGCGTGTGACGCCGAGGGCGTCGTCGAGCAGGACCTCGTGGCTGCCGACCTGCACCAGCAGCGGCGGCCAGGCCCGCGCGACGTCGGCGGGCGACGCGAGCACCGGGGAGACCGCCGGGTCGGTGGGGTCGTGACCGTCGAGGTACTGGCGCGCCATCCGCGTCAGGCTCTCGCGGCTGCACTCGAGGTCGACGTCGCGCCGGTCGGCGAACGACGGGGAGGCGCACCGCAGGTCCGCCCACGGCGACATGAGGTAGACCGCCGCCGGGCGCGGGAGCCCCGCGCGGGCGGCGGCGAGCAGCGTCTCGAGCACCAGCCCGCCCCCGGAGGACTCGCCGACCAGCACGAGCCGGTCCGCCGCCACACCCTGCTGCTCGAGCAGCCGGCGGGCGGCGCCGACCGCGGCGTCGACGTCCTGCGGGTAGGGGTGCTCGGGGGCCAGCGGGTAGTCCAGGAGCAGGACGCGGGCGTCGAGCGCGCGGGCGAGGTGGCCGGAGAACTTGTGGCGCGACGCCGGCGAGGTGATGACGTGCCCGCCGCCGAACAGGTAGAGCACCGTGCTGGTGGGGGCGCGGTCCGTGGCCTGGACCCACGTGCCCGCGACGCCGTCGGCGGGCTCGTAGGCGACGTGCTCGGGGGTCGCGGTGAGGTCCTCGGCGTGCTCGCCGGCCTCCCGCTGCGCCGTCAACGGCATCTCGGCCATGCGCGGGGCCTGGCGCAGCATGTCGGCGAAGCGCTCGGCCTCGGCACTGACCACGGTCGTCCTCCTCAGGCGGGTACGGGGTCGGCGGCGCGTCGGCGCGGCCACTGGCTGATCAGCGTCGCCACGCCGGCGACGAGCAGGAGGGCGGCGAGCGCCACGAGGGTGAGCGCGATGCCGGCGCTCGTCGGCGGGCGCGGGCCGACGGCCTCGATGACCGCGGTGGCGGCGACGACCCCGATCCCGCCGACGCAGATCAGCGCGGTGAGCATGACGCTGCTGCCCTCCGCGGAGCGCTGCGCCGGCAGGACGTTCTGCACCGCGAGCTGGCCCAGCCCGAAGCCCATGCCGGTGGTCAGCCCGCAGAGCCCGAGCGCGACGACGTAGAGCGGCAGCGGCCCGGCGAGTGCCAGCAGGACCAGCGCGGGCGTGCAGGCCAGCACCGAGACGGCCATGATCAGACCGGCGGGGATCTTCGTCGTCAGCCACCCGGACAGCGGCCCGCACGCGGCGAGCCCGACCGAGGACACGCAGAACGCCAGGCCGGCCGCGGCGGCGGGCAGGCCGCGCAGGGTCTGCAGGTCGATGGTGGCCGCGACGATGTAGGTCACCGCCCCGACGTTGGCCAGCGTCCCGGCCACGCAGAGCACGACGAACAGGCGGTTGCGCACGAGCGAGGGCCGCACGAGCGGCGCCGCGGCGTGGCGCTCGCGGATCGTGAAGGCGACGAGCAGCGCGACGCCGCCGAGCAGCGGGCCCCAGGTCGCGGGGGTGGTCCAGCCCTGGGCGGCGACGTCGTCGATGGCGACGCTGATCGCGACCAGCCCGCCGACGACGGTGACGACGCCCCACCAGTCCAGTCCGCGCAGGTCACGGCCCGCCTCCTCGTCGCGGGAGGACTGCAGGCGACGTCCACCCCAGAGCGCGAGCAGGGCGACCGGCACGTTGACGAGGAAGACCCAGCGCCAGCCGATCGTGGACGACAGCACGCCGCCGACGATCGGACCCAGGGCCGTGCCCACCCCGGCGATGCCCAGCAGGGCCCCGGTGACCTTCGGGCGGACCTGCTCGCTGGTCGCGTTGGTGACGAGGGCGAAGCTCGACGGCATGATCAGCGCGGCGCCGACGCCCTGCACGACGCGGGCGCCGATGAGCACCGGGATCGACGTCGCCAGCCCGCACACCAGCGAGCTCAGGCCGAACACCGCGATGCCGGCGAGCAGCACCTCGCGACGCCCGAGCATGTCCCCGAGCCGCCCGGCCGGGATGAGCAGCGCGCCGAGGGCGATCATGTAGCCGCTGATCAGCCACTGCAGATTCGTCACCGTCGAGCCCATCTCGACGGCGATCGTCGGCAGGGCGAGGCCCAGCGAGAAGAAGTCGAGCTGGATGCAGAACAGGCCCGCCGCCACGGGGAGGAACGGCAGCGTCGCACGCACCGTAGTCACTGGCGGGGCCATACGGGGCACAGTAGGCGGTCTCGTCGTGACCGTCATCACTCTGCGTCGGTCAAGTGCCCGTGAGTACCGGTGTTCGGGGGCGCTGCGCCACCTCGTCCTCGACGGATCGCGGCCGGGTGGCGCACGTTCAGCACGCGCCACCGGGCTCAGTCGGGGGTGTCGTAGGCCGGGCCGGCGAACTCGCCGCCGACGTAGCCGTCGGTGTCGGCGGTGCGGTCGCCGACCTCGGCGGCGAAGACCTCGGCGTCGTCCTGCGCGCGGTAGCCGATCTCGTGCGCGCCGGTCAGCGACCAGACCCGGCGGGTGTTCGCCGAGACGCCCCAGACGATGCGGAAGCCGGGGGAGCGGCAGGTCAGGGCGGCCTCGACGAGCCGGCCGCAGTCGTCGGGCGAGAGCCAGGTCGCGAGCGCGCGGGCGTTCGGCGGGGTGTCGCTGCAGGTGCCGATGCGCAGGCAGACGACGTCGAGCCCGTAGCGGTCGTGGTAGAGGCTGCCGAGCGCCTCGCCGGTCACCTTGCTCACGCCGTAGAAGGTGTCCGGGCGCATCGGGAGGTCGTCGGGCACGGGGTCGAGCGCGGGCCGGAACCCGGCGACGTGGTTGCTGCTGGCGAAGACCACGCGGGGCACGCCGGCCCGCCGCGCGGCCTCGAACGCGACGTAGGTGCCGTGGATGTTCGTGGCGAGGATGTGGTCCCACGCGGCCTCGCCGCTCTGGCCGCCGAGGTGGACGACGGCGTCGGCTCCCGTGCACGCCTCGACCATGGCGTCGAGGTCGGTGACGGATCCCGTGATCGCCTCCTCGTGCTGGCCGACGTCGTCCGGGGTGGTGATGTCGAGCAGCCGCAGCGTGCGCCCGGGGCGGGGGAGGCGGGCCCGGAGGTAGCCGCCGATCCGGCCGGCGGCGCCGGTGACGAGGACGGTCGTCATGGGAGACGGAGCGGAGCGGAGCTCGACCGGTGTCATGGGACTCCTTCGTTCTCGGGACTCGTTCTCGTGACCTCACCCGCAGGGCTCGGCGGCTGTCGGGGGTGTGGGTTAGCGTTCTCGGTGTTCGAACACGTGTTCGAGGAGGGCGCTCATGGGTGGTGCGTCGTCGTTGCTCGACGAGCAGGGTTCCCCGTCGCGGCGGTGGGCCGACCTCGGGCTGGTGCGGGCCTCGGAGCTGCGGGGCCGGGGGTCCGGTCGGCGCGCCCCGGTGCCGGCGGGCCCGGAGGAGCCGGTGGAGGTGGAGGAGCCGGTCGCCGAGCCGCCCCGCGTGGACCGCGAGGGCAGTGCGGTGCTGCCGGTGGCGGCGCCGCTGGCGGGCCTGCTGCCCGACGGCGGGTTGCGGCGCGGGTCGACGGTCGCGGTGGCCGGGTCGACGTCGTTGCTGCTCGCGGTGCTGGCCGAGGCCTCGCGGGCCGGGTCCTGGTGCGCGGTGGTGGGGCTGCCCGACCTCGGGGTGCAGGCCGCGGCGGAGGCGGGGCTCGACCTGGCGCGCACGGCGCTGGTGCCGCGGCCCGGGCCGCGTCCGGCGGCGGTGGTGGCGGCGCTGGTCGACGGGGTCGACGTGGTCGTGCTCGACACCACGCTGCCCGGCGTGCGCTGGCCCGCGGGCGAGCGGCAGCGGCTCGGCGCCCGGGTCCGCCAGAAGGGGGCGGTGCTGGTGCCGGTCGGCGCGCCGGGCAGCTGGCCGGGGGCCGAGGTCGAGCTGCGGGCGCAGGGCAGCGCCTGGGCCGGGCTCGGCGGCGACGGCGCGGGACGCCTGCGCTCGCGGCGGGTGCGGGTGCGCTCCGCCGCCCGGGGCCGGCCGGGCGAGCAGGAGGAGCCGCTGCTGCTGCCCGGGCCGGCCGGGACGTGCCTGCCGGACGGGGAGCTGCCGGTCGGGGCGCCGCTGACGGGCCCGCCGCGGCCCGTGCCGGAGTCGGAGCCGGCGCCGGTGCGGATCGGGGTGGCGGGGTGAGCGCGCCGGCGCGGGTGCTCGCGCTCTGGTGTCCGGACTGGCCGGTGGTGGCCGCCGCCGCCGAGGCGGGGCTGCCGCCCGCACGGCCCGCGGCGGTCCTCGCGTCCCACCGGGTGGTGGCCTGTTCGGCGACGGCGCGGGCGCAGGGGATCCGGCGCGGGCTGCGACGGCGCGAGGCCCAGGCCCGCTGCCCGGACCTCGCCGTGCTCGCCCGCGATCCCGAGCGCGACGCCCGCTGCTTCGAGCCGGTCGCGGCGGCGGTCGAGGAGCTCGCGCCGGGGGTCGAGGTGGTGCGCCCCGGGCTTGTCGCGCTCTCGGCGCGGGGGCCGGCGCGGTACTTCGGCGGCGAGGAGGTCGTGGCCGAGCGCCTGGTCGACCACGTGGCCGGGCGCACCCGTGTCGAGTGCCAGGTGGGCGTGGCCGACGGGCTGTTCGCGGCGGGCCTCGCCGCCCGCCGCTCGCTGCTGGTGCCGCCCGGCGGGAGCCCGGCGTTCCTGGCGCCGCTGCCGGTCACCGAGCTCGAGCTCGAACCGGGCGTCGAGCCCGACACCGCCGGTGCCGACGACGACGCGAGCGCCATCCGCGCGGAGCTGATCGGCCTGCTGCGCCGGCTCGGGCTCACCACGCTGGGCGCCTTCGCCGACCTGTCGGCCACCGACGTGGCGTCGCGGTTCGACGCGGCCGCGGTCCGGGCCCACCGGCTGGCCCGCGGGCTGGGCGAGCGCCCGCCCTCGCGGCGCCGGATCCCCGACGAGCTCACCGTCGAGCTCCCGCTCGATCCCCCGGTCGACCGGGTCGACGCCGCCGCCTTCGCCGCCCGCTCGCTGTCCGAGCGGCTGCACGAGGCGCTGGGCCGGGCGGGGCTGGCGTGCACGCGTCTCGGCGTGCAGGCGCGCACCACCGAGGGCGACGAGCTCGCCCGGGTCTGGCGCTGCGCCGAGCCGCTGACCCCGCACGGCACCGCCGATCGCGTGCGCTGGCAGCTCGAGGGCTGGCTGTCGCGGCGAGGCGGGAGCAGTCGCGACGGCGGGCTCACGGTGCTGCGCCTGGTCCCCGAGGAGGTCGTCGACGCCGGGCGGCTGCAGCTCGGGCTCTGGGGTGAGGTCGGCGTGGCCGACGAGCGGGCCGGGCGCGCGCTGGTGCGCGTGCAGGGCCTGCTCGGTCCCGAGGAGGTGCTCACCGGGGTGTCCGACGGCGGCCGCGGTCCCGGCGAGCGGATCCGGCTGGTGCCCTGGGGCGACGAGCGGGCGGCCGGCGACGCGGGAGCACCCTGGCCGGGGGCCCTCCCGGCGCCCTCGCCGGCGCGGGTGCCGCCCGAGCCGCTGCCCGCGCGGGTGCTCGACGCCGGGGGCGCGCCGGTGCGCCGCGCCTCCCGCGGCCGGCTGACGGCCCCGCCCGCCCACGTGGCGCTCGGCACCGACCCGTCGGCCCCCACCGCGCCGGTCCGGGCGTGGGGCGGGCCGTGGCCCGATCCCGGCCGCTGGTGGGACCCGCGGGCGGTGGCCGGCGGCGCCCTGCGGGTCCAGGTCGTGTGCAGCACCGACGCCGACGAGATCGCCGCCGGCCGCGACCCCGAACCCGATCCGGCGGCCGACCTCGCCCCCGACCCGGTCGCCTCCGGCGCCGACGCGGTCGGGCGGGCCCTGCTCCTGGTCCACCGCGACGGCCGCTGGGCGGTGGAGGGCATCTACGACTAGCTAGTCGAGCACCGCCGTGGCCTCCAGCTCGACGAGGACGTCCGGCTCGAACAGGTACTCGACACCGATCAGCGAGGCCGGCGGCAGGGGCGTCGGCAGCCCGATCTCCGCGGCGACCTCCTCGACGCCCGCCATGAAGTCGCCGATCTTCTCGGGCGACCAGGCGGTGACGTAGAAGGTCAGCCGCACCACGTCGTCGAACGTCGCGCCCGCCCCGGCGAGGCCGGTCGCGGTGTTGCGCAGCACCTGGGCGACCTGTCCGGCGAGGTCGCCCGGCGCGACCGGCGTCGCGTCGGCGGTGCGGGCGATCTGGCCGCTGACGTGCACCTGGTGCGTCCCCGTGCCGACGGCGACGTGGTGGTACGGGGCGGGCTGCATGAGGCCCTCGGGGGTGAAGCGCTGGACGGTCACGGGTTCCTCTTCGGCTGTCGGACGTCAGGGATACCGGTGATACCTGGTCACCTCAAGACACTTCAACGAGACTAGGTGTCGTGCCGGAAACCGAGCTCGTCGTCGCCGCGCCCCACCGCGAGCTGCTCGACCAGGTGCTGAACAAGTGGTCGCTCGCGATCCTCAACGAGCTCTGCGAGCGGCCCTGCCGCTTCAACGACCTGCGGCGCGCGATCCCGGCGGTCACGCAGAAGTCGCTCACGGCCACCCTCCGGCGCCTCGAGCGCAACGGGATCGTCGAGCGCGTCGTGGTCAGCTCGCGGCCGGTCGCCGTCGAGTACCGGATCACCCCGCTGGGCAAGACGCTGCGCCACCCGGTCGACGTCCTCCTGGAGTGGGCGGCGGCCCACATGCCCGCGATCGAGCAGGCTCGCGCGCGGTTCGACGAGGCCTGAGCGGAGATCACGGGCGTCGGAGTGCACGCGATCGCGCCCGTCACGTGCATGACGTCGCCCTTGATCACGTGGCCCGGGCAAGATCGCTCCCGGTGCTCCGCCGACCCGATGTCACGGGGTGGACGGAGCACCTGGGCGGATCATGGACGGCGCCGCGTAGCCGTTGGGGGCGAGCGGCACCCTCGGCATGCCGGCGCGCTGTTCGATCATGCGCACCGTGCCGCTCGCGGAGCGAGGAGGCGTGCCGGCGGCCGCGCGCCGCCCCACCGGCACGCTCCGCAGGTCCCGAGGCCTCTCGATCATGCGCACCGTGCCGGTCGCGGACGGCCTGTCCGCTGTCGGGCCCGTCGTCTATCGTGTCGAACACGTGTTCGATAGATGGCTCCGGAGGTGCGGATGGGGTGGGGCAACCCGCCGGTGAGCTGGTCGGAGATGGAGCGCCTGCTGGCGGGGCGCCCGGCCGACGGGCCCAGTCTGCAGGGGCGGGGCAACGGGACGCGGAAGGCCGTCCAGGGGGACGCGAAGGTCCGGCCGGAGGGAGACGCGGCGGAGCGGAGCTCGACCCGTCGGGGGGAGGAGCCGCACGAGGGGCACTGGCCCCCGGACGACTTCGTCCGCGATCCCCTGGCCTTCGACGACGGCGACCGTGTCGACGGCCCCGGCACCATCCGCGCGCCGCGCGACGAGCACTTCCCCGGCGACGGGGGCGACAGCCCGGCGTGGAGCCGGCACCGGATGCCCTACCGCCCGCCGACCGGGACGCGGTCCACCGGCGTCACCGTCCCGTACGCCGAGCTGCACGTGCACTCCAACTTCAGCTTCCTCGACGGCGCGTCGCACCCGGAGGAGCTGGTCGAGGAGGCGGCGCGCCTGGGGCTCGAGGCGATCGCGCTGACCGACCACGACGGCATGTACGGGGTGGTGCGCTTCGCCGAGGCGGCGCAGGAGCTGGGGGTCCCGACGGTCTACGGCGCCGAGCTCTCGCTGGGCCTGTCCGCCCCGCAGAACGGCGTGCCCGACCCGGAGGGCGACCACCTGCTGGTCCTCGCCCGCGACCCGGACGGCTACCGGGCGATCTCGCGGGCGATCACCGAGGGGCAGATGCACACCCACGGCGAGAAGGGCCGCCCGGTGTACGACCCCGAGCGCGTCGCGTCGACGCTCGGGGGGCACGTGCAGGTGCTGACGGGGTGCCGCAAGGGGTCGGTCCGCCGGGCGCTCGCGACGGGCGGGGCGGAGGCGGCGGCCCGCGAGATCGAGCGGCTCGTCGCGCTGTTCGGGGCCGAGAACGTCGCCGTCGAGCTCACCGACCAGGGCCTCCCGGACGACACCGAGCGCAACGCGGCGCTGGCCGAGATCGCCGACCGGGCCGACCGCGGCCGGGGTCTGCGCACCGTGGCCACCACCGGCGCCCACTACGCGACGCCCGACCGCGCGCGGCTCGCGGCGGCGCTCGGGGCGGTGCGGGCACGGCGCAGCCTCGACGACGCGGAGGGCTGGCTGCCGCCGGGCCCGTCGCACCTGCGCTCGGGGGCGGAGATGGCGCAGCGGTTCGCGCGCCACCCGCAGGCCGTCGCGCACGCCGCGGCGCTGGGCCGCGAGTGCGCGTTCGGCCTGGAGCTGCTCGCACCCGAGCTGCCGCCGTTCGCGGTGCCCGAGGGCGAGACCGAGGCGAGCTGGCTGCGCCGCCTGACGTGGCTGGGGGCGGGGGTGCGCTACGGCGACCGGCTGCGCTCGCCGCGGGCGTACGAGGTGATCGACCACGAGCTGGACGTCATCGAGCGGCAGGGCTTCCCCGGCTACTTCCTCATCGTCGCCGACATCGTGAAGTTCTGCGACGACCACGACATCTACTGCCAGGGCCGGGGGTCGGCGGCCAACTCGGCGGTCTGCTTCGCGCTGGGCATCACCCACGTCGACGCCGTACAGATGGGCCTGCTCTTCGAGCGCTTCCTCTCCCCGGAGCGCGACGGCTACCCCGACATCGACCTCGACATCGAGTCCGACCGCCGCGAGGAGGCCATCCAGTACGTCTACGCGCGCTACGGGCGCGACCGCGCCGCGCAGGTCGCCAACGTCATCACCTACCGGCCGCGCTCGGCGGTGCGCGACGCCGCCCGCGCGCTGGGGTTCTCGCAGGGCCAGCAGGACGCGTGGAGCAAGCAGATCGACCGCTGGGGCCCGGGCGCCGAGCTCGCGGGGCAGGTGCCCGAGATGCCGCCGGCGGTGGCGTCGCTCGCCGAGCAGATCGCGGGCTTCCCGCGCCACCTGGGGATCCACTCCGGCGGCATGGTCATCTGCGACCGCCCGGTCGACCAGGTGGTGCCCGTGGAGTGGGGGCGGATGCCGGGGCGCAGCGTCATCCAGTGGGACAAGGACGACGCGGCGGCGGTCGGGCTGGTCAAGTTCGACCTGCTGGGGCTCGGGATGCTCTCGGTGCTGCACTACGCCGCCGACCTGGTCGCCGAGCACCACGGGGTGCGCGTGAAGCTCCACGACCTGCAGCCGGTGGACGAGAACGTGTTCGCCATGCTCGCCGAGGGCGACTCGGTGGGCGTGTTCCAGGTCGAGTCCCGCGCCCAGATGGCGACGCTGCCGCGGCTGCGGCCCCGCGAGTTCTACGACCTGGTGGTCGAGGTCGCCCTCATCCGCCCCGGGCCCATCCAGGGCGGGTCGGTGCACCCCTACATCCGGCGGCGCAACGGGCTCGAGCGCGTCGTCTACGACCACCCGCTCTGCGAGCCCGCGCTGGCGAAGACCCTCGGGGTGCCGCTGTTCCAGGAGCAGCTCATGCAGCTCGCGGTGGACGTCGCCGGCTTCTCCGCCGCCGAGGCCGACGAGCTGCGCCGCGCCCTGTCGGCCAAGCGCTCCACCGAGCGGATCGAGCGGATGCGCACGCGGTTCTACGAGGGCATGGAGGCCAACGGGATCACCGGGGACCTCGCGGACACGATCTTCACCAAGACGAAGGCGTTCGCCAACTTCGGCTTCCCCGAGAGCCACTCGATCAGCTTCGCGTCGCTGGTCTACGTCAGCGCCTGGTACAAGCTCTACTACCCGGCCGCCTTCTGCGCGGCGCTGCTGCGGGCCCAGCCGATGGGCTTCTACTCGCCCCAGTCGCTCACCGCCGACGCCCGCCGCCACGGGGCGGTGGTGCTGGGTCCCGACGTGCAGGTCGCCGCGGACACCCCGGGCCTCGAACCCCACGAGGGCAGCGCCGGCGGGGTCGCCGTGCGGCTGGGGCTCGCCGACGTGCGCGGGCTGGGCGACGAGGTGGCCGCGCGCATCGTGGCCGAGCGCGACGCCCGCGGGGCCTACCGCGGCGTCGCCGACCTCGCCCGCCGCGCCGAGCTGACCACCGCCCACGTCGAGGCCCTCGCGACGGCCGGGGCGCTGGGATGCTTCGGGCTCGACCGCCGCGAGGCGCTGTGGGCCGCCGGCGCGGCCGCCGCCGGGGTCGGGGTGGTGCGCGACGGCGTGCGCCACGACCGCCTGCCCGACACCGCGGTGGGTCTCGAGGCCCCGGCGCTGCCCGGCATGAGCGCGGTCGAGCTCACCGTCGCCGACGTCTGGGCCACCGGCCTGACCCCCGACAGCCACCCGGTGACCCACCTGCGCGCGGCCCTCGACGAGCGCGGCGCGTTCTCGGTGGCCGGGGTGGCGGGCGTGCCCGAGGGGGAGCGCATCGAGGTCGGCGGGGTCGTCACCCACCGCCAGCGACCCGCGACCGCGGGCGGCACGACCTTCCTCAACCTCGAGGACGAGACCGGCATGCTCAACGTGGTCTGCTCCGAAGGCCTCTGGGCGCGCCACCGCGTGGTGGCCCGCACCAGCGCCGCGCTCGTGATCCGCGGCCGCGTCGAGCGGGCCCACGACGCGCCCACCGTGATCAACCTCGTCGCCGACCGCGTCGAACGCCTCGAGCTGCGGGTGCCGTCCAGCTCGCGGGACTTCCGGTGACCGAGAGAGACAGCGAGGGACGCCCCCGCTGCGTCCGGCGCAGCGAAGGCGTCCCTCGATCCCCTCGGGGCGGGTCAGCCGCCGATGATCGGCTTGCCCATCGGCATCGGCTTGCCGCCCGTCGCCTGGCCCAGGGCGTCCAGGAACATGTAGACGCCGACGAGGGCGAAGGCGAACACCACGATGCCGCCGAGGAACAGCAGCCCGGTCGAGCCGCTCGAGGTCCCCAGCAGCACGATCAGCAGGGCGGCGTCGATGAGCACGAACAGCACGGTGAACACCGACGGCAGGCGCAGCGACGCGATCGTCAGCACCACGACGCCGATCAGCCACGTGAGCAGGAACGTCTCCTGCGCACCCGTGGCCACGGCGGTGTCGGTGGAGGTCGGCCCGAACCAGTCGGCGCCCAGCGAGGTCGCCAGCACGGCGAAGCTCAGCCAGAACCCCGTGAAGATGCCGAAGATCGATGCCGCCGCGCCGTTGCCCGTGCGTGCCGCCCAGACGGTGGCCACGAGCTGGCCGATGCCCGTGCACATGAACAGGATCGGCAGCATGCCCACGAGGGCCGTGCTCGCGGCGCCCGTGAACCCGATCAGGTACAGCCCGAGTGCCACCGACCCGATGACGAAGGTCGGCACCCCGACCAGTGCCGGGTTGGCGCCTGCCGCCGCGGCCGCCTCCGCGGCGGCGGTGTCGGTCGCGGCGTGCGCGCCCCCGGCGTCGGCGGACTGCTCGTCGATCGTGGTCATCCCCACTCCTTCACGTGTCCGACCGGCATCCACGCGTCGGGTCTCGCCCCCTTGCGCTACACGGCGCAACGGCGTGAATCCGGTGTGAAACCAAGTGTGGTGTGGGACACGCCTCATGCGTCACCGGACGAATGGAGGGGGACGAACGGAGGGGGGACCTCTCCATCCGCATCGTGAACCGATCCAGGGCATGCTGCCTCTATGGGCGCACGGCGGGTTGACGCACGGGTGCTGCGCGAGGCCGCGCGAGGAGTACTCGGCGGCGCCGTGGGCACCGGGGCCATGGGCCTCGCGGCCCATCTTCGCCGTCGGCGCTACGTCCGCCGGCACGGGGTCACCCCCGAGGACGCCGGCGAGATCCTCGACTACGACGACAGCGACCACGTCGTCGTCGCCGCGTCGACGCTCCTGCGCCACGTGATCGGGTGGGCGCCCCGGTCGCCGGAGGGGCGGCGGGCCCTGTTCTGGCTGGTGCACTGGGGCTACGGGTCGGCGGTCGGCGCCGCCCACGTCGCCCTGCAGCACGCCCTGCGGCGCGAACCCGCTGCCGCGCTGACGTTCTTCGCCGGCTCCCAGGTGATGGCGCTCGCCCTGTTCCCGGTGCTCGGGGAGACGCCGCCGCCGTGGCGCTGGGAGCGTCGCCTGCTCGTGACGAGCTTCGTCCAGCACGCGATCTACGCCGGCGGCGTCGCCGCGACCGACACCGCGACCGCCCGGCTCGGCCGCCCCGCCCGCTGACGCCTGCCCCGCCCGCTGACGCTGCGAACGTGGCGTTCGCTGCGTCACAGCGCGTATCGGTCCCGGCGCGGACGGTGCCGACGCGCGCTAGGTTCCCGTGACCGTGGCTGCACCCTCCTCGCGCACGGCGCTCGGCCTGGCCGGGGCGTTCGTCACCGGGGCGTTCATCGTCGCGCAGGCCCGGGTCAACGCCGAGCTGGGCACCGAGCTCGGCAACGGGCTGGTGGCCGCGGCCCTCTCCTTCGGGCTCGGCCTGGTCCTGCTGCTCGTGCTCCTGGCCCTGCTGCCCGCCGGGCGGCGCGGGCTGGGGCGGGTCGGCGCGGCCCGGCGCCGCGGGCGGCTGCGCACCTGGCAGCTGCTCGGCGGACTCGGCGGCGCGCTGCTCGTCGCCGGCCAGGGCCTGACCGCGCACGTGCTGGGCACCGCGCTGTTCACCATCGCCGTCGTCGCCGGCCAGTCCAGCGGCGGACTCGCCGTCGACCGCGCCGGGCTCGGCCCCGCCGGACCGCAGGCGACGACGCCGCCGCGCATCGCCGGCGCGGTGCTCATGCTGGGCGCGGTGGTGCTCTCGGTGGCCCCGTCGCTGCGCACCGACGCCCCGGTCGCCCTCGCGCTGCTCCCGCTCGCGGCGGGGCTCGCCGTCGCCGTGCAGCAGGCCCTCAACGGGCGCGTCGCGGCCGCCGCGGGCGGGTCGTCGCGGGACGAGGGCGACTCCGTGGTGGCCTCGGTGCTCCCCGCCGCGACGGTCAACTTCGTCGTCGGGTTCACGGCCCTGGTGGTCGCCGCGGTCGTCGCGGTGCTCCTGCTCGGCCCGCCGAACCCCCTGCCGACGGCCTGGTACCTCTACCTCGGCGGCCCGTTCGGCGCGCTCTTCATCGGGCTCGGGGCGTGGGTCGTCGGGCAGGTCGGCGTGCTGCTGCTCTCGCTCGGCGCGGTCGCCGGGCAGGTCGTCGGCGCGCTGGTGCTCGACCTCGTGCTGCCCTCGGCCGCCGGCACCCCGGGTCTCACCACGGTGCTCGGGGCGCTGCTCACCCTCGTCGCCGCGGGGGTCGCGTCGGCGCCGTGGCCGCTGCGGCGGTCAGCTGCACGGGACGCGGGGTCCGACCTGCCATCATGAGGGTGTGACCGCGACCAAGCTGGACGGGAAGGCCACCCTCGCCGCGATCCTCGAGGACCTGAAGATGCGGGTCGAGGCGCTGACCGCCGCGGGCCGGACGCCGGGCCTCGGCACGGTGCTCGTCGGCGACGATCCGGGGTCGCACTCCTACGTGAAGGCCAAGCACAACGACTGCGCGAAGGTCGGGATCGACTCGATCCGCCGCGACCTGCCGGCCGACGCCACCCAGGCCGACGTCGAGCGCGCGATCGACGAGCTGAACGCCGACCCGTCGTGCACCGGGTACATCGTCCAGCTCCCGCTGCCCAAGGGGCTGGACTCGGGCGCGGTGCTGGAGCGCATCGACCCGGACAAGGACGCCGACGGGCTGCACCCCACCAACCTCGGCCGTCTCGTGCTGCAGGAGCCGGGCCCGCTGCCGTGCACCCCGCGCGGGGTGGTCGAGCTGCTGCGCCGCTACGACGTCCCGCTGAACGGCGCGAAGGTCACGGTGCTGGGCCGCGGCGTCACCGTGGGCCGCCCGCTGGGCCTGCTGCTCACCCTGCGCTCGGTGAACGCGACCGTGACCCTGTGCCACACCGGCACCAAGGACGTCGCCGCCGAGCTGCGCGCCGCCGACGTCGTCGTCGCCGCGGCCGGCGTGCCCGGTCTCGTCACCGCCGACATGATCAAGCCCGGTGCCGCCGTGCTCGACGTCGGCATCACCCGCGGCGAGAACGGCCTCGTCGGCGACGTCGCCCCCGAGGTCGCCGAGGTCGCGTCCCACCTCGCCCCGGTCCCCGGCGGCGTCGGTCCGATGACGCGCGGGATGCTGCTCACCAACGTCGTCGAGCGCGCGGAGCGCCAGAGCAACGGATGAGCAGCCGATGAGCACCGGACGCCGCGGATGACCGCCGTGACCCCACGACCGGGACGACCGTCCGCGCCCCCACCGGCCGGGGCGCCGCCCGCCCCGCCGCGCGCTCAGCAGACGGCTCCACCGCCGGCCCAGCCGCCGGCCCAGTCACCGGCCCAGTCACCGGCCCAGTCACCGGCCCCGCCGCCCCAGCCCCCCGCCCCGCGCCCCTCGCCGCGGTCCGGCCCCCAGCCGGCGCCGCCGGCGGACCGGCGACCGGGCGTGCCGCCGCCGCCCGACGAGAGCCCTACCGAGATGCTCCCGGCGGGCCGGCACGCCCGCCCGGGCCGCACGCGCGCGGAGACGCTGCGCAAGCTGCGGGGGCACCTGGCGTTCCTCGCGGTGATGGTCGTCGTGGCCGTCGCGTTCGCCCGGATCGGCCTGCAGCACTGGCGCGAGGGCACCACCGAGCTGGGCCTCGCGCTGCTGCTCGCGGGGGTGCTGCGCGCGAGCCTGACCCGCACCGCGGCCGGTCTGCTCGCCGTCCGCAGCCGCCGGGTCGACATCGTCACCTACGTCCTGTTCGGGCTGGTGATGATCCTCGTGTCACTCACCATCACCGGGGGACCGCTCGCGAGCCGGTGACACCGCCCACCTGGGTATTCCTCGGACGTCGTCGTCCGTGCCCGCGTTGATAGCGTGCGGACAAGCCAGTCGGCGCCGGTGGTCGGCGCCCCATGAGGAGGTCTCTCGAGTCGTGGCGAAGATCAAGGTAGAGGGCACCGTCGTCGAGCTCGACGGTGACGAGATGACGCGGATCATCTGGCAGTTCATCAAGGACAAGCTGATCCACCCGTACCTCGACATCGACCTCGAGTACTACGACCTGGGCATCGAGCACCGCGACGAGACCGACGACCAGGTCACGGTCGACGCCGCGAACGCGATCAAGAAGCACGGCGTCGGCGTCAAGTGCGCGACGATCACGCCGGACGAGGCGCGCGTCGAGGAGTTCGGCCTCAAGCGCATGTACCGCTCGCCCAACGGGACGATCCGCAACATCCTCGGCGGCGTCATCTTCCGCGAGCCGATCGTCTGTCAGAACATCCCGCGCTACGTCCCGCACTGGACCAAGCCGATCGTCGTCGGCCGTCACGCCCACGGCGACCAGTACCTGGCGCAGGACTTCAAGGTGCCCGGCCCGGGCACCGTGACCATCAGCTACACGCCCGACGGCGAGGGCGAGCCGATGGAGTTCCAGGTCGCGAAGTTCCCCGAGGAGGGGGGCGTCGCGCTCGGTATGTACAACTACAAGGACTCGATCGTCGACTTCGCCCGCGCCTCGCTGCGCTACGGGCTCGACCGCAACTACCCGGTCTACATGTCGACGAAGAACACCATCCTCAAGGCGTACGACGGCATGTTCCGCGACACCTTCGAGGAGATCTTCGACTCGGAGTTCAAGGCCGACTTCGAGAAGGCCGGCCTGACCTACGAGCACCGCCTCATCGACGACATGGTCGCCGCCGCGCTCAAGTGGGAGGGCGGCTACGTCTGGGCCTGCAAGAACTACGACGGCGACGTCCAGTCCGACATCGTCGCCCAGGGCTTCGGCTCGCTCGGCCTCATGACCTCGGTGCTCATGACGCCCGACGGCACCGTCGAGGCCGAGGCCGCCCACGGCACGGTGACCCGGCACTTCCGCCAGCACCAGCAGGGCAAGGAGACGTCGACCAACCCGATCGCGTCGATCTTCGCCTGGAGCCGGGGCCTCGCCCAGCGCGGTCGCCTCGACAAGAACGACGCCCTCGTCGACTTCGCGCAGAAGATCGAGGACGTCTGCATCAAGACCGTCGAGGACGGCAAGATGACCAAGGACCTGGCGCTGCTGATCGGCAAGGACGCGCCGTACCTCAACACCCAGGACTTCCTCGACGCCATCGACGAGGGCCTCCAGAAGGCCGTCGCGAGCTAGTCCGCGCGCACGCTCCCGGGCCCCTTCCCGCACCGCGGGGAGGGGCCCTCGTGCGTCCGGGGTCCCGCAGGGGTACGACGCCGCGCGGTCGGGCACCCCGGCGCGACCACGCCACCCTGCGCACCCCTCCGGAGCCCCCTGATCGCTGACAGACTCGCGTCCATGGACGAGGCGCCTGCGTCGCAGGACATCGCGCACGGGCGCACCCCGACCCGCGGGCACCTGATCGGCGAGGGGCTCTCCTGGACCGCCCGGTGGAGCCTGCGGTTCCTGCTGGTCGTCGCCGCCATCACGGTGGTGGCCTACCTCGTCGTCGCGCTGTGGGACGTCATGTTCCCGGTGTTCCTCGGGCTGGTCATCGCGACGGTGCTCGAGCCGCCGGTGACGTGGCTGCGCAACCACCGGTGGAACGGGACGCTCGCGACCGCGGTGGTGCTGCTGCTGGGGCTGGCGGTGATCGGCGGGGTCATCGCGATGATCGCGCCGGCGGTGGCCGGTCAGGCCCCGGCGATCGGCCAGGGTGCGGTCGGCGGCATCCAGCAGATCCAGAGCTGGCTGCAGGGCCCGCCGTTCAACCTGGGCGCGAGCCAGATCGGCCAGTACGTGCAGGCGGCGGTCGAGCGCCTCCAGCAGAGCGCCGGCCAGATCGCCACCGGCGTCCTCACCGGGCTCACCACGGTCGCCAACAGCGTCATCAACGCCGTGCTCGCGCTGGTGCTCGCGTTCCTGTTCGTCAAGGACGGCCCGAAGTTCCTGCCGTGGCTGCGCCGCTTCGCCGGTCCGACGTCCGGCGGTCACCTGGCGGAGGTGGGCGCCCGCGCGTGGCTGCGGCTCGGCGGCTTCATCCGCAGCCAGGCGCTCATCGGGTTCGTCGACGCGCTGTTCATCGGCGTCGGCCTGGTGATCTTCGGCGTGCCGCTGGCCCTGCCGCTCGCCGTGCTGACGTTCTTCGGCGCGTTCATCCCGATCATCGGTGCGCTGGTGGCCGGGGCGCTCTCGGTGCTCATCGCGCTGGTCGTGCAGGGCATCGGGACCGCGATCGGGGTGCTGATCCTCATCCTCGCGGTGCAGCAGATCGAGGGGAACCTGCTCCAGCCGCTGGTCCAGGGACGCGGGCTGGGCCTGAACTCGGCGATCGTGATCCTCGCGGTGACCGCCGGGTCGAGCCTCGCGGGCATCGCCGGCGCGTTCCTCGCGGTGCCGGTCGCGGCGGTGATCGCGGAGGTCCTGCGCTACTTCGGCGAGCAGATCGATCTCCGCAGCGGGCACCAGGACGAGCCCAGCGAGGACGCCGTCGCGGAGATGACGGAGGACGACCCGGACCTCGAGCCGGACTCGCACCCGGATGCCGACTCGGCTCCGGACACGACCGCGGCCCCGACCGTCGACGTGCCCTCCCGCGGGGACTCGTCGGACGGCCGGGGCGGCTGAGCAGCGCGCGTCAGCTCCGGGGGAGCAGGCGCTTGCTGCTGCGCCGGAACGCCCAGAAGGCGACGAGCAGGGCGACGATGGTCAGCGGGGTGCCCATCGCGATCCGGGCGACGCCCAGCCCGCCGGTGGCGTCGGCGACGTAGAGCCACTGCTGCACCACGAAGCGGGCCCCGAACACCACGGCCGCGGCGAGGGTGGCGAGGTCGTGGGCGCGCAGGACGACCTTGTCGGCCCGCCAGTCGTGCCGGTTGCCGTGGATGGCGCTCCAGACCAGCCCGGTTATCGGCCGACGGGCGACCACCGTGCCGAGCGTGACGACGAAGCCGGCGAGCGAGATCCAGATGCCGATCGCGAAGAAGTCCCGCGCCGAGCCGGTCCAGGCCACCAGGCCGGCGGCGACGGCGACACCGATCAGGCTGCCGAACGCGGACGCGACGCGCTCGCGGCGCAGCAGCCGGAACACGGTCAGGGCCAGGCCGGTCAGGAGCGAGACGACGATCGTGACGGTCACCGGCAGGAAGGCGTTGGCGGTGACGAAGACGATCACCGGGATCGTCGAGTAGAGGAACCCCATGGGCCCGCCCATCTGGTCGAGGACGGACGGTGCCTTCGCGGCTGGGCCCTGGGTGCCGGGAACCGGGCCGGTCGGGGTGTCGTCCGGGTGGGTCCGCTCGGTCATCGTCATTCCGATCTCCCAGTGGTCTGCGGGTCTGGGACCAGGAGAAGCCGTGACGTTGCGGCACACTCAACGCGCTGTGGTGCGCGTCACCTCTGAGCGACTGTGGGTGTTCCAGCGTGGCGGCCACGCCCACGTTGAACGTCAGGAAAGCCCCCGGCTCACCGGGCGAGCAGGACGGTTCGCGGGTTCCGGACCAGCGCCGCGGTCTCGCGACGGCGCACCCAGGCCACGATCGCGACGGCGACGAGCACCACGGCCGGCAGGAGGATCATCGCGCCGCCGACGGTCACCGCGGTGATCGTGACCGCGCCGACCATCAGTGCGACGCAGCAGGTGGCCGTCAGCCCGGCGAGGCGCGGGATCAGGAGCCCGATCGCGGCCGCCAGCTCGACGACGCCGAGCGCGACCACACCGGTCGTGCCGATCCCCATCATCGCGAAGCCCGCGACGTTCGTGGGGTCGAGCGAGACCTTGCCGAACCCCGACATCAGGTAGAGCGCGGCCAGCAGGACCTGGAGGACGGCGAGGGCCCAGCGCGCCGCCCGGGGACGCGCGGTGGTCGGGGCCTCGGTGGCGGTCGTGGCGCTCATCGTTCATCTCCTCGGTTGGACAACCTGTTAGTTGGATATGAAAACAGGACCAAGGAGTGCGGTCAAGGGGTCAGGTCAGCGCGAGCGCGTACGACTGTCCGCGCTGCTCGCTGCCGAACTCGGTGTGGGTCTCCTCGCCGGTGAGGACGAAGCCGGCCTCGAGGTAGAGGTGGCGCGCGGCGGCCAGCGGCTCGTTGGTCCACAGCACGAGGCGCGCGTAGCCGGCGTCGCGGGCGAACGTGAGGCAGCGGGCGACGAGCGAGCGTCCGACGCCGTGCCCGCGCGCGGCCGGGTCGACGAGCAGGAGGCGCAGGCGGGCGGTGTCCTCGTCCTCGTGGACGCAGAGGACGCTGCCGACGCGCACGCCGTCGAGCTCGGCGATCCAGCCGGCGTCGCGTCCCGGGCGGGCGTGCGCGGCGTGCTCGGCGACGATCCGCGCCGTCACGGCCTCGACCGCCCAGTCGTACTCGGCGGCGTAGAGCTCCCCGTGGGTCATGAGCACCCAGCCCAGATCGCCGGGGTGTCCGAGCTCCCGGATCGTCACCTCGCCCATCACGACCTCCTCACTGAAACGACTGTTTCAGTGAAGCACACTGGGCGCGTGTCCGAGGAGGGTTCCGCGCGGCAGCAGGAGCTGCTGGAGGCCGCGTACGCGTGGGTGCTCGAGCACGGCTGGGCGGGGATGTCGTTGCGCCCGCTGGCCGAGGCGATCGGGTCGAGCCCCCGGGTGCTGCTGTTCCTCTTCGGCAGCAAGGACGGCCTGGTGCGCGCGCTGCTGGCGCGCTCGCGGGCCGACCAGCTGGCGGTCGTCGATGCCGTCGGCGGGGGCGGCGACCTCGCGGCCGTCGGGGGACGCGTGTGGGCGTGGCTCGCGGCGCCCGAGCACCGGGCGCTGCTGCGGCTCTGGCTCGAGGCCTACACGCACTCGGTCAACGACGCCGGCGACGGCCCGTGGGCGGGGTTCGCGGCGCGCACCGTCGCCGACTGGGACACCCTGCTCGCCGACCACCAGGCCACCGACGACCCGGCCGAGCGGGCGTTGCTGCTCGCGGTCCTGCGCGGCGCGCTGCTGGACCTCCTCGCGACCGGCGACACCGCCCGCCTCGACGCCGCCGTCGCCGCCCACCTCGCTCGCCTCTGAGCTCGTGCGAGCGATGCGGCATCGCTGGCGTGTGACGCCAGGATCGCCACATCCTCGGTATCGGGACACGCCGGGGGTGGGCGTGGTCCGGGGTGTTGCAGCGTGGCGGCCACGCTGACGCTCAACTTGAGGAAAGCCCCCACGATCACGCGGCGAGCCCCAGCAGCGCCGCGAGGACCGTCGCCCCGCCCAGGACGAGGAACGCCGTCGGGAACCCGCCGACGAGCCCTGCCACGGCCACGCCCCCGGCCGGCGCGATCGCGACCGCGAGCGTCAGGGGCGCGGAGAAGACGCCGTTGATCCGGCCGAAGGCGCGCGTTCCCCAGCGGTCGGAGACGGTCGACGCCTGCAGCAGCGTGTGCAGCCCGCGCCCGGCGCCGGCGACGACGGCGAGCGCGATCAGCAGCACCGCCGGCCCGGGCACGAGCGCGAGGGCGACGACGCCGGCACTGCCCAGCAGCAGCACCGCCGCGAGGCGCGTCCGCGGCGTCGACCGTCGCACCAGCGGCACGAACATCAGCCGCCCCGCCACCTGACCGACGCCCGTGAGGCCGAGCGCGAGCGCGGCGAGCCCGAGATCGAGGCCCCGGCCCTCGAGCAACGGGACGAGGTTGATCGTCGACGCGTATAGCCCGAAGGCGCTCAGCGCCATCACCGCCGTCACGAGCACGAAGCGCGGGCTGCGCAGCACCTCCGAGGCGTGCTCGCGATCGACGCTCTCGCGGTCCACGGCGTCGCGCGGACGCCACGGCGGGGTCAGCACGAACGCGTGCAGCGGCACCGTCACGACGGCGAGCACCACCGCCAGCACGCCGAACGTGCCGCGCCAGCCCAACGGCCCGAGCAGCGCGGCGGTGAGCGGCGCGAACACCGTGCTCGCGAACCCGCCGACGAGCGTCAGCGTCGTCAGCGCCCGCACGCGCTGCTCGCCGTACCAGCCGGTCAGCGCCGCGAACGCCGGCGGATACAACGTCGCCGACTGCCCCACCCCGGCGACCGCCCACGCCGCGTAGAACAGCGGCAGGGTCGGAGCCGTGGCGATCGCGACGACACCCAGGACGCCGACGACCGAGCCGATCGTCATCACGAGCCGGGGTCCGCGGCGGTCGATGAGCCGGCCGACGACGATCCCGACGCCCGCCGAGACGAGGGCGCCGAGCGAGAACGCGCCGGTCGCCGCGCCCACCGACCACCCGGTGTCGGCGCTGATCGACGTCACGAGCACCGGGAACGCGTAGTAGAGGACACCCCAGCTCACGATCTCGGTCACGCACAGCGCGGCGAGGGCGCGGCTCCGGGCCTCCACCCCGCTCACCCTGGACCACGGGCGGGCGACCCGCTCCGTGATCGTGGGGGCTTTCCTGACGTCCAGTGCGAGCGTGGCCGCCACGCTGAATCACCCCGGACCACGCCGCCCCGGCGTGTCGCGCATCGAGGATGTGGCGAGCCTGGCGTCACATGCCAGCGATGCCGCATCGCTCGCACGGGGCGTACGTTCGGTCGCGTGGCCGTCCCCGCCGATCTCCCCGCTCCCGTGTCGCTCCCGCGGCCGCTGGTCGAGCTCCCGGAGCCGGCGGAACCCTCGCGCACCGACGTGCGGGTCGCCCTGGGGCGCGCCGCCGACGGGGCGCTCGCCGACGACCCCCAGCACCCCGCCACGCTCTCCGACGCGACGACGCTGCTCGCCGCGCGGGGCGAGGAGCTCGACGACCTGCTCGGGCTCGCCGCCGCCCGCCGCGACGAGCACCTCACCGGCGAGGGGCGCCCGGGCGTCGTCACCTACAGCCCCAAGGTCTTCGTCCCCCTGACCCGCCTGTGCCGCGACCGCTGCCATTACTGCACGTTCGCGACGGTCCCGGGGCGGCTGCCCGCGGCCTACCTCGAGCGCGACGAGGTCCTCGAGATCGCCCGCGCCGGCGCCGAGCAGGGCTGCACCGAGGTGCTGTTCACGCTCGGCGACCGCCCCGAGGAGCGCTGGGCCGCGGCCCGCGACTGGCTGGTCGCGCGCGACCTCACCACGACCCTCGAGCACGTCGAGCAGTCGGCGCGGGCCGTCCTCGGCGAGACCGGCCTGCTGCCCCACCTCAACCCCGGCGTCATGGACCTGCTCGAGCTCCAGCGCCTGCGCGGGGTCTCGCCGTCGATGGGGATGATGCTCGAGACCACCGCGACGCGGCTCTGGTCGCGGCCGGGCGGCGCCCACTTCGGCTCCCCGGACAAGGAGCCCGCGCTGCGCCGCCGGGTGATCGACGACGCCGGCCGCGCGCGGGTGCCGTTCACCAGCGGGATCCTCGTCGGCATCGGCGAGCACCGCGCCGAGCGCGCGCAGTCGCTGCTCGTGCTGGCGGAGTCGGCGCGCCGGGGCGAGCACCTGCAGGAGGTCATCGTCCAGAACTTCCGCGCCAAGCCCGACACGGCGATGCGCGGGGAGCCCGACGCCGAGTTCGACGCCTTCGTCGCCGCCGTGGCCGTCGCCCGCCTGGTCATGCCGCTCGGCGTCAGCGTCCAGGCCCCGCCGAATCTGGCCGGCGAGCTCGACGACTCGCAGAGCGCCGCCGACGACCAGGCCCTGCTCCTGCGCGCGGGCATCGACGACTGGGGCGGCGTCTCGCCCGTCACCCCCGACCACGTCAACCCCGAGCGCCCCTGGCCCGGTCTCGACGCACTGCGCGCCGTGACCGGCGCCGCCGGCTTCACGCTCACCCCCCGGCTGACGATCTACCCGCGTTACGTCCGCGACCCGAACCGGTGGCTGCACCCCGACCTCGTCGACCCGGTCATCGCGCTGGCCGACCAGCGCGGACTCGCCCGCGAGCGGCAGCCGGCAGCGGCGCGGTGAGCCTCGGCGCCCACCTCGCCGGCGCCGAGGCCGACCCCGCCGGCCTGTCCGACGAGGCCTACGTCGCCCTGCTCGGCGCCGACGGCGACGAGCTCGACGCCCTGGCCGCGCTCGCCGACGACCTGCGCCGCGCCGCCGTCGGCGACCAGCTGACCTTCGTCGCCAACCGCAACCTCGACACCGCCGTCGTCCGCGACCCCGACCACGCGAACGCCCTGGTCGACGAGGCCTGGGCCCTCGGCGCCACCGAGATCTGCGTGCAGGGCCCGCTGCCCGCCGACGTCCCGGACCGCGCGCCGCTCGACCTCGCCGCCCTGATCACCGGGCGGGTCCCGCTGCACCTGCACGGCTTCCGGCCCGCGGAGGTCGCCGACGCCGCCGCCCGCCTCGGGCTGAGCCCGCGCGAGTTCCTCGTCGCCGCCCGCGAGGCCGGCCTCGGATCGGTGCCGGGCACCGCCGCGCGCATCCTCGACGACGACGTCCGCGCGCTGCTCACCGGCGGCACCGACATCCCCACGGCCCGCTGGATCGAGCTCGTCACCACCGCGCACGAGGTCGGCCTGCGTTCGACCGCGACGATGGTTTACGGGCACGTCGAGACGCCGACGCAGCAGGTCGCGCACCTGCGCGCGCTCGCCGCGATCCAGGACCGGACGGGCGGGTTCACCGAGTTCATCGCCATGCCGATCCAGCCCGAGGCGTTCCCACCTGGTGGGTTTCCTGATGTTGAACGCCAGCGTGGCCGCCACGCTGACACACCCCGGGAGACGCGCGCGCTGCACGCCGTCGCGCGGTTGCTGCTGCACGGGCGCATCGCGCACATCCAGGCCGCCTGGCCGAAGCTCGGGCCCGAGCTCACGGTCGCCGTGCTGCGCGGGGGTGCCGACGACGCGGGCGGGCTGCTGCTCGACGGCGCGCTCGACCCGGCCGCCGGGGCGGAGGCGGGCCGGCAGCTCACGCTCGCGCAGGTCGAGGCGCTCGCCGCCGACCTGGGGCGCACGCCCCGCCAGCGCACCACCGTGTACGGCGACCCGCCCCCCGAACGGTGGGCGGTCCTGCGCACCTGACCCCGCGCGGCCGTACCGTGACGCCATGGTCGAGGGCGATACCGGGCGCGCGCGCCTCTGGATGGCGCTCACCCTCCTCGTGATCCCGGCCGTCGCCGGCGCGGTCGCGGTGCTCCAGCTCGCCTGACAGCCGGACGCACCGGGCGTAGGTTCGGGTCGTGGCTGATCACGGCGGGTCGCGGTGACCGCACCGGTCGACGTCGACGTCGCCGTGGTCGGTGCCGGGTTCGCCGGGATCGGCCTGGGCGTGCGGCTCGCCCGCCGCCGGCGCGAGTCGTTCGTGCTGCTCGAGCGTGCGCACGGCGTGGGCGGGACGTGGCGCGACAACCGCTACCCGGGCGTCGCCTGCGACGTGCCGAGCCACCTCTACTCGTTCTCGTTCCGCCCCAAGCCCGACTGGTCGCGGGTGTTCGCGCCGGGCGGCGAGATCCACGACTACCTGCGCGAGTCCGCCCGCGACGAGGGCCTCGACCCGCACCTGCGCCTCGGCACCGAGATGCAGCGGGCCCGCTGGGACGGCGCGCGGTGGCGGATCGCGACGTCGTCGGGGACCTACCGCGCCCGCGTGCTCGTGGTGGCCGCGGGGCGCCTGTCCGAGCCGCGCATCCCCGAGATCCCCGGCCTGTCCGACTTCGACGGCCCCGTCTTCCACTCCGCGCGCTGGGACGGCGCCGCCGCGCTGGCCGGGCGCCGTGTCGGCGTCGTCGGCACCGGCGCCTCGGCCGCGCAGATCGTGCCCGCGCTCGCCGGCACCGCCGCCCACCTCGTCGTCTTCCAGCGCACCCCGCCCTGGGTGGTGCCGCGCGGCGACCGTGCCTACACCGACGAGGAGCGCCGGGCGTTCGCGCTCGACCCCGCCGCCGAGCGGGCCCTGCGCGAGGAGCTGTTCGAGGAGGCCGAGGGCGCCATCGGGGCGCGCCGGCGCGTCCGCCCCGACATCGACCGGCTGCGCGACCGCGCGCTCGCCCACCTCACCGACCAGGTGCCCGACCCGCGCCTGCGCGCCCGCCTGCGCCCGGACTACGAGATCGGCTGCAAGCGCATCGTCATCTCCGACGACCTCTACCCGGCGCTCGGGCGCGACGACGTCACCCTCGAGCCGAGCGCGCTGGAGCGCGTCGAGAAGACGACGGCGGTCGCCGCGTCGGGGGCGCACCACCCGCTCGACGCGCTCGTGCTCGCCACCGGCTTCTGGACCACGCGGCTGCCGTTCGCCCAGCGCATCGAGGGTCGGCACGGTCTGCTCGCCGACCGCTGGGCCGACGGGATGACCGCGCACGCCTCCACCGCGGTGCACGGCTTCCCCAACATGTTCGTGCTCAACGGGCCCAACGCGAGCCTCGGGCACAACTCCGCCGTCTACATGATCGAGGCGCAGATCGACCACGTCCTCGGCGCGCTGGACCACCTCGCCGCGACAGCGGGCAGGCCCCTCGAGGTCACCGCCGAGGCCGAGGAGGCCTACACCCGCGAGATCGACGCGATGAGCGCGGACACCGTCTGGCTGCAGGGCGGCTGCCGCAGCTGGTACGTCGACGAGAGCAGCGGGCGCCTCACCCTGCTGTGGCCCGGCACCGCCCGGTCGTTCCGCGCGCGCAACGGGACATTCGACCCGCGGCCCTACGGACAGCCACCGCGCGTGGGCGGCGCGTGACCGGCGAGTGACCGGCCGCCACTCGGGGTAGCTACGTCCCACGCGGGCCGGAGGCAGGTCCGCGGAGAAGTCGGGGACCGCGAGAGGAACGCGCCAGCATGACGAGCGCCAGCACGACCGACACGGACAACGGGTCGACCGAGCCGACGCAGCTGGAGAAGCTGCGCGCGAAGTACCCGTGGCTCGACCACCTCGTCAAGGCCGCGACGCGGTACACCGAGAAGCACGGGGACCACTACGCCGCGGCGATCACCTTCTTCTCGATCCTCGCGCTCGTCCCGCTGCTCATGGTGGCCTTCGCGGCGGCCGCGTTCGTGCTCGCGAACAACGAGGCGCTGCTCCTCGAGATCCAGAACAGCATCACCGCCGCCGTCCCGCCCGGCCTCGGCGACCTGCTCAACTCGGTCATCGACCAGGCGATCGCGCAGCGCAACGCGGTCGGCATCATCGGTCTGCTCGGCGCCCTGTTCTCCGGGCTCGGCTGGATGAGCAACCTGCGCGAGGCCCTCTCCGAGCAGTGGGACCAGCGCGGCGAGCCGCCGTCGATCGTCCGGCGCTACGGCAGCGACCTGCTCGCCATGGTCGGCCTCGGCCTCGCCTTCGGGCTCTCGTTCGCCGTCACCGCGGTCGCCACCGGACTGTCGAACACCATCCTCGACTTCCTCGGTCTCGGCGACGCCGGCTGGGCGCACGTCCTGTTCGTGATCGCCGGGATCGTCATCACCATCGCCGCGAACTGGCTGGTGTTCCTCTGGGTCATCGCCCGCCTGCCCCGCGAGCCGGTGACGCTGCGCTCGGCGGCCCGGGCGGCCCTGCTCGCCGCCGTCGGGTTCGTGATCCTGCAGCAGATCATGACCGTCTACATCAGCAGCGTGACCAGCTCGCCCGCCGGCGCCGCCTTCGGCCCGATCATCGGTCTGCTGGTTTTCGCCAACTTCGTCTCGCGGTTCATCCTGTTCGTCACCGCCTGGGCCGCCACGCTCAAGGAGAACGAGCGCGAGGAGCTCCCCGAGCCGGCCCCGGTGATCGTCCGGCCCGCGGTGACGGTCGGGCGCACGCCCGGTCCGCGGGCCGCGGCGGGGCTGCTCGGGGCGGGCGCCATCCTCGGCGTGCTCGGCCTGAACCTGGGCACCCGGCGCCGCGGGCGCGACGAGTAGGTCGACGACGAGGTCGACGACGAGGTCTCAGTCCGCCGTCGCCGGCGGGCCCAGCCACGCGCACGCCAGCAGCGCGAGCTCGACGTCGAGGCGGTCGTCGCCCAGCGGCCGTCCGCGCACCTCGTGGGCGCGGGCGACGCGGTACTTGACGGTGTTGCGGTGCACCTGCAGGCGCCGGGCCGCGACGGCGAGGCTACCGCCGGTCGCGAGGAACACCCGCAGCGTCTCGCGCAGGCGCCCGACGCCGGGCTCGGGATCGGCGAGCGGCCCGAGGACGCGGCGCACCCACGCCCGCGCGCCCTCGCGGTCGGCGCACAGCAGCGCGACGGCTCCCACCTCGTCGAACAGCGTCACCGCGGGCGCGCCGGTGCCCGACGCGAGCGCGACCTCCCGCGCCCGCCGCGCCTGGTCGTGGGTGGTGCGGAACCCGGGCACACCGGCCAGCGGCGCCCCGCAGGCGATGTGCACGCCCGGGCCGTGCCGGGCCACCGCGCGGGCGAGGGCGTCGCGGGACGGGGCGTCGTCGTCGCGGCGCGTCACCCAGACCCAGGCACTCCCGGCGTCCCACGGCACCACCAGCGGCCGCCCGACCGCGTCGAGCGCGACCCCGAGGTCCAGCGCGACCCGTTCCAGCCCCGCGAGGTCGATGTCCGCGGGCGGCTCGTCGAGCCAGACCACGAGCCCCAGGTGCACCGGCGCCAGCCGGTAGGCGAGCGTGGTCTCGACGGCCAGCTGCTCGTCGGGATCGGCGGGGGTCCGCCCGGCGAGGACGTCGCGCACGCGCGCGAGGCGGAGGGCGTGCCGTCCCTGGCGCCAGTGCTCGCGCTCGGCCTCGTAGGCGCCGATGACGTGCTGGGTGACGTGGTCGACGTAGTCCATGACCACCAGCACGATCCGCTGCGACGCCGCCGCGGCCGCCTCGCCGGGCCGGCGCGCGGCCTCGGCGAACGCCCACTCCATGAGGTGCGACTGGCCGACGCGGTAGGCCCGCACGAGGGCGTTGACGGGCACCTCGCGCTGGGCCAGGCGCCGCGCGTAGGCCATCGCCGCGGCGGGGGGCTCGACGTCGCGCGGGTCGAGGTCGTGCCGCAGCACGTGCAGGATCGTCTCGACGTTGCCCTCGACGCTCGCGGCGAGGAGGTCGAGCAGCGCGGGGTCGCCGCGCAGATCGTCGATGCGGGTGGCGAGCACGTCGGTGATCGACGCGCTGACCTCGGCGCGGTGCGGGGCGAGCGCCGCGGCGACGTCGGCGACCGTGCCGACCGCGTCCTCCGGGGTGGGGGAGGGCTCGATCATCACCACCCCTCGATCACCACCCGAGTGCACCAGCGCCGACCCCCGTCCAGCGACCGTAGCCGCCGCCGGGTGTGACGACCAGCACTCGCGGCGACGCCCGGCCGTGGCACGTCGACGGTGACCTCGCAGGGACAAGGCGGAGGGGAGCGTTCGTCCCCGGTGCACAAGCGACGTTCCTGTGCGCTGCATCACGCTCGGCGGGACCCCTTCCCCGACCTCCCGGGAGCCCTCCATGGCCGTCCACCCCGAGGCGCAGGCACTCCTCGACGCGCTGGTCGAACAAGGCATGCCGCCGATCGAGTGCATGACCGTCCCGCAGGCCCGCATGGCCGCCGGGGCCTTCGTCGACCTGCAGCCCCCGGCGGAGGAGGTCGGTACCGTCTCCGACCGCGCGATCCCCGGCCCGGCCGGCGACATCCCTGCCCGCATCTACGTGCCGCACGGCGGCGGCTCCGGCGGGGTGCTCGTCTACTTCCACGGCGGCGGCTGGGTGATCGGCGACATCGAGACCGTCGACCGGCCCTGCCGGCAGCTCGCCAACGCCGCCGACATCACCGTGGTGTCGGTCGACTACCGCCTCGCCCCCGAGCACGTGCAGCCCGCCGCGTTCGACGACTGCTACGCGGCCACCGCGTGGGTCGCCGAGCACGCCGACGAGCTCGGCGTCGACGCGTCGCGCCTCGCCGTCGGCGGCGACTCCGCGGGCGGTCACCTCGCCGCCGCGGTCAGCCTCGCGGCGCGCGACCGGGGCGGCCCGGCGATCGCGTTCCAGCTGCTGATCTACCCGGTCGTCGACTTCGACTGGACCAGCCCCTCGATCACCGACAACGGCGAGGGCTACCTGCTCGGGCGCGCGACCATGCAGTGGTTCTGGGCGCACTACCTCGGCGCGACCGACCCGGCCGACGACCCGTACACGTTCCCCGGGCGCGCGACCGACCTCGCGGGGCTGCCCCCGGCGTTCGTCGCCACCGCCGAGTACGACCCGCTGCGCGACGAGGGCGAGTCCTACGCCCGCAAGCTCGCCGACGCCGGGAACAGCGTCACCGCGCAGCGCTACGACGGCATGATCCACGGCTTCTTCTGGACGCTCGGCGCGACGCCGTCCGCGGCCCGGATGGTCGACGACGCCGTCGCCGTCATGCGCCCGGCGCTGAGCCGCACCGTCGCCGCCTAGAGGAGGCCATCGTGACCATCACCGAGACCAGCCCGACCACGCGCTCCGACCGGGGCGACGGCATCGAGCACGTCGACGTCCTCGTCATCGGCGCGGGCGTCTCCGGCATCGACGCCGGCCACCACCTGCGCGAACGCTTCCCCGAGAAGACGTTCGCCATCCTCGAGAAGCTGCCCGGACGGGGCGGGACGTGGTGGACCCACCGCTTCCCGGGCGCCCGCTCGGACTCCGACCTGTTCACCTACGGCTACGCCCACAAGCCGTGGCGGGGTCCGTCGATCGCGACCTCGGAGGAGATCACCACCTACCTCGACGAGGTCATCGAGGAGGACGACCTCAAGGCGGCGATCCGCTACCGGCACACGGTGACCGGGGCGAGCTGGTCGTCGGCCGAGCAGCAGTGGACGGTCGACGTCCACCGCGAGGACACGGGCGAGACGCTGCAGATGACCTGCGGGTTCCTGTGGATGTGCCAGGGCTACTACAACCACCAGGACCCCTACCGGCCGGAGTGGCCGGGGATGGAGCGCTACTCGGCCAACGGTGGCGTCGTCGCCCACCCCCAGACGTGGCCCGAGGACCTCGACTGGGAGGGCAAGCGCGTCGTCGTCATCGGCAGCGGCGCGACGGCGGCGACGGTCGTCCCGGCGATGGCCGAGAAGGCCGCCCACGTGACGATGCTGCAGCGCACGCCGACGTTCGTCGCCGCGGTGCCGAAGACCCACGAGCTCGCCGTCCAGCTGCGCGCGCTCGACATCCCGGAGGACTGGACCCACGAGATCCTCCGCCGCGCCTACATCGAGCAGTTCAACGAGCTGACCCGGATGTGCCAGGAGACCCCGGAGGAGGCGCGGACCTGGCTCCTCGACGAGATGCGGCCCTACCTGCCCGAGGGCTACGACGTCGAGAAGGACTTCAACCCGGGCTACCGCCCGTGGCAGCAGCGGATCGCGGTGGTGCCCGACGGGGACATCTTCACCGCGATCAGCGAGGGACGGGCCTCGGTGGTCACCGACACCATCGACACCTTCACCGAGACCGGCATCCGGACCTCGTCGGGCCAGGAGCTCGAGGCCGACATCGTCGTCTCGGCGACGGGGTTCAACCTCAGCGCCCTCGGCGACATCCCGTTCGCCGTCGACGGCGAGCCCGTGGACGTCTCGCGGCAGATCACCTGGCGCGGGATCATGATCTCCGGCATCCCGAACATGGCCTACGTCTTCGGGTACTTCCGGCACAGCTGGACGCTGCGGGCCGACCTCGTCAGCGACCTGATCTGCCGGCTGCTGGCGACGATGGAGAGCCGGGGCGCCCGCTCGGTCACCCCGACCCTGCGGGACGAGGACGCGGACATGGAGATCCGTCCGTGGTCGGACCCGGAGAACTTCAACTCCGGCTACGTCATGCGCAGCCAGGACAAGATGTTCAAGCAGGGCGACCGCGTGCCGTGGACGCACATGCACGAGTACGCGGAGGAACGGCACACCCTGCCCGCCGCCGACCTCGACGACGGGTCCCTGCAGTACCGGTAGTAGTCACGATAGTCACCGGTACGACGAGCGCCGGACCTTGCCCGCGTCGTCGCGCAGCGCCCCGGCCGAGCGCCGCCACGCCCGTGGCCGCTTGGCCGGGGACAGCCGCGCGGCGACGTGGGCGTCCAGGTCGGCGTCGGTGACGTCGTGCCCGGTCTGCACCACGGCGTGCGGCACCGAGCCGAGGTCGTCGTCGGGGGCCGGCACGACGACGGCCGACATAACGGCGGGGTGCTCGAGGATCGCCGCCTCGATCTCCGCCGGGTACACGTTCTGGCCGCCGACGACGATCATGTCGGCGGCGCGGTCGGCGAGGTGGAGGTAGCCGTCGGCGTCGAACGAGCCCATGTCGCCGAGGGACTCCCAGCCGCCGGGCCGCGAGCGCGCCTCGGCGCCGATGTAGCGGTAGGTCGTGCGCCCGGGCTCCGGGCGCAGCCACAGCTCGCCGACCTCGCCGACGGCGCACCGCCGCTCCCCGTCGAGCGTGCGCGCCTCGATCTCGCCGCCGGTCACGCGGCCGACGGAGCCGGGGTGCTCGAGCCACTCGCGGCCGGTGATCGACGTGCGGGCCTGCGCCTCGGTGCCGGCGTAGCCCTCGAGCACCCGGTCGGGGCCGAGCCAGTCGATGACCGCGCGCTTCACCGCGGGCGGGCACGGGGCGCCGATGTGGAACAGGGTGCGCAGGGCGGGGAGGTCGGGCAGCCGTTCTCGATGGGTCGAGTTCCGCTGCGCTCCGTCTCCCGCCACCCGGAGCATCCGCCCCATCATCGTCGGCACCGCGTAGATCCAGGTGGCGGCGTGCTCCTGCGCGAGCGCCAGCGCGCGGGCCGCGTCGAACCGGCCCATGAGCACCACGTGGTTGCCCAGCATCAGCCCGAGCAGCGAGAACAGGTACGGCGCGTTGTGGAACAGCGGCGCCGTGCACAGGAACGTCCCGTCCGGCTCGATCCGGTACACCGCGGCGCGCGACGCGACGATGTCGACCGTGCCGGGCTCGGCGGCGACGATCACCTTCGGACGGCCGGTCGAGCCGCCCGAGGTCGGCGCCTTCCAGGCCGGCGGCGCGGGGGCGGGCGGCGGCGGGGTGTCGGGTCCCCCGGGCCGGTGGCCGAACGGGAGCGCGGTGGTGCCGGGCGGGACGACGGAGGTGTCGGTGCCCGGGGCGAGGCCGGCGACGACGGGCGGGCGCACCACGTCGAGCACGGCGGCGAGCTCGGCGTCCGAGAGCTTGTGCGACAGCGGCTGCGGGACCGCGCCGAGCTTCCACGCGGCGAGCGTCAGCGCGTAGTGCTCGGCGACGTTGGGCAGCGCGATCGAGACGAAGTCGCCGGGGTGGACGCCGCGGGCGGCGAGGTCGTGGGCCCAGCGGTTGGCGTGGGCCTCGAGGTCGGCCCGGCTCCACGTCGAGTCGTCGTCCGTGACCGCGGGCCGGTCGGGGTGCTCGCGTGCCATGCGGGTGAACGCTGCGCCCAGGGACTCGACCGCCTCGACCGCCTCGACCGCCTCGACCATGTCCCCGATCCTCCGCTCAGCGGCGCCCGGAGCGCAGGGCGACCAGGCCGCCGACCCCGGCGACGACCGCCAGGAGCAGCAGCGGCGTGCCCCACGACGACGTGGCCCCGGACTCGGGCGGGACGGGGGCGTCGTCGCCGCCGGTCGGCTCGGGGACGACGCTGACCTGCGGGCCGGACCCCTCGGCGGGCCCGTCGGTGAGGGTGCCGACGCCGCGCAGCTCGGGGAGCGCGAAGCCGTGGTCGAGCAGCGCGGCCGCCTGCTCGTACATCGGGGTGGGTCGCTGCTCGCCGCGCATGAGCACGACGACGAGCCGCCGGCCGTTGCGCTCGGCGGCGCCGATGAACGTGTGCCGGGCGTCGTCGGTGAACCCGGTCTTCCCGCCGAGGTAGCCCTCGTAGCCGGTGGTCAGGAGCTTGTTGTCGTTGACGACCTCGAACGGCGGGTTCGTGCCCCAGCCGGGGAACGGGATGCGCGTGGTGGCGACGGCCTGGGCGAACGGGGCCTCGCGCATGGCGACGCGGAAGATCGACGCGAGGTCGTAGGCGGAGGTCTGCATCCCCGGGCCGTCGAGCCCGGACGGCGTGGCCGCGCGCGTGTCGAGCGCACCGAGCTCGCGGGCCGTGCTGTTCATGAGGTCGACGGTGGCGGGGACGCTGCCCGTCAGCCGCACCGCCAGCGCGTGGGCGGCGTCGTTGCCCGACGCCATCATCATCGAGTCGAAGACCTGGCGGATCGTGTACTGCCCGCCAGGCCCCATGCCGACCCGCGTGCCCTCCTGGTCGGCGTCCTCCTGGGTCCCGACGACGGTCTCGTCGAGGGGCAGCCGGCGGGCGACCAGCAGGCCGGTCATCGTCTTCATCAGCGACGCCGGGCGCAGGCGCGCGTGGGCGTTGCGGGCGGCGAGGACCTGCCCGGAGTCGAGGTCGGCGAGCACGTAGGAGACGACGCCGACCGCGGGCGCGGCGGGCGCGCCGGCGGGGACGACGTCGCCGCAGTCGCCCATCGCCGCGCCGCCGACGGGCGGGTCGGGCACCGGGAGCGGCGCGGGCTCGGGCTGGCCGGGCTGCGGGACCTCGGACTCGTCGACCGGGGGGCCGGGCGCGGTGCCGAAGGGGCACGCCGCGCCGGCGGGGAGCGCCGGCTGCGCGACCGCCGCCCCGGGCAGGGCGCACAGGGTGAGCGCGAGGAGCACCGTCACCGTCGCGAGGCGCCGTCGGGAACGCACCGGGGCGACCCTAGACGCCGGGGCCGCTCTCGCGAGGACCGACGGGCCGCACGGGGCACCGGGTCGTGGAGCGAGGGACGCCTTCGCTGCGTCCCACGCAGCCGGGGTCACCCTCGCTCACCCGCCGGCGCGCGCCAGGAGTGGAGCGAGGGACGCCCTCGCTGCGTCAGGCGCAATCAGGGTGACCCTCGCTCAACCCCACCCGGCGAGCGAGGACTCAGTCGTCGGCGCTGATGTTCTCGGTGGGGAGCTCCGCGCCGTTGTTCTGCGTCTCGCGGGTCGCGGGCTTGCGGCTGCCGCGGCGCTGGGTCGGGCGCGGCGCGGGCATCGAGCCGGAGGAGCCGCCGCCGGGGCCGAGGATGATCTCGGCGAAGGTGGCCATGGCTTCGTCGAGGTGGCCGGCGTTGCGGCGCTCGGACTCCTCGTTGGCCTGGCGGACGAGGGCGACGACGGCTTCGTGGTCGGGGCGGCTGACCAGGGTGCCGTCGAGACGGTCCAGCCCGTTCTCGACCGACGTCGACAGCGCGCCGACCCGGTCGTTCAGGCCGGTCTCGACGCCGTCGAGGCGGGTGCCGACCTGGTCGAGCCTGCTGGTCAGCGACTCGAGGCGCGCGGTCAGCTCGCCGACCTGGTTCGTCGTCTCGGTGCGCGTGGTGTTCGCGTCGGTGCGCGCCGCCTCGCGGGTGCCGGTGATCTCCTCGGAGACGCCGCGGGCGAGGTCGTCGAGGCGGTCGCGCAGCGAGGAGTCGACGGCGTCGACGCGCTCGCGCACCGGCCCCGTGACCGCGGCGGGCAGCCCGTCGAGGCGCATCTCGTGGCGGTCGAGGCGGTTGTCGAGGTCGTCGAGGCGCTTGTGCAGGCCGGCGATGCGGTCCTCGAGCCCGTCCATGCGGCCGGCGACGCCCTCGAAGCGGCCGCTGACGCCGTCGAGCCGGCCGTCGAGCTGGGCGAACGGGGTGGCGAGGCGGTCGGCGACGCGGTCGACGAGCCCCTCGACCAGCCGGGCGAGCGAGGAGACCGAGGAGTCCTGGGCGTCGAGCTTGGCGACGGTCTCGTCGAGCCGCTCGGCGAGCACGCTCATCTCGGTGCGGTCGGGCACGTCCGAGAGGCGCTTGCGCATCGCGCCGAGGGTGTCGAGGGCCGCGAGGCGGCCGTGGATCTCATCCAGCGAGTCGAAGATCTGCTGCTGCTCGCTGTCCCGGACCTCGGCCGCCCGCACCAGCATGCTGCGCATGCGGTCGAAGGACATGGTCTGGCTGTTGTCGATCACGGCGCCCAACTCTCTGCGACGGTTCCGGCCCCGGGGACGGTCGGACTCGGCGGGGCCGAAGCGTAAACACCCCCCGAGTCGCCACCCCATCCGGGTGATGCACATGCGCGCGGGTGTCCGCCACATGCGCACCACGAGGGCGCTGGGCTTCAGTGCCGGCGCAGGCGTCCCAGGAAACGGTCCTCGAGACCGCGCCACGCGGCGGCCTCGCGGTCGAAGGGCGCGGAGGGCGTGAGGCGCGTCGGGTCGGGGCGCACGACGAACGACACGAGCCAGCCGAGGCTCTCCGACGGCGCCAGCGCCTCGCGGGTGCGGCTGTCGTTCGCCCAGTCGGCGGCGTCGGTGACGAGCTCGACGGCGAGCTCGAGCTGCTCGGCGTCGACGACGTCGGGACCCTCGGTGATGTCGTCGGCGATGCCGGTGAGCACGTAGCGGTTCTCCGGCGCGACCTCGATCTCCAGGTCGCCCCCGGTCGCCGCGCCGACCACCTCGTCCCAGGTGGCGACGTCCGCGAGGTCGTGGCCGTCGGCGCCGTCGTTCGCGATCCACGTGCGCAGCGCGCGCGACGAGCCGAAGGTCTCGATGGTCCCGCCGCGGCCGAGGAACACCGGCTCGTCGTCGAGGTAGCAGCGCAGGGTGATGACCTCGCCCTCGGAGGTCGTGATCGCGATGGGGTCGATGCCGACCTCCTCCCAGAAGCTCTCCTCGGGCTCCTCGGCGGCGTCGACGAGGTCGCTGCGCAGCGACTCGCCCGCGGTGTCCTCGCGCAGCTCCTCGGGCGCGTCGTCGACCGCGTCCCGCGGGTCGGAGGCGACGGCCTCCGGGTCCTCCGGGTCGCCGTCGGCGTTCTCGGCCGGAGCCGCCTCCTCGCCCTCGGCGGGGTCGGCGGTCTCCTTCGGCGTCGCCGTCGCCCGCAGCCGGGCGGCGAGCTCCTCGTCGACCTCGGGGGTGCTCACCATCGCGTCGAGCGCGTCGACGACCTCGTCCCAGCGCTCGTCGACGACCTCGGCCAGCTCGGCCCACAGGGCCTGGCCGTCGCGGCCGGCGAACGCGGTCGGGCCGGCGGTCAGCGCGGCGAAGGCCGGCGTCGCGTCGAGCACCTCGTGCACGACCTCGAGGTCGCAGACGTCGGCGAGCGAGCGGCACATCGCGGCGACCTCGGCCAGGTCGTCGAGGGTCCACGTGTCGGGGTCGCCCGCGACCAGCTCCGGCACCCCGACGACGTCGTAGCGCTGCACGTCCTCCGGGGTCAGCTCGTCCACCGAGAGCTTGACGACGACGGGCCACGCGGGGTGGTCGGCGAGGTCGTGCTCCTGGCCGGACTCCTCGGCGGTCGCGACCCACGCCGCGAGGTCGGCGGCGTCGCCGAAGGCGAAGAGGGCCTCGTCGTCGCCGAGGAAGGCCTCCCACTCCTCGCCGTCCTGGCGCCACCGCGGGGCCCAGAGCGTGACGAGGTCGCCGGCCGTCAGCGCCAACGTGATCGGGATGATGTCCTGCGCCATGCCGAGCGGCCTCCGCGAGCCTGGGTGGGGGGTGCGCGGCGCACCCTATGAGAGCGATCGTCACCTGCCCGTACCGGCAAGGATCCACGCTCGCGTCTCCCCGTGGACTGACAGGCTCTCGCCCATGGACCTCCGCCGCACCCCGGACGACCGGTTCGACGACCTCCCGGGCTTCGCGCTCGCGCCGCGCTACGTCGAGGTCGACGACCCCGACGGCGGCGGGCCCGTCCGCGTCGCCACCTACGCGGCCGGTCCCGAGGACGCGCCCGCCGTCCTCCTGCTGCACGGCGAGCCGTCGTGGAGCTTCCTGTACCGCCACGTGATCGAGGCCCTGGTCGCGGCGGGCCTGCGGGCCGTCGCGATCGACATGGTCGGCTTCGGGCGCTCCGACAAGCCCGCACGGATCGCCGACCACAGCTACGCCCGCCACGTCGCCTGGACCACGCAGGCCGTCGACGCGCTCGGGCTGCGCGACGCCGTGCTGGTCGGCCAGGACTGGGGCGGGCTGATCGGGCTGCGCCTGGTGGCCGCCGAGCCGGACCGCTGGGCGGGGGTGGTCGCCGCGAACACCGGCCTGCCGACCGGCGACGTCGACATGCCTGCGGTGTGGTGGCGGTTCCGCCGGGCGGTGGAGAAGGCCGAGCACCTCGACGTCGGGCGCCTCGTCGCCTCCGGCTGCGCCCGCGGGCTCGCGCCGGACGACCGGGCCGCCTACGACGCCCCCTTCCCCGACGAGACGTTCACGGCGGGCCCGCGGGCGATGCCCCTGCTCGTGCCGACCCGCCCCGACGACCCGGAGAACGGCCCCAACCGCACGGCGTGGGAGGCGCTCGGGCGCTATGGGCGCCCGTTCCTCACCGCGTTCTCCGACTCCGACCCGATCACCGCGTCGATGGGCCCGGTGCTGCGCGAGCACGTCCCCGGCGCGGCAGGCCTCGACCACCCGGTGATCGCGGACGCCGGGCACTTCCTGCAGGAGGACGCGGGCGACGCGCTGGGCCGCGTGATCGCGGCGTTCGTCGCTAGCCTCCCCGGCCATGGCTGATCCCCGCGTCGTCCGCCACCCGCTCGTCGACGTCCGGATGACCACGCTGCGCGACGCGTCCACCGACCGCCCGACCTTCCGGGCCGCGGTGCGCGAGCTGACCGCGATGGTCGTCTACGAGGCGATGCGCGACGCGGCGACGGCGCCGTGGGAGATCCGCACGCCGGTGGCGGCGACGACGGGCGCGGTGCTCGCGAACCCGCCGGTGCTCGTGCCGGTGCTGCGGGCCGGGCTGGGCATGGCCGAGGCGGCGCACGCCCAGGTGCCCGGGGCGGTGATGGGGTTCGTCGGCGTGGCGCGCGACGAGCAGACGCTGCAGCCGACGCCGTACATGGAGTCGCTGCCCGGGAGCCTCGCCGGTATCCCGGTGTTCGTGCTCGACCCGATGCTCGCCACCGGCGGCTCGATGGCCTACACGATCGACCTGCTCAAGGCCCGCGGTGCCGACGACGTCGCCGCCGTGTGCCTGCTGGCGGCCCCGGAGGGCGTCGACCACCTGGCCGCGACCCACCCCGACGTGCCGGTCTACACCGCTGCCCTCGACGAGCGTCTCAACGAGCACGGTTACATCGTCCCGGGGCTCGGCGACGCGGGGGACCGGCAGTTCGGGGCCATGCCGTAGGGGGCCCGTGGGCGGCAATGGGCAGAACGGCCCATGGATCCCGGGCGCGCCGTGCGGTGCGCTCGATCCATGACGACCGGAGCGCTGTGGCACGAGAAGTACATGTGGTGGGACACGCGGCACGCGAGCGTGTTCATCCCGTCGGGCGGGTGGCTGGAGCCCGACGAGCACGCCGAGAACCCGCGGACGAAGCGGCGGCTCAAGAACCTGCTCGACGCGACGGGGCTGTCGGCGCAGCTGCAGTGGCTCGAGCCGCGGGAGGCGACGGTCGAGGAGCTCTGCCGGGTCCACGACCGCGAGTACGTGGACAGGATGAAGGCGCTCTCCGACGACAACGGCGGCGACGCGGGGGAGCTCACGCCGTTCGCGGGCGGCGGCTTCGAGATCGCGGCGCTCGCCGCGGGCGGCGTCATCGCCGCCGCCGAGGCCGTGCGCGACCGGGTCGTCGACAACGCCTACGCCATCACCCGCCCGCCCGGCCACCACGCCGAGCGGGACCGCGGCCGCGGCTTCTGCATGTTCGGCAACGTGGCCGTCGCGGCGCGGCACCTGCAGGCGGCGGGGCTGGGGCGGATCGCCGTCGTCGACTGGGACGTCCACCACGGCAACGGGACGCAGCAGGCGTTCTGGGAGGACCCGTCGGTGCTGACGATCTCCCTGCACCAGGACGGCTACTACCCGCACGAGTCGGGCTACGCCGACGAGCGCGGCGGGGGCGCCGGGCACGGCAGCAACATCAACGTCCCGCTGCCGCCCGGCACCGGGACCGCCGGCTACGAGTACGCGTTCGACGAGGTCGTGGTGCCCGCGCTCGAGCGGTTCCGCCCCGAGTTCGTGTTCGTGGCGTCCGGGTTCGACTCGAGCGCCCTCGACCCGCTGGGCCGCCAGATGCTGCACAGCGAGGGCTACCGCCGGCTCACCCGCCGGATGCTCGACGTCGCCGGCTCGGTGGCGGGCGGGCGGCTCCTCGGCGTGCACGAGGGCGGCTACTCCGCGGGCTACGTGCCGTTCTGCGGGCTGGCGGTGTTCGAGGAGCTCAGCGGCATCCGCACCGAGGCCGACGACCCGTTCCTCGACTTCCTCTCCGCGATGGCCGGGCAGGACCTCGCCCCGCACCAGAAGGACGTCGTGGACGGGCTGGTGCCCCTGGTGGCGGAGGTCCCGGCGCCCCAGCCGGCCCCGGATCACTGACTGGCCGGCAGCCGCCGCAGACCCTCGGACACGGCCAGGGCGGCGACGGCGGCCCGGGAGGTCGCGCCGAGCCGCGCCGTCACGCGCTCGAGGTGGTGGGCCACGGTCCGCTCGGCGATCCCGAGGCGCCGTGCCGTGGCGCGGTTGGTGAGGCCCTGCGCGACGAGGGTCAGCACGTCGAGCTCGCGGGCGCTGACACCGGCGGGCAGGGCCTCCTCGGTCACCAGGACCAGCACCCCGGCGCCCACCGCGACGAGACGGACGCGGTGCCAGCGCCCGTCGAGCAGCGCGCGGTGGTCGCCCGGTCCCGCGGTCGCCGCCGCCGCGAGCAGTGCCGGGGCCGGCGCGGCGCGGCCGGGCAGGGGGACGACGTCACCGCCGGTCCCCAGGAGCGCCGCGGTGGCCCCGTCGGCGATCCCGTCGGCCACCGCGTCGAGCCGCCGTGACGGGTCCAGCAGCGTCGCCAGGGTCCCCGCGGCGACGTTGAGGGCGGCCACCAGGCGCGTGCCCGGCGCGCACCCGCCCGCCGTCGACAGGTGCACGTTGCCGACGTAGCGGCCGTCCGGCGTGGTGAGACGGACGGTGGCGCCGCCGGTGTAGCCGCCCGGGCGGAACACGCGGGTGACCGACGGCCCGGTCTCGTAGCCGTCCACGTCGCTCCAGCCGCGGGCCGGGTGGTCGGGCTGCTCACGCAGCAGCCGGTAGCCCTCGTCGTCGGCCAGGAAGGCCGGCGACCGCAGGAAGGCCGAGACCGTCGACCGGTAGCCGCGGGCGCGCACCGTGCGCACCCGCCCGCCGAGGGGCTCGACCACGTCCCAGGCCGAGGCGCAGACCGCCGGGTCCTCGTGCAGGACGTCGAGCACGGCGTCCCCGAGCCGGCACTCCGCCGTGCCGGCGCCACCCGCAGCCCGCAGCAGGTCGAGCGCGGTGCTCGTCGCCTGCTCGGTGGTGTGGCTCACACCCTCGCAGGCTAGGAGAACTCGCCGTCCGCGTCACCGGTCGGCGCCGCCGGGAGCCCGGTGGCAGGGGTGAGGAGAATGGACACATGAGCATCCCCGTGCTGACCGCCGTGGCGTGGCCGTACGCCAACGGTCCGCGGCACATCGGCCACGTGTCCGGCTTCGGTGTGCCCTCCGACGTCTTCTCGCGCTACCAGCGGATGGTCGGCAACCGGGTGCTCATGGTCTCCGGCACCGACGAGCACGGCACGCCGATCCAGGTGCAGGCCGACGCGGAGGGCACGACGCCCCGCGAGCTCGTCGACCGGTATTCGCGGGTGATCCAGGACGACCTCGTCGGGCTCGGCCTGTCCTACGACCTGTTCACGCGCACGAGCACCGACAACCACCACCGCGTCACCCAGGACCTCTTCACGGCGCTCTGGCACAACGGCTACGTCAGCACCGAGAAGACGCTCGGCGCGATCAGCCCGTCCACCGGCCGGACGCTGCCCGACCGCTACATCGAGGGCACCTGCCCGATCTGCGGCTACCCGAGCGCGCGCGGCGACCAGTGCGACAACTGCGGCAACCAGCTCGACCCCGCCGACCTCATCAACCCGCGCAGCCGGATCAACGGCGAGACCCCGCAGTTCGTCGAGACCGAGCACCTGCTGTTCGACCTGCCGGCGTTCTCGAAGTCGCTCACCTCCTGGCTGGACACCCGGACCCACTGGCGGCCGAACGTCCTGAATTTCAGCCGCCGCCTCGCCGAGGACCTCAAGCCCCGCGCGATCAGCCGCGACCTCGACTGGGGCGTGCGCATCCCGCTCGACGGCTGGCACGACGCCCCGATGAAGCGCTTCTACGTCTGGTTCGACGCCGTCATCGGCTACCTGTCGGCGTCGGTGGAGTGGGCGCAGCGCACGGGCGACCCGGACGCCTGGAAGCAGTGGTGGTGCGACCCGGACGCCCGGTCCTTCTACTTCATGGGCAAGGACAACATCACCTTCCACTCGGTGATGTGGCCCGCGATCCTGCTCGGCCACAACGGCGAGGGCGACCGCGGCGGCGAGGTCGGCGCGTTCGGCCGGCTCAACCTGCCCACCGAGGTCGTCAGCTCCGAGTTCCTGACGATGAGCGGGTCGAAGTTCTCCACCAGCCGCGGCACCGTCATCTATGTCGGAGACTTCCTGCGCGAGTTCGGGCCGGACGCGCTGCGCTACTTCATCTCGGTGGCGGGCCCGGAGAACCAGGACACCGACTTCACCTGGGACGAGTTCGTGCGCCGCACCAACTTCGAGCTCGCCAACGAGTGGGGCAACCTCGTCAACCGCTCGGTGTCGCTGGCGGCGAAGAACGTCGGCGCGGTGCCGGAGCCGACGTCCCCGGACCCGGCCGACGACGCGCTCCTGGCGCAGTCCCGGGCGGCGTTCGAGACCGTCGGCGCCCACCTGGCCCGTTCGCGGTTCAAGCAGGCGATCTCCGAGGCGATGCGGGTGGTCGGCGAGGCCAACGCGTACCTGAGCCACCAGGAGCCGTGGAAGCGCAAGGACGACCCGGCGCGCCGCGACACGATCCTGCACACCGCGCTGCAGGTCGTGCAGGACGCGAACACCCTGCTCACGCCGTTCCTGCCGCACGCGGCGCAGAAGGTGCACGAGGCCCTCGGCGGCACCGGCGTGTGGGCGGAGCAGCCGCACCGCGAGGACGCCGGCACCTCCGGGGAGCTGGGCACGAGCCACTCGGTGCTCACCGGCGACTACGCGTCCGAGCAGGCGCGCTGGGCGTCGACGCCGATCCCCGTGGGGCGGCCGCTGGAGCGCCCGACCCCGCTGTTCGCCAAGCTCGACCCGTCGCTGGGCGAGACCGGCCCGACGTGGGCGCCGATCCAGACCGGTGAGTAGCGGCAAGTCGGACCAGATGAAACAGCACGCCGATAGGGTCCCGCCCCCCGTCCCCGAGCCCCTCGCGCACGGGGTGGTCGACGCCCACACCCACCTCGACGCCTGCGGGGCGACCGAGCCCGAGGTCCTCGCGCAGGTCCTCGACCGCGCCACGCAGGCCGGGGTCACGGCGATGGTCACGACCGCCGACGACCTCGACTCCGCCCGGTGGGCGGCGTGGGCGGCCGACAGCGACCCGCGGGTGTTCGCGGCGGTGGGCCTGCACCCGACGCGCTCGAACGACCTCACCGACGACGCGCGGCGCGAGATCGAGGCGCTGACCGCGCTGCCGCGCGTCGTCGCGGTCGGCGAGTCCGGGATGGACGACTACTGGACCACGCGGCGCGAGGACTGCGCCCCGCTCGCCGTGCAGCGCGAGGCCTTCGCGTGGCACATCGACCTCGCCAAGCGCACCGGCCTGCCGCTGGTGGTGCACGACCGCGACGCCCACGACGCGATCCTCGACGTCCTGTCCGCCGAGGGCGCGCCGCCGACGACGGTCTTCCACTGCTTCTCCGGCGGGCCCGAGCTCGCGCGCCGCTGCGCCGACGAGGGCTGGTACGCCTCGCTCTCGGGCACCGCGACGTTCCGCAACGCGAACGCGGCCGACCTGCGACGAGCGGCGGCCTGGATGCCCGCCGGGCTCGTCCTCGTCGAGACCGACGCCCCGTTCCTGACTCCGCATCCGTACCGCGGTCGGCCGAACGAGCCCTACGTGGTCCCCCACACGGTGCGCGCGCTCGCGGAGCTGCGTGACGAGCCCGCGGAGCGGCTGGCCGAGACCAGCGCCGACAACGCCCGACGGGCCTTCGGTCTCGCCGAACAGCCTCAACCTTCACGCTCCGTCGCACGAGAGAGCGCCGAGTAACCACGCTCGTCGTCGTCGGCGTGCCGTTCGGCGCAACACGGTCGTGTCGGCTTGATGCTGGCGACACCCAACTCGTTACCGTGCTGTGACTCGCCGGGATGGAACCACCCCCGAGGCCCGCGTGACGGAGGACTTCCCCAGGTCCGAAAGCACAGGGAGAACGGCACGAGGTCGTGACGGTCTCCCAGGGCGCGGTTCCTGCCCGGATGTACGGACGAAGTGGACTCCCCTGTGCCTGTGCACCGCCTGATCACCTCGCTCCCCGCGACGGACGCTCGATGAGCGCGGACACCACGACCCGCGGCCGCGCCGGATACGACGGCGAGACCGACACCGCCGGGCTGCCGGTCATCGGTCACGACCCCTACGGCACGTACGGGTACGGGTACGGGCAGGACGCCTACACGTCCGACCACGCGTCGGACTACGGCTACGACGCCGCCCACGAGTTCGGCTACGACACCGCGTACGGCACCCGGGGCTTCGACAGCCAGGCGCCGGCCTGGTTCGACGACATCACCGGCCCGCTGCCGGTCCAGGACGCGCACGGCGCGAGCGGACCGATCGCCCTCACCGACCTCGACGAGTGGAACGACCTCGAGTCGTTCACCGGCGAGCAGCAGGCGGCCGAGGACGCGGACCCGCACGGCGACCTCACGGCCGCCGCCCCCGCCGGCCTGACCTCGTTCGACGACCCGGACCGCCTGGCGCCCGACACGAGGCGCCGGTCCAACGCGGTCAAGGGCGGCGTCGCCGTCGCCCTGCTCGCGGTCGCGGCGGGCGGCAGCACCGCGGTCGCGCTGGACAAGGAGGTCACGGTCACGGTCGACGGCGTCGACCAGGTCGTGCACACCTTCTCCGGGGACGTCGCCGGCGCCCTCGACAGCGGCGACATCGAGATCGGCCCGGGCGACCAGCTCGCCCCGGGGCCGAACGCCGAGGTCAACGACGGCGACCACCTCGTCATCAACCGCTCGCGCGACGTCGCGCTGATGGTCGACGGGCGCCCGCAGACGTTCCAGACGACGGCGCGCACCGTGTCGGACGCGCTGGCGCAGCTCGGCCTCCCCGTCGACGGTCTCGCCAGCTCGGCGCCGATGAACGCCAACATCCCGGTCAACGGGATGAACCTCGACGTGCGGACCCCGAAGACGGTCACGCTCATCGACGGCGGCGCCGCCCCGCGCCAGGTCACCACGACCGCGCTCAACGGCCCCGAGATGCTCGCGCAGAACGGCCTGGCGCTCAGCCCGACCGACGTGCTCGCGGGCGGCGACGGGATCGCCAACGGTTCGACGATCACCGTCACCCGCAACACGGTCAACCAGGTCACCGAGACCCGTCCGGTCGCGCCGCCCATGCGCACCGTCGACGACCCGGACCTCGAGCAGGGCGAGACCCGCGTCGAGGAGGCCGGCCAGGCCGGCGAGGAGATCGTCACCTGGACGGTCAACGCCACCAACGGCGCGGAGACCGGCCGCACGCAGGTCGGCGAGTCGCAGGTGACGCGCCAGCCGGTCGGCGGCGTGATCCACCGCGGCACCAAGCCGAAGGCGACGGCGCCCGCCGTGAGCAACGGCGGCAAGTGGGACCGCATCGCCCGCTGCGAGTCGACCGGCAACTGGTCGATCAACTCCGGCAACGGCTACTACGGCGGCCTGCAGTTCGACCGCCAGACGTGGCGCGCCTACGGCGGCGGGCAGTACGCCTCGCTGCCGCACCAGGCCAGCCGCGAGGAGCAGATCGCCGTCGCCGAGCGCGTCCGCGCCGACCGCGGCGGCTACGGCGCCTGGCCGGTCTGCGGGAAGAAGTAGTCCCGCGGGCAGACTGGCCCCTGTGACGGAACCGGTCCGCCTGCTCGGCCCTGCCGACGTGCGGGGTCTCGCGGCGGAGCTGGACCTGCGCCCGACGAAGCGGCTGGGACAGAACTTCGTCCACGACGCCAACACCGTGCGCCGCATCGTCCGCCTCGCGGGGGTGGGCCCGGACGACGTGGTGCTCGAGGTCGGCCCCGGGCTCGGTTCGCTGACGCTGCCGCTGCTCGAGGCCGCCGCGGGCGTGGTGGCCGTGGAGATCGACCCGGTGCTCGCCGGGCGGCTGCCGGCGACGGCGGCGGAGCGCGCGCCCGGGCGTGACCTGCGCGTCGTCACCGCCGACGCGCTGCGGATCGCCCCTCACGATCTGACACCCGGCGACCTCGCGCCGGCGCCGGACGTCCTCGTCGCGAACCTGCCCTACAACGTCGCGGTGCCCGTCGTGCTGCACCTGCTCGCGGTGCTCCCGGGCCTGCGCCGGGGGCTGGTGATGGTCCAGTCCGAGGTCGCGGAGCGCCTGGCCGCGCGCCCCGGCGAGAAGGCCTACGGATCGCCGTCGGTCAAGCTCGCCTGGTACGCCGACGCGCGCCGGGCCGGGCCGGTGCCGCGCGCGGTGTTCTGGCCGGTCCCCGGCGTGGACTCGGGGCTCGTCGCCTTCACGCGCCACGACCCCGCGATCGATCCGGCGCCCGCCGACGTCGACCGCGCCGAGGTCTTCGCCGTCGTCGACGCCGCGTTCGCGCAGCGCCGCAAGTCCCTGCGGGCCGCGCTCGCGGGCTGGGCGGGGTCGGCGCCCGCGGCCGAGGCCGTGCTGCGGGCCGCCGGCGTCGACCCGGGCGCGCGGGGGGAGTCGCTGGACGTGGCGTCCTTCGTCGCCATCGCCCGCGCTCGCGCGCAGGCGGAGCCGGACGCCCTGACGCCCTGAGCGCGAACGGACGTGGTCCGTACCCTGGACAGGTGCTCTCCGCCGTCGGACCGCCGGTCACCGTCCGCGTCCCGGCCAAGATCAATCTCCACCTGGCCGTGGGGGACCTGCGCGACGACGGCTACCACGACCTCGTCACCGTGTTCCAGGCGCTGAGCATCGCCGACGAGGTCAGCGTCACCCGGGCGGTCAGGGACGCGATCGAGCCGGGCGTGACGGTCTCGGGCGCGGACGGCGTCGACGTCTCCGAGGTCCCCGACGACACCACCAACCTCGCCTGGCGCGCCGTCGAGGCCCTCGCCCGGCGCGCCGACCGGCAGCCCGACGTGCGCATCGGGCTGCACAAGGCGATCCCGGTCGCCGGGGGCATGGCGGGCGGCAGCGCGGACGCGGCGGGCGCCCTGCTCGCCGCGGCCAGCCTGTGGCGCCTGGACATGGGGCGCGAGGGCCTCATGGAGATCGCCGCCGAGGTCGGCTCGGACGTCGCGTTCGCCCTGCACGGCGGCACGGCGCTGGGCACCGGGCGCGGCGAGCGGCTCGTGCCGGTGCTCTCGCGGCACACGTTCCACTGGGTGGTCGCGGTCGCCGACCACGGGCTGTCGACGCCGACGGTGTTCGGCGAGCTCGACCGCCTGCGCGCCCGGCCCGAGGCGCCGCGGCGGGTCGGCGACGTCGAGCCCGTGCTCGAGGCGCTCGCGTCCGGCGAGGCGCGCTCGCTGGCGCTCCTGCTCGGCAACGACCTCCAGGCCGCCGCCGTGAGCCTCGACCCCGGTCTGCGCCGCACCCTGCGCGGCGGCGTCGACGCGGGCGCGCTCGCCGGCGTCGTGTCGGGCTCCGGGCCGACCTGTGTGTTCCTCTGCGACGGCCACGACGCCGCGGTGCGCGTGGCCGCCGAGCTCGCCGGCGCCGGGGTGTGCCGCACCGTCCGCGTCGCCCACGGCCCCGTCCCCGGCGCCCGCGTGGTCGACGGGGACGGCGGCTCCCCGAACCCGCCGTCCCCGCCGCGCCCCGACCCCGGGCCCGGCGCCTACGCCTGACCCGCCTTCCGCAGCGAACGGCCTGTTCGCTGCTTCTACGCGCGCGAACTCCCCGTTCGCGCTCCCCTGGAGACTTGAACCGTGCCCAACCTCGTCAACCTGGAGTCGGTGTCGATCGGCTTCGGCGGCCCCAAGCCCGTCCTCGACGGCGTCTCGCTCGGCGTCGACACCGGCGACCGCATCGGCGTCGTCGGCCGCAACGGCGGCGGGAAGTCGACGCTGATCTCGGTGCTCGCCGGCGCGCTGACCCCGGACGCCGGGCGCGTCAGCCCGGTGCGCGGGCTGCGGATGGCGCTGGTGACCCAGCAGACGCGGCTGTCGGGGGAGACCGTGCGGGAGGCCGTCCTGGGTGGACCCGTGCCCGACCACGAGTGGGCCGCGGACCCGCGCAGCCGCGCCGTCGTCGAGGGCCTGCGCCCGGGCGGCGACCGCGGGCTCGACGCGCCGGTCGACGGCCTGTCCGGCGGGGAGCGCCAGCGGATCGCGCTGTGCGCGGCGCTGGTGCGCGAGCTCGACCTCCTCGTGCTCGACGAGCCCACCAACCACCTCGACGTCGAGGGCGTCGGCTGGCTCGCCGAGCACCTGATCGCGCGCCGGACCGCGCTGGTCGTCGTGACGCACGACCGCTGGTTCCTCGACACCGTCGCCTCGCGCACCTGGGAGGTCGTCGACGGGCACGTCGAGCAGTACGAGGGCGGCTACGGCGACTGGATCTTCGCGCGGGCGGAGCGGGCGCGGCTCGCCGACGCCGCCGAGCAGCGCCGCCGCAACCTCGCCCGCAAGGAGCTCGCGTGGCTGCGGCGCGGGCCCCAGGCGCGCACGTCCAAGCCGCGCTACCGCGTCGAGGCCGCCGAGGCGCTGATCGCCGACGTCCCCGAGCCCCGCGACACCGTCGAGCTCGTCACCATGGCCAAGCACCGCCTCGGGCGCACGGTGATCGAGCTGGAGGACGCCACGCTGACCGTCGGCAGCCAGGAGGGAGGTGAGCACAGAACGCTGGTGAACCGCCAGACCTGGCGCATCGGCCCGGGCGAGCGCATCGGCATCGTCGGGATCAACGGCTCGGGCAAGACGACGCTGCTGCGGGCCGTCGGCGGCGAGCGCCCCCTCGACGGCGGGAAGCGCGTGCAGGGCACGACGGTCCGGCTCGCGCACCTGTCGCAGGACCTCGCCGACCTCCCCATGCACCGCCGCGTGCTGCAGGCCGTCGAGGACATCGCCGAGCGGGTGACCATCGGCAAGTACGAGCAGACCGCCTCGCAGCTCGCCGAGCGCTTCGGCTTCCCGGCGTCGCGGCAGTGGACCCCGGTCTCCGACCTCTCCGGCGGCGAGCGCCGGCGCCTGCAGCTCGTGCGCCTGCTCATGACCGAGCCGAACGTGCTGCTGCTCGACGAGCCCACCAACGACCTCGACGTCGACACCCTCCAGCAGCTCGAGGACCTCCTCGACGGCTGGCCGGGCACGCTCGTCGTCGTCAGCCACGACCGCTACCTCACCGAGCGCGTCTGCGACCGCGCCGTCGCCCTGTTCGGCGACGGGAGGATCACCGACCTGCCCGGGGGGATCGAGGAGTACCTGCGCCGGCGCGCCGGCCAGGCGCCCGCGCCGTCGATCTCCGCGTCGGCGACGTCCGCGGGAGCCGACAAGGGCGAGGCCGACCGGCGCGCCGCGCGCAAGGAGGTCGCGCGCATCGAGCGGCGCCTGGAGAAGATCGCCACCCAGGAGGCGAAGCTGCACGAGAAGCTCGCCGCCGCGGCCACCGAGCCCGGGCGCCTCCAGGAGCTCGACGCCGAGCTGCGCGCGCTGCTCAGCGAGCGGGAGCAGCTGGAGGAGGCGTGGCTGGAGAACGCGGTCGACTGACCCGCACCAGCCACACGCCCAGCGCGAGGAACGTCAGCCCGACCGGGACGCCGAACGGCGCCGCGCCCGCCCCGAGACCCAGCACCCCGCTGACGAGCAGCGCCACCCCGGACCAGCGCGGGAACACGCCCGCGCGCAGCACCGAGACGCCCAGCAGCACCCAGCCGAGCCCGAACAGCACGTAGCTCGCGAGCGCGCCGGTGAGCAGGACCGCCGGGCGCTCGGCGCCGAACGCGCCGGGCGCCACGACGGCGAGCCAGGGCGCCGCGAAGCCGTCGAACCACATGTTGCCGGCGTGCTCGACGACGCCGACGAGCGCGAGGGCGAACGCCAGCGCCCCGAACGTCCCGGCCTCGCGCGCCTGGCGCAGGTACACCGCGACCAGGGCGACGGCGAGCACCGCGAAGGACACCGCGTAGCCGGCGTTGGCGACGATCGTGAGCGGGTCGGCGCCGAAGGCCACGACGTCGTGCCCCCCGACCAGCCGGCCCAGGTCGGTGAGCACCACGAGGGCGCCGGCGACGGTGGCGAGCGGGCCCGCGGCGCGGGCGAGCGGCAGGCCGGCGGCGACGGGCGCGTTCATCGCAGGACCCGGCCCGGCGCTTCGGGCAGCGACGTCGTCGCCGCCACCGGGGCCGGCCGCAGCCACCAGCGCCGGTCCGCGACGACCAGGACCACCGCGAGCGCCGGCCAGAGGGCGAAGTAGAGGACGGAGTCGTCGTCGATCGCCCCCTCGACGCTGTGCGCCACGAGCACCAGCAGGACGCTGCCGCCGGTGTGGTCGAACAGCCACGTGTACCAGAAGGTCACCCCGACCGTGCCGACGACGAGCGACAGCAGGACCGGCCACGGGTCGCCGCCCTCGAGGAAGGCGAGGGGGAGGTGCCAGACGGTGACGACCACGGCGAGGATCGCGGTGGCGGCGAGCGGGGAGAGCCGCGACTGCATCCCGGGCAGCGCGAACCCGCGCCAGCCCGGCTCCTCGCCGAGCGGGCCGTCGGTGGGGTTGACGAGCCGCAGCAAGAAGAACAGCAGGGCGTCGCCCGTCGCGGCCCACCGGAGGGTGGAGAGCTCGCTGGTCAGGACCGTCGCGAGCAGGTGCACGGCGAGCGGCACCCCGATCGCGAGCGCCCACCAGTACCAGCGCACCCGCCAGCGGATGATGCGCCGTCCGAGCTCCACCAGCCCGGCCCGTCCCTGCGCGATCGGCACCACGACCAGGGCGGCGACCAGGGGTGCGAAGGCCCCGAACGAGCCGAACGGGACGAGGCTCCAGCCGATCACGAACGTCAGCACGAAGAACGTGACGAGAGGGTGGCGTCGGATCGGTCGCATGACGGGCTCCTCGGCGGCGCGAGCACCGGCGCCGAGGACTCTCGGGCGCGTAGCCCCGGAGGATCCGCCGGGAAGGTCCGGACGACCAGCCGCCGTCCGGCCCCCGGGCGGCGTCGGTTCGGTGGAGTGCGGAGACCGTGGGTGCCGACGAGGTGACGCGACGTCGGCGAACCGTCAGTGGATGCGGTTCTGGGCCGGCTCGAGGCCGTCGGCGGCGAGCGCCTCGACGGCGTCGGCGGCCAGCTCGACCGAGACGTCGAGCTCCTTGCGCTCGGCCGACGACCAGCGCTTGAGCACGTAGTCGGCGGGGTCCTGGCGCCCCGGCGGGCGGCCGATGCCGAAGCGCACGCGCAGGTAGTCCTTGGTGCCGAGCGACTTGGAGATCGAGCGCAGCCCGTTGTGGCCGCCCTCGCCGCCGCCGCGCTTGAGGCGCACGACGCCGAACTCGAGGTCGAGGTCGTCGTGGACGACGATCACGTCGGTCGGGTCGACCGAGAAGAAGCGGGCGGCGCCGGCCACCGGCCCGCCCGAGAGGTTCATGTAGCCGCGGGGCTTCGCGAGCACCGCGCGGCGTCCGGCCAGCCGGCCCTCGGCCACGTCCGCGCCGGAGCGCTTGTGCGGCGAGAACCGGCTGCCGAGGCGCCCGGCGAGGACGTCGGCGACGACGAACCCGACGTTGTGCCGGGTGCCCTCGTAGTCGGGGCCCGGGTTGCCCAGCCCGACGACCAGCAGGGGGCCGTCGGGCCGGGCAGCGGGAGAGCTCACGTGGGCCGGTCAGCTCTCGTCGGAGGACTCGGAGGAGTCGGACGACCCGGAGGAGCCCTCGGCGGGCTGGTCGCCGTCGGCGGCATCGGAGGACTCGCCGGTCTCGGCGGCCTCCTCCTCGGAGGCGTCCTCCTCGACACCCGCACCCTCGGTGTCGATCTCCTCCTCCATGGCCTCCTCGGTCGGCGCCTCGGTGACGTTGACGACGAGGAGCTCGGGGTCGGAGATCAGCTCGGCACCCTCGGGCAGCTGGATGTCGCCGGCGAGGAACTGCGTGCCGATCTCGGCGTCCTCGATGACGACCGTGATCTCCTCGGGGATCCTGGTGGCGTCGGCCTCGACGGTCAGCGTGTCCTCGTTCTGGAACACGAGCGTGCCGGAGGCGGCCTCGCCCATGATCACGACGCGGACGTCGACCTGGACCTTCTCGCCACGGCGGACGAGGACGAGGTCGACGTGCTCGAAGAAGCCCTTGATCGGGTCGCGGGCGATGCTCTTGGTCAGCGCGAGCTGCGGCTGCCCGCCGAGCCCGGTGATGGTGAGCAGGGCGTTGCGCCCGTTCTCGCGCAGCGCCGCGGCGAACTCGACGGTGTCGAACGCCAGGTGCACGGGGTCGGTGCCGTGCCCGTAGAGCACGCCGGGGACCTTGCCCGCGCGGCGCACGCGGCGGGCGGCGCCCTTGCCGAACTCGGTGCGGGACTCCGCCGCGATGCGGACCTCGTCGGCCATGGTGGTTCTCTCCTGCGGTTCGTCTCGGGGTCGGCGCGCCGCGCGCGGCCGGACCCCGGACGCCCGGGTCGACCGCACCGCGTCGATCACGGCCGGCCCACGCGGGTCGGCCCTCGCCGAAGTGCGCCCACCACGATACCTACGCTGCGCCGGTGACCCTCGACCGGGACGCGACACGCGCCGGCTACGACGCCATCGCCGCCGAGTACGCCGAGCACTTCCGCCACGAGCTGGCGGGCTCGCCGCTCGACCGGGCGGTGCTGGGTGCGTTCGCGGAGCTCGTCGACGGGGACGTGCTCGAGGTCGGCAGCGGGCCCGGCGGCGTGGCCGCGCACCTGCACGCGCGCGGGGTGCGGGTGCGGGGCGTCGACCTCTCGCCGGCGATGGTCGCGCTGGCCCGCCGCGAGCACCCCGGGATCGCGTTCGCGGTCGGCGACATGGCGGCCCCGGACGCCGCCGACGCCTCCCTCGGCGGCCTGGTCGCCTGATACTCGCTGATCCACGTGCCGCCGGCCGAGCTGCCCGCCGTCCTCGCCGGGTTCCGCCGCGTGCTGCGCCCCGGCGGGTACCTGCTGCTCGGGTTCCAGGTCGGCGACGACGTCTCCCACCACGACGAGGCCTTCGGACACCCCGTCTCGCTGGACTTCCGCCGCCTGCGGCCCGACGCCGTCGCGGCGCTCCTCGCGCAGGCGGGGTTCGACGTCACGGCCCGGGTCCTGCGCGCGCCGGAGCCCGGGTCGCGCGCGCAGGCGCTGCCGCAGGCGGCGATGCTCGCGCAGCGGCCGCGCTGAAGATCAGCAGGCGGACAGACACGTTCCGGGCCCCTCGCGGGTGCGTTTCGGCCCGGTGATCTCCGCCGCTCAGGGGGTCGCGGCGCCGAGGTAGAGGTAGGACATCGGGCCCGGGGCGCGCAGGCGGTCGTGGGCGAGGTCGGTGACCGTCAGGCCCGCGTCGCGGACGAGCCCGTCGATGGGCCTGGTCAGGTGGCACCCGCCGGCGACGCGCTGCTGGAGGCCGTCGAGGCGGTGCTGCCACCGGGCGGTGCGGGGGTCGGGGGACAGGCCGTGCTCGAGGAAGAGGAGCTGTCCGCCCGGCCGCAGGACCCGGCGCACCTCGCGCAGCGCGCGGTCGACGTCCGGGATCGTGCAGAGCGTGAACGTGCTGACGACGGTGTCGGCGCTGTCGTCGGGGAGGTCGAGGTCCGCGCCGTCGAGGCCCACGTGCTCGACCGGGATCGACGCCTCCGCGATCCGCCGCGCACCCCGTCGCCGCGCGACCTGCGACGGCTCCACGGCACGCACCGACGTCACGGCCGCCGGGTAGAGCGGCAGCGCCGGCCCGCTGCCGAACCCGAGCTCGACCACCTCGCCCCGCGCCCGCGAGACGACGCGTTCCCGCAGCTCACGGACGTCCTCGCCGCCGAGCGCGACGTCGACCAGCCGCGGGACGACGTGCTCGGTCCAGAGGCTAGGCATTCCCGTCGAAGAGGTTCGTCACCGAACCGTCCTCGAAGACCTCCCGCACGGCGCGGGCGATGACCGGCGCGATCGACAGGACGGTCAGCGACGGGAAGCGCTTCTCGTCCGGGATCGGCAGGGTGTTGGTGACGATGACCTCGCGGGCGCCGCAGGTCGACAGCCGCTCGACCGCGGGGCCGGAGAGCACGCCGTGGGTGGCGGCGATGACGACGTCCGACGCCCCGTCGGCGAGCAGCGCCTCCGTGGCCTTGGCGATCGTGCCGCCGGTGTCGATCATGTCGTCGACGAGGATGCAGCAGCGCCCGGCGACGTCGCCGACGACGCGGTTGGCGGCGACCTCGTTGGGGCGCGTCTTGTCGCGGGTCTTGTGGATGAAGGCCAGCGGGACGCCGCCCATCATGTCCGCCCACTTCTCGGCGACACGCACGCGACCGGAGTCGGGGGCGACGACGGCGAGGTCGTGGTCGGCGTAGGTGTCGCGCAGGTGCTCGGCGAGGACCTTGTTGGCCAGCAGGTGGTCGACGGGACCGTCGAAGAAGCCCTGGATCTGGTCGGTGTGCAGGTCGATCGTCATGATCCGGTGCGCGCCGGCGGTCTTGAGCATGTCCGCGATGAGGCGGGCCGAGATGGGCTCGCGGCCGCGGTGCTTCTTGTCCTGCCGGGCGTAGCCGTAGAACGGCACGACCGCGGTGATCCGCTTGGCCGACGCCCGCTTCAGGGCGTCGATCATGATGAGCTGCTCCATGATCCACTGGTTGATCGGGGCGGTGTGGCTCTGGATCACGAAGGCGTCGGAGCCGCGGACCGACTCCTCGAACCGGACGAAGATCTCCCCGTTGGCGAAGTCGTACGCCGCCTGCGGGGTGATGGTGACGTCCAGCTCCTTGGCGATCTCCTCCGCGAGCTCCGGGTGGGCCCGCCCGGAGAAGAGCATGAGGCTCTTCTTCGGCGTCGACGACATGCTGACGGTCACGGGTCCTCCTGCTCGGCCTTCGCTGCTTGTTCGGCGGCCTGCGCCGCGGCGGTGCCCGGACGCTTCCGGGTCACCCAGCCCTCGATGTTGCGTTGCGGCCCCGAGGACACCGCGAGGGCCCCGGGGGGCACGTCCTCGCGGACGACGGTGCCCGCACCGGTGTAGACGCCGTCCCCGATCGTCACGGGGGCGACGAAGGTGTTGTCCGAGCCGGTGCGGACGTGCGACCCCACGACCGTACGGTGCTTGGCGACCCCGTCGTAGTTGACGAACACCGAGGACGCCCCGATGTTGCTGGACTCGCCGATCGTGGCGTCGCCGACGTAGGTCAGGTGCGGGACCTTGCTGCCCTCGCCGATGTGGGCGTTCTTGACCTCGACGAACGTCCCGATCTTGCCGCGGGCGTCGAGCTCGACGCCGGGGCGCAGGTAGGCGAAGGGGCCGACGGAGGTCTCCGGGCCGACGCGCGACGACGACCCGTGGGTGCGCACCACGGCCGCCCGCGCGCCCACGGTGACGTCGGTGAGCGTGGTGTCCGGGCCGATCGTCGCGCCCTCGGCGACGCTCGTGGTGCCGTGCAGCTGGGTGCCCGGGTGCAGCGTGACATCGCGCTCGAGGCGGACGCCGACGTCCACCCAGGTCGAGCGGGGGTCGACGACCGTGACCCCGGCGCGCATCCAGCGCTCCAGCAGCCGGCGGTTGAGCTCGGCGCCCAGCTCGGCCATCTGCACGCGGTCGTTGACGCCGGCGACGAGCCAGGGGTCCTCGGTCTCGACGGCGCCGACCCCGTGCTGCTCGCGCGCGGCGATCGCGACGACGTCGGTGAGGTAGAGCTCGCCCTGGGCGTTGTCGGTGGTCAGCCGGCTCAGCGCGTCGCGCAGGAACACGAGGTCGAAGGCGTAGACGCCCGAGTTGACCTCGCCGATCGCGAGCTGCTCGAGCGAGGCGTCACGGTGCTCGACGATGGCGGTGACCTGGTTGTCGTCGTCGCGGACCACCCGGCCGTACCCGCGCGGGTCGTCGAGCTCGGCGGTGAGCAGCGTGACGGCGTAGTCGCCGGAGGCGTGCTCGCCGATGAGCGCCCGCAGGGTCGCCGCGTCGAGCAGCGGCACGTCGCCGTAGGAGACGAGGACGGTGCCGGTGAGGTCGTCGGGCAGCGCGGCGACGCCACACGCCACCGCGTGGCCGGTGCCGCGCCGGCGGTCCTGCACGGCGGTGCGCACCTCGCGGTCGAGCTCGGCGGCGAGCCCGAGGGTGTGGGTGCCGACCTGCTCGCGCTCGTGGCCGACGACGACGACCAGGTGCTCCGGGCTCGTGCCGGCGGCCGCGTGCACGGCGTGGCCGAGCAGGCTGCGGCCCCCGACGGGGTGGAGCACCTTCGGCGTCGCGGAGTGCATCCGGGTGCCCTCACCGGCGGCCAGGACGACGACGGCGGTCGGGCTGGCGGTCGAGCTCGGCGGCATCGGCTCGGTGACTCCCACTCCTGCCACTCCTGCACGGACCGGCCCCGGGTCCGGGGCTCGACGCACCGATCCTACGACCGCGTCCTCGCCGGTCGGCCGGGGCGTGCGCCGGGACGGGTGCGGGGAGCCGTCACCCACGGCTCACCGGCAGGGCTCCGGTCGGCGGCCCGTCGTGGGTGCGCACGGCGTCGCCGCCGGCCCGCTTCGCGGCGTACATGGCGGCGTCGGCGCGGGCGAGGACGTCCTCGGGGCCCTCGCCGCCGCGGGCCGCGACCACGCCGACCGAGAGCGTCACCGGGCGTCCCTGCGCGGCGGGGAGCTCCGCCACCGCGGCCCGGGCGCGGCCCAGCGCGGCGGCCGCGTCGGCGACCGCGGTGTCGGGCAGGACGACGACGAACTCGTCGCCCCCGTAGCGCGCGACGAGGTCGGGGGCCCGCAGCGAGGACCGCAGCGCCGTCGCCACCCCGCGCAGCACCTCGTCCCCGCGGGCGTGCGACGTGGTGTCGTTGATCTGCTTGAAGCGGTCGACGTCGATCATCGCGACGGCGGGCGAACCGGGCCCGGCGAGGACCTCCTCGAGGTGGCGGTCGAGCGCCCGGCGGTTGGGCAGACCGGTCAGCGGGTCGGCGAGCGCGAGGGCGGTGACCTGCCCGTGCTCGCGGCGCAGGCGGTCGTGCGCCAGCCCGGTGCGCAGGGACAGCGCCCGCGCGCGGTGCAGCGCCCACAGCTCGGCCTCGAGGTCGGCGACGTACTCGCCGAGCGCGGTCTCGGCCGCGTGGCGGGGGCCGCCGGAGGTCGCGATCCGGGTGCGCAGCCGGGCGAGCTCGCGGGTGACCGCGAGCATGAGGCTCGCCTCGCCCCGGGGCGGGCGCGCCCGGCGCGTCGCGAGCACGGCGACCGCGGCGTCGTCGTCGCCGGCCCGCTCGAGCGCGCGGGACCGGGCCAGCTCCACGATGAGGCGGTCGTGCTGGGAGGGCACCACGGTGCCGGCGGCCAGCGCGGCGGCGCCGCGGCTCGCGACCCGGCGTTCCTCGGGCGTGGGCGCCGGCCCGCGGCTCGGGCACGCGAGCACCCCGGCGGCGGCGAGCAGCGGGCGCTCGGTGCCCGACGCGTGGTGGCAGAGGCGCCCGGCGACGGCGAGGGCGTCGCGGAGGCGCTCGCCGCCGGGCCGCCCGGCGCGCTCGAGGCGCAGGCCCCACGACACCCCGAGGCGCACGCGGTCGTAGCCGCCGGTCCCGTCGTCGGCGGGCTGCTCGACGAGGGTGTCGGCGAGGTCGTGCAGGCCCAGCGACACCAGCGTGCTGGCCGCGAGGCGCCGGGCGCACCGCACGTTGTGGCGGTGCTCGGCGACGGTGGGGGCGTGGTCGACGAGCACCGGCTCCTCGAGGTGGGCCAGCCCGGTCGCGACGGCCGACAGGGCGGCCTCCTCGTCGCCGGCGAGCAGCGCGCGGCGGGCCCGCAGCATCTGCGCGTCCGCGCCGAACAGCGACAGCCCGTGCGCGGCGACGAGCTCGAGCAGCTCGTCGAGCTGGGCCTCGACACCGAGGTCCGAGACGGGGGACCCGCCCGGCTCGGCGGCCAGCAGCACGCGGGCGACGAGGCTCTGGCGCAGGAGCAGCGCCCGCAGGCCCGGCTCGCCGGCGCGGGCGGCGGGCGCGGCGAGCACGGCGTCGAGCTCGGCGGTGCTGCCCCGGGGGTCGGGGGAGGGGACGAGGGTGGCGGTGGCGACGGCGGCGCTCGTGCGCGCGAGCAGCGCGGCGCGGGCCTCCGCGCGCGCGTGCGAGGCGGACGCGACGGGGTGGATCGTGGTCGTGCTCGCGCCGTCCCGGCCGTGATCCGCGGGCATGCCCACCTCCGGCGTTCCAGCACCGCACCCTCCGGACGGGGGGTCCGGTTCGAACGATCGAGCGGTGGCCGCGCCGCCGTGTTGACGCCCTGCCGACTGTGGGGCACCACTCTGCCCCGTCCCGGGGAGGCTCCCGGCACCGGGCCGGTGATCGTGCAGGGTGTACGCCCATGCCGCCCTCCACGACCGGCACGACGCCCACCCCCACGCGCCTCACGCGTCCCGCCGCCACCCCGTTCCGGGAGGCGCTCCCGGTGCCCCTGGTCCGGGCCGGTGCCCGCGGCCGCGTGGCGCTCACGGCGCTCGCCGCGGCGCTGGTGACCGCCGTCCTGGCCTGGCGCTACGCCGGGCACACGGACGCGGGGCGCACGGACCGCGAGGTCGCCGCGCTGCTCGACACGCAGCACGGCGTGCCGCGGGTGCTCGCGGAGGCCTTCGCGGCGCTCGGCGGCCCGCTGCCCGTGGCGGTAGCCCTGCTGGTGCTCGCGCCGCTCGCGTGGTTCCTGCGCGGCGGGCGGGGCCTCGCGCTCGTGCTCGTCGGCCCGCCGACGGCGATGATCACGACGTCCCTGGTGCTCAAGCCGCTCGTGGAGCGCACGCGCGGCGGCGAGCTGGCGTTCCCGAGCGGGCACACGACCTCGGTCGCCTCGCTCGCCGTCGCCTGCGGGGTGCTGGTGCTCGGGCTGACGACGCTGCCGCGCGCGCTGCGGCTGCTCGCGGTGGCGGGCCTCGCCGGGCTCGTGCTCGCGGTCGGCGTGGGGCTCGTCGTCCGCGGCTACCACTACCCGACCGACACCCTCGGGGCGCTCGGGGTCGCGGTGGCCGTCGTGCTCGGCGCCGCGCTGGCGGTGGACGCGTGGTCCGACGTCGTCGCCGACCCGGGCCCCGACCCCCGCTCGTTCGACCCCCGCGAGCGCCCCACCGACGTGCTGCCGCGGGCCGTGCGCGAGGAGTAGGCGCGAGGAGTGGGTCAGCGCGCCGCGGCGAGCTCGCGGGCCTCCTCGTCCGAGGTGGCCGAGGGCTGCGAGCCCGGCAGCGGCCGGCTCCCCGGTTCCCGCAGGTAGCGCACGGCGACGAGGCCGACGACGGCCGCGAGCATCAGGTACACCGCCGGCATCACGAGCACACCGGTGAGGGCGATGAGCCCTTCGACGATGACCGACGTGGTGCCGCCGAACACCGAGACCGCGACGTTGAAGGTGATCGCGAGCGACCCGTAGCGCACGCCGGTGCTGAACAGCGAGGGCAGCGTGGAGGGCATGGTCGCGTTGAAGCACACCATCGTGATCCCCAGTAGGAGCAGGCCCCCGAGGACGCCGGGGATCGACCCGGTGCGCATCAGCAGGAACGCCGGGAGCGCGAGCACCAGGAGCATGACGCAGCCGGTGAGGATGATCGGCTTGCGGCCCACGCGGTCGGAGAGCCTGCCGAGCACGGGCACGATGGCCAGGAGCACGACGAACAGGATGATCTGCAGGACGTGCGACGTCGTCGTCGTCAGCGTCGGCGCCCCGTACTCGCCGAGGGTCTCGGTGAGGTAGGTGGGCACGACGGTGGTGAGCGAGTAGTTGGTGACGTTGAAGACGATCACCAGGCCGCCGCAGACCAGCACCGGGCGCCACCCGTAACGGGCCGCCGCGCGGAAGAACTCCCGGAACGACTGCTTGCCCTGCTCCTCCGAGGACTCCGACAGCTGGCTGAACGCCGGGGTCTCCTCGAGGCGGTAGCGCAGGTAGAGCCCGATCATGCCCATCGGCAGGGCGATGAGGAACGGGATGCGCCAGCCCCAGCTCAGGAGCTCGGGGGAGTCCTCGCCGAGGACCGCCTGGAGCACGGTCACCACGCCGGCACCGAGCAGGTAGCCGGTGATCGTGCCGAACTCCAGGAAGCTCGCCAGGAAGCCGCGGCGGCGGTCCGGCGCGTACTCGGCGACGAAGGTCATCGCCCCGGCGTACTCGCCGCCCGTGGAGAAGCCCTGCAGCAGCCGGCACAGGAGCAGCAGCAGCGGCGCCGCCATGCCGATGGAGGCGTAGGTCGGCAGGACGCCGATCCCGAACGTGGCCACCGCCATCAGCAGCATCGTCGTGGCGAGGGTCTTGGTGCGGCCGATGCGGTCGGCCAGCGGTCCGAAGAACAGCCCGCCGAAGGGCCGCGCGAGGAACGACGCCGCGAACAGGGCGGCGGTGATGATCGGGCCCCCGGCGGTGCCCGGCGGCAGGAACACCACCTGGATCGTCGTCTCCAGGTAGGCGTAGACACCGAAGTCGTACCACTCGGTGACGTTGCCGATCCCCGACGCCGTGACCGCGCGCCGGACCAGACCTGGCGGCGTGACCGTGACGCCGTCGACGGTGTGGGGCCCGTCGGAGCTCGCCTCGGGATTCGGCATGGCGAAGGCTCTACCCGGGTGATGTCCCGGGCAGACCTCCGCGCCGACTCAATGTGCGGGCGACGGTGCCGCCGTCTTCTCCGTGCCGACGCGGTCACGCACGCGGGCCAGGAACGGCCGCGGGTCGCGCGCGTCGAACGTCGCGAAGACGCCGCTCGACAGGTAGGGCCGCAGGCCGCGCAGCCAGGGCGTCCGCCCGTCGCGCCAGTGGTCGAGCAGGGAGCGGCTGTCCTTGAACTCGTTGACCCAGTGCACGCCCTCCGGCCACGACGGCGCGACCGGCGCCTCGCCGTGCACGAGGTGGCGGTAGGTCAGCAGGGGGAAGTCGACCCCGCAGCGCACGGCGAGCCGGCCGGACATGTTCGGCCGCCCGTTGACCTCCATGAGCTTGTACCGGCCGTCGCGCTCGTCCTGCTTGAACTCGACGTTGGCGAAGCCCTCGAGACCCATGGCGGCGACGATCGCCCGGCCCGGCTCGATCACCTCGGGGACGACGCGGCTGACGACCGCGCACGGGTAGCCGAAGTCCCGGGGCGAGAGGCGCAGCTTGCGGGAGGTCATCTCCACGCGGGGCTCGCCGTCGACGACGTAGACGTTGTAGTTGACGCCGCCGGTCTCCGGGCCCGGGATCAGCTCCTGGATCATCGTGCCGATCCCGAGCTCGTGGGCCTCGCCCCACGCCGTGCGCAGCTCGTCGGGCGTGTGCACGCGCTTCATCTTCACACCGAACGCCCGGTTGTACCGGTAGCTCTCGGCGGGCTTGACCAGGCACGGCAGGCGCAGGCGCTCGAGGAGCGACTCGAGCTCGCCGTACGAGTCCGGCGAGACCGTGCGCGGGGCCTCGACGCCCGCGCGGTCGGCGACCTCGCTGGTGATCCGCTTGTCCAGGAACGTCTGCGCGACCGCCTCGGTCGGGCAGGCGACCGTGTGGCGCGCGGCCAGCGTGTGGTGATGGGCCGAGACGGCCTCGAGGGCCTCGTCGGTGGTCGGGACGAGGACGCCCGGTCCGTGGGTGTCGGCGAGGCGCAGCAGCGCCCCCACGTACCCGGTCGGGTCGTCGGCCGGGTCCGGCACGGTGACCGACGCGGCGACGTACCGCGAGTGCCGGGTCAGCTCCCGGGGTGACGACAACACGGTGACGACGGGGACACCCGCTCGGCCCAACGAACCGACCACGGCCAGCCCTGCCTCGTACCCGCCGAGAACGAAGGCGGGAACAGCGCCGGCCACACCCCCCATTTGGTGCAGGCTCATGAGGGCAGCGTAAAGACACGGTTCGGACACGACCGAGCGACCCGGGCGAAGGGGACGCGGCGGCCCCGCCGAGGCGCTGCCGGGCACCCCGGTAACCTCACCGAGGTGCTGTTCACGGTGTTCACCGCCAGCTACAACCGGGCGCACACGCTGCCCCGCGTGTACAAGAGCCTGCAGGCGCAGACGCTGCGCGACTTCGAGTGGCTGATCGTCGACGACGGGTCCACCGACGGCTCCGAGGAGCTCGTCGCCGGCTGGGCCGCCGAGGCGGACTTCCCGATCCGGTACGTGCGCCAGGACCACGGCGGCAAGCACAAGGCCGCCAACCTCGGCGCCCGGGAGGCGCGCGGCGAGCTGTTCCTGCCGCTCGACTCCGACGACGAGTGCCGTCCCGAGGCCCTCGAGCGCTTCGCGGCGCACTGGCAGGGCATCCCGGACGACCGGCGCCCGGGGTTCTCGGCGGTCACCGCGCTCTGCGACGACCAGCACGGCGAGATCGTCGGCTCCCGCTTCCCGCACGACCCCACCGACTCGGACGCGCTGGAGATCCGCTACCGGTACGGGGTCACCGGCGAGAAGTGGGGCTTCCAGACCACGGCGGTGCGCCGCGAGTTCCCGTTCCCCGAGGTCGACGGCCAGCCCAACGTGCCCGACGCGATCGTGTGGAACCGCATCTCGCGGCACTACCGCACGCGCTTCGTCAACGAGGTGCTGCGCACCTACCACGTCGACGGCGACGACTCGATCACGCAGAAGAGCCGGGCGGCCGCGATCTGGCGGGCGCCGGCGTTCGCGCTGCGCTGGAAGATCACGCTGAACGAGGAGCTGGGCTGGTTCCGCTACGACCCGCGCGGCTTCGTGCGCGCGGCGGCGAACTACGCCCGCTTCTCCTGGGACGACGGCCAGGGGTTCCGCGAGCAGGGGCGCGCGCTGACGAGCCCGCAGGCGAAGCTCCTGCACGCCGCCGCCGCGCCCCTCGGGTACGTGCTGCACCGCCGCGACCGCAAGGCCGCCGCGGCCGCCTGAACCCTCGTGCGCACTTTCCGGGCCCGGAGGCCCGGAAAGCACTCACGAGGGGCTCAGCGCATCTGGCGGCGCCGCACCACGGAGACCACGGCGACCAGCGCGCCGACGAGCGCGAGGGCGCCGGCGGCGAGACCGACGCGCAGGGTGGTGTCCGACCCGCTCGATCCGCTCGACTCGTCGGCGCCGCTCGCGTCGGGCGTGCCCTGCGCGGACGAGGCACCCTGGTCGACCATCGCCGCGTCCACCGCCTGGCGCGTGCGCCCGACGGCGACGTCGTCGAGCGTGAGGCTCGCGGGGTCGGAGAGGTCCTGCGAGCGGTAGAGCCCGACCTTCATGTAGTCGCCGTCGTCGTAGAGCGTGCCGTCGGGCGGGTGGAAGGCCGTGACCGTGCGGCGCCCGGCGCTCCAGACGTCGACGGTGCCCCGCTCCGGGTCCCGCGAGAACACGATGCGCACGATGATGTCGATCGGGTCGCCGGGGCTGATCGGGGCGATCGACTGCTGGTAGGCCTGGTTCCGGTCGTCGTCGCCACCGGTGATCATCAGCTGGCCGTCCTGCACGGCGATCGCCACGGGCGGCGAGCCCTCGTCGCCGTAGTGGTGCCACTGCATGAGGATCTGGAAGCGCTGGGCGTCGACAGGGAAGTCGTCGGCGAGCTGCCCGCGGTAGCCGTAGTAGTAGACGTCACCCTCGCGGCCGTCCGGCACGCGCGGCAGGAGCTCGCTGCGCTGGTCGCCGCCGTCGAGCGAGAACTGCAGCGCCTGCCCGTGGCCCGACGGCGAGGCCACCTCGCGGGGCGCGCCGTCCTGCTCGTTGTAGTCGTTGCGGCGGAACGAGCTGAGCATGTCGCCGCCGGTGTCGGCGCGCCAGACCAGCCCGTCACCCCCGGGCGGCGTCGGCGTGGAGGCCAGCGCGGGACCGGGCGCGAGCAGCCCGACGAGGACCGCGACGAGCCCGGCGGCCGCCGCCGCGACCAGGCGCCGGGCCAGGGGCCGGCGCGGGCGCGCCGTGCCCGTCCGCGTGCGTGCACCGTCGGTCGTGGTCACACCGCTCCTGGCTGTCGAGGACGTCGGACGCCGACGAGGGGCGCCCGCTCCGGGGTGGGGCACCGCACCTCCCGGCGAGATCGAGCGTACCCGGACCGGGTGAAGGGCCCGTCGGCTCGCGGCGACCCGGAGCAGGGCGTCAGTCGTCGTCGCGGCGCGGTCCGCGCAGCACACGCAGGGGCTCCGACCGGCTCGCGTGGCGCCCCTCACCGTCGCTGCGCCCCGCCCCCGGCGGGCGGTGCGGAGCGGCCGCGTGCCGTCCGTACGCGGGCGGGTGGGCGTTCGCGGGACCGGGCCCGGAATGCCCGTGCGGGCCGCGGGAGCCGTGCGACCCGTGCCCGTGCGGCCCGTGCCCGTTCGGTCCGTGCCCGTTCGGTCCGTGCCAGGGGTGGGGGTGACCGGTCGGCGGCGACGGCGGCCCCGGTGCCCCCGGCGGCGGCATGGGCGGCGGGAACGGGGCCGCGTAGAGCCGCTCGGTCATGGCGACGGCCCACTCCGGTGCGGTCTCGCGCCCCGCGCCCGAGGGGATGAGCACGGTCGGGGCGTCGTCCAGCGCGGCCTGGCGCGAGGGGATCGCCTCGGTGGGGCGCCCGGTCATCGGGTCGACGGGCACCTCGGCGGCGGCGGTGTCGGCGCCCACCACCACGGTCTCCGGCGCCGGCTCCGGGGTCGCCGCGTCCGCGCCCGACGTCTTCTTCGGCCGCTTGATCACCGAGCGCACGCCGGCGTAGAGCTCGCGGCTCACCGACGGCGAGAGGATCCGCAGCAGGCCGAGGTAGATGCCGGCGAACACGAGGACGTCGACGAGGAGCAGCCCGATGCCGATGACGATCGGGCGCGTGTCGGAGTGGAAGAAGCCGTTCTCGAGCACGAACGTCGCGACCAGCGCGGCGACGCCGGCGAGGAGCACCGGGAGGAGCACGCGCAGCGCGTCGCCCACGCGCACGCCCGCCACGCGCATCCCGATCCCGATGGCCAGCGAGCCCGCGGCCAGCGCCTCGGCGGAGGCGGCCATGCCCACGCCGAGGAGGCCGAGCGTGGGCAGCAGCGCGAAGAGGGCGATCGCCGTGACGACCAGGCTGGTCGCGGTGATCCAGTTCAGCAGGCGGCTGCGCCCCGTGCCCTTGATCGACTCCTTGCCGATCGAGCCGAGCGCCATGCCCGGGCCGTAGCCGGCCATGCCCATGAGCACGAGCCCGGCGCCGCGCCACTCCTCGCCGAGCGCGACGACCACCAGCGGCTCGCCGATCGCGACGAGCAGGGCGCCCGCGGGCAGCGCGGTCACCCACAGCGCCGTCATCGCGCGCAGGAAGCCCCGGCGCAGGCGCCCGGCGTCCTTGGCGATGCGCGAGAAGGCCGGGAACAGCACGTAGGACGCGATCTGGATGATCGCCGTGCCGGGCAGGGCCGCGATGCGCCGCCCGTAGCGGTACATGCCGAGCGGGCCCTGGCCGAGGAAGCGGCCGGTGAGGCCGGCCTCCATGAACTCCCGGCCCTTCTGCGCGAACTCGCTCGCGATGAGCGGGAACGCGAACCGCGCCATCTCGCGCCACAGCGCGAAACTGAACCGGCCGCGCCCGGGCCACCAGCCGGCGAGCCACCAGGTCAGCACCAGGGTGACGACCTGCGAGGCGTAGAGGGCGATGACCAGGCCCCACACGCCGAAGCCGAGCGCCGAGAGCGCGATGGCGGTGCCGGCGAAGGTGAGCGCGGTCGACGGGTTGACGATCATGCGGCGCTTGAAGTTGAAGCGCCGCTGCATCAGGCCGTCGGGCACGTTGGTGAGCGCGTGGATCGTGAGGACCGCGGCGGTGGCGGCGCACACGGCGCCCGCGACGTCGCCGCCGAAGAACGCGCCGATGAGCGGTGAGACCGCGAACGCGAGGCCCGACATCAGGATGCCGTTGACCAGCGTCACCCAGAACACGGTGTCGGCCGCGTCCTCGAGGTCCTTCTCGCGCTGGATGAGCGCCGCGCGCAGGCCGCCCTCGGTGAAGGTGACGAGGAAGTTGGTGAGGATCGAGCCCGCCGTGAAGGCGCCGACCTCGGCCGGGCTGAGCAGCCGCGCGACCGCCAGCGTCTGGATCAGCGAGATCGTCTGCGTGACGACGAGGACGATCGCGGAGATCTTCGCACCGCGCTGGAGGGTCTTGCCGAGCTTGTCGATCGAGGGCTGCGCCGTCGCCTCGGCCGCCTTGTCCTTCGTGGCGGTCGTGGTCGGTGCCGGCTCTCCCGGCGGCGCCGGGCCGCTCATGCGCGGAGCGGCACGGTCACTTCTCCGGAGCCGGGTCTCGTGTGTGAGCCACGGGCAGGGGACACCTCACCGCCCGGGCGGGCAGCCGGTCGCCGGACGTGCCGGCGCGGGGAGCGAGGCATGACACGGAGCGTATCGAAGAGGTAACGGCCCACCGCCGCGGGTGCGGTCGTCGGGCCGGGCGTCGGCAGGCCCTTGACCAGGGCATACGCCGTGCGTTTCGCTCAGCGGCGGAGCGTTTCGCTCGGCGAACACCCGTAAACGTGACGATACTCAGCCGAGAACCGGCCACCGTGGGCGAAACCCCAGCGTGTCGCGATGGCCGCCACCGTGTCGCCGTCGCTCGGATCCGCCGCCCGCAGCTCGCCGTGGGCCCGGTCGAGACGGACCCGGCGCAGGTGGGCGAGCGGCGTGGTCTCGCGGTACCGCGCGAACGCGTGCTGGAGCCCGCGGGCGCCGATGCGCGCGGCGCTCGCGATCTGTTCGAGCCCGATCGCCTCGTGGGCGTGCGCCTCGATGTACGCCGCGGCCCGCCGGACCGTGGCGGGCTCGGCGCGGCCGGGACCGGGCCGGGTGGAGTCCTCCGCGGCCTCGAGCGCCGAGTTGGGGAAGGTCAGCAGCACCGTCGTGGCGAGGTGGCGCAGCGCCTCGGCCCGCACGAGCGGCGTGGACAGCGCCTCCGGGTTGTCGAGGACGTCGCGACCGAGGTGGCTCATCGACTGCACGAGGTGCCGCTCGCGGGCGGCGTCGACGGCGTGCATGGAGTCGAAGCGGACCGCCGACGGTTCCAGCCCCGAGAGCTCGGCGCCGACCTGCGCCACGGCGTCGAGGTCGATCGCCTGGCCGACGACGTCGACGTCGTCGTCCCAGTCGGCGGTGAACCGGTCCCAGTGCGGGGCCAGGCGCAGCCCCGTGGCCTCCTCCTCGCCGCACGTGAACCGCACGCGCCCGGCGATGGGCAGCACCACCGTCACGCGGTCGAGCGGGGCGCACAGGACGTCCATCCCCACGCTGTGCCGGACACGGTCGAGGCCGAAGGCGCCGCCCGGGGCCGTCACGGAGCGGGACGCGATGCTCAGCCGGGCCTCGCGCCGCGCCACGGGGAACCGCGGCTCCTGGTCGCCGTAGACCGACCGCAGCAGCTCCACGGCCGCGTCGGTGTCGGCGGCGGTCAGCAGTCGCCGGGTCACCGGCCCGTCGTGGTCGACGTGGTCGACGTGATGGACGTGGTCGTCGTCCGGCTCGTCCGGATCCCCTGGGTGCACGTGTCCCCCCGGCACCTCGAGGGCGATCCGGCGCGGGAGGGGGTGGGCCACCGTGCCGGCCGCCCGTCCCTCGTCCCCCCGGGTCACGGGCGGGCATCAACCGATGCGACCGAGGATACGGCGAACGATCGACCTGTACGCAACGCGACAGGACGAGCGCGCTCCGCCGCCTGGATTCGAACCAGGATCATCGGAACCAAAATCCGAGGTGTTGCCCTTACACCACGGCGGATGGGCCGCTCGGAGGCGACGGTGACCATCGTGACACGAGCCGGGGCGTTCCCGGCGCCCGCCGTGGGCGAGGTCGCTGCTCAGCGCCCCGCGTGCTCCCGCCGGTCGCCGTCGGGACGGGCCGTCCGGCGGACCGAGCGGGTCGCGACGAACAGCAGCACGACGCCGAGGAGCAGCCCGCCCGCCACCCACGTGATCGCATCCACGTCGCGCTCGGCGGCGCCGCCCGCGGGGGCCGCCGCGTCCTCCGCGACCGGGTCGGCACCCGGCGCCCCGGAACCCATGCCCGTCGGCGCCACCGAGGCCATCGTGGGCCCGACCCGCAGGTCGTCGACCCAGAGCCGGCCGCCCTGGTCGATCGCGGTGGCCCGGTAGAGCCCGAGCTTGAGGTAGTTGCCCTGGTCGAGCATCGTCCCGTTCGGCGGGCTGTAGCCGTCGAGGACGTGGCGGCCGTCGCGCCAGACGTCGACGCTGCTGCGCCCCGGGTCGCGGGAGAACGCGACCCGCATCGACACGTCGAGGCGGTCGCCGCCGCGGACCGGCCCGAGGTCCTGGAGGTTCTCGCCCTCGGAGGCGAGCATCAGCCGGCCCTGCTTCACCTCGAGGGCGATCGGCGGGGAGCCCGAGTCCCCGGTGTGGTGCCACTGCAGGACGACCTGCCAGTCGTCGGTGGCGGTCGGGAAGTCGCGGGCCAGCCCGGCGCGGTAGGTGTAGTACCAGACCTGGCCCTCGTACTGGTCCGGCACGCGCGGCTCGACCTCGGAGCGCTGGTCGCCGCCGTCGAGCCGGAACTCGAGCGCCTGGCGGCCCGGGGAGGTCGGCGACGGGATGGTGCGCGGGGCGCCGTCCTGCTCGTTGTAGCCGTTGCGGTCGAAGACGCCGAGCAGGTCGCCCGCCGCGGGGAGCTCGAAGACCGGCCGGTCGTTCGCGGGCGGCGGCGCCGCGGCCGCGGCCGGCGCGGACCCGAGCACGGCCGGCAGAACGGCGGCCGTGACGGCGAGCAGGGCGGTGGTCAGGGCGAGGAGCTTCGCGGGCACGCGACCGGTGCGGCGTCGCGGCGCCGGCCCGGGGGCACCGGGATCGGCGTCGTGGGGCATCGGGGGCGGCTCCTCGCGTCGGGTGGAACGTCGGTCGACCCGGGCTGATCCCCGCAGGTCGACCCGGACATTCCCGGCGGATCGTCGGTCCTCCCGCACGATACCGAGCGTCCGGACGGCCTCTCCGGGGCCTCCGTCCGGGTGTCGATCCCCCGGTCGGGTCGTCGTCGTCACCCCGCGGTGACCGGGATCGGTGCGGTGCGTGCGTTCGGGGCACCGGCCGCCGCCCGGCCGGCAGCAGGAGTGGGGCAGGATGACCGCCACGGTGGCGGGCGGTAGCCGCGCCGGGGCTCTCGACCGTGGGTGTGACCCGCACGGTCCAATCCCCGACGGCTGTGGCGTGACCGTGGGGGGCGACCGATCGTTGATCCCCACGGCATCCCGGTGCGGCGCGTACTCCGGTCGATCCGAGCGAAATCGGATGCGACGGCGACGCAACCTCACCGTGACCCCGGGCGTCTCACGTCGAGCGGAAAGGTGTCCATGGCCGACGAGGTGCTGCGGATGGGTCCTCCCAGCCGCACGACCCACGACGGGGGCGACGTGACGAACGGACAAGCCAGGATCTCGGAGCAGGCCGGGCTGTCGCAGGAGGACGTGCCGGGCCGGATGCCGGGTCCTGCCGAGCCGGGCGCGAGCCGGTACGACGGCCCGGCGGGCCTCCCCGGCATCGGCGCGGCCGGGATCGGGCCGGCGCCGGTGGAGCCGTCGCCGGTCGTGCCCAGCGGCGCGGCGGGGACGCCGCGCGGTGAGGACGGTGTGTTCGTCGAGCCCGCGCCCACCGCGCCCGGGTTCGTCCGCATCTGGGAGGACGAGGGTCCGGAGCAGCCGGGCAGCGTCGCGGTGGCCACGAGCTGGCAGCTGAAGTTCGCGCTCGCCGTGGCCCTCTCCGACCTCGCCACCCTCGCGATCTGCGTCCTGCTGGGCGCCTGGATCGGGTTCGGCGAGGGCGTCGGCCCGCAGAGCTCCGACCCGTGGGCACTCGGCGGCGCCGCGGCGGTGCTGGTGACGCTGGCGATCGTCGCCTGCCGCGCCTGGGACCCCCGCACGCTCGGCCAGGGCTCCGAGGAGTGGAGCCGGCTGATCCGTGCCTTCGTCTCGGCGGCGATCGTGCTGGGGCTCGGCGGCCTCGCGATCGAGCGTCTCGGCGTGCGGCCGTGGGTGTTCGGCGTGCTGCCGGTCGCCGGGCTCGCCGCCATGGCCGGCCGTTACCTGCTGCGTCGCTGGCTGCACCAGGCCCGCAAGCGCGGCCGGGGCATGCTGCCCGTGCTCGCGGTCGGCACCGAGCAGGCCGTGCGCGACCTCGTCGAGCGCACCCGCCGCGTGCCGCACATGGGCTGGGTCGTCATCGCGGCCTGCACCCCGACCGGTCTCGGCGAGGAGGGGCAGGGCCACGTGGCCGGCGTCCCGGTCATCGGCGACCTCGACGACCTCTCCTCCAGCGTCGGCAGCGGGCGCTACGGCGTCGTCGCCGTCGCCCCGACGCCGGGCTGGAGCCCGAAGCGCCTGCACCGTCTCGCGTGGGACCTCGAGGGCACCGGCTCCGAGCTCGTCGTCGACCCGGGCCTCATGGAGGTCGCCGGCCCGCGCCTGCACGTCGCGCCCGTCGACGGCCTGCCGCTGCTGCGCCTCACCGAGCCACGCCTGTCCGGCGTGCCGCGCGTGTTCAAGCTGATGTTCGACCGGGTCACCACCGCGGCGATCCTGATCCTGCTGCTGCCGGTGTTCGCGGTCATCGCGGTGATCGTCAAGCTGGACGGCGGGCCGGTGTTCTACCGCCAGACCCGCGTCGGTCAGCGTGGCAAGACGTTCCGGATGATCAAGTTCCGGTCGATGGTCCCGGACGCGGACAAGCTGCGCGACGACCTGCTCGCCGGCACCAACGACGGCTCCGGGCCGCTGTTCAAGCTGCGCAAGGACCCCCGCGTCACGCGGATCGGCCAGCTGCTGCGCCGCTACTCGCTCGACGAGCTCCCGCAGCTGTTCAACGTCATCGGCGGCTCGATGTCGCTGGTCGGGCCGCGCCCGCCGCTGCCCGGCGAGATCGACGCCTACACCGACGCCGCGAAGCGCAAGTTCCTCGTCCGCCCCGGCATGACCGGGCTGTGGCAGGTCAGCGGACGCTCCGACCTCTCGTGGGAGGAGTCGGTCCGGCTGGACCTGCGCTACGTGGAGAACTGGTCGCCGGCGATGGACCTGGTGATCATGTGGAAGACGGTCTCCGCGGTGTTCCGCGGTGACGGTGCCTACTGAGACGGACGCCTTGGACAACAAGATCATCTGCCGGCTCTGCGGATCGGCCGACCTGGCCGGCTTCGTGGACCTCGGCGCCACCCCGCCGTGCGAGCTGTTCCTCACCGCGGAGGCGCTCGAGGCGCCAGAGCCGACGTTCCCGCTCCACCCGCGGGTCTGCCGCTCGTGCCTGCTCGTGCAGCTGCCGCCCCTGATCGACCCGGACGAGACGTTCACGGAGTACGCGTACTTCTCGTCGTTCTCGACGTCGTGGGTCGAGCACGCGCGCCGGTTCGTCACCGCCGCCACCGAGCGCGCCGGCCTGGGGCCCGACTCGCTCGTCGTCGAGGCGGCGAGCAACGACGGCTACCTGCTCCAGCACGTCGTCGCCGACGGGATGCGGGCGGTCGGCGTGGAGCCGAGCGCCAACGTCGGCGCGGCCGCCCGCGAGAAGGGTGTGCCGACGATCACGGCGTTCCTGTCCCCGGAGACCGGGGCCGCCGTCCGCGAGGAGCACGGTCCCGCCGCGCTCGTCGTCGCCAACAACGTCTACGCGCACATCCCCGACGTCGTGGGCTTCACGCAGGGCCTGCGCGCGATGGTGGCCGACGACGGCTGGGTGTCGATCGAGGTGCAGCACCTGCTGACCCTGATGCGGCTGCGCCAGTTCGACACGATCTACCACGAGCACTTCCAGTACTACACGCTCGGCACCGCGCAGAAGGCGCTGCGCTCGGGCGGGCTCGAGCTCGTCGACGTCGAGCTGGTGCCGACCCACGGCGGGTCGATCCGCTGCTGGGCGCGGCCGGCCGAGCTGGGCACCGGCGCGTCGCAGGCGGTCGCCGACGTGCTCGCCGAGGAGGCCGCGGCCGGGCTCGACACCGTCGAGGGCCACGCCGGGTTCGCCGGCGAGGTCTCACGCATCCGCAACGACCTCGTGCGCTTCCTCATCGAGGCGGCCGACGCCGGGAAGTCGGTGGTCGGGTACGGCGCGCCGGGCAAGGGCAACACGCTGCTGAACTACTGCGGCATCCGCCCGGACCTGCTCGCGTACACCGTCGACCGCAACCCCTACAAGCACGGCCGGTACACCCCGGGCACCCGGATCCCGATCCACCCGCCGGAGCGGATCGACGCGGACCGGCCGGACTACGTGCTCGTGCTGCCGTGGAACCTGCGCGAGGAGATCACCGCGCAGCTCGCCCACGTGGCCGACTGGGGCGGGGCGCTCGTCTACCCCATCCCCTCGCTGCAGGTGGTCGAACCCGGCTCTGGCAAGGTTCTCGACCCGTGAAGGTCGTCCTCTTCTGCGGTGGCTACGGCATGCGGATGCGCAACGGCGACTCCGATGCCCCGAAGCCGATGCAGATGGTCGGGCCCCGCCCGCTCATCTGGCACGTGATGCGCTACTACGCGCACTACGGGCACAAGGAGTTCATCCTCTGCCTGGGCTACGGCGCCCACCACGTCAAGAACTACTTCCTCGACTACCACGAGACCGAGTCGAACGACTTCGTCATGCGCCACGGCGAGGTCGAGCTGCAGGGCTCGGACATCGCCGACTGGACGATCCACTTCGTCCACACCGGCCTGGAGTCGCCGATCGGCGAGCGCCTGCGGCGGGTGCGGCACCTGGTGGAGGACGAGGAGATCTTCCTCGCCAACTACGCCGACGTGCTCACCGACGCCCCGATCGACGACATGATCGAGCGCTTCCGGGGCTCGGACGCCACGGCGTCGCTGCTCGCGGTGCCGCCGCAGGCGGTGTTCCACATCGTCGACATCGACCCGAGCGAGCGCGTCAACTCGATCTACCCGGTCACCGACATGCGGATCCGCGAGAACGGCGGCTACTTCGCGCTGCGGCCCGAGGCGATCGACTACATCCCCGAGAACGGCGACCTCGTCGGCGACGCCTGCACGTCGCTGGCCAAGGAGGGCAAGCTGCTCTCCTACACCTACGACGGGTTCTGGCAGCCGGCGGACACCCTCAAGGAGCGCAACGCGCTCGAGGCCGCCTACCGCGCCGGCACCCGCCCGTGGATGGTGTGGGAGCGCGAGCCGCAGCGTGAGCCGCTGGAGGGCCTCGTCGACGAGGCCCTCGGCCGCTGACCGTGCGGTCCCTGGTCCCGGAGTCGGTCGACGAGCTGGTCCTGCTGGCCGCGCACTGCGACGACATCCCGATCGGCGCGGGCGGCACGGTGCTGACGCTGTGTCGCGCGCATCCGGGCCTGCGGGTGCGGGCGCTCGTGCTCTCCGGCGGCGGGACCCCGCGGGAGGCCGAGGAGCGCGCCGCGCTCGCGGCGTTCTGCCCGGGTGCCGACCTCGCGGTCACCGTCCTCGACATGCCCGACGGCCGGCTCCCGACGCACTGGGAGTGGGCCAAGGAGGCGCTCGAGGCGTTCCGGCGGACGTGCGAGCCCGACCTCGTCCTCGCCGGGCACCGGGGCGACGACCACCAGGACCACCGCGAGCTCGCGAAGCTCGTGCCGACGGTGTTCCGCGACCACCTCACGCTCGGCTACGAGATCCTCAAAGCCGAGCCGGACCTCGCCCAGCCGCCGCTTCTCTGGCCGCTGGAGCCGGACGTGGTGGCGGACAAGGTGCGGCTGCTGCACGAGCACTACCCGTCGCAGGTCGCGCGGGCCTGGTTCGACGAGGAGACGTTCCGGGGCCTCGCGCGCGTGCGCGGCGTGCAGGCCGGCGTGCGCTACGCGGAGGGGTTCCACCTGACGCGGGCGCTGCTGGGCGCCCCCGTACCGTCGGGCTGACAGTCACACGAAGGAGGGAACCGCCACGATGCGCGTCCTGCTCACCGGCCACCAGGGCTACCTCGGCACCCTCATGGCGCCGCTGCTCACGGCGGCGGGCCACGAGGTCACCGGGCTCGACTCGGGCCTCTACGCCGACTGTGTGCTCGGCGAGCTGCCCGCCCCGGAGCCCCCGGCACTCGCCGTCGACCTGCGCGACGTCACCGCCGACCAGCTCGCCGGCTTCGACGCCGTCGTGCACCTGGCGGCGCTGTCGAACGACCCGCTCGGGGCGCTGGCGCCGCAGCACACCTACGACATCAACCACCACGCCTCCACCCGTCTCGCGCGGCTGGCGAAGGAGGCCGGGGTGGGGCGCTTCGTCTACGCCTCGACCTGCTCGGTGTACGGCGCGTCGGGCACCGAGGACGTCCTCGACGAGGAGGCGCCGATGAAGCCGGTGACCCCCTACGCCGAGTCGAAGGTGCGCGTCGAGGCCGACCTCGTCGACATGGCCGACGCCGACTTCGTGCCGGTGTCGATGCGCAACGCCACCGCGTTCGGGTTCTCGCCGCGGCTGCGCGCCGACATCGTGCTCAACAACCTCGTCGGGCACGCGCTGCTGTCCAACCGCATCCTCGTGATGAGCGACGGCACGCCGTGGCGCCCGCTGGCGCACGCGCAGGACATCGGCGGCGCGGTCGTCGCGGCGCTCGCGGCGCCGGCGGACACGGTGCGCGCGCAGGCGTTCAACGTCGGCTCGACCGAGAACAACGTGCAGGTGCGCGACATCGCCGACGCGGTGAAGGTCGCGGTGCCCGAGGCCGAGCTCGTCATCACCGGCGAGACCGGCGGCGACCCGCGCTCCTACCGCGTCGACTTCACGAAGATCGGCAAGTTCCTGCCCGACTTCCGCCCCGCGTGGTCGGTCGCCGACGGCGCCGAGGAGCTCGTCCGGGAGTACCGGGCCCGCGGCCTGACCCAGGAGGGCTTCGACCGCCGCTTCACCCGCCTCGCCGTCCTTCGGGACCGCCAGGAGGCCGGCACCCTCGACTCCACGCTGCGCCCCAGCTGACGGCGCATGTGAGTGCTTTCCGCCCCTATAGGGGCGGAAAGCACTCACGTGAGAGTGGCGAGCAGGGCCTTCCAGGAGCCGGCGGTGCGGTCGCGCTCGGAGATCGCGGTGACCTCCAGCGGCCAGGTGATCGCGAGGTCCGGGTCGTCGTGGGCCACCGCGACGTCCTCGCCGGGCGCGTGCGGGCGGTCGATGCGGTAGCACACGTCCGCGACCTCGGTGAGCGCCTGGAAGCCGTGCAGCAGCCCCGGCGGCACCCAGAGGTGGTGGAAGTCTTCGTCGTCGAGCCGGAAGCTCTCCACCCGCCCGAACGTCGGCGAGTCCGGCCGGGCGTCGACGAGGACGTCGAGCACCGCCCCGTGCGCCACGCGGACCAGCTTGGCCTCGCCCCTCCCGCCGCGGCCGTGCATGCCGCGGATCGTGCCCTGCCGTGAGCGCGACTGGCTGTCCTGCGCCTCCGGGCCCAGGTCGATGCCGTGCGCCGCGGCGATCGCCGTGTCGAACGTGCGGGTGAACAGCCCCCGGTCGTCGCGGTGCGGCGTGGGGACGAGCACCCGCACACCCTCGATGCCTGCCGTGCGAACCTCCACCCGACGCACCCTGCCATCCCCGTGTGCGACCACCACGAGAGGATCCCGCCCGTGGACCCCCGCCCCACCGACCCGTGCCGCTGGTGCGGCGCCGGAGACGGCACCGTCGTGCTCGATCTCGGCGAGCAGCCGGCCTCCGACCACTTCCCGGCCGCCGACGACCCGGGCCCCGACCCCGTGCACCCGCTGCGGATGTGGCTGTGCGGCTCCTGCGGGCTCGCGCAGCTCGCCGAGGACCCGACGACCCCGGAGGAGCCCCGCGGGGCCGAGCCGGACGCCCTGGTGGCCCAGGCGCGCGACGCGGTGGCGCGGGTCGAGGCGGCGGGGCTGCTGCAGGCCGCGACGGGGGGAGGTGGCGGCACGGTGACCGAGTTCGGCAGCCCGCACGGCGGCTCGTGGCTCGACCTCCTCGGCGCGACGGGGCTGACCGAGGGCGACGGCGCGCCCGCCGACGTCGTCGTCGACTGCTTCGGGCTCATGCACGCCCCCGACCAGCGCGCCGGGCTCGCCGAGCGCGCCGCCGCCACCGCGCCCGGCGGCGTCCTGCTGCTCCAGTTCCACACCCTCGCCGCGATCGTGGCCGACGGCGGCTGGAACGCCCTGCGCCACGGCCACTACGCCTACTACGCGACGCCGGTGCTCGCGCGCATGCTCGAGGAGATCGGCTTCGAGGTGACCCACGCGTTCCTCTTCGAGCTCTACGGCGGCACGGTGCTGCTCGCCGCGCGCCGCCACGGGGTCGACGGCCCGCGCGACCCCGCCGCCGTGCAGTCCCTGGTCGAGCGCGAGGAGGCCCTCGGGGTCACCGACCCGACGGTCGTCGCCGGCCTCGAGGAGGCCGCCCGGCGCAGCGCCGAGGAGCTGCGCGCGCACCTCGAGGCGTCCCGCGAGAAGCGCCACGACGTCCTCGGCTACGCCGCGGCCTCCCGTGCGGTGCCGCTGCTCAACCGCGCCGGCATCGGCCCCGACCTCCTGCCCGCCGTCGCCGACGGCGCGCCCGCCAAGCACGGGCGGCGCTTCCCCGGCGTCGGGATCCCGATCGTGGCCCCGGACGAGGTCGTCTCGCGTCACCCGGACGAGGTCGTGCTCTTCGTCACCGACATGCTCGCCGAGATGCGCCGTCGCATCCCCGAGGTCGAGGCAGGCGGCGGTCACTGGGTGATCGTCGACCCGACGGTGCGGTCGGTGGCGCCCGCCTGACGGCCGGGCGGGGCGCGCCGGCCCGCGAGCCGGCTCAGCGGCCGGCGCGCTCCGTGCCGCTGGACTCGGCGGCGAACAGGTCCGCCCACTGCCGCCCGACGGCGTCCCAGCGGTAGTGCTCCTCGACCAGCCGGTGTGCCCCGGCGCGCAGCTCGGCGGCGAGCTCGGGGTCCTTGAGCACCGTGCGGATCGCGTCGGCGAAGGCGCCGGGGCCCTCGGCGGTCATCAGCGAGGCCCCGTCGCGGACCTCGGGGATCGCCTCGACGCCGAGGCGGGTCGACACGACCACGACGCCCATCCCGAACGCCTCGAGCACCTTGTTCTTGAGGCCGCTGCCCGTACGCATCGGGTTGATCATCACCGGGTAGGGCGCGACCGCCGAGCGGAGGTCCTCGACGTAGCCGGTCAGCACGATCAGCGGCTCGTGCGCGGCCAGCTCGGCGAGCCACGACGGCGCGTTCGGCCCGACGACGCACAGCTCGACGCCGGCGTCGCGCAGGTGCGGCTCCCAGATCTCGTTGAGGAAGAACCAGAGCGCGTCGCGGTTGGGCGCGAACCCGAGGTTGCCCCAGAACACCACGCCGTGGCGCGTGCCGGGCTCGGGCAGCGGGGCGAGGAACGCGTCGTCGACGCCGTTGGGGATCGTCCGCACGACCCCGCGGCTGCCGTGGAGGCGCTCGATGGCGCGGGTGTCCGGCTCGCTGATGGTGACGACGACGTCGAAGCGGTCGGGCAGGCTGCCCTCGGTGGCCTTCTTGCGCCGCAGCGCGAGGCGGTCCTTCCAGAGCTGGACGCCGTGCGAGGGGTGCGCGCTGCCGGACAGGGCGCGCTCGGAGGTGAGCACGCCGCTGTCGCAGACGTCGAGGACGGTGGTGACGCCCTCGAGCGTGACGGCGAGCTCGGCGAGCGCGACCCCGAACACCACGACGTGCGTGATCTCCTTCTCGGTCACGATCTCGCGGAGCCGGTCGCGCGCCGCGGCGAAGCGGCCCGGGCGCGAGAGCTGCATGTAGTGGTCGTTGGAGGTGCGCAGGTAGCGCCGGGCGCGCTCGCGGCCGGGCGGGAACGCCGTGAGCACCTCGATGGAGGCGAACAGCGGGTCGACCGTGATGCCCACCGGGCCGTCGGTCTCGTCCTCGAGGGGGATGACGGCGAGGTGCGCCTCGGCGGGCAGGTGCGCGCACAGGTGGGCGACGCGCAGGTCGTAGCCACTCTGCCGCGACGCGATGCGCCGCGACGCCATGACGAGGATCCTCATCGCACCGTCCGGTGCCCGCTCCAGCGCGAGCGCCAGTCACGCTTGCGGATCCGGGCGACGCGCGCCTGCAGGCTCCGCTTGAGCGGGTGGACGGCGCCGAGCGCGCCGGGGGCGACGCGCAGGGCGAGCACCAGGGCGCCGGTGCGGGCGGTCGGCTGCGCGTCGTGGGCCTCGGTGGCGTGCCGGCGGGCGGCGTGCGCGTCGCCCTGCGAGAACGCCACCCGGGCCCGCCGGATCGCCTGCTGGTAGGTCAGGCGTCGCTGCACGCGCTCGAGGGCGGCGCGGGCCTCCGGGTCGGCCGCCTCCTCGGCGGCGCGGCGCAGCACGGTCGCGCGCTGGCGCTCGAACTCCTCGCTGTGCTCGGCGTCCACCGGGCGGCTCTCCGAGCCCGCCTCGAGGCGGAACAGGCCGAGCCGGTCGCCGATCCTCCGCACGTCGTGGCCGGCGAGGATCGCGCGCAGCCAGAACTCCAGGTCGTGCACGAGCGGGGCGTCGGTCTCGAAGCCCATGCCGCCGAGCGCGTCCCACACGTCCCGGCGGATCGGGGCGGAGTAGTACGGGCAGGGGCCGTCGACGACGTCGGCGACGGTGAGCCGCACCGCGCCGGTCGGGGCCTCGGCGAGGCCGGCGGTCTGCAGGTAGGTGCGCGCCAGCGGCTGCTGGCCCGGGTCGGTGAACTGCACGGCGTCGCACGTCACCGCGGCCACCGAGGGCTCGGCGTCGAGGACCGCGCCGGTACGCGCGCAGAACTCCGGCGTGACGGCGTCGTCGGCGTTGAGCACCACCAGGTGACGCCCGGTCGCGACCTCGGCGGCCGCGCGGACCCCGCCGACCGCGCCCTTGTTCTCCTGGCGCACGAGGTGGATGCGGGGATCGCCCAGGTGGGGCTCGACGACGGCCGCGACGGCGTCGTCGTTGCCGTTGTCGACGACGACGAGCTCCCAGTCGCCGCGCGTCTGGGCCAGCACCGCGTCGATCGTCCGGCCCAGCGTGTCCTCGGCCCGGTAGGCGGTGGTGAGGAAGCTGAACGCGGGCTGCCCGTGCTGCCGCTCTGCCGGCTGGTCGGCGCCGCGGGCGCGATCCCGTCCGTCGCCGTCGGAGCTGGTGGTCACCCCGTGAACGCTACCGCCGAGGGTTCTTCGCCCGATCGGCCGCCCGGGGGCCCGGCACGGCCACGGTGTCGCATCGCGACCCACGTTCCGGTGACGAGAGCGCCCCGAACGTGGCGATCCGGGCGCAGTACCCATCTTTCACCCTGGCCACAGCCGCCTCATCGTGCGCACGAGCCTCATCTGCCCGTGTAATTGTGATCGATGGCGACGAGTGGTCGTCTAGATGCGACGAACGGACGGCACCACTGCTCCGTCTGCGGCAAGCGGTGAGTGCTAGACGGTCGACGGTCTGGAGGGGTACGCGTGAAGAACGGCACCGGTGTCTCGTCACGGGGCGGGATGCGACGAGGAGGCCGCGTCGTGGCGGCAGTGGCACTCGCCCTGTCGATCTCGGCGACGGAGGCGGCGGCGTGGGGCGCGGAGCCCACCCCGCCGACCGACCCGAACGGTCCCTCGGCGGGTGTCGAGGCCGGGGTGGACGTCGGCGGCCTCGGGGTGGACGTCGGCGTGGGTGCCGGCGACGGGGAGTCCGCCGGGGTCCGCAACGGGGTCACCGTCGGGGGGCGCCAGGTCTTCCTCGGCGACTGGGAGACCGGCGACTTCAGCCAATGGGGCGTCTGCCAGTCGAAGCTGGTCAACGGGCAGTGCCGGGGCGTGGGTCGCGGCAACGCGAACATGATGATCACCGACGCCCCGGACGTGCGGCAGGGGCAGCACGCCGCGCGCTTCACGGTGAAGCCCGGCGACGTGCCGGACTTCGGCGGCGGCGAGCGCAGCGAGGTCCAGTCGAACGCCCCCGGCGCGCTGGTGCACGAGGGCGACGAGCGCTGGTACGAGTGGTCGGTCCAGTACCCGCAGGACATGCCGGACGTGAAGGGCCGCTTCTTCATCATCCTGCAGTGGCACAGCGCGTCGGGCTCGCCGCCGCTCGCGATCGACCTCAGCAAGGGCACGGTCGACATCGGCGGCGACGGGGTGCGCTCGGCCCCGCGGCGCACGATCGGCCCGATCCGCCGCGGCGAGTGGGTCGACTACGTGCTGCACGTGAAGTTCTCGAAGAACAAGGACGCCGGGTTCGTCGAGGCCTGGGAGAACGGGCAGCAGACGGTGCAGCGCACGCCCCGCGCGACGATGGTCGACGGCGAGAACTACCTCAAGCAGGGCATCTACCGCAGCACGAGCTCCAGCGGCACGGTCAGCCTGACCATGGACGGCCTGCGGGTGACGGCGCCGTGAGGGGGGCACGCCTGCTGGCCACCGCGCTGCTCGCCGTCGCCGCGGTCCTCGGCGGGCCCGCGGTGGGGGCCACCGCGGCGGAGCCGGGCGGGACCGGGCCGACGCGCGACCTCTACCGCCAGCCGTTCGCGTGGGACTCCCCGTGGAACCTGCCGCTGTCGACGCAGGCGCAGTACGTGCCGTTCGAGAGCGGTGTCGGCGAGGTCTACCTCGACATCGAGGACATCTCGGTCGACCCGTCGTTCCCGGTGAAGACGCTCGACGCGGCCGGCCGCGAGGTGAAGGTGCACACCGACCCGCAGCTCACCGCCGACGGCTCCTGGAACCACTGCTCGACGTTCCTCGTCGACGACGGCACGCGGCAGACCGTGATCCAGGGCCAGCCGCTCAAGCTCGACGCGGGCGGCGACCCGTCCTACGAGCACGGATGGGACGAGGTGTCGCTGACCTCCGCCGGGCTGCCCGGCTGCCACGGCGGCTCCGGGCTCTCGGGGCTCGGCGGCAGCGTCCGGGTCGGGGAGGTCTCGGCGGCCGAGCCGATCCGGCACGCGCTGAAGATCAGCCTGAACTGCAAGCGCAGCTGCAGCACCGCCGACGAGGGGTTCCGGTGGCCGGCGACCAAGGCCGACGGCTACTACGAGGACGAGTACGGCGGGCAGCACCCCGGCGTGAAGATGGGCTCGCTGATGGCGGTCCCGCCCGACGCCGACCTGTCCGGGATCACCGACCCCGACGTCAAGAAGATCGCCGAGGCCATGCAGACCTACGGCGCGTACGTCGTCGACGACACCTCGGGCGAGACCACCAACTCGCTGTCGGTGCAGGCCGGCGCCGAGAAGGAGCTCCCGAACATCGGCGGCGACCAGATGCGCGAGCTCTTCGGGCAGCTCGACCTCGTCGACAACAACACCCCGGGCTCGCCGGGCGGCGGCCCGCTCGGCGGACCCCGCCGGGCCCCCTGCGCCGGACCGTTCGCCGACGGGACCGGCGGCGCACCACCCGCGTGCGGGGCCGTGTAGGAGGGTGCGCGCGAGGTGGAGCGATGGACTCCCCGGCTGCGTGGCACGCAGCGAGGGCGTCCCTCGCACCTCACTCGCGGGCGAGGGCTGCGGTTCCTGGGTGGCCGGGGGACTCAGGAACCGTCGTCGCCCGGCGGCGGCGTGCGCCGGCCCTGGCGGCGGGTCACGACGGAGACGAGGCGGCTCTTCCCGGCGCCGTCACCGTTGCCGTCGCCGTCCCCGTTCTGCTCGGGGTGCTCGGGGGTCGCCGCGACGGCGGTCGTCGGGGCGTCGAGCGACGAGACCGGGTCCAGGGCCGTCGTCGGCGGGTCGAGCAGCGGCCCCTGCGGCGGCGGGACGGGGCCGTACCGGGGCGGTGGCGGGCCCTGGGGTCGGGGCGGCGGGCCCGGGGGCCGCGGCGGCCGCGGGACCTGGGTGGTGACGTCGTCCACGAGGAAGGGCAGCTGGAACACCACGGTCGGCGCGTCGAGCAGGTCGCGGCGCCAGCCCACCGGCTCGTCGTCGAGCTCCGGCTCCGCGGCCTCGGCGCCCTCCTCGTCGTCCCCGCCGGACTTCCGGCGCTTGCGCACCGCCGAGAGGATCTCGCGCAGGGCCGACGGGTCGATGAGGTAGAGGACCCCGACGAAGACGCCGAGCAGCAGGAGGGTCTCGCCGGCCAGCGCGAGCAGGCCCAGGACGATCGGCAGCTGGTCGGAGTGGACCACCGAGTGCTCGAGGAACCCGACCGCCACACCGGCCACGACGGCCGCGACCAGCGACGGGACGAGCACGCGGAAGAGCTCGCGCCACGACACCTTCGCGAGGTCGCGCGCGAGCACGAGGCTGACGAACCCGCCGAGCACGGCGTCGATCGAGACCGCGATGCCCACGCCGACCAGCCCGTAGGGCAGCAGCAGGATGAGCCCGCCGACACCGACGACGATCGACAGCGCGGTGATGACGTGGATCCGGCGGCTCTTGCCGGCGCCCTTGATCGACTCCATGCCGATCGCGCTCATCGCCGCACCCGGTCCGTAGCCCGCCATCGCGGCGACGAACAGGCCGGCGGGCCGCCACTCCTCGCCCAGCAGCACGACGATCATCGGCTGGCCCAGGGCGATGAGCATCGCCGAGAACGGCATCGTCGCCGTCCACAGCGCCCGCAGGCTGCGCAGGAACCCGTCGTGGAACCGCTTCGCGTCCGCCGCGATCCGCGAGAACGCCGGGAACAGCACGTACGAGGCGACCTGGATGATCGCCGTGCCGGGCAGCACGCCGATCCGGCGGCCGTAGCGGTACTGGCCGAGCGCGCTGACGTCGAGCTGGCGGCCGATGAGGCCCTGCTGGACGAGGTCGCGCGACCGGTCGGTGAGGTTGGCGACGATCATCGGGAACGAGAAGTTCGCCAGCTCGCGCCAGATGCGGTAGCTCGGCCGGGTCTTGCCCGGGCGCCACTTGCACATGATCCAGCACGAGATGAGCGTGGCGAGCTGCGAGGCGTAGAGCCCGATGACCATGCCCCACACGCCGAAGCCGGCGAAGGCGAGCGTCACCGTCACGATCGCGAACGACCCGGCCGTCAGCGGGTCGACCACGAGGCGCCGCTTGAAGTTGAAGTGCCGCTGCAGCAGCGCCTCGGGCACGTTGACCAGCGAGTGGATGAGCAGCGTGCCGCAGGTGGCGGCGCAGACGAGGCCGACCATCTCGTCGTTGTCGAAGAACATCGTCATCAGCGGCGACGCGGCGAGCGTGGCGCCGGCCATGACGACGCCGGTGCCCAGGCTCGCCCAGAACGCGGTCTCGGTGGCCTTCTCGACGTCGGTCTCGCGCTGGATCAGCGCCGCGCGCATGCCGCCGTCGGCGATCGTCACCGCGAAGTTGGCGAACAGCGTGCCCGCGGTGAATACACCGATCTCCTCGACCGTCAGCAGCCGGGCGACGAAGATCGTCTGGATCAGCGAGATGAGCTGCGTGAAGATCAGCGCGATGGCGGCGAACTGCGCCCCGCGGCGCAGGCGGCTGCCGAGGTTCTTCAGCGAGGGGTTGTGCTCGTCGGGCGCCTCCTCCTGGGGGGAGGCACCGCCCTCGAAGGGCGGGTCCACCTGCACCTCGGGCATGGCCTGCCCGACGCCCTGTTCCGCGTGCCCGGAACCGTGCGGCCGACCCCGTGCGGGGTTCCCGTCGCTCTCCGGAGGCTGCGTCATCGACCCGTCATCGCTGGACCGCCCGCCGGCGGCGTCCGGAACCGGTCGCCACCGCGGCGCCGCGCCCCGGTCGGGCGCGACACTTCATCGTATCGGGGGCGGGAGAGCACTCCCGGATCCCGCTCAGCCGGCACCGACCACCGTCGCCCGCGGACCGGACGAACCGGTCCAGTGCACGCGGACCGCCCCGTCGCGACCCGGGTCCACGATGGGAGACGGGGCCGGTCGGGCCGCCGCGTCGCCGGTGACGAGCAGTGTGGCGACGATCACGGGCTCGGGCCGGCGCGCGCCGCCCCCGTCCTCGACGACGGCGCCGACGAACCAGCACGGGCGACGCTGCTCCAGGCGGTCGGACCACCAGCCGAGCTCGCCCGCCCCCGGGTCCCCGCCGCGCAGGCGCCAGCCCGACGCGGGGGCCGACGCCGAGGTGACGACGCGCAGCACGGGCTCGCCGTCGCGGCGGGCCACGACGGTCCCGTCGGCACTCCCGTCGACGGTGAGGTCCGGGTGCAGGGGCCAGGTGGTGCGGATCGGGGGGAGGGGCGCCTCGCCGGTCGGCGTCAGGACGTCGACCACCAGCACGACGTCGTCGCCGGGCGGGGCGTCGACGACGCGGCGGTGGACGACGGGGGCCTCGAGACGCCGGTAGCCGTCGTGCTCGGCGTCGACGCGGCCGGCGGCGAGGTCGACGTCGCGCACGCGGACCTGCGCGTGCTCGCTCCAGAGGAACGGGCCGCCCATCACCGACTGGTCGGCGTCGTCGACGGCCACCGTGGCGTGCGCCCGGGTGGAGCGGTGGGCGGTGCGCCAGTCGGGGTGCACGAAGTAGCTGCCGGTGCCGGGGTCGCCGACAAGGTCGTGCCCGTCGACCGCGATCCCGACCGCCAGCGCGTCCGCGTGCCCGTGCGCGGCGATGGACAGGTAGCCCAGCGGTCCGACGTCGACGAGCACCCGGCGCCGCCCGGAGCGCAGGATCGCGAGGCCGCCGTCGGGGGCGTAGGCGTCGCCGGGCTCCCAGTCGGTGCGGGCGTCGGTGCTGCCCAGCCGCGCCGCGACCCAGGCCGAGGTGAGGTCCGGCGTCCCCGCCCGGCGCGCGGCCGGCAGGCCCGTGAGGACGGCCGCGAGCGCGAGGTGCGGGCGGACCTCCCGGACCGGCGCCGGGTCGAGGCGCAGCGCGAAGCCCTCGTCGTCGTCGCCGGTGCGCGGGGTCGGGTCGCCGGTGCCGACGAGGTCGGCGAGGTGGCCCGCCGAACGCCCGATCGCGGCCAGCAGGGTCCCGTCCGCCGGCGTGGGGGCGTGGCCGGGGTCGAGGCGGCGCAGCAGCGCGACGACGGCGAGCAGCTCGGCGGTGAAGACCTGGTAGCCGACGGCCTGCTCGGCGCCGACCCCGTCCGGGAGGATCTGGCGGCGCGCCTCGGCCGCGAGGGCGTCGACCGCGTCGCGCTCCCAGCGCGCCGACGACGCGAGCTCGGGCAGCAGGATCCCCACGGCCGCGAGGCCGGCGAGCTCGCCGACGAGGTGGTTGTTGGCGGAGCTGTGCTTCGAGCGGTCGCGCCAGCAGCGCCGGGCGCCCGCGGCGAGCATCCGCACCGCGCGCCGGTAGCGCTCCGGGGTCAGCGCGGGGTGGTCGGCGAGGCCCTGCAGGGCGACGAGCACCGAGATCGCCCGCACGCCCACCTCGAACGCCCCGCGCCAGGCGATGCCGCGCCCGGGCGGGTTCGCGGCGATCCAGGCCTCGAGCTGGTCGAGGGCCTCGGTGCCGTAGCGCTCGTCGCCGGTGATCAGCCACGCCTGCGCGAGCCACGGCAGGTGCTGGAGCCGGTTGAGCTCCCAGATCCACTTCGGCTCGCCGTGCCCGGCGCGGTGGTTGATCGCGTGCGACGGGAGCGCGGGCCAGCGAACGTCGGCGAGCGGGTCGTACGACCAGTCGATCGCGCCGGGGTAGTGCGCCTCGGGGTGCGCGAAGAACGTGAAGCGGTGCTCGAGCACGCGGTCGGCCGCGGCGAGCAGCGCCTTGACGGCCTCGGGGTGCGCTTCGGCGACGGCGGCGGCGCTCGCGCGGTCGAGGAGCACCGGGCGGGCGGTGCCGGCGCGGAAGTCGCCCAGCAGGGCCGCCCAGTCCGGGTCGGCGCGCCCGAGCAGCGTGGCGTCGTCGGGCTCGTGGTCGCCGGTGACCCGGCGCGCGGCGGTGGCCCCGACGGTCAGCGCCCGGTCGGCGACCTCCCGCGGGCCCATCGAGCGCAGGCGCCGGGCGTACCAGGTGACCTTGGCCGGGGCGAGGGAGCGCAAACCGGGCATGAGGGAACGGTAGGCCGCGTGTCGGTGTGACCCGGCGGCGGCCCCGAGGCGGGCCTCCCCGGTGATCGCGAGCGACGTCGTGCACCTCGCGCGCGGCACCGGGTGCACCAGGACGCCCGTGATCACCGGGTTCGCGCGCGGGGACCTACGCGCGCCCGGCGACCGTCTCCACCATGGCCGTGAAGGCGGCCGCGGTGTTCTCGATCGTGAACTCGGTGCTCGCGCGCTCCCGGGCCCGGCGGCCGAACTCGGCGCGCAGGGCGGGGTCGTCGGCGAGGCGGACCAGGCGCTCGCCGAGGGCCGCGGCGTCGCCGGACCCGACGAGGAAGCCGTCGACGCCGTCGGTGACCTGGTCGCGCAGCGCGCCGACGTCGGTGGCGACGACGGGCAGGCCCTGGGTCATCGCCTCGATCACCGAGATCGGGACGCCCTCGTGCACCGAGGACAGCGCGAAGACGTCCCCGCCGGCGAGCAGCCGGGGCACGTCGCGGCGCAGGCCGAGGAAGGACACGGACTTCTCGAGCCCCCGGTCGGCGACGAGGCCCTCGAGCTCCTCGCGGCGGGCGCCGTCGCCCACGACGACCAGGCGCAGCTTCGGGTGCGCGGCACGGGCGAGCGCGTCGAGCATCACCTCGTGCGCCTTCTGCCGCGAGAGCCGCGCCACCATGAGCACGACGACGTCGTCGTCCTCGACGCCCAGCTCGGCGCGGACCTCCGCGCGGCGGGTCGGCGGCTCGGGCTCCGGGGCGGGGATGCCGTTGGGCACGAGGAACTCGCGGGCGCGGCTGCGCCAGGAGCGCCCGACCCCTTCCTCGTCGTGCAGGTAGCGCCCCTGGCTCGGGGCGAGCAGCGCGAGCCCGGAGCTCAGGAAGAGCGTCTCGACGACCTGGCGCGGCAGCACCCGGGAGCCGACGCGCGTGAGGTCCATGTCGTGGGCGGCGACGACCGACCGGGCGCCGCCGAGCGGGGCGGCGACCCGCGCGAGCGTCAGCGCGGCGCGGTGGTGGTGCGAGACGACGACGACGTCGGTGCGGCGCGTCCGGAAGTGGCGCGCGAGCCGGGGGACGCGCCCGAGCCCGGCGGGGTCGAGCCGCCCACCGCGGGGCAGCGTGACCAGCCCGTCGGAGACGGCGCGGAAGTCGTCGGCCAGCGGGCCGGGCTCGCGCAGGCAGACGACGTCGGTGACGACCCGGGCGGGGTCGAGGTGCGCGAAGGTGTTCCGCAGGACGATCTCGGCGCCGCCGACCGCGGCGACGTCGAGGACGAGGGTGACCCGCAGCGGGCCCCCTGGACCCGAGCCCTCAGCGCCCGGCCGCGAGGGCATCGGTCTCGCGCACGGGCCGCCCGGCGGTCTCCTCGATGACGGCCTGGGCGCGGTCGATCGAGCGCTGCAGCGTGAACTCCTCGCGCACCCGCGTCCGTCCGGCCTGCCCCATCGTGCGGGCGCGGGCCGGGTCGGCGAGCACGTCGAGGAACGCCGCGGCCAGGGCCTCGGGGTCCTCCCGGGGCACGACGCGGCCGGTCTCGCCGTCCGCGACCATCTCGGGCACCCCGCCGACGTCGGTGCAGACGACGGGCAGCGAGGCGCTCATGGCCTCGAGCACCGACATCGGGAAGCACTCGACGGTCTTCGAGGACAGCGTGAAGACGTCGAAGACCCGCAGCAGGCGCGGCACGTCGTCGCGGTGACCGAGGAAGAGGACACGCTGGCGGAGGTCGAGCTCGTCGACCAGGGCCTCGAGGCGCGGGCGCTCGCGGCCGTCGCCGGCGAGCACCAGCTTGACGTCGTCGCGGGCGTCGGCGATCCGGCGGAACGCGCGCAGCAGCGTCGCCTGGTCCTTCTCCGGGCGCATGACCGCGGCGGTGCCGATGACGAGCTCGTCGTCCGCGATCCCCAGCTCGTGGGCGAGCGCGGTGTCGCGGCCCGTGCGCTCGGGCGTGGTGAAGCCCAGGTCGGTGCCGTTGTGCACGATCCGGACCTTGTCGCCGTCGTGGCCGAGCTCGCCGGTGATGTAGCCGCGCTGGGCGTGCGCGACGCCGTACACGGCGTCGGTGACCTTGGCGAGCAGGCCGTCGACGGTCCGGCGCGCCCGCCCGTGCGGGGTGACGTCGCCGCAGTTGTGCACCCACACCGCGAGCCGCGGCACCCGGGCCAGCACCCCGGCGACGCGGCCGAGCGTCTCGGCGTTGAAGCCGCGCAGGATGACGATGTCGGGGCGCTCGCGGCGCAGGTGGCGCACGAGGTCGAGCAGCATGCCCGGGATATCGCGGCGGCTGCGGCGGAACTCGACGCCGGGCACGCCCGCGGCCTGCAGCTCCGACCAGTTGGTGCCGAGCCCGCCGTCCTGCAGGCAGACCAGGGAGCCGGAGAAGCGGTCCTGGTCGAGGCCCGCGAGCAGCGTGGCCGCGTGGCGCTCCGCCCCGCCGACGGCGAGCGTGGGGACGACGAACAGGACCCGCAGCGGACCCTCCGGCCGCACCGGGCGGCGGGGCCGCCTCACGGCCGGACCGTCGCGTCGATCATGGCGCGGAGAGTAGCCGTCACCCGGACACGCGTCCCCGAGCCGGGTGTCCGTGCCCGGACAGGACGTCGTGGTACAGACCCTCGATCCGTGCGGCGACCGCGTCGGCCGCGAACTCGGCCCGTGCCCGGGCGGCCCCGGCCTCGCCGAGGGCGCGCCGGCGGGTCTCGTCGCCGAGCAGCTCGCCGAGCGCGTCGGCCAGCGCCCCCGCGTCGTGCGGCGGCACGAGGAGGCCCTCGACGCCGTCGGTGACGAGCTCGGGGATGCCGCCGACCTCGGTGGCGAGCACCGCCAGCCCGCGCGACATGGCCTCGAGCACGACCATCGGCTGGCCCTCGTTCTCCGAGGGCAGCGCGAGGACGTCGGCGCTCGCGAGCAGCTCCGCCACCTGGTCGGCCGGGAGCCAGTCGTGCACGGTCACCGAGTCGGCGACGCCCAGCTCGCGGGCCAGGGTGCGGGCGCGCTCGTGCTCGCCGTCGCCGGCCATCGTGAGGTGCCCGCCGGACTCCCCGCCGGACGACTTCGCCCAGGCCTCGATCAGCGCGAACGCGCCCTTCTTGTCCCAGATCCGCCCGAGGAACACGACGTGCGGCGCGGCGCCCGCGGGGCGGCGGGTCACCGGCGAGATGCGCACCGGGTTGGGCAGCGAGGTCAGGTGCGCGTCCGGGGCGATCGCCGCGAGCCGGGCGCGCATGAGCTCGCCCAGCGCGATGACGAGGTCGGCCCGCGTCAGGGTCGCGGCGATCAGGCGTCGCAGCGGGGCGGGCGCCTTGTCGTGGAAGAGGTGGAAGCGCCCGGAGTGCACGTGCAGCACCACCGGGACGTCCAGCAGGTACGCGAGCCACGCCATGGCGGCCTTGCGCACGAAGCTGCCCGCCGAGGACATGTGGATGTGCACGAGGTCGGGGCGGCGCAGCACCATCGTCGCGGTGTAGCGGGCGAGTCCCGACGCGAACGCCAGCACCTTGTCGGCCGTCGACCCGTCCCGGTGGGTGGCCACGTGCCGCACGCCCCACCGCTCCCAGAGCCCGGTCGCGGCCAGCGTGCGCACGCAGGTGGCGATCCCGCCCTGGGTGCGCATGCTCGTCGAGACCCAGAGGACCCGGGGCGGCCGGGGCGACCGCGGTCGGCTCACGGAGCGCCCACGAGGCCGCCGCGGGAGCCGGTCCCGTCGGGTCCGGCCGGCTTCTCGCGCGGGTGCTCGTCGTGCCAGGTGGCGACCTCGTCCGGCGTCATCCCGCCGGGCAGGCCGCTGCCGGCGGCCCCGGGCCGGGCGGTCCAGCGGCCCGCGCGGTGCCGGTCGAGCTGGCCGACCACCATGCCGGCGAACAGGAACGGCATCATCGACGCGAAGTCGAGCAGGCGCAGGTCGACGGTGACGCCGTTGACCACGAGGACGACCATCGCCATGCCGCCGACCAGCGCCAGCGGACGCCCGAGGAAGGTGTTCTCGGGCAGCTCGTGCATCGCGCGCCACAGCGCCCAGAACACCGTCACGAGGATGCCGAGCCACAGCAGCAGGCCCGGGATGCCGAGCTCGGCGGCGATCCCCAGCTCGTTCTCGTGCGAGATGATGCCGAGCCCGCGGTTCCAGTCGATCTCCTGGGACCACACGGTGTGCTCCCAGGTGTTGTAGACCTGGAACCGCCCGATGCCGATGCCGACGAACGGGTGCTCGGCCACGGCGCGCAGCGACGTCGCCATGATGTTGAGCCGGTCGTAGACCTCGTTCGAGGAGCCGATGCCGCCCGCGGAGCGGTCGTCGGAGAAGAACGTGGCGGCGTTGGCGGCGACGCCCGCGAGGCCGAGCAGGCCGGACACCACGAACGCGCGGCGCCAGTGCTTCGCGAACACCACACCCAGCCCGACCACGACGACCAGCGCGAGCAGCGACGCGCGGGTGTGGGTGAGGTAGACCGAGTACGCGCACGCCGCGGCGAGGCCCCACAGGCCCCAGCGCAGCCAGCGCTGCACCCCGGGTCGCGAGGCCAGGAACAGGCAGACCACGTACCCGACGGTGAGGATCATGCCGTTGACGACGGGCTGGTTGAACACGCCGTTGGCGCGGCCCTTCCAGTTCGGCGAGTCGACGATGTACGACGGCCACACCGCCCAGTCCGGGCCGTGGAACTGCATGATGCTGACCCACGCCGAGTAGGCGGCCATCGCCACGGTGATCCACAGGACCCACTGCACCGAGCGCTCGTCGGTGAGGACGGCCTTGGCGACGATGTAGGTGACCAGCGGCAGCAGCACCCCACTGAAGATCCAGCGCCACACGTCGATCGAGGCGCCCGTGATGGGGTCGATCGCGTCGTACTCGTGCGGCAGCCACATCGAGAGGATGTTCCAGACGATGTAGGTCGTGATCAGCCACTCGACGGCGCCGAGGCGCGGGAGCTCCCGGGCGCGCTGGGCCACCGCGATCGCCAGCGCCAGCAGCATCGCGTAGAAGCAGGGCGTCAGCGCCTCCATCGAGACGAACTCCTTCTGCGGTGACCGCAGGAAGCTCGCCCCGTAGACCAGCAGCAGCGCCAGGAGCGGGTTGCCCAGGGCGAGGAGACCGACGCCGGCGGCTACCGCGCCGCCCGCCAGCAGGACGCCGACGTCGCTCGGCGCGCTGAACGCGAGACCGAGGACGACGACGACCGCGACGGCGCCGACGACCAGGTCACGGCGCGAGGAACCACGGAAGCGTCCCGTCAGCTGGCTCACTCACTTCTCCGTGCGCAGGGTGACCGTGGGAGCGGACAGACCGCCGGTGTGCGGGCCCGACGACACGTCGGAGGACTTCTTGTCACCGTCCTTCGCGCCCGCACCGGAGGGCGCGGCGCTGCGCGTGAACCGCGCGGTGCCGACGCGCTTCGCCCCGGGGGGCGAGCTCGGCGACGCCGAGGCGCCGTCGGCCTTGCCGGTGGGCTTGGCGGCCGGCTTGGGCGCCCCGCCGGGGCGCGTGCCCGCCGGCGCGGAGCCCGGGCCGGACGCGGACGGGCCGGCCCCGGGGTTGGCGCCCGGCTGCGGCCCGGTCGGCTTGGGCCCGCCGCCGGGGGTCGGCTTCGGGCTGGGGGAGGGCTTGGCGCCGGCGCCGCGGCGCGTGTGGACGCTCACGCCGGGCGCCTCGGTGCCCGCCGGCGCGCCCGGGCCGGGCTGCGGCGCGCCGCCCGCCGGCTTGGGGGCGCCGGCCTGGGCGCCCTGGTTCGGCTGGTTGCCCTGGCCCGGCTTGGCGCCGGGGCCCTGCTGTCCGGCCGGGCCCTGGCCCGGCGACGACGGCTTGGCCCCCGCGGCCGCGGCGGCACCCGCCGCGCCGGCGGCTCCGGCCGCACCCGCGGCGCCCACCGCGCCGGCGGCACCCGAGCCGCCCTGCGGCGCGCCGCCCGGGGAGGGCTTCGCGGCGGGGGACGGCTTGCCGCCCTGGGCGCCCTGCGCCCCGGCCCCGTCCGACCCGCCGCGCGGGGCGGCGCTCGGCGTGGCACCGGGGGTGGAGCCGGGGTTCGGGCCTCCGGCGGGCTTGGCCGGGCGGCTGCCCGAGGCCTGGTCCTGGCGCGGGGCCGCGCTGCCGTTGGTGCCCTGCGAGGGCTGGCTTGACGAGCCGCGCACCGCGGTGCCGTTGGTGGGCTTGGCGCCGTTCACGGTCGCGCCGTTGGTGCCCTCGGCCGCGGCGCCCGCGCCCATCGCGGCGCGGGCCTCCTCGAGCTTCTCGCGGGAGATCGGGGCGGTGCGGTCGGCCGGCGGGACCTGCGCGGGCCGCGGGGCCGGCGCGGCAGCCGGGGCACCGGGCCCACCCGGGCCGGCGGGGCCACCGGCGGGACGCGCGGCGGGCACCGGGCCCGCGGGCAGGCGCGCGGGCGTCCAGTTGCGCTCGGCGAGGAAGCCCGGGTCGGTGAGCTGGCCGGGGTTGCGCACCAGCACGACACCGAGCGCGGTGCCGCCGGCGCGGGCCAGCGAGTCGAGCGCGTTGGAGGCGTCGCGGGAGCGGGTCTCGCCCTCCTCGACGACCAGCAGCGAGCGGTCGGCGGCGGAGCAGACGACCTGGCCCTCGACGGTCTCGGCGGGCGGCGCGTCGATGATCACCAGGTCGGCGAGCATCGTGCCCTGCCCGAGCAGGCGCGAGACGTGCGAGCGGGAGTACAGCGCGAACAGGTCGTCGCGCTTGCTGCCCCGCGGCGAGACGAGCAGCGCGCGGCCGTTGGAGAACACCTTGCCGTCGATGCGGCTGTCGCCGCGCTCGGCGAGGAAGTCGGCGACACCGGACATCGACGCCAGCTCGGTGGAACCGCCGGCGTCGCTCTCGAGGTCGGCCTGGACCAGCAGCGTCGTCTGGCCCTGCAGGGCGCGCAGGCCGGCCAGGGCGACGGCGATGCGGGTCTTCGACGCGCGGGCCGTGGCCGGGCCGGTGATCGCGAGCGAGCCCGGGGTCGGCATGCCGTGGGCGTTGGTGAGGCCCATGAGCGCCCGCAGCATCTCGTTGCGGGCGTTCTCGCCGGACCGGCGCTTGCCGCCGACGACGGCGAGCACCTGCAGGCCGAGGCGGTCGCGGACCTCGCTGGGCGTCACGATGCGGTTCTCGAAGCGGCCCAGCGCCATCGCGAGCAGGGCGCCGAGCACGAGCCCGCCGATCAGCGCCGCGCCGGCGTTGCGGGCGGCGTTGGTCGGGTTGGAGACGACACCGGCGTTGAGCTGCAGGTCCTGCAGCTGGTTGGTGTTGCGGCCCTGGATGTCGTTGATCTGCTCCTGGAGCCGGCTGACCTCGCCCTGGTTGTTCGCGCGCTGGGCGCCCGCGAGCTGCTGGTTCAGAGAGTCCAGCTGCTGCTGCTGGGCGTCGCCGCCGAGGCTCGAGTTGACGTCGTCGCGCAGGGCGACGGCCATCTTGGTGGCCGAGTCCGAGGCGACGTCGGGGCTGTCGGCGACGGCCTCGATGTACACGATCGGGCTGGCCGCGGCGATGCGGGCGTTGAGGCCGACCGAGTCGGGCACACCGGCGGTCTGGCGCAGCTGCTGCTGCGAGGACGCCTGGTTGAAGTAGTCGGCGTAGCCCTGGGCGAGGACGGTGTCCTGCTCGGGAGCGCGGTCCTGGGACACGATGGTCAGCGCCGACCGGCCGGTGTAGCTCGATCCCTGCAGGAGCGAGGCCCCGAGCGAGCCGGCTGCCGCCACGATGCCGATGACGAGGATCAGCACCCACCGGCGGCGGATGCGATCCCACTGGATCTGGAGCGGGCTCATGACGTGCCTTTCGTCCGGTCGTCGGCGTGTCGCCCCCGGGGGACGCCGGTGGGCATCCTACTGTGGTGGATCAAGGCGACTGCCGTGATGCGACCGCCGACGAGGCCCGCGAGCGGGTCGTCGACGGAGCTGGTCATCGCTTCAGCGGTCCTCGGAGCGATCCCGCGTGGCCGACTCGTAGGCGGCCAGCAGTTCCTTCTCCGAGTTGGTCCAGGAGAGCGGCCCGGACACGCGTTCCATGCCGATCTCGCCCATCGCCCGGCGGCGACGGGGGTCGTCGAGCAGCTCGGACACGAGGCCCGCGAACTCGCCGACGTCGTTGGGTCGGGCGTACACCGCCGCCTCCCCCGCCGAGACCCTCGCCTCGACCAGGTCGAACGACACCACCGGCCGCCCCATCGCCATGTACTCCATGATCTTGTTCATGGTGGACACGTCGTTGAGCGGGTTGCGCGGGTCCGGCGCGAGGCAGACCGACGCGGTGGACAGATGGCGCAGCACGTCCTCGTCGGGGATGCGGCCGGTGAACGACACCCGGTCGTCGAGCCCGTAGGCGTGTGCGAGGGCGACGACGTCGTCGAAGGCGTCGCCGGTGCCCATGAACACCGCGTGCCAGTCGTCGCGGCGCTCGGCGAGGTCGGCCAGGGCGCGGATCGCGTAGTCGACCCCGTCCTGCGGGCCCATCACGCCGAGGTAGCAGAGCAGGTGCTCACGCCCGCGGGCCAGCGCCGGCTCGGGGTCGCGCAGCGCGAACCGCTCGACGGCGGGGGCGCTGCGGACGACGAACGTGTCCTCGACCGGCACCCGCCCGCGGCCGGTGGCCACGGCGCGGTAGCTCTCGTTGGTGGCGATCACCGTGTCCGCGGTGCGGTAGGTCCCCCACTCCAGCAGGCGCATCGCCCAGTACATCGAGTCCTTCTTCTCGCGGAACCGCGAGAGGTAGAGCTCGGGGACGAGGTCGTGCTGGTCGAAGATGACCCGTGCGCCGCGGGCCTTGGCGCGCAGCGCGGGCAGGAAGAGCAGGTCCGGCGGGTTGCACAGGTGCACGACGTCGACCGGCGCGCGCTTCTGGATGCGCTTGATCAGCCGGTTGGTGTGCCAGAGGGCGGTGCCGTACTCCTTGAGGTAGCCCTGCGGGCCGCCGGTCGCCGCCTCGAGCGGGTAGCGGTGGATCCGGACGCCGTCGATGACGATCTCGGTCTCGGTGTCCCGCTTCGTGCCGAGCGGGCAGATCACCTCGACCTCCCATCCGTGCCCGGTGAGGGTCTGGCACTCCTGCCAGACCCGCCGGTCGAAGGGGACCGAGAGGTTCTCGACGACGATCAGTGCTCTACCAGGCAAGGCCGACGTATCCCTCCTGTTGGCGACGCGCCGCGGCGTCGGGGAGCCGGACGAGGTCGATCACGGGCACCGAGGTGCCGTGGCCGAGGGCACTGCGGACGTCGTCGTCCGCCTTCCCGACGACCAGGACCTCGGCGTGGTCGACGACGTCCTGTACGGAGTCGACCAGCAGGTCACGCAGGTGGGGCAGGCGGGCCTCGATGAAGGCCCGGTTGGCGCCGAGCAGCGCGGACTCGACGACCGCGGGGTCGTAGATGCGCAGGTCGAAGCCCTTGCCGAGCATGCGCTCGCAGAGCTCGACGAGCGGGCTCTCGCGCAGGTCGTCGGTGCCGCCCTTGAACGCGAGGCCGAACACGCCGACCTTGCGCTTCCCGGTGGCCGCGACGTGCTCGAACGCGCGCTGGATGTGCTCGTCGTTGGACGGCAGCACGTTCTCGAGAATCGGCACGCGCACGTCGTGACGGCGCGCGGCGTGCACCAGGCCCCGCAGGTCCTTGGGCAGGCACGATCCGCCGAACGCGAAGCCCGGGCGCAGGTACGCCGGGCTGATGTTCAGCTTGGTGTCGGACAGGAAGATCTCCATGACGTCGTGGGAGTCGACGCCGAGCTCGCGGGCCAGCGCGCCGATCTCGTTCGCAAAGCCGATCTTGAGGCCGTGGAACGTGTTGTCGACGTACTTCGTCATCTCCGCCACCGGCGGTTCGACCCGGAACTCCGGGGCGCCGAGACCGGCGTAGAGGGAGAGCACCGCGTCGCCGCTGGCGGGGTCGAGCTCGCCGACCACCGTCTTGGGCGGGTCGTAGAAGTCCTTGACGCTCGTGCCCTCGCGGAGGAACTCGGGGTTCACCGCGACGCCGAAGTCCTGCCCGGCGACCAGGCCCGAGGCGTCCTCGAGGATCGGCACGAGCACGCCGAGGCAGGTGCCCGGCAGCATCGTCGAGCGGAAGACGACGGTGTGGCGGCCGGCGGCGTCGTCGCGGACCGCGAGCGCCGCGCCGATCTCGCGGGCGGCGCGCTCGAGGTACGTGGTGTCGAGGCTGCCGTTGCCGGCCGACGGGGTGCCGACGCACACCAGCGAGAGGTCGGTGGCGTGGATCGCGGCGGCGACGTCGTCGGTGACCGTGAGGCGGCCGGAGGCGACGACCTCGGCGACGATGTCGCCGATCCGCTCCTCGACGACGGGCGTGCGGCCCTCGCCGATCATCGCGAGCTTGGCCGGGTTGACGTCGACGCCGATGACGTCGTGGCCTTCCGTGGCCAGGCAGGCGGCGCTCACGGTGCCCACGTAACCGAGACCGAAGACACTGACCTTCATCGCAGGGAGTCCTCGCAGAAGGGTCGGGGTCGCGGCGGGCCGATGGGGAGCGAACCGCACGCCGGGGTGGGGCAACGGTACCGACGGCTCTCGGCGCCACCGCCGTCGGGCAGCGGGCCGGGGCCCGACACTGAGGATTCGCTCACCGATAGGAGGACGTCCGGGAGCCGGCGAGGTTGGCCCGGAAGGCTGTCGGAACGGGCCCGTTAGCCTCGGGCGGGTGAGCCGAGACGTCGAGATCCTCGCCGATCCCGCCGACGAGCCGGGCCTGGTCGACGAGTGGCGCGCCCTCGCCGAGGCCGCGGGCAACGCCTTCGTCTCCCCGGAGTGGTTCGCGGCCTACGCGCGGCACTACGGGCAGGACGCGCCGCCGTTCGTGGTGCGGGTGCGCGACGCGGACGGGGCGCTGGCGGGGCTGCTGCCCCTCTGCCGGTCGGGGCGGACCGTGCGCTTCGCCGGCGCCAACGTCGGCGACCGCTTCGCCCCGGTGGCCGTCGCGGGCCGCGAGGCCGAGGTCGCCCGGGCGGCGGCCGGCGCGCTGGGCCGCGAGGCCGTCGTGCTGCACAACGTCGACGCCGGTGCCTCGTGGGTGCCGGCGCTGGGCGAGGGGCTGCGCGGGCGGGTCGCGGCGACCCGGCTGCGCGGCGGGGTCATGCCGTTCGTGCCGCTGACCGGGCACACCTGGGACTCCTTCCTCGGCGCGCGCAGCCGCAACTTCCGCCAGCAGGTGCGCCGCAAGGAGCGCGCGCTGGTCGACGGGCTCGGCGCGAAGGTGCGCGCGACGTCGTCGCCGGGCGAGGTCGTCGGCGACGTCGCCGAGTTCTTCCGGCTGCACAACCTGCGGTGGGACGAGCGCGAGGGCGGCTCGACGATCACGAGCCCGACCGTGCACGCGTTCCACGCCGACTTCGCGGCGGCGGCGCTCGAGCGGGGCTGGCTGCGGATGTCGTTCCTCGAGGTCCCGGGAGACGTAGCGGAGCGGAGCTCGACCCCAGGAGACCGGACGGCGGTCGCCGCGCTCTACGCCTGGCGGATCGGCGGGCGCTACGCGTACTTCCAGGCCGGCTTCGACCCGGAGTGGGCGGAGAAGAGCGTCGGTCTCGTGCTCATGGCGCACACCGTGCGCGAGGCGATCGAGGAGGGCGCCGACGAGTACGACCTGCTCCTCGGTGACGAGACCTACAAGGCGCGCTTCGCCACCGACGAGCGCGCGGTGGAGACGCTGGTCGTGGCGGGCGCGCTCGACCCCACCCGCCTGCTCGCCCAGGTCGACGCCGGCGTCCGCCGCGCCACCGACGGCCTCTCGCCGGAGCTCCGCGCGCGCCTGCGCGACCTCGCGAAGCCCGTCCTCGCCCGCATGCCGGGCACCCGCTCGCGCTGACCGGGGCGCCCGGACCAGCGATGCGGCATCGCTGGCACGTGACGCCAGGATCGCCACATCCTCGCCCGCGCGACACGCCGGTGGGCGTCGTCCGGGGTGTTCCAGCGTGGCCCCTTCCCTGACGTTGAACGTCAGGAAATCCACCACGTCGATCGACGCCGCGGGGCGGCCGTTACCGTCGACCGCCATGAGTCGACGGCTCCTCGTGCTCGGTTGGCACAACATCGACCCGACGCCGTTCTACCCGGCGGACCCCGGCGCCGGGCGGCGCGGCTTCGACCGCCAGCTCGCGGCGATCGACAGGCTCGCCACGGTCGTCCCGCTCTCCGAGGCCGTCGACACGCTCGCCGCCGGCGGCTCGCTGCCGCCGCGGGCGGTCGCCCTGACCTTCGACGACGGGTACGCCGACTGGGTGGAGGCCGCCGTGCCCGCCCTCGACCGGCGCGGCATGCACGGCACCTTCTTCCTCGTCTCCGACATCCTCTCCGGGCGCATCGGTGCCTGGTGGGAGGAGCTCGCCGACGCGTTCGACCGCTGCACCGCGACGTCGCTGGACTGGGCCGGGCGCACGCACGACCTCTCCACCCCCGCCGCCCGGCTCGGGGCGCAGGCGGCGCTCAAGGACGAGCTCAAGCTGGTCGACCGCGCCACGCGCGTCGAGGCGGTCGCCCGCATCGCCGAGCGGATCGCGCCGCCCCCGCCCGCGCGCGCGCCGATGTTCCTCGACTGGCCCGGCGCGAAGGCCCTCGCCGCCACCGGGCACGGCGTCGGCTCGCACACCGTCACCCACCCGATCCTCGCCCGCGAGGACGTCGACACCCAGCGCGAGGAGCTCGTCGCCAGCCGGCAGGCCCTCGAGCAGGGGCTGGGCCAGACGGTGGATCTCCTCGCCTACCCGAACGGGAACGCGGGCGACTACGACCAGCAGACGATGGCGCTCGCCCGCGAGGCCGGCTACAAGGCCGCGGTGACCACGCGCCCCGGCCTCGTCGGCCCGCACGAGCCCCCGTTCGCGATGCACCGCATCGTGCTCACGCCGCTCACCGACGTCGGCGAGCTGTTCGGCAAGGTCGCGCGCAAGGGCACGGGGCTCGCGCGGAAGGTCGTCAGGACCCTGGCGCCGACGGGCTGACCTGCCCGAACCGCGCCTCCCACGCCGACGACACGATGTCGTCGAGGTCGTGGCGGGCGCGCCACCCGAGCCGCTCGGCGATCCGGGAGGCGTCCGCGACGACCGACGCCGGGTCGCCGGGGCGCCGCTCCGCGATCACCGGGTCGACGGGCCGGCCGACGACCCGCGCGACGGTGGCCATCACCTCGAGCACCGAGAACCCGCGCCCGACGCCGACGTTGAGCGTCTCGGCGCCCGGCGCGTCGAGCAGGGCGGTGGCGGCGACGTGGGCGTCGGCGAGGTCGTCGACGTGCACGAAGTCGCGCACGCAGCTGCCGTCGGGGGTGTCGTAGTCGCGGCCGAACACGGTCGGCGAGCTCCCGCGCGCGACGGCGTCGAGCGCGATCGGCACGAGGTTGGCCTGGCCGCGGTCGGCGAGCCGCGCGTCGCGCGCGCCGGCGACGTTGAAGTAGCGCAGCGCCACGTAGCGCAGGCCGGTGGCGCGGTGGACGTCGGCGAGCAGCCACTCGCCGGCGAGCTTGGTGGTGCCGTAGGGGTTCACGGGCTCGCACGGGTCGTCCTCGGCGACCGCGGCCCCCGCCGTCGCGCCGTAGACCGCCGCGCTCGAGGAGTAGACGAACCGCCCGACGCCGGCCCGGTCGCACGCCGACAGCACGCTGCGCAGGCCCTCGACGTTCTCGCGCCAGTAGTACAGCGGCTGCGCCACCGACTCGGGCACGCTCTTGCGGGCGGCGAAGTGCATGACGCCGTCGAGGCCGTGGTCGGTCAGCGTCGCGGCCACGGTGTCCTCGTCCAGCACGCTCGCACGCACCAGCGGCACGTCGTCGTCGACGCGCTCGACGAGGCCCGTGGACAGGTCGTCGAGCACGACGACGGTGTCGCCGCGCGCCCGCAGCGCCCGCACCGTGTGGGCCCCGATGTAACCGGCCCCGCCGGTGACCAGCCAGCGTCCCCCCGCCGCGGTCACTTCAGACGCCTCGGCGCGGCCGTCGCGCGCAGCGCCGGGGCGACCGGGCGGCCGTCGAGCACCGCCTCGGGGCCGTCGGTGAGCGCCTTCTCGTACGCGGGCAGCGCGCCCGCCACGGCGGTGACGGTGTGCTCGACGTCGGCGTCGGTGTGCGCCGCGGAGATGACGAACGACTGCCCGAGCACCCCCCGGCGCAGGAGCTCGGCGAGGAACACGGTGCGCATCGGCTGCGACGGGCGCCCCTCGGCGTCGCGGGTGCGGAAGACGAGGCACGCGGGGTGGCCGACGACGTCGACGAACTCGGTGAGCCCGGCCGCGGCGATGACCTCGTTGCACGCCTCGGCGAGCTTGGTGCCCTGACGGCGCATGGTGGCGACCGGGTCCTCGCGCCGGTAGGCCTCGACGACGGCGCGGAACGCGGTGAGCCCGACGGTCTCGGGACCGTGGGTGGTCGAGAGCAGGAAGACGCGCTCGGCGTCGGTGCGCAGGCCGCCGAGCTCCATCAGCTCCCGGCGGCCGGCGAGCGCCGAGACGGGGAAGCCGTTGCCCATCGCCTTGCCCCACGTCGACAGGTCGGGTGTGACGCCGTAGACGGCCTGCGCGCCGTGCGCCGACCAGCGGAACCCGGTGATCATCTCGTCGAACACCAGCACCGCGCCCTGCGCCGTGCACAGCTCGCGCACGCCCTCGAGGAAGCCGGGCGCGGGGTCGTGCAGGGCGGTCGCGGCCTCCATGAACACCGCGGCGATGCGGCCGGGGTGCGCGTCGAACAGGGCGCGCAGGGAGCCGAGGTCGTTGTAGACGAAGCCGACCGTGCCCACCCGGGTGGTGGCGGGGATGCCGGCGTTCATGGGGGTGCCGCCGATGAACCAGTCGTCGGTGGAGAAGAACGGCTGGTCGGCGACCGCGACCATGTCCCGCCCGGTGGCGGCGCGCGCCAGCTTGAGGGCCGCGGTGGTCGCGTCGGAGCCGTTCTTCGCGAACTTCACCATGTCGGCGCCCGACACGAGCCCCAGGAAGTCCTCGGCCGCCTCCACCTCGAGGCGGCTCGGCCGGGAGAAGCTCATCCCGCGGTCGAGGACGTCGCGGACCGCGGCGTTCACCGGCTCGTAGGCGTGCCCGAGCGTCACCGAGCGCAGGCCCATGCCGTACTCGACGTAGACGTTGCCGTCGGCGTCCCACACCCGCGCGCCCCGGCCGTGCTCGATGATCGGCGTCATCGTCTCGGGGTACTGGTCCGACCCGCGCGCGTAGGTGTGCGCGCCGCCGGGCACGAGATCGTGCAGCCGTGCCTGGAGGCGGGCGGACTCGGTGAAGACCGGCTGTGCAGGCGTCGGTGGCACGGACGTCATGGGCCTCAGCTTCCCTGGTCGGCACGTGGTGGCGACGTCCAGGGTGACGAACCCGCTGCGCCGCGCGGGAGATCCGTCGCCCCGGACGGGGCGTGTCGCCATCCTGCGCTCCGGGTCGTCACGAGGCGGCGGCGGCCTACCACCCCGACGGCGCAGCGGCCATCCCCCGGTCAAGAACGGATGTTCGTGACGTCCACACTGGGCCACATGGCAGCACCGGCCGCACCTCCCGGAGCAGCACCTGGGCCGATCGGTCGTCACGCGCGGCACGACGACGCCGACGACCTCCCCGCCGCGCCCCGGCGCTCGCGCCGACGCCTGGCGACCACGCCGCTGCGGCGCGTCCCCTGGCCCGTCGCCGCCGACCCCGACGCGGTGACCGAGACCTTCGCCGGGGAGCCGCGCCACGTGGCGCCGGAACCGCCGGCGACGACCCTCCTCCCCGGGTCGCCCGCCGCGCCGACCGCGCAGGCCGGTGTGCCGGGGCTCCGGGTGGCGCCCCCTGGGCCGCCGCCCGGTCCGCCGGTGCCGCCGGTGCCGTCGGTGCCGTCGTCCGGTCCGCCGGTGCCGTCGGTGCCGTCGTCCGGGCCGCAGGGTCTCGCGGCGCCGCCGACCGTGCCGCCCCCGCCCGGGCCGGGTGCTTCGGCGGGCATCCCCGCGACGCCCGGGCCCGCGGGTCCGCCGCGGCGCGCGCCGATCCACCGCGACCGCGTGCCGGGCACGCCGGTGGTGGAGAGCCGCGCGGTGTGGGGCCCGCCACAGCCCGCCCGCTGACACGACCGGCACGTGCGGCAGCGCCCCGAGGACTCGTCGCCGCCGGGTGTGCCTCTCGCCCGACCGCCGCGCGGCGGGTGCCGACACGACCGGCACGTTCGGCAGCGCCGTCGGCCCGGTCGGCATACCGGACGCGCCCCTCGCGACGTGATCGCTGGCAGAGTCGCGGTGGTGGGCGGGACGGAGCTGGCGCGGCAGGTCGCCCGGCTCGTGCGGCGGATGCACCGCGACGGGCCCTACCGGCTGCCGCGGGGTCCCGAGATCGCCGCCCTCGACGCGCTGGCCGACGCCCTGGCCCGCGGCGACGGTGACGCCGCCGTCGCGACGGGCGCGCCCCTGGGTCTCGCGGCGACCCGGGCGGGCGACCGGGTGCTGCTCGCGTCCGACCCCGGCGACGAGCGGGCGTGGCTGGCGGTCGTGCTCGGGTCCGCGCCGGCCGCGGTCGTCGAGGTGCCGCACCCCAACGCCGACCTCGCCACCGAGCACGTCGGGCTCGCGCTGGCCGGGCGCCGCGCCGACGTGCTGTACCTCCAGTCGGGCGCACACCGGGTCGCCGGGGCGCCGCCGGAGGCGCGCGACCGCGTCGAGTGCCCCGCCGACGTGTCCTCCCGCGAGGATGCGCCGTTCTCCCGGGTCGCGGAGGTCCTCGTCCGGCGGGGGCTGCCGCAGATCCAGCTGCACGGGTTCGCCGACCGGGGCGACGTCGACGTGGTGCTCTCGCCCGGCGCGGCGGCGCCGTCGGCGCTGCTGGCGGCCGTGCGGGACCGGCTCGTGGACCTCGGGGAGCGGGTCGGCGAGGGCGAGCGCTGGGAGGACCTGCTGGGCCGGCGCAACGTGCAGGGCCGGGCGGCGGCGCGGGCGGGGACGGCGTTCGTGCACCTCGAGCTGTCCCGCTCGCTGCGCCGGGACGCCGACCGTCGCGACGCCGTCGCGGCGGCACTCGACAAGGCGCTCGACAAGGCGCTCGAGGAGAGTCGCTAGGGAAGCAGGGCGCGGACCCGCTCCGGCTCGGGATCGCCGGGGGCGAACAGCACGACGGCGTCGTCGAACCCGGCGTCGGCGTACCGGGCGAGCACGTGGCCGAGGTCGTCGGTCACCGGCACTGCGCAGACGACGGCCCGGCCGCCGCCGGCCGCGCGGAACCGCGCGAGGGCGTCGACGATCTGGTCGGGGGAGCGGCGGTACCCGGACGCGAGCCAGCCGTCGAACTCCCGCGCCGCGCGCTCGACGTTGGCGCCCCACGAGCCGAGCAGCAGCGGCGGGACCGTCGCAGGAGCCGGGGCCAGCTCGGCGTGCTCGTCCCGCCCGTCGGCGAGCAGGGTCCGCAGCCGGGCCACGTCCCGGTGGAAGGTCGCGAAGCGGGTGGCGTGGTCGCGGTCGAGGGCGGCGTAGTCGGCCTGGGTGGAGCCCGGGCTGACGCCCAGGGTCAGGCGGTCGCCGGCGACGGACGCGAGCGAGAGCACCCGGTGGGCGAGGTCGGCGGGGTGGTGCAGGGGCACCTGGACGGTGGCGGTGCCGAGCTCGACGCCGTCGGTCGCCGTCGCGGCGGCCGCGAGCGTGACGAACGGGTCCGGGACCAGCGAGCCGCGCCCGATCAGCTGGGGCGTCCAGAGGCTCTCGAAGCCCGCGTCCACGAGCCGCCGCGCCCAGGCCGCGATCGGGAACGGCGGCGCCGGGGTCAGGTGGACGAGCGTGGCCCCGAGACGCATGGCTGGCGTCCTCCCTCGGCGTGTCGCGCAGCGAGGATGTGGCCCTATCGGCGTGCTCGTCTTGATCTGGCTCAGAGACGCCAGCGATGCCGCATCGCTCGTACGAGGAATGCAGCGGGGCCGGCCGGAACGCGATGGTCCCGGCCGGCCCCGTGTGCCGTGCGGCGCCGAGGAGATCAGCGCTTGATGCGGAAGATGCCCCAGGCGAGCTGGCCGCTCTTGCCGCCGTTCACCCAGTTCTTCAGGCCCGTCTTCATGTTCGAGACGTACTCGTCGGAGATCGCACCCTTGAACTTCGGCTCCGCGGCCTCGAGCTCGCTCAGCACGCGCCCGTAGTGGGTCGTGAGCTGGTGGGTGTGGTCCTCGAACTCGACCGAGTTGTAGCCCTTCTTGCCGAACTCCTGGCGGTAGAAGCCCGGCGAGCCGAGGGTGTCGAGGTGCAGGCGCGCGAGGATCGGCGCGAGCGCCGAGACGTCGGCGCCGTCGGCGGCCATCGGGTCGGTGAACACGACCTGCCCGCCGGGCTGGAGGACGCGGTCGATCTCCTCGACGACCTGGCCGCGCTCGCCGGAGTGCAGGAACGCGTCCTGCGACCACACGAGGTCGTAGTAGTTGTCCTGCACCGGCATGCTCTCGAACGACCCGTCGACGACGTCGACGAGGTGGTCGAGGCCCTGGGCGCGGTTCTTCTCGCGGTTGCGCTCGTTCTCGACCTCGGAGAGGTTCAGGCAGGTCACGTGGCAGCCGTACTTCTTGGCCAGCCAGCGGGCCGACCCGCCGTAGCCCGCGCCCATGTCGAGGATGCGGGTCTCCGCGGTGATGCCCATGCCCTCGGCCATGCGCTCGACGGTGCGCTGCGAGGCCGGCGCGATGGCCTCGTCGGGCGAGTCGTAGAGCCCGACGTGGATGTCCTCGCCGCCCCAGACCTCGTGGTAGAAGGTGTCGGCGTCGGTCGAGTTGTAGTAGTCGCGCGCGGTGTGGACCGCGGTCGAGTAGCTCTCGGTCAATTCGTCATCCGGTCGGTAGGTCTTCTCCGCGACGTGGATCCAGAAGTCGGGGCTCTCGGTCCCGTAGGTCTCCTGGAAGTCGCCGTACGAGTCGATCTTCTGGAACCCGACCTCGCGCATGAGCCGGCGCACGTAGTCCTTGCGCAGCGGGAACATGTTGAGGTGGTACACGGAACCGTCGTCGTGGAACGTGTACCGGAACCGGGCGAGACCGTCGTCGATGTACTCCGGCTCCGCGGTGACGGTGTCGCCGCAGTAGAAGTACTTGTGCTTCGACGAGAACCCGTGGTCGAGGATCTCGTCGTAGTTGCGCTGATCGAGGATCAGCACGCCGTCGTGCTTGAGCATCGCGTAGAACTCGGCCAGCGCCTTGCGCCGGTCACGCTCGTTGAACAGATGCGTGAACGAGTTCCCGAGGCAGATGATGGCGTCGTACTCGCCGTGGACGTCACGGTTGAGCCAGCGCCAGTCGGCCTGGACCACCCGCAGCACGTGCCCGTGCTGGCGACCGTTCTCGAAGGCCTTCGCGAGCATCTCCGCGCTGCCGTCGGCGGAGACCGTCTCGAATCCGGCCTTGAGGAGCTGGACGGAGTTGAACCCCGTGCCGGTGGCGACGTCGAGGACCTTCTCGACCCCGCGGGCACTGAGCTGGTCGATGAAGAACGACCCCTCGCTGGCGGCGCGACCCTCCCAGCCGATGTAGTCGTCCCACTTGTCCACGAACCCCTTGACGTATTCCTCTTGGTAGTGGTTCGTGTCTCGGACCTCGTTCGGGTTCTCGCCGAACTCCTGATGAACTTCGGCCTCGGTGTACTCGTCGAGGCCAGCCGCGGTGTCGGGGCTCCGGTCTGCGGCTGCGGTCATGTGTCCTCCGGACGTCGGTGACGCTTCCGGAGAGACGACGCTAGGCAGGTCTGCGCGACCGGGGAACCACCGCCGAGTTCGTACGGTCGACAGAATCGATACAGTCCGGGCCTCGACGGCTCTGCTGAAAGGCGCCATCGGCGCTGCTCTGACCGGGTGTGCGCGACCCTGGATCTCCGTGACCACATCGTGCTGTGATGGCAGCCACGTTTCGTCGGGAATGCGCAACCGTCGTGAGACGCGACACTGAGTCACGCCCCGGTTACCCGGTCGGCTCGACGATCACCGTCCGATTCGCGCTCGCCGGACCGGGCAGCTGGCGCCCGTCCGGCCCGACGTCGTTCACGTAGCCGGGGAACTCGCTGCCCACGCCCCGGGTCGTGATGCGGTCCGCGGGTGCACCCAGCTCGACCAGCAGGGACTTCACCGCCTCGGCCCGGCGCGCGGACAGGTCGACCTGCCCCTGGGGGGGGCCCGCGCGGGCGCTGGTGCCCGTCAGCGCCAGGCGCGCGGTCGGCGACTGCGCCACGAATTGCGCGAACGGCGTGAGAACGGCGCGCGCGGCATTCCTGTCGCGGAACTCGGCGGTGTCGGGCTGGAATCCGACGGAATTGTCGTCGGGCAGCGTCGTGGTCTGTCCGGGCGTGATCGTCGGGGGCGGCGGGACGTCGACGAGGCTCACCGGCGGGACGTCGCTCGGGGCGTCGCCGCCGCGCGGCTCGTCGACAACCGCGACGCAGGTGGCGCCGCCCGCCTCGGCGACCGCGGTCCACAGCGCCACCAGGGACGAGCGCTGGGCGGGGCTCAGGGCCGCCTGGGGCTCGGCGACGTCACCGAGGCCCGCGAGGACCACCGTGACCCCCTGCAGCCCCGGCAGCGCGTCGTTCGCGCGCAGCGCCGCCACGGTCTCGGCGGGCGGGGCGTCGAGCAGGCCGCGCTGGCGGAAGTCCAGCGGGGCGACCGTGGAGAGCCCGGAGTCGACGAGGACGACGGTGCCGGGCCGCTCGCCGCCCTGCCCACCTGTTCCGGCGGAGCGGCCCGCGAGGTCGAGCGCGGAGAGCACGTCGGCCTCGGGGGCGCGGGCGCGCAACCCCGTCAGCGCCTCGCCGAAGCCGCTCAGGAACCCGTTGCGGTCGTCCTCGGCGGCGATGCCGTTGCCGGCGTCGGTGGAGAAGGTGTCGCTGCCCGCGGACGTCGGGCGCCCGTCGAGGTCGATCAGCGTGACGCGCGGCTGGTAGTCCTGGTCCACGGCGCGTGTCAGCACCGAGATCGTCGCGTCCTGGAGGCTCTGCGGCAGGCCCGGCGCGGGGGAGTTGGCGCGACCGGACACCGCGAACGCCATCGGGCCGACCGGCACCGGGCAGGACAGCGCGCCGCCGCCGCCACCGGAGAACCCGCCCGCGGCGTCGTCGCCGCTCGAGCAGCCGGCGGCCAGGGCGGCGGTCAGGGCGGTGGCGAGGACCAGGGCAGGCACGAGAGCCCGTCGGGTCACCGAGAGTCTCCGTTCGGACTGGTGTCGGCGGTGGAGAACGGGCGCGTGCCCTCGCGCATCGCGGGCGGGGCCTCCTCACCGGGCACCACGTCGCTCGCGGGGGTGAACAGCGGGAAGGGGGCGTTGCCCGTGAGGCCGTCGGTGACGGTCGGGTCGGCCTTGCGCGACGCCATCAGGGTGCGCGCGTAGTTCTGCAGCTCGAGCATCTCGGCGGTGACCTGCTGGCGAGCCGCGCGCCAGCGCTGGTCCTCGCGGGCGCGCTCGTTCTCCTGCTGGCGCACGGCCTCGCGGGCGCGCTCGAGCTCGGCGCGGCTGGCCCGCTCGCGCTCGGTGGCCTCACGCATCCGGCGCTCGGCACGGCGCAGGGCGCTCGCCACGGGGTTGAACGAGACGAAGGTGGCGATCATCGCGGCCATCCCGCTCGCGAGGAACAGGGCGCCGAACAGCAGCGCGGGCAGCAGGGCGGTGAGCTCGATGTCGCCGCCCCCGGAGCCGAACCCGCCGCCTCCCGACCCGAACCCGCCGCCGCTCCCGGACCCGAAACCGGAGCCGGAGTCCGAGCCGAACCCGCCGCCCCCGGAGCCGAACCCGCCCGACGAGGACGTGCTCGGGGTCATCAGCCGCGTGTAGAACGCCGCGGCGCCCAGCGTGAGCCAGGTCAGCACGGCGAGGACGGTGAGGACCACCGACGACCGCGGGTCGCCGCAGCGCCGCCGCGCGAGGCCCTGCCCGACGAGGTGGGCGAGGCCGACCGCGGCCGCCGCGAAGCCCACCGTCCCGACCGCGATGAGCAGCGGCGAGCCCCGGAAGACGCGGGCGAGCACGACGTAGAACGCCGCGATGTCGCCGCCGATGGCGAGCAGGACGATCACGAGCGCGAGGTGGTCCTCGCGCGACCGCTTGATCATCAAGGTGGCGTCGCGGTACGACCGCTCGCGGCTCATCGGGCGTCCCCGCGGGGGAGCGGGCCGGTGGGCGGGTCGACCGGCTCGGGCGCGGCCGCGGGCACGGTCGCGGACACGGCCGCGGACACCGGCTCCCCCAGCCGCTCCCGCGCCTCCGCGTAGTCCCGCCGCGCGATCTCGAGGGCGCGCCGGTCGCGCTCGTGGGCGGCCTCGGCCTCGGCGAGCTGCCGGCGGGCGCCGCCGACGAGGCGGTCGATGACCGCGTGGTGGTCGGCGTGCTGGGAGTCGACGCGGGCGAGCCAGCCCGACGCGATCGACGCGATGAGCGGGTCGAGCGCGCGGCCGCTGCCCTCGTCGACCCCGCCGAGCATGCCCTCGACCAGCGCGCGGACCCGCCCGCGCGCCTCGGAGACGTCGGGGGTCGGCTGGTTGGGGTAGGGCATCGGGCCGACCCGGTCGGCCGCGTAGACCTGCGCGAACCGGTGCTCCTCGGGGCTCGCCGCGCCCGACGGCGAGGCGGAGATGCTCGCCAGACGGGGCCCGGACGAGGACCCGGCCGGAGTCGGGGGGCGGACGACGTCGGCCCCACGTCGAGCGCTGCGCCGGAAGAGGCGGGCCATGGCTACTCCTGTCCGGACGGGACGCTGGGCCCGGCGGAGGCCCGGGGTGACGGGATGCCGGTGGGCGGTGACTCGGGACCGGTGTCGCGCGGGCGGGGGCCGGCGCTCTCGGCGGCGGCGACCCAGGCGGGCACGACGGGGTGCTGGGTGACGAGCGCCGGCCCGATGCGGTCGCCCGCGGGGTGGCGGCGCACGAGGTGGCGCTCGTAGGCGCTGATCCGGCGCATGACCTGGGCGTGCAGTCGGCGCACGCGGGTGGCGCCCGCGAGCTCGCCGGCGCGGATCGCGGTCTCGAGGCGGGCGTCCTCCGCGCGCATCGCCGTGAGCTGGGCGTGCAGGCGCGCCGCCTCGTCGACCAGCGGGCGCCGCCGCGCCTCGTGCTCGCGGGCCCGGCGGGCGGCGACGATGTCGTCGGCGGTGTTCGCCTCGCCCCCGCGGCGCACGGCGAGCGCGTCGGCGTCGAGCAGGACGGGGATCGCGTCGAGGCTCGCGCGCGCCCGGGCCAGCGCGTCCTCGGTGGCGGGCAGGCGCACGGCGAGCGCCGCGCGCGACTGGTGCAGGGGGGCGGCCTCGCGGTCGAGCCGCAGCCGCTCGCGGTGCAGGCGCGCGAGGAAGTCCTGGTGGTACTCCTCGAGCGTCGGCGTCCCCCGCGGACGCCCCGGCTCGACGCCGGGCAGCCCGGCCCGGGCGTCGGCGCGCGCCTGCCGCCGGTCGCGCCAGCGGGCGAGGAGGCCGTAGACCGGCCGGGGCGCCCGGCGCGGCGGTGTGGTCGATCCCCCGGGATCCGAGGTCCTGTCGGAGCTCATGGGCCGAGCGCTTCCACCGTGCCGGTTCCTCCCCCGTGTCACCCCGTCGAGTGAGGGGTGCGTCCCGTCGAGTCTAGGCCGACCGCCGGAGCCGGCGGCCGGCGCGCGAATCGCCGGGGTCGGTCCGCGGACGACACGCCGCCCACGGCCTCACCCGAAGGGGCGGAAATCCGGGCTGACCGGTGCGCCTCGATCGGACGACGCCCACCGTTCGACCTGGGGTTTCGGCGGCTGACCAGCTCACTGTGATCGTGGCATCTGGGTTAAAGATTGGGCCAAGTGGTCGATATCTGGGAGGTGCAGAACGCAGTGGAGCCGGTGAGCGACATGACCGCGCCGCATCCCGCGCTCCCCGGCCGGACCGGGGGCCTGGGGCCCGCCGAGGTGGTTGCCGGGGTCGGCCGCACGGAGCTGGTGGACGCCGTCGACGAGGCGGTCGTCGCCGAGGTGGCGGCGCGGGTGACGGAGGCGAGCGACGCCCTCCTGGACTACGAGCGCCACGGCGCGTCCGGGCCCGCGGGGCCCGAGCCGCGCGAGCTGCGCCACCCCGTGGACCTCGAGGTCGTCATCCCCGCCTACAACGAGTCCGGGCGGCTGCCCGCGACCCTCACGGCGATGGTCGCGTTCCTCTCGGAACAGCCGTGGACGTCCCGCGTCGTGGTCGTCGACAACGGCAGCGTCGACGACACCGCCGCCTCGGTGCTCGCGGTCGACGGCCGCGCCTGCAACGTGGCGACGGGCTGGTGCGTCGAGGTGGTCGCCATCGGCTGCTCCCGGGCCGGGAAGGGCGCCGCCGTCTACCGCGGCCTGCGGACCAGCCGGTCGCGCTTCGTCGGGTTCACCGACGCCGACCTGTCCACCCCGCTGGAGACGTTCCGGCCGGTCATGGAGGCGCTGGAGGACGGCGCGGCCGCCGCGATCGGGTCGCGGCACGCGCCCGGGGCGAAGATCGCGACCCCGCAGCCGCTGGGACGCCGCCTCGGCGGGGCGGCCTTCCGCGCGCTGTCGCGCCCGCTGCTGCCCGGGGTGCGCGACACCCAGTGCGGCTTCAAGTTCTTCGACCGCGCGGTCGTGCAGTCGGCGCTGTGGCGCTCGCGCTCGGTCGGCTTCGCGTTCGACGTCGAGCTGCTGCGCCACGTCCGCGACGACGGAGGACGGATCGTCGAGATCCCCGTGACGTGGACCGACGCGGCCGGCTCGAGCCTGCGGCCGGTGCGCGACGGCCTGGCCGCGTTCAGCGCCGTCGCCCGCCTGCACCACCAGCTCGGCGGCGGCCGCCCCGAGCGGGCCCTCGACGACGCCGTCGACGCCCGCGCCGGTCGCCGCACGCCCGCCCTCCACGTCGCCGGGAGCCCCGCATGACGACCCTCGAGACCACCCTCGAGACCACCCCCGAGACCCTGCCGGCCGTCCTCGTCGGCGGCCGCGCCATGTCCCACATCGCCGGCCGGCGCATCCTCGTCCTGAACTGGCGCGACGTCCGGCACTCGCAGGCCGGCGGCGCCGAGGCCTACGCGCACGAGATCTCGACGCGCTGGGTCGCCGCGGGCGCCGAGGTCGTGTGGCTGACCGCCCGCGACGCCGGCCAGTCGAAGCGCGACGAGATCGACGGCGTGCAGATCCGGCGCTCCGGCAGCACGCTGTCGGTCTACCTGCGTGCCGCGACGGACCTGGTCCGCCACGGCGGCGGGTTCGACGCCATCGTCGACTGCCAGAACGGCATCCCGTTCTTCTCCCCGCTGTTCACCCGCGGGGACGTCCCGGTCGTGCAGGTCGTGCACCACGTGCACCAGGACCAGTTCTCGACCCGCTTCGGGGCGGCGGGCGCCGCGATCGGCCGCCTGCTCGAGGGCCGCGTCGCCCGCCGCGTCTACCGCGGGCGCCGCACGGTGGCGGTGTCCGCGTCGACGCGCCAGGAGCTGCGCCGCCGGCTGAAGTTCTCCGACGTCATCGAGGTCGTGCCCAACGGGTGCGCCGGCCGCCCGGGCGCGGAGACCCGCGACCGGCGCCGGGCCGCGACCCCCACCGTCGTCGTCACCAGCCGTCTCGTGCCGCACAAGCGCATCGACCTGCTGCTGCACGCCGTGTCGGCGGCGCTGCCCGACGTGCCGGACCTCGCGGTCGAGGTCATCGGCGGCGGTCCCCAGCTCACCGAGCTGCGCCGGATGGCCGTCGAGCTCGGTCTCGGCCGGGTCGTGCGCTTCCACGGCCGCCTGCCCGACGACGAGCGCGACGAGCTCATGAGCACCGCGTGGCTCACCACCAGCACCTCGGAGGGCGAGGGCTGGGGCTGCGTGGTGCTCGAGGCCGCGGCCGAGGGGGTCCCGTGCCTCGCGCTGCGCGCGCCCGGCATCCGCGACTCGGTGATCGACGGCGCCACCGGCTGGCTGGTCGACGGCGTCGACGACCTCGCCGCCGCGCTGCCCCGCGTGCTGGGCGAGCTGGCCGACCCGGTCCGCGCCCGCGAGGTCGCCGAGGACTGCCGCGCCTGGACCGACTGCTTCTCGTGGGACCGCTCCGCCGAGCTGCTGGCGGGCGTGGTGGTCTCCGAGATCAGCGGGTTCCACCGCAGCGGCGCCGACGACGCCCACCTGCCCCCGGCGGACCGCTCGCTGCTGCGGCGCGCCGCCACCCGCCGGCAGGCGCGCTCGGACATGACGACCCTGGCGCGCTTCGAGCACGACGACCCGGCCGCCGCGGCCGCCGCGCTGCGCCTCACCGACGAGTGCGCGGTGCGCGGCCGCGAGGTCACCGCGCTGCTGCGGGGCTGCGACGAGGTCGACGCGCTCGCGACGCTCGCCCGCATCGGGGCGCAGGACCCGCGGGTGCGCCTGGCCTCGCGCCACGAGCTGCTCGGCGGGCCCGCCCTGGCGGAGTCCCGCGCCGTCCGCACCGCGCGTGGACGCGGCCGATGACCGGGGTCGTCCCGGAGATCGTCCCCCCGGTCGCCGCCGTCACCACCGGACCGGCGACCGGGGCGGGCACCAGCGCGGTCGCGGCCCCCGCCCCCGCCCCGACGGGCGGGCACGCGACCCTGCTCTCCGCCTCCGCGGGCCTCGTGGGCCTGCTCAGCTACGCCTGCACGCTCGTCATGGCGCACCTGCTCGCGCCGGCGGAGTACACCGCGTTCGCGGGGGCGGCCGCGCTCGTCGGCACGGCCGGCGTCGCGTCGGCGGCGCTCGTCCCGCTGCCGCTGGCCCACGTGGTGCGCGCGCACCCGGCCGGGAGCCCCGCCCGCCGCGACGCGCTGACCTTCGCGACCGCGGTGTCGGTGCTGGTCGGGCTCGCCGTGGGGCTGCTGCTCGGTGCGGTCGTCGCGGGGTTCGCGGCCGCCACGACGGCGGCCGCGGCCGGGGTCGCGGCCTGGTCGCTGTTCGCGATCGCCCCGGTCTGGGGCCGCCTGCAGGGCGAGTCCCGCTTCGTGCGCTACGCCCTGCTCACGGTGGCCGAGGTCGCCGTGCGGCTCGCGGTCAGCGTCGGCGTGGTGCTGGCCGGCGCGGGCGCGGCCGGAGCCGTCGGGGCGTTCGCCGCCGGCGCGGCGGTCGTCCTGCTCGCCGCCGGGCACGCCGGGACGTCCGGGGGCACCGCGGACGTGCTGGAGTCCTCACGCGCCCGGCTGCGCCGCGTCCTGTCCGACCGCGCGCGGTGGGCCGAGACCGGCGGCGTCGCGGCGGTGCAGCTCGTGCTCTCGGGGCTCGCCGTGCTCGACGTCGTGGTCGTGGCCGCCGCCGACACGCAGGTCGGTGTGGTCGCGGCCGCCGGCTACCAGGCGGTGGCGACGCTGGCCAAGGCTCCCGTCTACGTCGCGGTGGGCACGGCGCTCGTGAGCTTCCCCGTCCTGCGCGCCATGCCCCGTGACGGCGGCGCCACGACGGCCGAGGCCCGGGACCGCGTGCTGCGCGACGCCCTCGCGACTTTCGTCCGCCTCGCGGTGCCCGCGGCCGCGGTGGTCGCCACCGTGCCGCCGGCGATCGTCGGGCTCGTCCTGCCGGCGGCCTACACGCCCTCGCTCGCGCTGCTCGGTCCGCTGGCCGTGGCCGGCACCGGGCTGGGCGCGACGACCGTGCTCGCCACCCTGCTGCTCGCGGTCGGGGCCCGGCGGTCCCTCGCGGCGGGCCTGGTCCTCGCGGCCGCGGCCCTCGGGATCGGCGTGGCCGTCGGCCTGCGCGGCGGCGCCCCCGGACTCGCGACCGGGACCGCGATCGGCGCGGTCGTGGGCGCGGTGCTGGTGCTGCTGCTCGGCCTGCGCCACCGCCCGCGCGCCGGCCGGGCGGGCCGCGGGCTCCTCGCCGCGGTGCTGCGGGGCCTGCTCTGGACGGCCGTGGTGGTGGGCGTCCTGGTCCTGACCGCCCGCGGCGAGCTCGTGGGGTGGCTCGTGGCGGTCCTGCTGGTCGGCGCGTTCGTCGTCGGCTTCCCGGCGTTCACCGGGCGACTGCGGCGGGCCGCCGACCCGAAGGGGGAGCTGCGCCCCGCGCCGGGCGGGCTGCACGTGCTGCACCTGGCGTTCGAGGACCCGGAGATGCCGGGTGCGGGCGGCGGGGCCAAGCGCACCGCCGAGATCGACCGCCGGCTCGCCGCGGCCGGGCACCGCCTCACCGTCGTCACCCAGACCTACCCGGGCGCGCGCAGCCGCACCGAGTACTACGGCGAGGGCTCGGTGCGCTGGATGCACCTCGGCGTCGGGCGCGGGTCGAACCGCCTGACCCGCCTGCTCGGCTACGTCGCGGGCCTGCCGTTCGCGGCGCGCAGCATCGACGCCGACGTCGTGATCGAGGACTTCTTCGCGCCGTTCTCGTCCCTGTCGGTGCCGCGGTTCTCGCCGGCGCCGACCGTCGGGATCGTGCAGTGGCTCAACGCCCGGGAGAAGGCCGCGCAGTACAAGCTGCCGCTGCACCTGGTCGAGCGCGCCGGGGTGCGCAGCCACACCCGGCTGATCGGCATGTCGCAGGGCGTCGCCGACGCCCTGCTCGAGATGAACCCCCGCGCCGACGTGGCCGTGATCGGCAACGGCGTCGACGAGGCGGCGTTCCGCCCGCGGCGCCGCGGCCCCGGCCACGACGTGGTGTTCGTGGGGCGCCTGGAGACCGCGCAGAAGGGTCTCGACCTGCTGATCGACGCCTGGGCGCGCGTGGCGGGCAAGGTCGGCGGCAGTCTCGTGCTCGCCGGGACCGGGCCCGACGAGGAGACGCTGCGCGAGCGTGCGAGCCGGCACGGGGTCGGCGACAGCGTGCACTTCGTCGGCTGGACCGCCGGCGAGGACAAGTACGACCTCATGGCCAACGCGCGGCTCGTCGTCGTCCCGTCGCGGTTCGAGACCTTCGGGATCGTCGCCGCCGAGGCCCTGGCCTGCGGCACCGCGGTGGTTGCCTACGACATCCCGTGCCTGCGGGAGGTCGTGCCCTCGGAGGCCGGGGTCCTCGTGCCCTACACCGGGGAGCACGGCGACGACGTGGCGGCGCTCGCCGTCGCCGTCCGGACGGTGGCCGTGTGTGACGGCCTGCGCGAGCAGGCGGCCGACCGCGGCCCGATCCTGGCCTCGCGGCACGACTGGGACGCGCTCGCGCGGGCCCAGGACGACGTGCTGCGCGACGCCGCCGGCCTGCCGCCCGCGCCGCGGCCCGGTCCGGTGCCCGATGCGCGCACCACCGAGGGCCCCGTCACCACCCGCTTCCCCCGGCCCCTACCGACCGGGCCTCTCGCATCCGACAGGGAGCCGACATGACCGCCGGCGCCGCACGCAGCGGGACGTTCGCCGCACTCGTGCCGCTGCAGGAGCGGCCCGCGCGCGACCCGATCACCAGCACGCTGCACCCCGAGCGCGACCCCGACCCGCCCGCCGCACCGGGCGGCCGGCGCACGGTCCGCGACCGTGAGCGCCGCCGCGGCACGGGCTCGGGGCGGGCGTCGCGGATCGCCTTCTGGGTGCTGCTCGTCGTGCTCGCGGCGGGCACCGTGGCCCTGCGCGCGTGGCACCAGAGCTCGGCCTACGAGCTGTTCATGGACGAGATCCAGTACGCCGACGTCGGCAACTCGTTCGCCGCGGGCGTCGGTCCGCAGCTCTTCGACGAGCCGTTCTTCCTGCACCCGCCCCTGCTGTTCGCGCTCTTCGGGCTGTTCATCGGCGAGCCCGTGCCGCACATGACCGTCCAGTTCGTCCTCGGTCTGCGCCCGATCGAGCTGATGTTCGCCGCGGCGAACGTGCTGCTCGTCGTCGGTGTCGCCCGCCGGGTGGTCGGGCCGTGGGCGGCGCTCCTGGCGGGCCTCGTCTACGCGCTCGACCCCTTCGTCGTGCGGTTCGACAGCCGCCTCATGCTCGAGGCGCCGATGATGTTCGGCATCCTCGTCGGGATCCTGGCGCTGCTCGTGGCGGTCGACCAGACCTCGCGCCGGGCGCGGTGGGCGTGGCTCGCCGTCGGCGGCCTCGCCTGGGGTCTCGCGATCACGACGAAGAGCACGGCGGCGCTCATCACCGCGTTCCCGCTGCTCATCATGATCGTCACGTCGTGGGGCCTGCGCCGCAAGGAGGCGATCGGGGTCCTCGGCCTGCAGGCGTCGGTGTACCTGGGGTACCTCGTCTGGGTCGTCGCCGGCGGCAACGTCGCCCCGTGGTTCGACCAGACGATCGCCGGGACCCTGCGCGCGATCGGGATCATCAAGCAGACCGGGTTCAACTCCGGGCACGCCCCGTCGTTCGTCGACCGGTTGGTCGTCCAGGGCGTCTGGTTCTTCCCGTCCTACCTGCTCATCGGCGTCGCGGTGACCTACGCGTCGTACCTGCTGCTCATCGGCTGGCGCTCGCTCCGGGTCACCCGCGAGGACCGCGGCGCGCACGGGCAGCGCACCCGCGGGGCGCACGCGCTGCGCGGCGACGGCGACGACCTGGGGCTCCTGACCTGCTGGCTCGCCGGCGTGCTCGGCGCGATCGTCTACACGTTCGGGCTCGGCGAGGTCGAGGAGCAGACCTTCTACCTGCTCGCGGTGCCGTCGACCGTGGTCGTCGCGATGCTCGTCACGCAGATGGCTTCCTGGCGCGGGGTCGCGCGCACGGTGCTCACCGTCGTCGTGACCCTCGTGCTCACCGGCTCCTCGATCATCTGGTTCACCCTGCGGACCGAGCGCGACGACACCTATCTCCAACTGGTGGAGTTCATGTACGCCAACATCGACGTCCAGAACGAGGTCGCGGTCGGGGAGCACACCGCGCAGTTCGTCCTCCCCGGGTACGGCATCCACGAGCTCACGTCCGTGGACGACGCGCGCGCGACGTTCTCCCGCTACGCGATCGTCTCGACGGAGCTCACGGAGCTGGGGCTCGCGCCCGCCTCGCCGGAGCTGGTGGACGAGCTCGCGCGCCGCTACACGCTCGTGTTCACCGCGCACGGGCGCACCGCGGGCGACCTGCGGCTCTACGACCTCAACCAGCCGCTCGACGGCACCCCGCCGGTCGCCCCGGGGCCGCCGCGATGACAACTCCGAAGCCGAAGTCCCAGGGCCTGATCAAGAGCCTGGTCGGCATCCGCGGCTACCTGTCGGTGGTGGTCGTCGCGGTGCACCTCGCGCCGTTCGCGATCGCGCTGGCGCCGGTCACCCGGCCGGTCTTCCTGCCGATCTGGCACCACGCCTACGTCGCGCTGGACATGTTCTTCGTCCTGTCCGGGTTCGTGGTCACCGCCGGGTACCGGAAGGTCTTCGCGCGCTGGCCGGGCTGGGGCGTGTTCGGGAAGTTCCTGTGGGCGCGTCTGTCGCGCTTCTACCCGGTGCACCTCGCGGTCCTCGCCGTCCTCGTCGGCGCGGTGCTCGGCGCGCGGGCGATCGGGCGGGAGATCCCGCACGGCGGCGACCTGGGCGTCGACCTGCTCCGTCAGATCACGCTCACCTCGGGCTGGGGCGGCGCGGACTCGCTGACCTGGAACGGCCCGGTGTGGTCGCTGTCGGCGGAGTGGTTCTGCTACCTGCTGCTGCCGCTGCTCCAGCCGCTGGTGCTGCTGCTGCGCACCCGCTGGGCGTGCCTCGCGGGCTACCTGGTGGCCTGCGCGATCCCGCTCGTCTCGTACACGATCATCGGCTTCGACGACGGGACGATCACCTACGGCATGCCGCTGCCCCGCGCGCTCGGGTTCTTCCTCGCCGGGGCCTGCCTGCAGCAGCTCGTCCACGTCGACCGCCGCGTGCCCGAGCTCGCCGGCCGGATCACGGGCCCGCTCGCGATCGCGGCCCTCGGGCTGATCGTGCTGACGTCGAACCTGCAGCTGTCCACGATGTACGCGCTGCCCGTGGTCGGGCTCGTGGTCCTCGCGCTCGGCGAGGAGCGCGGGTGGCTCGACCGCGTGCTCTCGACGCGGTTCAGCATGGTCTTCGGCGAGGTCAGCGTCGCGATCTTCCTGACCCACGTGCCGTGGCTGCTCGGGGCGTCGCTGCTGATCAACCCGCGGACCTTCCCCGGCGCGTGGGGCTGGCTCGGGATCGCGCTGCTGCTCGTCGGCGTCGGGGTGTGCGGGTGGCTCGCGTTCGTGCTCGTCGAGAAGCCCGGGCAGAGGATCATGCGCGCGATGGTCAAGCGGCCCGCGAAGGCGCCGGCGGCGTCGGTGGAGGAGAGGACCGAGGCGGTGGTGGAGAGCCCCGCCCCGTCCGCACCGCGCGAGGAGGCGCGGGACGAGGCGCGGACGGGGCGGTGAGACGCGCCGGGCTCGTCGCGCTGGCCACCGCGCTCGCCGGGGTGCTGGTCGGCGGTGCGGCCTGCCCGGCGTCCTCCGCCGCCGCGGCCGAGCCCGCCTGGGGGGTCGTCGACTCGACGTGCGCGCCGGACCGGCTCGCCGCGCAGCGGGCCGCCGGCCTGCAGATCGCGGTCGTCGACGCGCACTGGGACCGCCTGCAGCCGGTGCCCGGCGCGTTCGACCGGGAGGCCGCGGACGGGCTCGCCGCCCGGATCACGCGGTGCCTCGACGCCGGGATGCGCGTGGTGCTCGGGTCGGGCGCGCAGTACCCGCCGTCGTGGGTGCGCGACCTGCCCGACGCGCTGCTGCGCGACCAGCGCGGCGGCGTCCCGCGGACCGGCGCGGTGGACCTCGTGTTCGGCGCCTCGCCCCGCGCCGCCCTCGACGACTACCTCACCCGCCTCGTCGCCGCCGTCCCCGCCGACCGTCTGACCGGCATCCGGGTGGGCACGAGCGCCGCCGGCGAGATCGGCTACCCGGGTCCGCACGAGTCCGGGTACGGGTTCAACTCGTGGTGGGCGTTCTCCGGGCCTGCGCAGGGCACCGCGCCGCTCGCGCCGGGCCAGCGCCCCGCCCCGATGCCGGGCTGGGTGCCGGGCAGCGCCCAGTGGTCCGGCGGCGCGGCCACGGCGGTCGGCGCGGGGGAGTGGTTCGGCTGGTACTCCGGCGCGCTGGTCGAGGCGCTCGCCGCCCAGGCCCGGGTGCTGCGCGGGGCGGGGTTCACCGGCGAGGTGCACCTGCCCGTCCCGGGGCGCGGGGTCCTGCCCGCCGACCGGTCGGTGGCGATGGGGTCGCTGCTCGACGGGCACGGCGAGCGCGACGGCGCGCTGGGTCGCGGTCTCGACTACGTCGCCGCGATGCCCGGCATCCGCGACGCCGTGCCCGGCCCGGTGGTCATCGACCTCACCTCGGTCGACGACGCCACCGCCGTGCGCGCCCGCGCCCTCGACCCGCCCGAGGACACCTGCCGGCCCGACGACCCGGCGGCCTCCCTGGAGCCGACCGTGCGCGTGGAGCGCTGGTCGAACCTGCGCTTCGCCCGCGCCCAGGCGTCGCGGGCCGGGCTGCCCGTCGTCGGCGAGAACCCCGGCCCGCCCGGCGAGACCACGGGCGGCAGCGACGACTCCGACCCCGAGATCGAGCAGGTGCGCCGGGCCCCGGGGTACGCGCGGGACTGCGGGCTCGCCGCGTTCACGCTGGCGTTCGAGGAGGACCTGCACACGCCGCGTTCCGGGGTGACGCTCGCCGACTACGTGGGCGCGATCACCGGGAACTCCTGACCGCTCCCGGGCGACCAGCAGCGTGATGGCCACCGCAGCGTCCTCCGGCGCCCCCACCGATGTCCTGCCCGCCCTCCGGGAGGACGATCGGGGGGTGGATGTCGTCGAGGCGCCGGCCCCCGAGGCCTCCGCGACCGAAGCAGGTTCCCGTGGCGTGGGCGCGGTGCTGCTCGGGGGCGGGCTGGTCGGCGCGGTCGTCTCGCTGGTGCTGCTGCTCGACAAGCTGGCGCTGCTCGCCGACCCGACGTTCGTGCCCTCGTGCAGCATCGACCCGGTGCTGTCCTGCGGGACGATCATGCGGACGCCGCAGGCGTCGCTGCTGGGGTTCCCGAACCCCGTCATCGGCCTGGTGACCTTCCCCGTCGCGGCGGCGATGGGGGCGCTGGTGCTCTCCCGCGTGGCGCTTCCGAGGTGGGCCTGGTGGTCGCTGCAGGCGGGCACGACCGCGGGCCTGCTGTTCGTCCACTGGCTGATCGTCCAGAGCCTCGCGGTGATCCACGCGCTGTGCCCCTGGTGCATGGTCGCGTGGGTCGCGGTGATCGCCATGTTCTGGTTCACCACCGTGCACAACCTGCGCGCCGGCACCTTCGGCGGCGCCCCGGCCCCGCTGCGCCACCACGGGTGGGGCCTCGCGGCCTGGTACCTGGCGATCGTCGTCGCGATCGTCGCGACGTTCCCCGCCTGGGCGGCCGGGCTGGTGGGTCCGTGACGGCGGTCGTCTCCCCGGCGGTCCTCGACCTCGAGATCGGCGGCATGTCCTGTGCCGCCTGCGCGTCGCGCATCGAGCGCCGGCTCAACCGTCTCGACGGCGTCGCGGCGACCGTCGACCTCGCCGGCGACAGCGCCCGCGTCGTCATCGACTCGCCGGACGTCACCACCACGACCGTCGTCGACACCGTCGCGAAGCTCGGGTACACGGCCCGCCCGGCCCGTCCCGTCGGCGCCGACCCGTCCGACGCCCCGGCCGACGACGCCGAGCTGCGCGACCTCTGGCGCCGGCTGGTCGTCGCCGCCGCGCTGTTCCTGCCGGTCGCCGACCTCGCGCTCGTCATGACCGCGGTGCCCTCGCTGCGCTTCCCGGGCTGGGAGCTGGTGCTCGCGCTGCTCGCCGCGCCGGTCGTCGGGTGGTCGGCGTGGCCGCTGCACCGGCGCGCGCTCGCCGGCCTGCGCCACGGCACGACGTCGATGGACACGCTGGTCTCGCTCGGGATCGTCGCGGCGACGGTGTGGTCGGTGGGCGCGGTGCTCGGCGGCTCCGTGGCGTCCGTGGAGCCGGCGGCGGCGAGCACCTGGGACCTGCTGCTGCACCCCGCGGGACCCGTGTACCTCGAGGTCGCGGCCGGGGTGACGACGTTCGTGCTCGCCGGGCGCTACGTCGAGCGCCGGGCGCGCCGGGCCTCCGGGGACGCGCTGGCGGCGTTGGCGCGGCTGGCGGCGCGGGACGTCGCGGTGCTGGTCGACGACGGGACCGAGACGCGGATGCCGGTCTCTGCGCTGGCCGTCGGGATGCGGTTCGTGGTGCGGCCCGGCGAGAAGATCGCCGCCGACGGCCGGGTCGTCGCGGGTCGCTCCGCGGTGGACCGCAGCATGCTCACCGGCGAACCGGTGCCCGCCGACGCGGAGGTCGGCGACGCGGTGGTCGGCGGCACGGTCGCCGTGTCGGGGCGTCTCGTGGTCGAGGCGACCGCGGTCGGCGAGGCCACGGCGCTCGCCGGGATGGTGCGCCTGGTCCGCGACGCGCGCGCCGACAAGGCGGACGTGCAGCGCCTCGTCGACCGGATCTCGGCGTGGTTCGTGCCGGCGGTCGTGGTGCTCGCCCTCGCGACCGCTCTCGGGTGGTGGTTCGCCGGAGCCGGGGCGTCCGGCGCGTTCTCCCCGGCGCTGGCGGTGCTCGTCATCGCCTGCCCGTGCGCGCTGGGGCTGGCGACGCCGATGGCGATGGTCGTCGCCTCCGGCCGCGGCGCCCGGCGCGGCATCTTCCTCAAGGGCCACCACGCCCTCGAGACGAGCCGCCGCGTCGACACCGTGGTGCTCGACAAGACCGGGACGCTGACCACCGGGCGGATGACGGTGGTGTCGGTGCTGGGCTCCGCGCCCGACCTGGTGCTCGAGCGGGCGGCCGCCGTGGAGCGGGGGTCCGAGCACGCGATCGCGTCGGCCGTCGTGTCGTCGGTGCCGGTCCCGGCCGAGCCCGAGGACTTCGTCGCGCTCCCGGGCCTGGGCGCGCGGGCGGTGGTCTCCGGGGTCGCGGTGACGGTCGGGCGCCCGGACCTGGTCGGCGAGGTGCCGGCGTCGCTCGCGGCGGAGTGGGCGACGGCCGAAGAAGCGGGGCACACGGTCGTCGCCGTCGGCTGGGACGCCCGCGTGCAGGGCGCGGTGGTGCTCGCCGACGAGGTGAAGCTCAGCGCGGCCCCGGCCGTCGCGGCCCTGAAGCAGGCCGGGCTGCACCCGGTGCTGCTCTCCGGCGACCACGAGCGCGCGGCGCGTCACGTCGCCGACGCCGTCGGGATCGACGAGGTCGTGGCCGGCGTGCTGCCCGAGGGCAAGCTCGCGTTCCTGGCCGCGCGGCGCGCCGCGGGTGCCGTCGTCGCGATGGTGGGCGACGGCGTCAACGACGGCCCCGCCCTCGCGGCCGCCGACCTCGGGCTCGCCGTGGGCTCGGGCACCGACGTCGCCCTGGACGCCGCCGACGTCATCCTCGTGCGCGACGACCTCACCGCCGTCCCCGAGGCCCTCGCGCTCGCCCGGGCGACGCACCGCACGATCCGCGTGAACCTCGGCTGGGCGTTCGGCTACAACGTCGCCGCGATCCCGCTCGCCGTCGCCGGGCTGCTCAACCCGCTGCTCGCGGGGCTCGCGATGGCCCTGTCGTCCCTGCTCGTCGTGACCTCGAGCCTGCGCCTCCGCGGGCGGTGACCGGGACGAGCGAGGGTCACGCTCGCTGCGTCCCACGCAGCGGGGGAGTCCCTCGCACCACCTGGCGACGGTCCACGCAGCATGATCCGCCCAGGTGCTCCGTCGACCCGATGTGGTCAGGTCGACGGAGCACCCGGAGCGATCATGGCCGTCAGCCGGCCAGCGCCTGCTCCAGTTCCGGCGAGCCGGCCTGCACGGTGCGGCCGTCGAGCACGAGGGTCGGCGTGCCGAAGCCGCCGTCACGCTGGAGGGCGGGGTCGTTCGAGGCGTTCTGGAAGTTGACGGCGACCTCGCCGAGGTGGCGGCCGTTGGTGACGCACTCGGCGTAGCCCGGGCCGGCGCCGGCGCGCCGGCCGAGGTCGATCAGCTGGCCGGTGTCGTAGGCGCGCCCGCCCTCGGACGGCTGGGCGGCGTAGAGGCTCGCGTGCACGGCGGGGAAGGCGTTGTCCTCGGCGGCGCACATCATCGCGTTGCCGGCGGCCGAGGAGTAGCCGGGCGGGCTGGAGCGCTGGTCGAGCAGGTTGACGAGGTGGTAGCGGACCTGCACGCGCCCGGCCTCCGTGGCCTGCGCGATCTGCTCGCCGTACCGCTGCTCGAACGCCTGGCACGCCGGGCAGAGCGCGTCCTCGTAGACGTCGAGGGTGCGCGGGGCGGGCGCGCCGGCGGTGATGACGCCGTCGGCGACGACCGTCGTGTACTGGGCGGGCGCGGGCACGGCGGGGATGCCGCCCTGCGCGTCGTCCGAGCTGTTGCCGGCCAGGAACACCCCGCCGAACACCACCGCCGCGACCAGCACCACGACGGCGATCGCCACGATCATCGGTGTCCGGGACGTGGTGCGCTTCGGCGGCGCGGGGCGCTTGGGGCGCGTGGCCATCCGGGAATCCTCCTCGTATCAGGGGTGTCGGGGCATTGCGTGTCACCGGCCTCGGGCGAGGTCGGCGAGCATCCGGTTCCAGGCCTCGAGCTCGGCGTCGCCGTCACGGTCGGCGTGGCGGTCGCCGCGGGCGGCGTCGCGGCTGTCGGCGCGCGACCACTGCACGAGCAGCACGAGCAGCACGACGACCAGCGGCGCCTCGCCCGAGGCCCAGGCGATGCCGCCGCCGAGGCGCTGGTCGGCGAGCAGGTCGGGCACCCAGGGCAGCGCGACCTGGCCGAGGAACGCCTGCCCGATCACCACGTCGGTGCTCATGAGGGCGACGGCGAAGAAGGCGTGGAACGGCATGGACGCCAGCAGCATCGCCAGGCGCCCGAGGTGCGGCAGCGGGCGCGGCGGGCGGTCCACACCGATGATCGGCCAGAAGAACAGGGCGCCGGTCAGCAGGAAGTGCAGGAACATCAGCTGGTGCGCCCAGTGGAAGGGCAGCGCGGCGGCGTAGATCGGCGACAGGTACAGCGCGTAGAACGAGCCGACGAACAGGGCGAGCGCCACGAGCGGGTGGGTGAGCAGGCGCGTCAGCGGGGCGTCGAGCAGGGAGAGCAGCCACGCCCGCGGCCCCGTCTCGCCGGCGGGCAGCGCCCGGAGCGCCAGCGTCACCGGACCGCCGAGCACCAGCAGGATCGGCACGCCCATCGACAGCATCATGTGCACGCCCATGTGCACGCTGAACGTCGCCATCGAGTGCGCGCCGAGCCCCGAGCTCGTCGCCCACACCAGCAGCGCGCAGCCCCCGAGCCACGCCGCGGTGCGCCCGGCGGGCCAGGCGTCGCCCCGCCGGCGCAGCCGGCGCACCCCGGCGACGTACGCGCCCGCGAGCACCACGGCCACGACGGCCCACAGCAGGTTGAGACGCCCCGGCCCGAGCATGCCGAGCACCGTCGGCGGGTCGAGCCGGTAGCCCAGCGCCGCGTCCTGGATGCCCTCGAGCGTGGTGAGGACCGGCTCCGTGAGCGCCGGCGGCAGCTCGGTGGCCAGCACGGCGCCGAGACCGACGGCGGGCACGAGCAGGGCGGCGACGGCGGATCCGGGGACCCGGGACCTCGCGGTGAGCACCGCTGCGGCCGCGAGCAGGGCGAGCTGGACGAGGACGAGCGGGCCGTGCAGCCCCGAGAACCACGCCCCGCGCAGGAGGACCGACTCCGCGATCGCGACGCCGGCGACGCTCGTCCCGGCGGCGACCAGGGCGATCGTGCGCGCGGCCGGCGCCGGGCCGGGCGCGGGGCGCACCGTCTCCAGCAGCGCGAGCCCGAGCCACACGGCCGCGGCGACCGCGGCGAGCGCGGCGGCGTCGGTGGCGATGTCGTGGCCGGCGCGGGCGCTCGCGACCTGACCGGTCACCGCCGGGGCGAGGACCCCGAGCGCGGCGAGCACCGCCGCGCCCGCCGTGGTGCGCCACGACAGCGTGACCCGGCACAGCGCGGCCACGACGCCCGCGAGGACGGCGGTGAGCAGGAACGCGGCCGGCTCCTCGAGCGCGCCCGCGGCGGCGAGGAACGCGTCGGGCCGGGCCAGGACCTGCAGGTCGCTGCCGGTTCCCGTCAGCACCGAGAGCGCGGCGGCGGCCAGCGCGGCGACCGCCCACACCGACGCGGCGGCGCCCGCCCACCGGACCGCGGCGTAGGCCTGCGCGCCGAGCGCCCGGGCCCCGTCGCGCGACGGTCGGGCGACGAGCGCGCCGGCCAGCCCGCCCAGCGTCGCCCCGGCCGCGAGCAGGACGACCAGGCGGGCCAGGGGCGTCGCCACCTGCACCACGACCGGCGGCGGGGTGACGCCGAGCGCCGCGGCGGGCAGCGCGCCCCGGAGCAGGGCGAACACGACGACGCCACCGGCGGCCAGGACGGAAGCGCCGAGAAGGGTCCGGCGGTCAGGCGACGTCGGACTCACGCTCCCAGGGGACCGGGGCGGGGGTGCGCGGGCCCTCGGGCGCGGCGCTGCCGGGGGCGGGGCGGGAGCGCCGGCGCGCGCCCGGGGTGGGGCCGGTGCCGGGGCGCGGGGCGGTGCGCACCACGGCGAGGGCGAGCAGGAAGCCGGCCACGACGACGAGGTGCGTGGCGACGCGACCCGGCTCGACACGCCCCGCGACGAGGTCGACGCCGGACAGCACCGCGAGCACCGCGATGAACGCGCCGAGCACGGGCATCAGGCCCGCGAGGTGCCGGACCCACACGGCCCCCGCGACGAAGGCGACGCCGAGCGCGAGGTTCCAGGCGGCGCTCTCGTGGGCCGCGTGCGCCATGCCGGCGCCGAGGACCATGAGCGGATCGGCGGTGTGGCCGGTGTGGTCGGCGTGGCCGGCGTCGCCCGCGGTCGCCCCGAGCAGCCCCACGAGCCCGAGCACGGCCTGCGCGAGCCCCACCGCGGCGAGGCCGACCCGCGCGCTCACGCCCCACCACCGCGCGCGCGGTCCCGGGGCGGCGCCGACGACGCGGTCGACGAGATCGGGTCCCCCGACCACGACGCCGGTGCGGGCGCGCCGCGTCACGGCCTCGGCGTCCCGCTGCCACGCCCGGCACGCCGCGCAGCCCGCGAGGTGCGCGTCGGCACGCGCGACCTCGGCGGGGTCGGCCTCGCCGTCGAGCGCCGCCGACATCGCCTCGCGGCAGACGTCGCAGTCGGTGGAGCTGGCCATGCCCTGCTGGTCGCCGCGGGGGCCGCCGGAGTTCCCGCCCGCGCTCAACCGGATCGGTGCGCCCGCTCGGCCCCGGGCTCGCCGAGCGCCTCGACGAGGTCGGCGCGGGCCCGGGCGACGCGCGAGCGGATCGTGCCGATCGGGCATCGGCACACCGCGGCGGCGTCCTCGTAGCTCAGCCCGATCATCTGGGTGAGGACGAACGCCTCGCGCCGGTCGGCGTCGAGCGCGGCCAGCGCGTCGCGCACGGCGGCGGACTCGGCCGGGTCGGACTGCGGGGCGCGCCCGAGGGGCCGGTCGTCCTCGGCGGGCTCGGCGGGGGCGACCGGGCGGCGGGCGCGGCGGCGCAGGTGGTCGGCGGCGACACGGCGGGCGATCGAGAGCAGCCAGCTGCGCGCCGGGGCGTCACCCCGGTAGCGGCGCAGCGACCCGAGCGCGCGCTCGTAGGTCTCCTGGGCGAGCTCCTCGGCGACGCCGGGATCGGCGAGGTGCCCGAGCAGGCGCCAGACCTGGTGCTGGGTGGCGGCGACGAACTCGCCGGCGGCGGAGCGGTCGCCCTCCCGGGCGCGCAGCGCCAGCGCGGTGATCCTCGCGTCGTCCACCCGGGTACTCCTCCTCGGTCTCACGCACGTGGTCGTCGCGCGGGGCCCCGGAGTTCCCGGCCGTGACCGTCGCGACAACAGGGGTCCGTGGGCGCCCCGACGGTCCCTACCGTGCCTCTCCGACGGTAGGCCCCCGGTACTCCCTGAGAACCAACGGGCCTGCACCTGAGAACGCTCCGCCGTCCGGGCACACCACCCCTCGGCGGCGAGGTGAGAGGTGTGCGGCCGGATCGGACCGCCGTACCGTCCCCGCAGGTCGCAGGACATCTCTCAGGACAGCACAGTTCCACGGAGGACCCGCCATGACGGACCACGAGCCGCTGCCGACGGCAGGCCTGCAGCACGTCACGACGTTCTGCGGCCAGTGCTCGTGCGGCTGCCCCGAGCTCTTCGTCGACCCCGCCGCCGACGAGGACCGCCGGGTGGTCGTGACCGACGACTTCGGCTCCTCGATCCGGATGAGCCTCGCGCAGCTCGCCGTGATCGTCGACGACGCCCGCAACGGCGTCCTCGACGACCTGCTCGGTGCCGGCGGCAGCTCCGCTCCGCTGCGTGCCGCGGGCGCCCGGTGACCCTCCCCACCTCCGTCGCCGGGTTCCTCGCGGCGGTCTTCCTGGCCGCCGCGGCGCTGTGCGTCGCGAGCCTGTGGCGGCGCCGTGCCCGACACGAGCGCGCCGCCGCGGCGGCCGAGGCGAACCACGTCGTCATGAGCGTCGGGATGGCAGCGATGGTGCTGCCCGCGACGATGGATCTCGTGCCGCCCGTCGCGGGTGCCGTGGCCTTCGGCCTGGTCGGTGCCGTGTGGGGAGCGCGCCTCGTCGTGCTGCGCGCCCGGGACATGCCGCTGGGCTCGTCGATCGGCGGCGACCGCTGCGCGGCCCACCCGACCCACCTGCTGCTGTCCAACGCCGCGATGGCCGTCATGTACGTCGCCATGGTGCCGAGCGGCGGCGCCATGGCCGGGATGGGCGCGGGCGAGCACGCCGGCCACGGCGGCGGCGCCGGATCGTCGCTCGCGCTGTCGGCCGTGTCGTTCGGGCTCGCGGTCTACCTGATCCTGCACACCGTCCTGACCGTCGGCGCGGTCGTGCGCTCCACCTCGGCGGTCGCCGTGACGGCCGGCGGTGGCGGGGCTGCCTCCCTCGGCGGCGGCCCGGTGGCCCGCGTCGGCCGCGTCGTCGACACCCCCGCCGTGCAGCTCGGCTGCCAGGCGGTCACCGGGGCCGGCATGGCCCTGATGCTGCTCCTGCACTGACGCCCTTCCCGCTCCCCGAGAGGTTGTCGTGACCGTCGACCAGGCCCCCGCGCGCCCGAAAACGCCCGCGGATCGCGGCACGTGGGCGCTGCTGCGGCCCCTCGTGCTGCGCATCCACTTCTGGGCGGGTGTGCTCGTCGGGCCGTTCCTGCTGGTCGCGGCGCTGACGGGGCTCGTCTACACGCTCATGCCCTCGCTCGAGACGGTCGTCTACCGCGACGAGCTGACGGTGCCGCCGTCGAGCGCCCAGGTGCCGCTCTCCGACCAGGTCCGCGCGGGCCTCGACGCGATGCCGGGCACCGAGCTCTCGTCCGTGCGGCCCGGGGCGACGCCCACCGACAGCACCCAGGTCATCGCCACCGACCCGTCCCTGCCGGAGTCGTCCTACCGCACCGCGTTCGTCGACCCCCACACCGGCGACCTGCGCGGGGTCCTCGAGACCTACGGGTCCGGGCAGGCGATGCCGATGCGCGCCTGGGTCGACCAGCTGCACCGCAACCTGCACCTCGGCGACGCCGGGCGGCTCTACACCGAGCTCGCGGCCTCGTGGCTGTGGGTGCTCGTGCTGGCCGGGCTCGCGCTGTGGGTCGGGCTGATCCGCCGGCGCCGCCGTGCCCGAGGGTCGAGCTCCGCTCCGCTCCGTCTCCCGGAACGAACCTCGGCGCTCCTCGTGCCGCGCGTCTCGGGCGGGCGCCGGGCCCGGCTCCTGTCGTGGCACGCCGTCGTCGGGCTGTGGGCGGCGGGCGGGCTGCTGTTCCTGTCCGCGACCGGGCTGACGTGGTCGACCTACGCCGGCGACAACATCAGCGTCCTGCGCGCCCAGCTGTCGTGGGAGACCCCGGAGCCGGCGACGACCCTGCCGGCCACCGGCGCGCCGGCGGACATCGACGCCGCCGCCCGTGCCGCCGCGGACTTCGGCCTCGCGGGCCCGGTGGAGATCACGCCGGGCGGCGACGGGGCGGCCGCGACCGTCGCGCAGATCGACCGCCTCTGGCCCCAGCACCTCGACGCGGTCGCCGTCGACCCGGCGAGCGGGCAGATCACCGACGTCGTGCGGTTCGCCGACTGGCCGGTCGCGGCCAAGCTCGCCCGCTGGGGCATCGACGCGCACATGGGGCTGCTCTTCGGCGTCGCCAACCAGGTCGTCCTCGCCGCCCTCGCGGCCGGTCTCGCCTGCATGGTCGTCTGGGGCTACGTGCTCTGGTGGCGGCGCGGACCGGGGCGGCGTCCCGGGCACGTGCCGGCCGAGGGCGTGCTGCGGTCGCTGCCGCGCCCGCTGCTCGCCGGCGTCGTCGTGGTGACGATCGCGGTCGGGGTGGCGTTGCCGCTGCTCGGCGCGTCGCTGCTCGTGTTCCTCCTGCTCGAGTCGCTGCTCGACCGGCGGCGGACCGGGGCCGCCCAGGACGCGTAGCGGACCGGCACCACGGGCGCGGAGCGTGATCTGGCAGCGTGGTCGCCGAGATCGATCGGGGCCGCCGGTCCCGGGCAACCGAGGGGGAACGCCGTGTTCACACGCCGGGTGGCCGTGGTGGGAACGGGCTATGTCGGGTTGACGACCGGGGCGTGTCTGGCGTCGCTGGGGCATCAGGTGGTGTGCGCGGACATCGACACCGCGAAGGTGGAGCGGCTGCGTCGCGGTGTGGTGGACATCGTGGAGCCGGGCCTGTCGGAGCTGGTGACCGAGCAGGTGTCGGCGGGCCGGCTGTCGTTCGTGGTGGGGGCGGCGTCGGCGGTCTCCGAGGGTTTCCCGGCCGGGTCCGACGGTCTCGGGCTGGACGCCGAGATCGTGTTCCTGTGCCTGCCGACGCCGATGGGGGTCGGCGGCGTGGCGGACCTGCGCGCGGTGGAGGCCGTGGTCGAGGAGACCCGGGAGCTGCTGGCGGCGGGCACGGTGGTGGTGAACAAGTCGACGGTGCCGGTGGGCACGGCGGGGCGTACCGCGGAGCTGCTGGACCGGTCGGACGTGGCGGTGGTGTCGAACCCGGAGTTCCTGCGTGAGGGCTCGGCGGTGCACGACTTCCTGAACCCGGACCGGATCGTGGTGGGGTGCGACACCGCGGAGGCCGCGGAGCGGGTGGCGGCGCTGTACGCGCGGTTGGGGGCGCCGACGGTGCTCACCGATGCGGCGTCGGCGGAGCTGATGAAGTACGCGGCGAACTGTTTCCTGGCGATGAAGCTGTCGTACGTGAACGCGATGGCCGAGCTGTGTGAGCGGGTCGGGGCGGACATCGGGGACGTGACCGAGGGGATCGGGTACGACCGGCGGATCGGGCAGGCGTTCCTGTCGCCGGGCCCGGGGTGGGGCGGGTCGTGCCTGCCGAAGGACACGCACGCGTTGCTGCAGGTGGCGGACGCGGCGGACTTCGAGTTCCGGCTGCTGCGGGCGACGATCGACACGAACACCCGGCAGCGGCAGCGGATCGTGGACAAGGTGCGGCACGCGGTGACCGGACGGCGCACGGGGTCGCTGACCCGGGTGCGGCTGGGGCTGTTGGGGCTGACGTTCAAGGCGGGCACCGACGACCTGCGGGACTCGCCGGCGCTGGCGATCGCGGCGTTGCTGCGGCAGGCGGGCGCGGACCTGGTGGGCTACGACCCGGCGCTGGTGGCCGAGCCGGGCAATCCGGATCGTCCGTTGGTGGACGAGGTCGACGGGGTGCCGCTGGTCAGCGACCCGATGGAGGCCGCGCAGGGGGCCGAGGCGCTGGTGGTGCTCACCGAGTGGCCGGTGTTCCGGACGCTGGACTGGGTGGCGATGGCGGGGGCGATGAAGCAGCCGGTGGTGGTCGACACCCGCAACCTGCTCGACCCGGCCACGCTGCGTCGCGCCGGCCTGACCGGCATCGGCCTCGGCCGCCGCGAGACCTGACCCGCCCGGGTCTGTGCTCCCGGTGGCCGCACGCTTACCGTGGGGAGGTACGTCGGGGCGGCCGTGGGACGCGGCGCGTCGGTCTCATCGGAGAGGCGAGCATGCGCTGCGAGATCGCGGTCGACATCGACACCTGCCCCGACCACGTCTGGGCCGTCATCACCGACCTCACCCGCTGGCCGCGCTGGACCACCGCGGTGCGTGAGGCGGCGCTGCTCGGCGGCGGCACGCTCGCCCTGCACGGCGCCGTGCGCCTGCACGTTCCCCGCATGCCGGAGCGGACGTGGCGCGTGGCCGAGTTCCAGGCGCGCCGGCACCGCTTCGGCCTGCAGAGCGAGGGTGTCGGCGGGCGCGCCAACGTCCGGTTCGCGCTGGTCGGAGACGGGGCGCGCACCCGCCTGGTCGTGACACACGACCGCGCCGGCTGGCTCGGCTCGCCGATGGCCCGCCTGACCGCCCGCACGGTGGAGGCGAACCTCCAGCTCCTGGCCGGCGACCTCAAGGAGCACTGCGAGTCCCGCCGCCGGGTGGTCGCGCCGACCGGCTGAGCCGAACGGTTGCTGCGTCGCTGCTCTGCTCGGGTGGTGGTGCTGGGCCGGACGGGGCGTGTCGCGCCGTCCGGGGTGAGTTCGCCGTGAGGCGAGGCCACTCGACTGGGCATGCGCCTCTTCCGCACCACCCGTCTCGCGGTCACCGCGGGCCTCGCCGCGGTCCTGGCCCTCCTGACCGGCCCGGTGCCGGCCCAGGCGGCCGAGCCCGCGTGGGGTCTGGTGGCGTCGTCGTGCACCCCGCCGGCGATCGCCGCGAACCGCGCGGTGGGGATCGGGCTCGTCGAGGTCGAGGCGTACTGGGACCGCTACCTCCCGAGCGGCCCGGGCGCCGTGGACACCGCCTACGCCGCCGACCTCCGGGCCCGCGTCACCGCCTGCCTCGACAACGGCATCCAGGTCGTGCTCGGGCCGGGGACGCAGTACCCGCCCGCCTGGGTCCGCGGGCTCCCGGGCGCAGCGCTGGTCGACCAGCGCGGGAAGAGCCCCGTGACCGGGGCGATCGACGTCGTCTACTCCGCGGCCGCGCGGCAGGCCCAGGACGACTACCTGCGCCGCCTCGTCGCCGACCTGCCCTCCGCGCGTCTCGACGGGTTCCGCGTCGGCACCAGCACCGCCGGTGAGATCGGGTTCCCGGGGCCGAACGAGGCGGGCGACGGGTTCCTGCAGAGCTGGTGGGCCTTCGGCGCGGACGCCCAGCAGGGCACGGGGCTCGCCGCGGGCACGCCCGTCACGCCGATGCCCGGGTGGATCCCGGGTCAGCGCACGTGGAACGGGCGCACGGTCACGCCGGCGATGGCCCAGAACTGGTTCCTCTGGTACTCGCGCTCGCTGCTCTACGCGATCAAGGGGCAGGTCGACACGCTGCGCGCCGCCGGCTACACGCGCCCCGTCCACGTGCCGTCGCCGGGCAAGGGCGTCCTGCCGGCCGACCTGACGACGGCGACGAACGCGCTGCTCGGCGGCGCCGGGGACCGTGACGGCTCGCTCGGACGGGGCCTGTTCTACGTCGACCAGTTCCCGGCGCTCGCCGGCAACGTCGCCGGCCCGCTCGTCGTCGACCTGACCGGCGTCGACGACGCGACGGCGGTCAGCGCGCGGGCGCTGAACCCGCCCCAGGACCGGTGCGCGGCGTCCGACGCCACCACCAGCGTCGCGTCCGGGACGCCGGTGCAGAACTGGTCGAACCTGCGCTTCGCGCGGGCCCAGGCCGCGCGGGCGGGGCTCGCGGCCGTCGGCGAGAACCCCGGCCCACCCGGTCCGGAGACCGGCGGGACGGCGACCAGCGACCCGATCGCCGAGCAGATCCGCCGCAGCCCCGGGTACGCGCGCTCGTGCTCGCTGATCGGCTTCTTCCTGGCGTTCGAGAGCGTGCTCGACGACCCCGCGTCCGGGGTGACGCGTCAGGACTACGTCAGGGCGGTCACGGGGTGATCCGCTGCTGACCGGGTATGTCACGCCATGTGGCTGTCGATCCTTCCCTCGGTTCCTCGAGCTGGCTTCCGGGGCCGAGCCAGGTGGTCCGCGAGGCGCTGATGCTCACGCGGCTCCCGCGCGGGGTCGCCGGCGTGCTCTGGCGCTGCGTGCGCCCTGACGCCCCGGTGCACACCGTCGAGGAGGCCGGCGACCACCGCGACCTGCCGCCGCCCCTGCCCGACGTCACGCTGCGCGACCAGCCCCTCGAGCAGGGGTTCGGGCCGGCGCTGCACCGGGAGTTCCGGGTGCAGGTCGTCGGGGCGCGGCGCAGCGCGGCCGAGCTGATCGGGGTCATCGCCCGCGACATGAACCTCGCGGTCGTGCCCGGCGTGGCGCGCTTCGACTACGTCGCGGCGAGCGAGGCGCTGCGCGTCGGCGACGAGCTCGTGGTGCGGATGCCCGGTCCCTGGGACGGGCCGGTGCGGGTGCTGCGGCGCTCGGCGACGTCGTTCCGCCTGGGCACGCTCGTCGGGCACCTCGAGGCCGGGCAGATCGAGTTCTCCGCGCGCGACCTCTCCGGCGGCGACCTGGAGTTCGGGATCACGACCTGGGCGCGCGCGGGCGACCGCGTCGCCGACCTGCTCTACTCGCGCCTCGGGCTCGCGAAGCAGATCCAGTACCTGCTCTGGGTCGAGTTCTGCGTGCGGGCGGCGTCGCTCGCCGGCGGACGCCTGGCGGACGGGGTGACGGTCCGGACCCGCACGGTCGCGTGGCCGGACGGCGTACACAGCGCGGAGGAAAATTCTTCCGAGGCGGTGTAACGACCCGCCGGCCCAGGACGACATCCCGGGTGCCCCGCGCGCCACCGGACCCCCGACCCGGTGGCCGCGGGGCTTTTCGTGCCCGCTTCGAGGTCGCCCGACGATCACCGGTCGTGTGACTCAAGGTGTCACAGTGACACGCGGGGTGAATGTGACGGCTCCGCGTCCCTCGACGGACGTACCCTCTGCCGCGTGGACGACGACGCGCGCGTGACGACGATGATCGTCGGTCTGCTCATCGCGTTCTGCGCCGTGCTCCTCGCGAAGTGGCTCGCGGTCGTCGCCATCGCCGCGTTCGTGCTCCTCGCGGTCCTGCGCTTCGCGCTGCGGCGGGTCGTGCGAGCGGCGCGCGCCCGGCGGGCGGCGCGAGCGGCGTCGGCGGTCGCGCCGCCGGCGGCGACCGGACCGGTGTCGCGCACGGCGTCTGCTGCCCCCGCGGTCTCGTCGGCGCTCCCGGGGCGCGCGTGCTCCTGGTGCGGCCTCGCGGGCGGTCACCACGACCTCCACGGCCGCCCCGTCCGCCCTCGCCACGCCCACGCGGGGGCCCTGACCCGGATGTGAGCGGCCGATCCGTGTCCCGAGGACACGGGTCCTCGTGTCCCCTCAGAGCACCAGGCGGGCGAGCAGGGCGCGGTGGTCGGAGCCCGGGATGTCGAGGACCTCGACCTCACGCGCCCGCGGGCCGCCGGTGGTGAGCACGTGGTCGATCTGGGCGCCGAGGGCGCGCGGGACGCCGGCGAACCAGGTGCCCGTCAGCGACTCGCCGCGCTCGGTGGCGGCGTCGTCGCAGCCCCGCGTGCCCGCGCGGAAGGCGGAGTGGTCGGGAGTGGCGTTGAAGTCGCCGACCACGAGCGCCGGGCCCGCCGAGCACCACCGCTGCATCTGCGCGAGCTCGCCCGGCCAGTAGGACACCCAGCCGGGGACGATGGACACCACGTGCACCGCGCCCAGTCGGACGGGGCCGAGGATGCCGCCGGTGACCTCGGCCCACGGGTAGCGCGTGTCGGTCGGCGACCCCGGGGCGTCGGAGATCGTGCGCGCGGTCACGTCGCCGGCGCGCGGCGACGACAGGACCGTGATCCCGCGGACGTCGGCGGCCCGCGCGGGCACGTTCGTCCACGACCGGTACTCCGGCAGCAGCGCCGCGATCCGGGCCCGGAAGCGCTCGCCGGCCTCGGGCAGCACGACGAGGTCCGGGCGCTCGCGCCGCACCAGCGAGGCGAGTGCGCCGACGTCGGCCTTGCCCTCGAACGCGTTGAACTCGAGCACGGTCAGCGGCGTGCCCCCGGGCGGCGGCGCGGCGCCCGGGATCGCGCGCGGGACGACGAACGCCGCCGCCACCGCCACGACGACCGCGACCCCGATCAGCCCGGCGACCCCGGCCGCCCGGGCACGGCGCCGCACGACCAGCACGAGCCCGACCACCGCCACGAGCACCGCTCCCGCCACCGTGAGGGCCGGCCGCAGCGCGGTGAACACCGCGAACGGGAGGTGGCGGTCGAGGCCGACCAGGTCCGGCAGGAGCACGAGCGCGGCGAGCACCACCGGCACCAGCACGACGCCCACGACCCGCACGACCGGGCGGCGGGACGGGGGAGGGCCGGGCTCGCGCCGCACGAGGTCGGCGGCGCGGGAGGGCATCGGACCACACTAGGTGGCCCGGTGTGAGGTCGGAGATCAGTCCGCGCGGCGCGGACCGATGCCGCCGATGCCCTCCGCGTCACGGCCGATCTTGAGGTCGGTGACGATGATCGAGCCGTTCTCGCGGATGGCCTGCGCCCGGTACATTCCCATCTTCAGGTAGGCGTCCCGGGTGCTCATCGTGCCGTCGCGCGGCTGCCAGTTCGTGACGCCGGTGGGGCGCCCGTCCCGCCAGACCGTCACCGAGCCCTCGCTCGGGTCCTGGGCGAACTTCACGCGCATCGTCAGGTCGATCCGCTGTCCGGGCGAGACCGGGCCGATCGCCTGCATGTCGTCGCCCTCGCTGACCATGTACAGCTGCCCGCGCGTGACCTGCAGGGCCAGCGGCGGCGAACCGTTCGGCGAGGTGTGGTGCCACTGCAGGATGACCTGCCAGTTGCCCGTGTCGGTGGGGAAGTCGTCCGACAGGTGCGCGGTGTAGCGGATGAACTGCTCGTCGCCGTCCGTCGGCTCGGTGCCCGGACCCTTCGGCAGGACCTCGCTGCGCTTCCCGCCGGGCCCGAGGGAGAACTGCCAGGCCTGACGCCCCGGGTCGTCCGGGTTGGCGACGATCCGGGGCCGCGGCCCGTTCTCGACGAGACCGTCGTTGGCGCTGTTGTCGAAGAGCCGGCTGAACGCGCCGGCCGCCGCGTCGAACAGGGCACCGACCACGGGCTGCGGGCCCTCCTCGGTGGGCGTGGTCGTCGTGATCTCCGACGGGGACACCGGCACCACCGACGACGGCGGGGTGACGCCCGGCGTGCTCGGCAGCACGGAGTCGAACAGGCCGGCGGGCGCCGCCACCGACGGCTGCGGGTCGTTCGGCGCCGACGACGGCAGCGGCGAGCCCGGGGTCATCAGCGCGAACAGCGCGGCGACGCCGCCCCCGCCGACGAGACCGATCGTGGCGCGCAGCGGGAGGCCCGTGCGGCGCCTCGGCCCGGCGTCGGACGTCACCGCGGGCGTGGGCGTGGGCGTGGGGAGCGCGGTGACCGCGTCCGCGTCGACCCGCGCGTGCCGCCCGGTGGAGGTCGGGGTGGCGACCGCGATGCCCGCCGTCACGATCGGGCCGGTGGCCGGGTCGGCGGCGGGGTCGGGGCGGTGGCGGGCACGCGGCTCGATGGCGCGCGTGACGGCCGTGGGCGCGCCGGTGTGCCGGCCCGTGTCCTGCCGACCGGACGCCGCGGCCCCGAAGGCCTCCGTGGGGTCGGAGGCGTGGTGGCGGTTGCGCGGCGCGGCGGTGGTGGTGGCGGCGGTCGTGTCGGTCGCGGCGGTCGTGTCGGTCGTGTCGGTCGTGTCCGTCGCGGGCAGCACGAACGGCCCAGTGCCCGGGGCCCGGCGGTGGCGTGCCCGTGCGCTCTCGTCGCCGCCGACCGCCGGGGACGAGGCCGGCGACGGAGCGCCGGGGACCCGCATCCCGCGCTGCGCGCGGCGGGTGCGGTGGCTGCGCGCGGGACGACGCCCGTGGTCGGGCGTGGTGTCGGCGTGGCTGGCCACGTCGGTCATCGAGGGCGTCTCCCGGGTCGGTCCGGACGGGTGAAGGGGGAGCCCCCGTCGCGGGGCCGTGCAGTCGTGCTCGTGTGCCCAGTTTGTCACCCGACCGTGACTTCTCCTGCTGCCGAAGCGTGGTCTTGGGCCGAACGGCGTGGTCCTCGCGGCGGATGGCGCCGCCGTCCGGCCGTCAGCTCACGACCACGTCACGTGGCCGACCGCTGCCCGACGGTGACCGCACGTCGGCGGGAGTCGTCCGAGACCGTCCGGACCGGGTCGCGGTCGGGTCACGGCACGGTGTCGCCCCGGCGTCGACGACCGGTCGGCCCGACGGCGGGACGGGTTGAGCGCGACCGATCATCGTCTCCGCTCGGCGCTCGCTCCTGGCGGGTCGTCGCCGTGCGGCCGCGGTGGTGCCGGAGCTGAGGGGCCGGTGTCCCGGGCCACCGGGGACACTCCTCCGATCGGGGGAGCCGCCCGGCCGGTCGTCGCGTCCCGACGGCGCGTGGGCGGCGGCGTCCTCAGGGTCTCTCAGGTTCGCGGTTCGTGACCGGCCGCATGCCTAGCGTTCCCGGCGATGCGTACGACGACCACGCCGGAGCACCCCGTCACGGGGTCGGGCCCGGCCACCGCGAACCACCTCGGGGGCCGTGAGCTCGGAGGGCGGGACGGCGCCGGGATGGTCCGGATCGGCCTGCACCTGCTGCTGGCCGCGCTGCCGCTCCTCGCGATCTCCGCCCACGTCTTCGGGCTGATCACGATGAACGTCTCGGCGGGCATCCTCGTGATCCCCCTGGCCGCCGCGATCGTCGCACTGACGGTCCTCGCGCCGCACACCGGCGACCGCGTCGTCGCCGACGGGATGATCTGGGGCGTCGTCGGCTGCGCGATCTACGACGGCTTCCGGCTCACGACGGTCCACGTGTTCGGCTGGTGGGCCGACTTCATCCCCACCATGGGCACCTGGATCACCGGGAACCCGGACGACCTCACCGCCGGCGCGGTCGTCGGCTATCTCTGGCGCTACGTCGGCGACGGCGGCGGCATCGGGATCACGTTCTTCGCCCTGGCCTGCGCCTTCGGCCTGCAGCGCTGGTCGCGCCGCGCGGTCGTCGGGGCGTCGATCGCCTTCTCGGTCTTCCCGGTCTGGGCCGGTCTCATCGGCACCGTCGCGATCGCCCCGCGCGGTCAGACGATGATGTTCCCGCTGACCTGGGTCACCATCACGCTCTCGCTGATCGGCCACCTGATCTTCGGCTGGATCATGGGTCTCGGCTTCTACCGCTCCCGATCGGTGCGCCGGGCGTGGCCGTGGAAGCCGGTCACCGGCAGCCTGCCGGCCCTGGCCGTCGGCACCGGCCGCCAGCCCGCGCTCCCGGCCCCGCGCCACCCGCAGACCCCGCCCGCGGGCCAGTCGATGGACCCGGACACCTGGGAGCTGTGGCGCCGCCAGCTCGAGGCGAACACCGCCGGCCGCCGGTCGGCCCGCCGCGAACGCGTGCGCTGACGTGCGCTGACCCGCACTCGTCCCGCTCTTCCCGAACCCCGCTCCCCAGCGCCGCACGACCCCGGCCCGGCATCCCCCGACGGGCCGGGGTCGCCGCGGTTCGGGCCCCGGGAGAAGCACCCCGCACGCACCGGGAAAGCACACGGCCCCGGTGGCGTTTCGGGGACGCCACCGGGGCCGTGCCGGTCCTGCTGCCCGCCGGCCGGCGGGCGTGGTCACTACTGGATCGGGAGCTCCATCGGCACGCCGGAGCCCGAACCGGAGGACGAACCCTCCGACGACGAGCCCTCGTCGTCCGAGCCCTCGTCGTCCGAGCCCTCGCTCGACGCCGACTGCGTCGACGACGACTCGCTCGACGGCTCCGCCGAGGCGGACTGGGTGGCGGACTGGGTGTCCGCGCTCTGCTCGTCGGAGTCGCCCCCGCCGAGGACCCCGCCGAGGAGCGCGTTCGCCGGCTCGCAGACGACGTCGTGCACCGGCTGCGTGACCTGGCCGCCCGCCTCGAACACCGGGGCGCTCGCGTCGGACGTGACGCCGTTGACGGTGTCCTCGCCGGTGTGCGTCGCGTCGTCGACGACCGGGATCCGGCAGTTCTCCGACTCGTGGCTGCTCGAGCTCGCGCTCTCGCTGTCGTGGCCGCCGGACGACGGCGCCTCTCCGGCGAAGGCCATGCTCGTGCCGCCGCCGAGCAGCGCCGCCGCCGCGGTGGCGGTGAACAGGCTCTTGCCGGCGACGGAGGTCATGGCGCCGCCGGAGCGGCGCGCGGAGTGCTGACCCATGGGTCTGTACCTCATCGCGTCAGGGTGGGAAGCGGTGGCGACGCACGGGCAGAGTGACCCCGTCCGTCTGGAGGGCGTGACGCTGCGTCCTCTGGGGCGATCAACGAGAAGGTCACGACTCGATAACGGGGCTCTCGGGCGACTCACCCGGACGAGCGACGAACCTCGGGGCCTCGTGCGGCTCACCAGGCGATGTCCCGGTCACGTCCGCGCAGCGCACGGCTCCGCGGCGGGATCTCAGGTGACGCGGGCCACCTCGAGCGTCACGGCGCCGCCGTTGGCGCCGTAGCCGGTCCACGCGTCGTTGGCGAAGGCGTAGAGGTAGCCGCCGCGCGGGGCGGTGAGCTCGCGGCGCCCGGTCGGCCCGATCGGCACGGTGGTGCCCTCGTGCACGGTGCCGTCGAGGTCGACGACGTCGTCGGCGACCGCCGCGACCAGCTCCAGCCACGCCGCCCCCGGCACGCGCCGGCTGCCGACGATGTCGCTGCGCGTGTTGCCCGTGACGTGCTCGACGGCCCGGCGCACCCCGTCGAGCACGGTGCCCAGCGCGTAGGACGGCCAGGACAGCAGCGGCCACGGCGAGGCGCCGGTGCCCGGGGAGGCGGCCCCGTGGTCGCGCCACGCGCCCGACACCGCCAGCGCGTAGCGGCCCGGCACGAGGTAGAGCCCGGTCTCGACCCACGGCTCGTCGGCGGCGACCGGCACGGCGGCGGACTCGCCCACCGCCAGCACCCGGCCGGGCCGGTAGGGCGGGTCGAGCTCGCAGCGCCGGCGCGCCACGGCGGAGGCGCTGACGTCGGGCGCGCCCTCGACCACGCGCGGGGCGGTGCGCGGGCGCGGGCTCAGCACCCGCCACAGCCCGTCGACGCCGTCGTCGAGCGGGGCGCACGGGTCACCCCGCGGGCGGGGCGGGGCGTCGGCGCGCCAGCGCGGGGCGATCGTCGCGTCGAGCTCGTCGGCCATCCAGCGCAGGGCGCCGTCGGAGAGGTCGGTCTCGGGCTTGCCGCCGCCGACGTCGCCGTGCCCGCCGGGGAACCAGACCTGGGCGAACGAGGTGTGCCGGTCCGGTGGCGGGGTGGGCCACACCGAGGGCACGTAGGGCCCGCGGCGCTCGTCCAGCGCGATCGCGTGGCGGGCGTGGCGGACGTCCGGGGCGAGCTCGAGGTCGTGGAACTCGATCATCTGCCGCCCGGCGAGCCCCGAGAGCAGCCCGAAGGTGCGCGGGATCCCGAGCGCGCCGACCGTGTCCCACACCCCGAGGAACGCGATCGGCGCGCGGTCGTCGGGGGCGAAGCCGGGGTGGTGGGTCAGGCCGGTGAGCTCCCGCTTCGCGCGGTAGCCCTCGGCGAAGACGCGCTCGACGAGGGCGTCGCGGGCGGCGTCGTCCTGGTCCGGGGAGAAGGCCACCAGGCCGCACGCCGCGAGCATCCCGACCGTGCTGCGCGCGGTGAACGCGCCGCGGCTGTAGCCGAGGAACACGAGCTCGTCGCCGGGCCGGAACGTCTCGGCGAGCCAGCGGTAGACCTCGCGGATCGCCTCGGGCAGGCCCGCGCCGAACGCCCCGTCGAGCACGCGGCGCACCGGGCCGCCGTCGGTGCCGAGCCCCTCGAAGTAGCGCGGGAGCTGGTCGTCGGTGGTGGCCAGCCGGTCGTGGAGGCGCGCGACGTTCGTCCGGTCGGTGGCGGTGTTCCAGGTGCCGTCGCAGCAGACGACGAGCCGCCGCGTCACGCTCACCTGATCAGTGTCCCGTGATGATGAACGGCGGCCCGACGTCGGGGTGAGCGACGCCATGCGGAAAACTGGACCGACGGTGACGGCGTGAACACCGTGGGGGAGGGCCGGGAGACGTGGTGAGCAGCGGGACATCGATTGCCCCGTCCGGCGCCCGCACCCGCAGCGAGCGACGCCCCGAGATCGAGGGCCTGCGCGGCCTCGCCGCCGTCCTCGTGGTCGTCTACCACGTCTGGGTCGGGCGCGTGTCCGGCGGCGTCGACGTGTTCTTCCTGCTCTCGGGCTTCTTCGTGCTCGGGATGGTGGCCCGCCGGGCGATGCGCGGCGAGCCGGTCGACCTCGGCGCGACGTGGACGCGACTGTTCTGGCGCCTCGTCCCGACCGCCGGGCTGGTGCTGCTCGCGAGCACCGTCGCCGCGGCGGTCCTGCTCCCGCCCTCGACGTGGGCCCGCAACCTGCGCGAGCTGTTCGCCTCCGGCCTGTTCGTCGAGAACTGGCGCCTCGCGACCGACGCCGTCGACTACTACGCGAACCACGGGTCGGCGAGCGTCGCCCAGCACTTCTGGTCGCTGTCGATCCAGGCGCAGTTCTACCTCGCCGCCCCGCTGCTGGTGATCCTCGTGGCCTGGTGGGCGCGTTCCCGCGGGGTCGACGTGCGCTCCGCGCTGCTGGCGGCGCTCTCGGCGGTCGCCGTCGTGTCGTTCGTGCACTCGGTGCACGCCACGGCCACCGACCAGGCCTTCGCGTACTTCGACACCCGCACGCGCCTGTGGGAGTTCGCGCTCGGCGGGGTGCTCGCGCTTGTCCTCGACCGGGTGCGGCTCGGACGGCGGGCGCGGGCGGTGCTCGGCTGGGCCGGCGTCATCGGGCTGGTGACGTGCGGCGCGGTGCTCGACGTGGGCGCCGCCTTCCCCGGCTACCTCGCGCTGTGGCCGGTGCTCTCCGCGGCGGCGGTGGTCGTCGCGGGCCGGGCCGGCGCCGGCGAGCGCCTCGCGACGCCGACCGCGCAGTACCTCGGCAGCATCAGCTACCCGCTCTACCTGTGGCACTGGCCGGTGCTGGTCGTGGCGCTGGTGCTCACGGGCGCGACGACGCCGGGGCTGGTCGGCGGCGTGGTCGTGGTGGCCGTGTCGCTGGCGCTCGCGATCGCGACCCACCACCTCGTCGAGGAACCGCTGCGCCGGGTGTCGCTGCCGCGCCCCGTCGGCCTCGCCTCGCTGACCGTCGTGGCGACGCTGATCCCGGCGATGACCGGGCTCGGCGTCTGGGCCGCCGTCGTCGCCGCGGACCGGGGCACGCCGGTCGCCGTCGGCGACCAGGACCACCCCGGCGCCGCCGTCCTCGTCGCCGACCACGAGTCCATCGGCGATCCCTCGGCGCCGGTGCAGCCGTCGACGGCCCGCGTGCAGGACGACTGGGCGCAGTACCGCGACGCGTGCGCGCCGGTGCCCGGCCACCCGGTGCTCGAGCAGTGCGTGCCGATCGCGCCCCCGGGCGAGCCGCAGCGCCGGCTCACCCTCGTCGGGGACTCGCACATGCAGCAGCTCCTGCCGGCCATCGAGCCGCTGGCGCGCGAGCGCGGGTGGCAGGTCACCACGCTCATCCGGGCCCGCTGCCCGTTCTCGCTGGCCTCGGAGACCGACCCGAACGACGCGACGTGCGTCGACTGGAACGCGGCGGCCGTCGAGCACCTCGCCGCCGACCGGCCGGACGCCGTGATCGTCGGCGCCAGCCGGGACGTCCGGGCCGGGCTGACCGAGTCGACGCCGGACGGGTTCGTCGCCGGCTGGCGCGCGCTCGACGGGCTCGGCATCCCCGTCGTGGCCGTGCGGGACAACCCGCGCTACGACCACCGCCCGTCGGAGTGCTTCGAGACCTACGGCCGCGGGGCGGAGCAGTGCGAGATCCCGCGCGCCGAGCTGCTCGCGCCCGACCCGCCGTACGCGCTGCGCGACGACGTGCCGTCGAACGTCTCGTTCCTCGACCTCAGCAACGAGATCTGCACGCCGGGGACCTGCCCGCCCGAGATCGGCAACGTGCTGGTCTACCTCGACGACAACCACCTGACCGCGTCCTACAGCCGGACGATGTCGCCGGCGGTGGGGAACCAGCTGCCGTCGCTGCTCGGCTGGTAGCGCTCGCGCCTGCTCAGCCCGTCGGCTCCTCGCCGGCCGCGGCGGTCCCCTGGTCCTCGGGGTCGAGGTCGAGGTCGAACGCGGGCTCGACCTGGTCGGGGTCGGCGTCGGGGGCGGTGTCGGGCGCGTCGTCCGGGGGCTGCTCGTCGGGGGAACGCGGGTCGCTGCTCATCACGGGCAGCGGTACCCGGGATGCGCGCGTCCGACGCGGGCGGCCGTGTCACGGGCACGTTGCGGGCGTGGGGTTGCGTCGCGGGGTCCGTGACATGGGCGACGCAGGGTGACCGCCAACCGTCGATCTCGACACCCGTCTGGATCCATGAGCGCAGGGAGTGACCGCGCTCGGGGGCAGAAGGAGAGAGTCGGATGTTCGTCATCGTTGCCGTGGTCGTCGTCGGTGTGATCTTCCTGTGCGGGGCGCTGCTGGGTGTCAGCGTCGCGCAGACGGGCGCCGCCGACCGAGCCCGTCGCAACCAGCGCGACCGGCACATCTCGGCGGTGCGGACCGAGTCGCTGCTCTCGCACTCCTGACGGGAACATTCCGCGGCCCCGTCACCGTCGAAGCGGCATGGACGTCGACCCGGCCGATCTCTTCACCGACCTCGACGGTGACGGTCTGGTCGACGTCACCGCGGTGGACACCGACGGCGACGGGGTGCTCGACCTGGCCTGGACCGACCTCGACGGCGACGGGGCCGTCACGGGCGACGAGGTCCACCCGGTCACCGACGGCGCGTGGTCGAGCGACGGGTACCGCCTGGAGGACCGCGACGGGGTGCTGCCCCCGGCAGGCGACGACGACATCCACGGCGACCCGGAGCAGGCGTCGTCCTACTGGTACGCGCAGTCGGTCAACGGTTACTGCGTGCCGGCGGCGGTCGCGCAGATCGTCGGGGAGTGGCAGGGCCAGAACGTCGGCGAGCCGGAGGTCGTGTCCCGCGCGGTCGCGCACGGCTGGCTGACCACCACCGACACGGACGGCGACGGGGTGCCTGACGACGCCTCGGGCATGACGTCCCGGGACGCCGAGGCGCTGCTCGAGAGCTACGGCATCCCGGCGACGACCACCCACGGCAGCCTCAAGGACCTCGAGTCCCTGCTGGACGCGGACCGCGACATCATCGCCTACGTCGACTCCGACGAGATCTGGTACGGCGCCGACGACGACGGCTCCGACGGGGGCTCGGACGCCAACCACGCGGTCGTCGTCACCGGGATCGACGACGAGAACGTGTACCTCGCCGACCCGGGCGACCCGAGCGGCGCGATCTCGGTGGTGCCGCGGGCGACCTTCGAGGACGCGTGGGACGACTCGGGCCACGAGATGCTCGTGACCGACACCGCGCCGCCGCGCTCGGAGCCGGCGGCCAACGCGCCGACCCACGACATGCCCGGCACCGGGCCCGCGGGTGCGCCGCCCGCCGAGGGGGCCGGCGGGAAGCCGAGCATGCTGATCTCGCTCGACTCGAGCGGCGTGGTGCTGCTCCCGATCGTGCTGCGCGACGTCGCCGTCACGACCGCGGCCGTCTCCGCCGCCCTCGTCGCCGCCGGCGTGGTCCGTGCCCGCCGCTCACGCACGTCCTAGTGGGCGCAGGTCGTGGCGACCGTGCGGGCGACGCGGGTGGTGACGAGGTTCCAGTCCTCGGCGGCGACCGGGTCGGTCTGCAGCCAGTCCATGACGTCGTCGACGCCGGCGGCGTAGGCGCGCTGCTCGGGCGAGGAGTCGCCGTACGTCGCCGCGAGGTCGCCCTCGCGGGCGGCGACGACGCCCGCCCACTGCCCGCTCGGCGTGCGGCCGAGGGTCACGACCGTCTCGTCGATGGCGTCGGCGACCACAGTGGCGCACTGCCCGACGACGGTCGGCGCGGCGGGCGCCGGCGCGGTGGCGGCGGACGCGCTCACCGCGGTGACGAGGCCCGGGATCTGCGCGCCCATCCCGACCAGCGCCATCGCGGCGCCCGCGACGGCGACGGCGAGCGGGGCGCGGGTGGCGGCGCGGCGGCGTCGCGGGGCGGGCGCGACCGGGGGCGTCGACGGCATCGCCCGCGGCGGGGTCGGCACGCCGGTCACGGGGTCGCGGCGGTACGCGGTCGGCGGCGGGTAGCCGAGGCCGGCGGGCGGGGCGTCGGCGGGGACCACGCGGCGGGAGACGCAGCGGAGCGGAGCTCGCCCGTCGAGGTCACCGGGGACGAGGACCGGGACCACCGCATGCGTGACCGCTCCGTCCTCACGGCGGTGGTGCTGCCCCATGTCGACCCCCGAACGGCCTAGTCGGCGAGCGCCCGGTTGGACGCTGTGTGAGCGATGTCGCCATGGGCCGGACTTCCGTTAGCTCCCCGAGACCCGTACAGGCCGGGTCCACCGGGTCGGGTGAACGGAGCACTCCGGAGGAGTACCGACGAGGTCCCGGGAACCTGACGTCTCCTGACAGGAACGGCTCCTAGCGTCGGTGCCGTGTCCACCTCACTCGCCATGATCAACCTCGACGGCCCCGACCCGCGGGCGCAGGCCGCCTTCTACGGCACCCTGCTCGGCTGGGAGACCGTCCACGCCGAGGACGAGTACGCGATGATCTCGTCCGACGGCGCGCCGATCGGGTTCGGCCGGGTGCCGGGCTGGACGGCGCCGCCGTGGCCCGACCCCGAGGGCGTCAAGCGCTACCACCTCGACCTCGCCGTCGACGACCTCGACGCCGCCGTCGCCCGGGCCCGCGAGCTCGGCGCCACGGTGCCCGAGCACCAGCCGGGACAGACGTGGACGGTGCTGATCGACCCGGTCGGTCACCCGTTCTGCCTGTGCCCGCGCCGATGACGACCCTCAGGGGGATGACACGGGCTCCTCCACTCTGACGACGCCTCGCGGGCATCCGGCCGCCTAACCTCCTCGGGGGCGACATGGGGGCGGCGACGTGCAGATCAGCGTGGTCAGGCCGGACGAGCTGGGCGCGTCCGACCTCGACCGATGGCGGTCGTTCCAGTGCTCCGGCCCGACCGCCCACCCCTTTCTCGCCCCCGAGTTCGTGCAGGCGGTCGGACGGCTGCGCCGGCAGGTGCGGGTCGCCGTGATGGAGGACGACGGCGGCACCGTCGGCTTCTTCCCCTTCGAGCGCGGGCGCCTGGGCTACGGCACCCCACCCGCCCCCGGCCTGACCGACGCGCACGGGCTCGTCCACGCCCCGGACGCGGAGTGGGACCCGCAGGAGCTCCTGCGGGCCTGCGGGCTGTCGGTGTGGGAGTTCGACCACCTCGTGGACGGGCAGAAGCCGTTCGAGCGCTTCCAGGTGCTGCGGGTGCCGTCGCCGGTCATGGACCTCAGCGGCGGCTACGCGGCGTTCCGGGCCGACGTGCGCTCACGGTCGAAGTCGTTCCTCTCCGAGCTGGAGCGCAAGGGCCGGGCGCTCGGCCGCGATCACGGCGCCCTGACGTTCACCCTCGGCTCCGCCGACGTCGACGACCTGCGCCGGATCATGGCGTGGAAGTCGGAGCAGTACCGGCGCACCGGACGCAGCGACCGGTTCCGCGTCCCCTGGATCCGCGAGCTGCTCGAGTCGCTGCTGACCACCCGGACGGACACCTTCACCGGCACCCTCTCGGTGCTCCGCGCCGGCGACACCCCGATCGCCGGGCACTTCGGGCTGCGCAACGGCGCCGCCCTCGCCGGCTGGTTCCCGGCCTTCGACGCCGGGTTCCGCCGCTACTCGCCGGGCCTGCTCCACCACCTCATGCTCGCCGAGCACGCCGCGGCCGACGGCGTCGTCGAGATCGACATGGGACGCGGCGCGAAGGGCTACAAGGACTGCTTCCGCAGCCGCGACCTCGTCGTCGCGGAGGGCCGGATCGTGCGGCGCAGCCCGGCGGCCGCGGTGCACTGGGCGCGCCGCGAGCCGGTGCGCCGGCTGCGCAACCGTGTCCTCGCCGACCCGCGCCTGTACCGGGCGGCGGACAGGGTCCTCAAGCAGGCCGCGTCGGTGCACACCAGGGTCGTCGGCGCCGCTCAGACACGGTAGGGCTCACACACGATAGGGCAGGGCCACGATCCCGTTGTCGAACGCGGAGCGCAGCGGCACCGCGGGCCCGTCGGTGCGCAGGCCGGGCAGGCGCTCGAGGATCGCCCGGAACAGGGCGCCGAGCTCCCGGCGCGCGAGGTGCGCGCCGAGGCAGAGGTGCGCCCCGGGACCCCCGAAGCCGACGTGCGGGTTGGGCCGCCGCCCGACGTCGAAGGTGTCGGGCGCGTCGAACACCGCCTCGTCCCGGTTGGCCGACCCGTAGAACAGCACCACCTTGGAGCCGGCGGGCAGCAGGTGCCCGCGCAGCTCGTGGTCCTGCGTGAGCGTGCGGCGGAACTGCACGATCGGCGAGCACGTCCGCACGATCTCCTCGATCGCGGTGCCCATCAGCGCGTCCGGGTCCGCGGCCAGCCGCTCGCGCTGGTCGGGGTGCTCGGAGAGCAGCACCAGCCCGTGCGACGCCGCGTTGCGCACGGTCTCGTTGCCGGCGACCAGGAGCAGGTCGAAGAACGACCCCAGCTCGCGCAGCGACAGCCGCTCACCGTCGACGTCGGCCGTGACCAGCGCGGAGAGGATGTCGTCGCCCGGGTCGCGCCGCCGCTCGCGCCCGAGGCCGACGACGAACCGCCGCAGGTCGACGATGGCGCGCAGGTTCCCGATCAGCAGGCGCGCGGTGGCCAGGCGGTGCATCTCCCCGCGCACGCCGGAGTACTCGGTCATCACGTCGATCCGCGACAGCACGTGGTCGCGGCGCTCGCGCGGGATGCCGAGCATCGAGCAGATCACGTGGATCGGCAGCTCGCGGGCGGCGTCGGCCACGAAGTCGCCCGAGCCGTGCCGGGCGAGGCGCGCCACGATCTCGTCGACGATCTCCGTGATCTCCCCGTCGAGCGCCTCGAGGCGTCGCGGCGCGAACGCGCGGGACACGATCCGGCGCAGCCGCGCGTGGCGCGGGTCGTCCATGTTCACCAGCGGCCGCCCGAACACCATCGGCAGCCACGGCGGCGGCTCCGGGCTCACGGCGGCCGGCTCGCTCGAGAACACCGCGGTGTTCCGGCTGGCCTCGAGGACGTCGGCGTGCCGGACCAGCGCGTGGAACCCGCGGCCCGGGCGCAGCAGCGGCACGTGCGGTTCCGGGAAGAACACCGGGCGGTCCTCGGCCCGCAGGCGGGCGAACGCGGCGAGCCGCTCGGCCTCGGGACGGGCCCAGAAGGCGAGGTCGGTGAGATCCGGCGCCGCGGAGGCCTCGGCGAGCCCCACCGTCAGCCCGCCCGGGACGGCAGCGCCCGCGCGCCCAGCAGGTCGTGGCGCACGGCGAGCGAGGCGGCCTCGAGCCGCGAGTGGACCCCGAGCTTCGAGAGCATCGACTGGACGTGGCTGCGGACCGTGAGGGTGGCGATGCCGAGGCGGCGCTCCATCTCGCGCGTGGTCACGCCGTCGACGAGCAGCGACAGGCACTCGAGCTCGCGGTCGGTCAGCAGGGTGACCAGCCGCCGGGCCTGCGCGCCCGCGGGGTCCTGGTCCTGGGGGGCGCGCGCCGCGGTCACGACGGTCTCGCCGGCGGCCACCCGCCGCAGCGCGCGCAGCAGCGAGTCGACGCCGTGGCTGCGGTGCAGGTAGGCCTTCGCCCCGGCGGCGATCGCGGCGTCGACCGAGGCGCCGTGCGCGTCGGAGGTGAGCACGACGACCGCGGTGCGCCCGCCGCCCGCCGCGGTCAGGGCGCGGACGAAGCCGGCGACGTCGCGGTCGGCGTCGCCGAGGTGGTCCGCGATGACCACCTCGGGTCGGGCGGCCGCCACGGCGGCGGCCAGTCCCTCCCGGGTCGCAGGGCCGAGCGCGACGCGGTGCCCCTGCGCACTCAGCGTCGACTCCAGCAGATCCGTGAGCAGCGTCCCGCGGCCCCCGATGATCAGTTCCATGGTTCCCCCCAGGAACTCCCCGCCGGGTGACGTCCTCGTGAGCTCCCGGCGCGTCCAGCGTGACCACTCGAATGAGGCGTCGTCAAGCACGAAGAGTCACGAAACCTGGGAATCTGAGAAGCTTCAATGGTCAATTAGCGACCATTCGGGGGTGGCGAGGAGTCTGGAGAGGCGTACATCGCCGAAGGTTGCCTGACGGTGAGTCACAGAACGATACCGATACCGACTACGGAGGGCTTCTCCTCCATCTTGAGGACGACTCGCCCCGGTGGCGTGCCTAGTGTCCACGGACCGTGCGTCCCGTCCAGATCCTCGTCGTCGCGGACCAGTTGCTCCGCGACCTCCTCGTCGCGCGGTGGTCCCGCGAGTCGTGGCTGACCGTGGTCACCGGGCGCACCGACGAGGTCTGGGAGGACCTGGCCGCCCGGCGCGCCGACGTCGTCGTGCTCGACCTCGCGCTCCGGCCGCCCCGGTGGGAGAGCGCGGTGGAGGCGCTGCGCGTGCGGGAGACCGGGCCCCGGGTGCTGGTCCTCGCGGAGCCCGGTGACGACGAGAGCGCCCACGAGGCCGCGCGGGCCGGCGCCGCGGGCTGGCTGCCGTCCGGGTCGTCGGTCGACGAGCTGACCGAGGCGGTCCGCCTGGTGCACGCGGGCCACGGGGTCTACCCGTCCCGGCTCCTGGGAGCGGTCCTCGACGGCCTGCGCGGCGACATCGCGGAGGCCCGCCGTCCCACCGGGCGGCTGAGCGCGCTCACCGAGCGGGAGGTCGACGTGCTGCGCGCGCTCGTCGACGGCCTCTCCGCCCGCGACGTCGCCGACCACCTCGACGTCGCGGTGAACACCGTCCGGACGCACACCCACCGGATCTTCCGCAAGCTCGGCGTGCACGGGCGGCTCGAGGCCGTCCGCATCGCCCGCGCCGAGGGGCTCGCCCCGCTCGCGGACGCCGTGCCGGCGTCGTCCCGCCCCGTCCGCCTGGTGCGCGAACGTCACGAGGACGGCCTGGATCTCTGATGAATTAGGACTACTCGCGCTGCTCCTCCGAAGCGATCCGGTGACGCGGACCGCGCCGTAGCGTCCCCTACCCGAGGGACCCCGGCCCTCCTCCCGCGCCCTCCGAGCCACCAGATCGGCCGTGCGGGTCGCAGGGCCTCGACCCACCACCGTCGCATCCGGGGTCCCGATCGTCCTGATGGAGGAATGGTGACCGTCCAGCGCACCGGCGAGGAGGGAGAGGGGCGTCCACGCCACGGCGTGCCCCTCATCCCGCCTCCGCTCGCCGTCTTCCCCGACGTCCCGGCCCCGCGGGTCGGCCCCCGGGCGGCGGAGGAACGCCTGGACAAAGTGTCGCTGGTGATCCCGGCGATGAACGAGGCGACCAACATCGCCTGGGTGCTGCAGCAGGTGCCGGGCTGCGTCGACGAGGTGGTGCTGGTCGACGGCCACTCGCGGGACGCCACGGTGATGATCGCGCAGACGGTCCGGCCGGACATCCACGTCGTCGAGCAGGTCGGCACCGGGAAGGGCGACGCGCTGCGCGAGGGCTTCCTCGCGGCCACCGGCGACCACATCGTGATGATCGACGCCGACGGCAGCATGGCGCCCGACGAGATCCCGCACTTCCTGCACTACCTCGACACCGGCTACGACTTCGTCAAGGGCTCGCGCTTCATGGGCGGCGGCGGCTCGCGCGACATCACGCGCCTGCGCCGCAGCGGCAACCGCGTGCTCGTCGGCATGGTCAACCGGATGCACGACACCGTGCTGACCGACCTCTGCTACGGCTACGTCGCGTTCCACCGCCGCTGCCTGCCCTACCTGGACCTGACCCGGCCCGGGTTCGAGGTGGAGACGTCGCTGACGGTCTCGGCGCTGCGCGCCGGCTTCCGGATCGCCGAGGTGCCCAGCTGGGAGATGCCGAGGCGGTACGGGCAGTCCAACCTCCACGTGGTCCGCGACGGCACCCGCGTGCTGCGCACGCTGCTGCGCGAGCACGACCGCGGCCCCAGCGGGCGCGCCGTCCAGCAGCTGCGCCGCTTCGTCCACCAGCGCGACGCGGCCGTCGAGACGACCGTCCCGGACCGCGTGGGGTCCTGACGTGAGCCCCGCCGCCCTGCTGCGGCGCGTGCCCGTCCCCACGGCGCGCCTCGTCGCGAGCCTCGTCGGTGCCGCGCTCGCGCTGGCCGCCGGCGTGTGGGTCGCCGTGGTCCTCGACGGCCGCGACGGGCTCGCGGTCACGGTCGTCCTGCTGCTCGTGCCCGCGCTCGCGGTCGCCGTGCCCACCCACCGCCTGGAACCGGTGGCCCGCGCGGTCATCGCCGTGGGCTGGACGCTCGCCCTCGACACCGTCGTCGCCCAGGTGATGCTGTCGCTCGGGCTGTGGGACGTGCGGCTCGGCGTCCTCGTCGTGACGGGGATCAGCGTCGCGGTGTGGGTGGGCGTCGAGCTCGCGACGGCACGCTCCGAGCGGGCGGCGGCACGCCGCGCGGCGGGGGCGGCGGAGCAGCGCGCCGAGGTGGGCCCGTGAGGTTCGACGTCGTCCACCCCGGCGAGCTGACCCCGGGGGAGATCGGCCGGTGGCGGGGGCTGCAGACGCTCACGCCGACGCTGCGCACCCCGTTCCTGTCCCCGGAGTTCACGCGGGTCGTCGCGCGGTTCCGCCCCCGCACGCGGGTCGCGGTGGTCCACGAGGGCGACGAGATCGTCGGCTTCTTCCCGTTCGAGCACGCGCCGCTGGGCCGCGGGCTGCCCGTCGCGCCGGGACTGAGCGACGCGCAGGGTCTCGTGCACGCGGACGGGGTCACGTGGGACGCGCGGGAGATGGTGCGCGCCTGCGGACTGTCGGTCTGGGAGTTCGACCACCTCGTCGCCGACCAGCGCATCTTCGACGAGCACCGCACCGCCGAGGCCGCGTCCCCGGTCATCGACCTGAGCGAGGGCTTCGACGCCTACCACCGCGTGGTGCGCGCCCGCTCCTCCCGCGTCCGCGACCTGCCGCGCCGGGCGCGCCGCCTCGAGCGCGAGCACGGCCCGGTGCGCTTCGTCCTCGAGGCCACCGACGACGCCGCCGCCGGCGCGCTCGACACCGTGCTGGAATGGAAGTCCGCGCAGTACCAGCGCACCGGTCGCTCGGACCGCTTCGCCCGGCCGTGGATCCGCGGGCTGGTGCACCAGCTGCTCGGCGAGCGGACGACCGCCTTCCGGGGCTGCCTGTCGCTGCTCTACGCCGGCGACGAGCTCGTCGCCGGCCACTTCGGCCTGCGCGACCACGGCGTCGTCCCCACCTGGTTCCCGGCGTACGCCCCGAGCATGGGCCGCTACTCGCCGGGTCTGCTGCTGCACCTCGCCATGGCGCGGGCCGCCGCCGACGACGGCGTCGAGCTCATCGACATGGGGCGCGGGGCGAAGACGTACAAGGACGAGCTCAAGTCCGGCGACGCCACGGTCGCCGAGGGGCGGGTCGCCCGGCTCGTACCCACCGCGGCGCTGGCGTGGGCCCGCACCGCGCCCGTCCGGTCGGCGCGCCGGGCCGTCGACCGGAACCCGCGGCTCTACGACGTCGCCGACCGGATGTTGCGCGCCCGCGGCCGCTGGCGGCCCGGCCAGGTGAACGGGGTGTCGGCATGACGCGCACGGTCTCGGTCGTCATCTGCGCCTACACCGACGAGCGGTGGGACGACGTCCTCGCCGCGGCGGCGTCGGTGGGCGAGCGCCAGAGCACCGCGCCCCACGAGCTGATCGTCGTCGTCGACCACAACCCCGCCCTGCGCGACCGCCTCGCGCGGGCGCTGCCGGATGCGCTCGTGATCGCCAACGCGCAGGGCCGCGGCCTGTCCGGCGGCAAGAACACCGGGGTCGCGGCGTCCACCGGCGAGGTCGTCGCGTTCCTCGACGACGACGCCGTCGCCGGTCCCGACTGGGTGCGGACCTTCGCCGAGGGCTACGCCGACCCGGACGTGCTCGGCGTCGGCGGGCTCACGCTGCCGTGGTGGGCGACGGCGCGGCCGGCGTGGTTCCCCGAGGAGTTCGACTGGGTGGTGGGCTGCACGTTCGTCGGGCGCGACCCCGGGCCCGTGCGCAACCTGCTGGGCGGCAACGCCTCGTTCCGCCGCGACGCCTTCGAGATCGCCGGCGGCTTCCCGACCCACATCGGCCGCACCGCCGCCCGCACCCGGCCGCTCGGGTGCGAGGAGACCGAGTTCTGCATCCGGGTCGCGGCGCACCGGCCGGGCGCGCGCTTCGTCCACGACCCGCGCGCGGTGATCTGGCACCGGGTCCCGCCCGCCCGTGAGGGCTTCCGCTACTTCCGGGCCCGCTGCTACGCCGAGGGACTGTCGAAGGCGCTGGTCACGCGCAGCGTCGGCGCCGCTGCCGGGCTCGCCGCCGAGCGCAGCTACGCGGCGGTGACGCTGCGCCGCGGCGTGACCCGCGGGGTGGCGCAGGCCTGGCGCGGCGACCGCGCCGGGCTGGCGCGCGCCGGCGCGATCACCGCCGGGCTGCTCACCACCACCGCCGGCTACGCCGTGGGCTCCCTGGCGCGGAGCGCCTCGTGACGGCCGGGTCCCTCGACGCCCACACGGCCGCGCTGCGGGTGGGGAACGCCCCGGCGCCCTCGCGGCGCGCACGGCTGCGCGCCCACCTGACCGACCCGTTCTCGCGGAACTCCTACGCGCTGATCGTCAACACCGTGATGACCGGGCTGCTCGGGCTCGTCTTCTGGTTCCTCGCCGCGCGGTTCTACACGCCCGTGGACGTCGGGCGCTCCTCCGCCCTGATCTCCGCGATGACCCTGCTCTCGGCGATCGTCGGCATCAACATCACCGGCACCCTGAGCCGCTTCCTGCCCCGCAGCGGGGCGCGCACCGCCCGTCTGGTGCTGGTCAGCTACGGGCTCAGCTCGCTCGCGGTCGCGGTGCTGGCGACCGGGTTCGTGCTCACCCTCGGCTGGTGGGGGCCGTCGTTCGGGCTGCTGGCGAGTCCCTGGGCGGCGATCGGGTTCGTGGGCGTCGCGGTGGCCGCGAACATCTTCACCGTGCAGGACGGCGTGCTCGTCGGCCTGCGCGGCGCGAGCTGGGTGGCGCTCGAGAACACGGTCTTCGGCGTCGTCAAGGCCGGCCTGCTGATCCTGCTCGCCACGACGATGCCCGCCACCGGGGTCTACGTCGCCTGGATCGTGCCCATGATCCTGCTCTGCCTGCCGGTGAACCTCCTCGTGTTCGCCCGGCGGGTGCCGCGCCACGCCCGCGAGACCGCGGACGCGGCCACGACCACGGGCAGCGAGATCCGCGGGTTCCTGGCCGGCGACTTCGTCGGCGCCCTGTTCGGGTTCGGCGCCATCTACCTCGTCCCGGTGATCGTCGCGGCCGCGCTGCCGCCGTCGACGTTCGCGGTGTTCTTCATCGCCTGGATGATCGCCGGGGTCCTCAACCTGGTGGCGAACAACCTCGCGCAGACGCTCACCGTCGAGGGTGTCTTCGACGCCGCCCGGCTGGCCCGGTACGCGCGCTCCGCGCTGGTGCGCTCGACCGTGCTGCTCGGGGCCGCCGCTGCGGCCCTGCTCGTGCTCGCCCGCCCGATGCTCGCGTTCCTCGGACCCGACTACGCGGCCGCCGCGCCGCTGCTGCAGCTGCTCGCGCTCGGGGCGCTGGGCCGCGCGGTGATGGAGGTCTGGCTCGGGGTGCTGCGGGCGCAGGGCCGCGCGCGGTCGATCGTGCGCTGGCAGGTCGCGTCGGGGACCGTCGTCGTCGGCACCGTCGTCGCGGGCCTCTTCCTCGGGGGCGGGACGCTCGGGATGCCCATCGACCCGGTGACCGGGGTGGGCGTGCTGGTGCTGGTCAGCCAGGTGGCCGTGGCGCTCGTGGTCCTGCCCCGGCTGCTCCGGGTCATCAGCGTGAAGCGCGCGGACCGGTTCAACCCGTGGACGCCGCCGACAACAACGGCCCCGGCGCGGCCCACGACCTCCCCGACCGCCACGGGCAGGCGCCTCGTGCCGCTGAAGGTCGTCGTCCGGGCCCCCGCGACGGCCGAGGCGCCCGAGGCGCCACCTCCGGAGAAGAGGCCCGCGCCCTCCCGCGGCCGCCGGTTCCTCCAGGCGGTCGACCGCCAGGGCCCCGCGGTGATCGTGGCCGTGGCGAGCCTGCTGTCCCTGGTGATGATCGTCGAACCGCTCGGGCGCGTGGACCTCGCCGCCATGGACGGCTGGGGCCTGGTGTCGGTGCTGCCGGTGGTGACGCTGGCCGGGATCGCGCTGCTGCTCGTCAGCGTCGTCGCCGCCATCGCGCTGGCCCGCGAACGGAAGGTCCTGCTGACCGGCCAGCTCGTCGCGGTGTGCTCCGCGCTGCACGGGCTCACCGCGCTGATCGAACCGCTCCCGCGGTTCCCGACGTCCTACGTGCACCTCGGGTTCGTCGACTTCATCTCGCGGTTCGGCACGGTCGCCCCGGACGTCGACGCCCGCTTCAGCTGGCCGGGTTTCTTCGCCCTGGTGTCGTTCGTGTCGGACGGGGCGGCACCGGCCCAGCTGCTCCCGCTGGTGCAGTGGACGCCGCTGCTGTCGAACCTCCTCTACCTGCTCGCGCTGTGGCTGATCCTGCGCAACCTGCGCATCAGCTGGCGCGGCAAGTGGTTCGCGGCGCTGCTGTTCACGGTCCTGCAGTGGATCGGGCAGGACTACTTCTCGCCGCAGGGCTTCACGTTCCTGCTCTACATGATCTTCATCGGCATCCTGCTGACGTGGTTCCGCCCGGTGGGCCGCGAGGCCGTCGGGCAGGTCGGGCGCCCGGCGTGGGTGGACGGCGCGTGGCGCCGGACGCCGTCGACGCTGCGGCGCGCGGGGGGTGCGACCCGGCGGTTCGTCGGCCGCGTCGTCGGGACCCCGACCCACGCCGGCGAGCGCGCCGCGCGGCCGTCGTCGCCGGCCACCCGCATCGCGCTCCTCGGCCTGCTGCTCGTGATCTTCGCCGCGGCGACGGTGAGCCACCAGCTCACCCCGTTCGTCATGGTCGTCGCGGCGGGGGCGCTGGCGCTGGGGCGGCGCTCCACGCTGCGCGGGCTGCCGGTGCTGCTCGGCGTGCTGATGATCGCCTGGGTGAGCCTGATGACCGCGGCCTACTGGACCGGGCACCTGACCGACGTGCTCGGGGGCGTCGGCGACCTCTCGGGCAACGTCGCCACCAGCATCGCCGCCCGCGCCGGCGGCGACGTCGCGCACAGCGTCGTGCTGATGGTGCGCGTGGCCCTGTTCGGCGTGCTCGCGGTCGGGTCGGTCGTGGGGCTGTGGCGCCGCCGCCACCGGGGGGTCGACGACCGCGCGGTGCTGCTGCTGCTCGCCGTCCCGTTCCTCGCCGTCCTGGTGCAGAACTACGGCGGCGAGATCGGGCTGCGCGTGTACATGTTCGCGCTGCCCGGCGCGTGCGTGCTGCTCGCGATGGCGTTCTTCCCCGAGACCGCGCGGGGCACCGGGTTCCGCGCGGCGTTCGGCTCGGTGTGGCGCTACGTGGCGGCGGGGCTGGTGGTGCTCGTGCTCGGTGCGTCCTACGGGATCGCGGCCTACGGCAACGAGGCCTTCGAGCGGGTCACGCCGGGGGAGATGGCCGCGGTGCAGTGGGTCTACGACCGGCCCGGCGACGCCCAGGTCCTCTTCCTCACCGACTCCCTGGACTCCGGGGCGACCCCGATGATGCCGATCGGCTACACCGACACCATCGGTGTCGGTGTGCGGGCGGCGATCGCGTCCCCGAACGCGGCCGACAACACCGGGGTGGTGATGGAGCAGCTGACCTACTGGGGCGGCAGCACCTACTTCATGACCTCGACGGCCGAGGAGCGCTACCTCGAGATCAGCGCGGGCTACCCGGCCGGCTGGGGGCAGCAGTTCCGGGCGGCGCTGGCCGCCGACCCCCGCCTGGAGAAGGTCCTCGACACCGGCGACGCCCAGGTCTACGTCCCGCGTAACCCCCAGGCCTACGACCCGATCACCGGGCGCGTGCCGGAGCGTCTCGGCGTCCGCATCGGGCCGACCGAGTGGACCCCGGTCGGGGTGACGGTGCTGATCGGGCTGGTCGGCGTACTGCTCACCCTGCAGGTCCGGGCGCTGCGCCGCTCCGGGCGGGCGGCCCTGCGCACCACGGTGTTCGTGTGGGGACCGTTGCTGCTGGTGTTCGCCGCGGTCGTGGTCGAGCGCCTGTTCGCGCTGACCTGACCGGCGACTACACGCCTGCGGGGACCCAGCGGACCTCGTACGGCCCGAGCTCGACGTCCGCGCCCTCCACGGCGGCGGTGACCGGCGCGTCGCTGGTGTTGACAAGAACGGTCGCCCGCGGGCCACGGGCACCGAACACCGGCGGCGCGACCCCGACGCCGGCGACCGGAGCGCCCGGCGGGAACTGGCGCGCGAACTCCTGCAGCGTGGCCAGGAACGGCTCGGGCTGCCCGCCGCCGGGCGCGGACGGGGAGGTCCAGAGCCCCGTGGGCGACCCGGCGTTGCGCGCCGCGTTCCAGTAGAACGACGTGGCGACACCGGAGCGCGCGAACTCGACGAGCCCCGCCGCCCGTTGGGCGAGCCGCTTCTCCGGTGGCCAGCGCGCCGCGTCGGGCTCGACGTACCACTCGGCCCACCACAGCGGCAGCGACGTGCGGCCCTGGATCCAGCGGTTGACGTCGGCGATCTTGCTGAGGGCGGTGACGTCGTCGGGCGCCCCCTCCTCGGTGGTGGCGTGGCCGTCGACGACGACGAAGTCGGCGCCGTTCTTGTTCTGGTTCCAGTAGTCGAACGCGTCGAGGATGCGCTGGTCGACCAGCCCCCACGGCCCGGTCAGCTCGGAGGGCCCGGTGTCGACGCCCGGCGGCGGCGCGGTCATCTCGATGTAGGGGCCGCCGACCTGGTTGCCCGGGTCGACCTCCTTCAGCGCGTCGTACACGCGGTTGTAGAGGTCGGTGTACGCCGGGCCGTCCCAGGTCTTGGTCTGCTCGTTGAAGAAGCCCTTGAACTCGTTCCACACCTGGAAGTGGTGGACGTCCGGGTAGCGCCGGGAGATCTCGGCGGCGAGGTCGGCGAAGTCCTGGTAGTGCTCCGGCTCGGGCGCGACCTCGAGACGGCTCCAGTCGGTGGCGCCCTCGGCGCCGCCCTTCATCCAGTCCGGCGCGCAGCACAGGGTGATCACCGGGGTGCCGCCGCTGCGGCGGATGAAGTCCATGCGCGCGTCGAGGCTCGCGAAGTCGTACCGGCCGGGCGAGGGCTCCGGGTTGACCGTGCCGAACCCCATGATGTGCTGCACCTGCGGCATCGGTTGCGCGGCGAGCGCCGCGGCGATCTGGTTCGCCGCCTGCGGGTCGCCGTCGATCGCGCCGAACTGGGTGTGGGTGATGCCGGGACCGAGGACGTTCGACGGCGCCGCCGACGCCCGCGCCGACCCGCTCTCACAGCCCGCCACGAGCAGCAGGGCCGCCACCGCGGACATCGCCGCCACCACCCGCGGCCATCGAAATCCCTGGCTGCGCATCTCCCCCCACCCCCACGCGTGATCGACGCGCGTGGAGTCTAGCCCTCGATCGGGTAGGAGAGTGGTGAGGAACACATGATCAGTGGAGATCAGCGCCGGCGGCGCACCAGCCCCGCGAGGTAGGCCGCCTGGCCGGCGTGCTGGATGTCGTCGTCGACCACGCTGACCAGGCGCACCCCGCGCGTCACCGGCGGGTCCCAGGCGTCGTCGATGACCTCGTCGAGATCCTCGCCGCGCAGCGTCCGCAGGTACGCGACGGTGCGCTCGTGGACCGCGTCGAGGTAGCCGGTGAGCAGCGCCGGGTCGTCGACGCGCACGGACGCGACCTGCTCGGAGGTGTGCCCGTAGCCGATCGAGGCGTCGTCGAGGGGCAGGTCGAAGCGGCGCGCCCAGCCGTCGGCGGTCCACACCTGCTCGGTGCCGGCGAGGTCGGCGACGTGGTCGTCCTGCACCCGCGTGAGGTGCCAGACCAGCCAGGCGATCGGGTTGGCCTCGGCGTCGGCGCGCCAGCTCAGCTCGTCGGCGGTGAGCCCGTCGACGGCGCGCTGTGCGTCGCCCCGCGCCCGGCCGAAGGCGTCGACGAGCACGTCGATGGCGTCCATGGATCTCCTCAGCGTGCGGTCGCGAAGACGACGACGTTGTCCTGGTACGACAGCGTGCCCTCGTCGAACGGTCCGCCGCACGTCAGCAGGCGCAGCTGCGGCGTTGTCGCGGGCCCGTAGATCCGGTCGGAGGGCAGCGTGTCCTTGGGGAAGTACTCCACGCTGTCGACGGCGAAACGCGCGGTCTCCCCGTCGGACCGCGGCACCTCGACGAGGTCGCCGGGGCGCAGCCGGTCGAGCTGGGCGAACACCGCGGGCCCGCGGCGGGTGTCGACGTGGCCGGCGAACACCGCGGGGCCGGGGTCGCCGGGCACCGCGCTGGCGGTGTACCAGCCGACCTCCCCGAAGTCGGTCGGCACCTGCAGGGCGCCGCGGTAGTCGATGCGCAGGTCGGTGAGGTCCAGCGCCGCCAGCCCGATCGACGGGATCTGCATCCCGGTGGGACGGAGCCCCTCCGGGGCCGCGAGCGCCGCGGCCAGCGGCATCCGGGGCGCGGGCGGGGCCTCGTCGGAGTCGGAGAACAGGCCCGAGAACCAGTCGCCGACCGTGCCGAGCACGGTGGGGGTCGCCAGCCCGCCGAGACCGGCCTCGGTCCCGCCGCGCGGGACCGGCGGCACCCGCGGGGGCGTGGGCAGGGGCGTCTCCGGGTCCGGGGTCGGGCGGGGCGTCGGGGTCGCCGGCGGGGTGGTCGGCTCGGTGCCCGGACCCGGGACGCCGGCCACCGTGGCGGCGTCGGGCACGGCCTCGACGATCAGCTGGCCGTCGGGCTCGCGGCCGACGAACAGCGTGGTCACGCCGGTGTCGGGCAGCGTCACCGTCGTCTCGTTCGTCGAGCCCAGCCGCGAGCGGACGTCGACCTCCCACTCGCGCGCGGGCACGGTCACGTACGGGGTGGTCGAGCCGTAGAACAGGTCCTGCGCGAGCGGCGGGCCGCCGGTGAGCTCGATGTCCAGCGCGCCGACGCCGTTCGCGCCCTGCACCACGCGGACCTGCGCGGAGCCGGCGGGCGCCGGGGCGGTCTGGTCGTCGAGCACCTGCAGCTCCGGGGCGCCCGACGTCGTCGAGTCGACGAACGCGGCGGTCTGCGCGGTGCCCGCGGGGACCTCGACCGAGACCCGCACCGCGGGCGGGCTGTCCGCGGCCGCTCCCGCGGGGCGCGCGGAGAGCGTGTAGGTCCCGGCGGGCTCGGTGAGGTACGGCGACGTGCCGCGGTAGCCGACGCCGGGCGCGACGAGGGTCTCGGGCACGTCGGGACCCGCGACGTACATGTCGACCGACGGCGTGACCGGCGACAGGTGCGCGATGCGCAGCATGCCCGTCGACGGGTCGGCGGTCGCCTCGCGGACCCCGAGCCCGACCGTCACCCCGACGATCGCGAGCACCACCGCGCCGAGCGCCACCCAGGTCAGGGGTCGGCGGGACCACGGCGTGCGGTGTTCCTCGGTGGGGGTGTCCTGTTCTGCGGGCACGGGGGGAGCTCCTCGGGGAGATCAGGTGGGTCGGGGGAAGCGGCCACGCCAGACGACGACGCCGCGGACCTCCACGGCGCGCCCTTCGAGCACCGACACGGCGTCGGCGAGCCGCGTCGGGGGACCGCGGCGGGTGTCGACGGCGACGAGCGCGGCGCGCACGCCGACCTCGCGGATCCGTGCGAGCGCGTCCTCGTCCGCCCGCCGGCGGCGCAGGGAGTGCACGGCGGGGGCGTCGCGGTCGTCGGGCGGGGGGAGGCGCACGTCGGGGGTGAGGTCGCGCAGCGGGAGGACGTCGCCCGTGATCCGCGCGGCCTCGACGAGGTCGCGGCCGAGGTCGCGGACGCGCGGGTGGGCGAGCTGGAGCACGAGCACCGGGCCGCGCCCGCGCACGACGTCGGCGTAGAGCCGGGTGAGGACCGCGGGCACGTCGTCACCCGGGTGCAGCACCGCGTGCGGGCCGTCGACGCGGGCGAGCGCGAGCGTGCGGTCCCGGCGGGCCCGGGCCGCCCGCTCCCCGCGCAGCCCCCGGACGACGAGGGTCGCGACCACGGCCAGCACGAGCACCGCGAGCGCGGCGAGCAGGGCCTCGGCGACCGCCGAGCGCTCCTCGGTGACCACGGGGTCGCCGTCGGGGAGCAGGCGCGGCGCGGGGGCGGCCGTCCGCGCGGTGATCTCGGTGGTGAGCGCGGCGTACCGCTGCTCGAGCAGGGGCCGGGCGGGGTCGCCCAGCGGGGTCGCGAGCAACGTCGTGCCCGTCTCCCGGAGCTGGTCGTCGAGGGGCTCGACGGCCGCCCGCAGGCCCGCCGCGTCGACCCGGGTCAGCGCTGCGGCCAGGGCCCGCGTCATCGCGTCCGCAAGGGCCCGCGCCTGCTCCGGGGCGGCGGCGCGCGCGACGACGGTGACGATGCCGGCGTCCGTGGCGCCGACCTCGACGGCGTCGGCGACGTCGGCCGCCGCGATCCCGCCGGCCGCGGCGACCTCGGCCTGCACCGGCGTCGTCGCGGCGAGCCCGACCGCCGTGCGCGCGGCCCCGGCCGGAGTACCGACGGCGGTGGCGGTGGCCGCGAACGTCGGCGAGCGCAGCAGCGCGACGAGGGCGGCGACGACCAGGGCCAGCGCGACCACGGCGGCGACCCCGCGCCGGTGCGCACGGAGCGCATCGACCCAGTCACCCCGCGGCACCCGGTCACCCTAACGGGTCATTGGACCGTTCGGAGCCTTTCCCGGGACTTCCGGTTCCGGGTTCTGCGACGCCCCTGTGCGGCCGTCCTGCTCTGCGCGAACACGCCCCCGCCCGGGCTCGCCGGGGATCACGCTGGGCCCATGAGCTCCAGCCTGTACGTGGCCCTGCGCAGCGGCCACGAGCACACCGTCACCGGCCTCGACGACGACGCCGCCGCCGCGCTGCGCCAGCGGATCGTCGACCACCTCGAGGCCCGCGGGTCCCACCCCACGCTCGACCTCGGCGACGGCACCACGGTGCGCACCGACGCCGTCGTGATGGCGCGCGTCCACGACGAGGGGCCGCGCACCGGTTTCGTCGGCTGAGAATCAGGAGCCGCTGCGGGGCGCCGGGACGAGCGCGGCCCGGACGGTGACCCCGCGGCGGCGCGCGAGGTAGCCGGCCACCCGGCGGCGGGCGGTGCTCGGGGCGGGGTGCGCGGCCGCGAGGTCGTCGAGCACGCGGTCCCAGAGCGCGGGGAGATCGGGGTCGTCCCAGTCGGTGCCGGCGAGGTCGACCAGCCCCGCGCTGTCGAGGCCGTCGCCGACCCACTCGATGGCGAGCTCGACGACGTCCGCGGGGTCCCACGCCATGCCGAGGACCTGCGCGCCCCGCGCCTCGGCGGGGGTCATGCCCCGCAGCGAGGGCAGCCCGGCCAGCCCGGCGAGCCCGGCGCGCCGGCGGCCCTGCGGCGGCCGTATCGCGGTGACGCTCCCCATGTCAGCCCCCCAAGATCGCTGAACGTGAGCGACCCGCCCCAGGTGCTCACTCGGTCAGGCTAGCGGACCGCCCGGAACGCCGGAACGGTCACTGTTGGCGACGCATTCTTCGGCTCGCTCGCCCCGGCGGTGGAGATCACGGGCGTCCGTGTGCACCTCGGAGGCGGGTTGCGGTGCGTGGGAGCGCCCGTGATCTCCGCGCTGTGAACCCGTGATCGCGCGGCTGCTGCGCTATTACGACCACGCGGTGCACTCGGCCGAGTGATCCGTGGAACGAAGCGTCGCCGTCCCGGTCGGCGTGTCGGTCCCGATTCCGCCGGTCGGGCCGTCGCGGGCGCGCCGGTCGGCGGAGGGTGACGGCGGGGCAGGCGCCGTCCCCCACACTCGTCTCGCCCCGGCCGGGCGCACCCCGGCCGGGACCACGGGCGCTGACCAGCGGTGCCGCGCCGGACCCGGACGCGCGCGGCGACCCGCGGGCCTGTTCGTCCGGGGCGCGACGACCCGCTAGGGAGCGTCCATGGGGACGACGACGCCCATCCACGACACGCTGGCCGGAACGCCGCTCGCGGTCCCGGTCCGGCCCACACCCACCCCGCGCACCGCGCCCTCGGTCGCCGAGGACGCCGAGCGGGTCGTCGCACTCGCCTGGCAGGAAGCCGACGAGCGCGGCCATGCGTACTTCGGCACCGGGCACCTGCTGCTCGGTCTCGTCCGTGCCGGGGCCACCGAGGCCGACGTGCTCGAGGTCGCCGGCGTGACACCGGAGCGCGCCGAGGCCGCGATGGCGCTCGTCGTGCTGTCGTCGGTGTCCGAGCCGGTGATCCGCGCCGCCGCGGGCGCCCGGCCGCTGCCCGGCGAGGCGGTGGCCGCGGTGCTGCAGGAGGCGTCGACGCTCGCCGAACGCGGTGGTGACGTCACGGCCGCCGGCCTGCTCACCGCGCTCGGCACCCGCCCGTGGGGGCAGGCGGCGGAGATGCTCGCCGCCCTCGGCGTCGACGCCGCCGAGCTCGCCGCGGCCGTCGCCACCCTGGCCGAGACCCCCGGGACGGCGCCCCGACCGGCGCCGCGGGACCCCAGCGGACTGCTCTCGTCGGCCTGGCGTGCGGGCACGGAGGACTCCGGCAACCCCGCCGAGGAGGAACTCACGGACGCGTGACGCCGGGCCGCCGCGGCGGACAGAATCTCCGCCCATGGCGAAGCCGAGCTGGATCCGTGCCGAGGACGGCGACTGGTACCGCGTGTCCGAGGTGGTCGCGGTGAAGACCCTGCCGCACCCCGACGGCGGGTACATGGTCACCGTCGAGACCCACCGCCACGACAACATCGACGTCACCGGCCGGCTCGACCACCGCGAGGACGCCTCGCGCAACCGCGACGCCGTCGCGGGCCTGCTCTCGAAGGCCGAGGAGGGCGCCGTGATCACTTTCTCCTCGGCGGGCTTCTCGGCAGACGCCGTCGCCTAGCCCGGCTCCGCACCTAGGGACGCGGCCCGTAGGCGTCGAGGAACCGGTCGCGGAAGGCGTCCATCCGCCAGGCCGGGGTGGCCGGGTCCGGCGTGAGCCCGTCCGCCCAGCCCCAGCCGCTGATCGCGTCGAGCACCGCCGGGTCGCGGCTGACGATCGAGATCGGCGCGTTGCGGTCCGCCGTCGGGCCGGTGACGACGGGCGAGGGCTGGTGGTCGCCGAGGATCACCAGCACGGGCGCGCGGGCCGGGTCCGCCACGGCCTGGCGCTCGGCCCAGTCGTAGAGCGTCGAGAGCGAGTACTCGATGCTGCGGCGGTAGTCCTCGCGCACCTGGGGCGTGGGCGTCGTGAAGATCGACTGGAAGGAGTGCTGCGGCTCCTCGGGACCGAACACGCTGCCGTCGCCGACCGCGTCCCACGGCACGGTGCGCGGCAACGGCGCCCACGGTCCGTGGCTGGAGGTCAGGACGAGCTCGGCCATGGTCGGCGGCGCGCCCGGGCCGCGCTCGAGGCGGTCGAACGCGCTGAACAGGTACTGGTCGGGCATCGGCGACCAGCTGTAGCGCGGGCCGCGGTAGCCGAGGTCGTCGTGGGTGTAGGCGCGGTCGAGCCCGAAGAACCCCGCCTCCGGCCACGGGCCCGTCGTGCCGGGCTGGACGGCGACGGTGCGCCAGCCGGCCTCGTGGAACGCGCGCGACAGCGTCAGGCGGTCCGACGAGACGAGGTCGGTGTGCCGCTGCTCGCCGTCGATCCACAGCCCGGAGAGCAGGGTCGCGTGGGCGAGCCAGCTGCCGCCGCCCGCCACCGGGGAGGTCAGCAGGCCGGTGCGCGCGCCGTACCCGACCGCGCCGAGGCGGCGCTCGCCGTCCTCGACGACGGCGCGCACCGGCCCCGCGAGCCCGGGGTCGTCGAGCGCGGAGACGCCGTAGCTCTCGACGACCGCGACGACGACGTCGCGCCCGCGCAGGGCGGTGAGCAGCCGGTCGGGCGGGACGTCGCGGAAGGCGTCGACGCCGGCCTCGCGCTCGAAGGCCTGCTGGTCGCGGACGCCGGCGTCGATCGCGACGGCCCGGTCGACGGCGCGGATCGAGGTGTCCCGCGACGCGACCGGCACGCCGGGCACCAGCTGCACCGCCATCGTCCACGCCACGAACCACGCGACGGCCAGCACGGCGGCGAGGCGCAGCGCGCCCGAGCGGTGGTCGGCGGCGATGCGCGCGAGCCGGGCCACCGCGCCGCCGGTGCCCACCAGCAGCGCGACCCCGAGCAGCGCGACCAGCACCGCGACGACGGTGCCGACGGCCGGCCCGGAGGTCTCGGCGACGAAGTCGTAGGCGTTGCCCAGCAGCACCGCGTCGCGGGCCGGGTCGAACGGGCGGGCGATGGCGACCGAGAAGCCGAGGTCGAACAGCGTCAGCACCAGCATGAGCCCCAGCACCACGCCCGCGACCCAGGCGAGGACCCGCCGTGCCCAGGCCGGCAGCACGACGGCGACGACCAGCGCGACCAGCACCTCGATCGGCACGCGCAGCGCCGAGCCGGGGACGAGCCGGGCGATGTCCCCGGGCAGGAGCAGCGCGACGAGGACGAGCGCCCCGGCGAGCGCGGTGAGCACGCCGGCCAGGCCGCGCCGGATCCGCACCGGGTGCTCCCCGGCGGCCCGCCAGAGGCGGACGACGTCGCGCCCGAACGACCAGAGCAGCGCGGCGAGCGCGGCGGCCACGAGCACGCCCGCGACGACGACGGGCAGCAGCGTCGACGCGGCGACCACGAGCACGATGCCCTGCGCCGCGGCGACGACCTTGCCCGAGCGCAGCGGCGTCAGCTCGCCGCCCAGCCACGGCAGCACCACCATCGCGGCGACGAACAGGTAGCGCGCGAGGCCGATCAGCAGCACCCAGTTCCCGAGCTGGCCCGCGACGTGCCACGACAGCACGAGCAGCAGGAACGCGTCGAGCTCCATGTCGAAGCGCGCCCCGAACGCCGACGCCACGTTCCAGCGGCGCGCGACCTGCCCGTCCACCCCGTCGAGCACCAGCGCGACCGCCGCGAGGACCACCAGCGCGGGCGTCGAGACGTGGTCGGCGACCAGGGCGGTGACGCCGACGACCAGCACCGCGCGGATCAGCGTCACCCGTCCCGCCGGGCCGAGCGCGTCGACCGGCGCGCCCGCGAGCAGCGCGACGAGTGCGGCCGCGGCGGTGGCCCCGACGACGATGCCGAAGGGTCCGAGGCCCGGACCGGAGCCGAGGGCGCCGAGGAGCCCCGCGCTCGCGAGCGCGCCGCCGAGGAGCTCGGCGGTCAGGACCGGGGGCGGACGACGCACACGTGCCAGCATGGACGTCCCGTGATCGCCGCGGGGTGTGGAGGGTGGGTTCATGGCGCGGACGGCGCGGGCGTTCCGGGTGGAAGCGCCCGGGCGGGGCGGAATCGCCGCGATCCCGCTGCGCGAGCCGGGTCCCGACGACGTCGTCGTGCGCACGCTGCACTCCGCGGTCAGCCGCGGCACCGAGACGCTCGTGTTCCGCGGGGACGTCCCCGCGAGCCAGTACGGGCTGATGCGCGCGCCGTTCCAGACCGGCGACTTCCCGGGACCCGTCGTCTACGGCTACCTCGCGGTCGGGGTCGTCGAGTCCGGGCCGGGGGCGGGGCGGACGGTGTTCTCCCTCCAGCCCCATCAGGATCTCTTCGTCGCGCCGTCGGACGCGGTGATCGAGGTGCCGTCCGACGTCCCGCCGTCGCGCGCCGTGCTGGCGGGCACGGTCGAGACGGCCGTGAACGCGCTGTGGGACGCGGCGCCGCGGGTCGGCGACCGGATCGCCGTGGTCGGCGCGGGCATGGTGGGCGCGTCGGTCGCCGCGGTGCTCGCGACGTTCCCGGGGGTGCGCGTGGAGCTGGTGGACGTGGACACCTCGCGGGCTTCCGTCGCCGACGCCCTGGGCGTGGGGTTCGCGACGCCCGCCGACGCGCAGGGGGAGTGCGACCTCGTCCTGCACGCCAGCACCACCGAGGCGGGTCTCGCGCGCTCGCTGGAACTGCTCGGCGACGAGGGCGAGGTGGTCGAGCTGTCGTGGTTCGGCGACCGCGCGCCCCGCGTGCCGCTGGGCGAGGCGTTCCACTCCCGGCGCCTGACCCTGCGCGCCACCCAGGTCGGCCGCGTCGCCCCCGCCCGCCGCGCCCGCTGGGCGAACGCCGACCGCCTGCGCCTGGCCCTGCGCCTCCTCGCGGACCCGCGCTTCGACGCGCTGATCACCGACACCTGCGCCTTCGACGACCTCCCCGACATCCTGCCGGCCCTGGCATCGGGAGCGCGCCCGGGTCTGGGCGTGCGCGTGGACTACGCGCCCTGACCCGACAGAGAAGCAGCGAGAGTCCTCTCGGCGTGCTCGGGAGATCACGGGCGTCGTGGTGCGCGCGATCCGGCTGGTCAGGTGGATGACGACGCCCCTGATCACTCTCCCGCTGCCCCGGCACCAGCAAGATCGCTCCAGGTGCTCCGCCGACCCGATGTCATCGGGTGGACGGAGCACCCGGGCGGATCACGGGAGTCGGTCCGGGCGAGCCGACAGCGAGCGGCACCTCCGGCACGCCGGCGAGCTGTTCGACCATGCTCGACGTGCCGGTCGCGAACGGCGACATCGCGGCTCCCGGGACGAGTGGCACGGTGCACAGGCACCGAGCGCTCTCGATCATGCACACCGTGGCGGTCGCGGCGCCTATGCGCACGCGCTCCCGGTTCGTAGGCTCACCGGCATGCCGCGCTACGAGTTCCGCTGCCGGACCTGCGCGTCGACGTTCGAGGTCGACCGGCCGATGAGCGCGGCGAGCGATCCCGCCGACTGCCCCGGCGGGCACGGCGACACCGTGAAGCTGCTGACCACCGTCGGTCTCGGCGGCATGGCCCGCACCGCGTCACCGCCCGCCATGGCCCCCGCGGGCGGCGGGGGCTGCTGCGGCGGGGGCTGCTGCGGTTAGCCCAGAGCCGCCAGAGCCGCCAGAGCCGCCAGCCTCCCCGTCCAGCACGACGTCCCCCGCGGCGAGGTTCTCCTCGAGGTGCGCGACGCTGCGCGTGCCGGGGATGAGCAGCGTCTCCGGCGACCGCGACAGCACCCACGCCAGCCCGATCCGGCCGACGGCGTCGTCACCCTCCTCGTCGGGGTCGTCGTCGCGGCCGGCGACTCGGCCGATCGGGCGCGGCTGGGGCGTCTGTTCGACCTCGTCGTCGCTGGTCCGCGCAGCGGGGCGTAGTGCGGGACCGGGAATTGTCCAGAATCGTCGGAATCGGAACAGGCTGTGTCCCTCATTCGTGGCAGCCCCTGGAGAATGGCGTTGTCGGGGTGTTGTTAGCCTCTCGCAGTGCTGGTCACAGGTCCGGTGATCGGGAGATCCGTTCCGCCGAGTGATTCCTCCGGGTTACCGCGCAATTCGTCCGGACCGGGAAGAGGTGTCACGGTAGCGGTCACGGCCGTGGCGTCGGCGGAGCGCGACCCCGCGTTCGTCGCCCGGTGGCGCGACCTGGAGGGCCGGGCGCTCGAGCCCAACCCGTTCCTCGCCCCGCCGATGCTGCTCCCGGCGGTCCGTCACCTCGGGGCGCCGCCGTCGCTGCGCCTGGTCACCGTCGAGCAGGACGGCCGCACGGTGTTCCTGCTCCCCGTGGTCGACGCGCCGCCGCACGCGCTCGCCCGGGCGCCCCGCCGGCTCCCGCTGCGCCGCCTCGGGGTCCTCGGCCTGGTCGGTCTGCGCACGTGGATGCACCCCTACTGCTTCCTCGGCACCCCGCTCGTCGACCCCGACGTCGACCTCGACGGGCTGTGGGAGGCCGTGCTCGACGCGCTGCCGACGGCACCGTGGCTGGACCTGCCCAAGATTCCGGCGGACGGGCCGGTCGGGCGCTCGCTGCGCCGGGTGGTCGCCGCGCGGCCTGCGCGGCACACGTCGCTCGGACACCGCTCGTTCGCCCACCGCCGGCCGGCGCCCACCTACCTCGCCGAGTGGACGAGCAGCAAGAACCGCGGCGAGCTCAAGCGCAAGCGGCGCGTCCTCCAGCGCGACCTCGGCGCCGACGTCGTCGCCGTGGAGCACGGGGACGACCCGCCGCGCGCCGTCGCCGGGTTCCTCGCGCTCGAGGCGGGCGGGTGGAAGGGCCGCGCCGGCACCGCGATGGCCGTCCGGCCCGGGCACGGCCGTTTCCTCGAGGAGATGGCCGCCGGGTTCGCCGCCGACGGGCGCCTGCTCGCCTTCGCCCTCGAGGCGGGCCCGCGGGTCCTGGCCCGGAGCCTCGCGATCACCGCCGGACCCGGGCTCTTCGGCTTCAAGCGCGCGTTCGATGAGGAGCTCGCGCGCAGCTCGCCCGGCACCCTGCTCGACGTCGACCTCCTCGACTGGTTCCACGAGCGGCCGGAGCTGCAGTGGATCGACACGTCCTCCGACCCGAACCGCTCGGAGGCCGACATCTACGGTGACCGCATGGAGCTGGCGACGACGGTGGTCGGCCTCGGCCGGACCGCGCGCGGTGTGCCCGCCCTCTTCGCCGCCGTCGACGCGGGACGTGCCCGTCTGCGCCGGCGCCGGGCCGCTCGCCGAGGGAGTGCTCAGTGAAGGTCACCTGCATCGGCGGCGGCCCCGCCGGCCTGTACGCGGCGGTCCTGCTCGCGCAGCAGGGCCACGAGGTCACGGTCGCCGAGCGCAACCCGGCCGGGACCACGCACGGGTGGGGCGTCGTGTTCTGGGAGCCGCTGCTCGCGTCCCTGCGCGAGGGCGACCCGGCCAGCGCCGAGCAGATCGCCGACGCCGCCTTCCGCTGGGACGGCCAGGACGTCGAGGTCGAGGGGCGCGGGCGGGTGTCGCGGCCCAGCGGCGGCTACAGCATCTCCCGCCAGCGGCTGCTCGACATCCTCACCGCCCGCGCGCAGGAGCTCGGCGTCCGCACCGAGTTCGAGCGCGCGATCGAGCCGGGCAGCGAGCTCGACGCGGACCTGGTCGTCGCCGCCGACGGCGTCGGCAGCGCCCACCGCCGCGCGCAGGCCGACGTCTTCGCGCCGACCGTCGACGTCGGGACCAACAAGTACGTCTGGCTGGCGACGACCAAGGTCTACACGTCGTTCCTGTTCGCCTTCGTCCGCTCCTCGGCGGGCTGGCTGTGGTGCCACGCGTACGGGTACGACGACGGCCACAGCACCTTCATCGTCGAGTGCTCGCCGGAGACCTGGCGCGGCCTGGGGCTCGACCGCCTGGGCGCCGAGGAGAGCCGCGAACTGCTGGAACGCCTCTTCGCCCGGCACCTCGAGGGGCACCCGCTGATCGGCCTGCCCGGTGACCCGGACGCCCCGCTGCCGTGGCTGGAGTTCCGCACGCTGCGCTGCGAGCAGTGGTGGTCGGGGCGCACGGTGCTGGCCGGCGACGCCGCGCACACCACCCACTTCGCGATCGGCTCGGGGACGACGCTGGCCCTGGCGGACGCGATCGCCTTGGGCCGGGCCCTGGACGGCGCGGCCGACGTCCCCGCGGCCCTCGAGCGCTACCAGGCCGACCGCCAGGCGGCACTCGTCCCCAGCCAGCGCGACGCCCGCAACAGCGCCCGCTGGCTCGAGGACCTCGAGCGCTACATCGGCACCGACGTCGACAGCTTCGCGACGCTGCTGCACCGCCGGTGCTCCTCGCTGCTGGCGCACCTGCCGCCGACGGTCTACGTCAAGGCGCGCGAGGTGGCCGAGCGCAGCGGGGCCGCGCGCCGCGTGTGGTCGCACGCCTCGGCCCTGCGGCGGTCGGCCCTGGTGCGCCGGGGCGGCTGACAGGCCGCCGGGGGAGTCGGGGCAGCATGGCGGGCATGTTCGCCGTGACGGTCCGCGACCACATCATGATCGCCCACAGCTTCCGGGGAGAGGTCTTCGGCCCGGCGCAGGCGCTGCACGGGGCGACGTTCGTCGTCGACGCGAGCTTCCGGCGCGCCGAGCTCGACGCCGACAACATCGTCGTCGACATCGGGCTCGCGACCGCGCAGCTGCACGAGGCGCTCGCCGACCTGACCTACACCAACCTCGACGACCACCCCGAGCTCGCCGGTGTCAACACGACGACGGAGTTCCTCGCGCAGCTGATCGCGCAGCGGCTGGCGACGCGCGTGGGCGACGGGCGCCTCGGCCCGCACGCGGGCGGGCTCGCGGGCATCACGGTGACCCTGCACGAGTCGCACGTGGCGTCGGCGAGCTACGAGCTGACGTTCAGGTGAGTGGAATGGGTCGCCAGAGCGACCCATTCCACTCACCTGCGGAGCATCACCGGACGATCTGGACCTCGTCGCCCGGCTCCAGCGCCGCGAACAGCTGCTTCGCGTCGTCCTTGTCCAGGCGGACGCAGCCGTGCGAGTTGCTCGCCCGGCTGCCGCTGTGGAACGCGCGGCCCTCCTCGTCGAAGAACACCGAGTAGGGCATCGACGCGTCGTCGAACTCCTTGCTCACGTGGTAGCGCTCCTTGCGCTGCACCGCGAACGTCCCGGTCGGCGTCGGGTCCTCCGGGGAGCCCGACGTGATCGGCATGGGATCGCTCGTGGCGCGCCCGTCGTCGGTGAGCCAGGCCTTCTTGCGGCTCAGGTCGACGCAGACGTCGGCGGTCTCCTCGCACGGCGGGGCGCCGAGGCCCCCGGCGGCCGGAGCGGGCTGCGCGGGAGCGGCGGCGGCCATCGGCGCGGCGGCCGCGACGGCCATCGTGGCGATGCCCAGCGGAGCGAGCGCGGTCCGGGAGACGGTCCGGAGATCAGGGGAGCGGCGGTGTCGGCCCGCCATGGCACAGCCTCCTCGTCGTTCGGGGTCGACGAAGTAGTCGGTCACGGTCTGTCGAGCACTGTCGGCTTCCCCCGCACGGTCGCATCCACACGTCGATTCGCCGGTACGGGGGTGCTCGGGGTGTCGGCGAGGTGTCGTCCGGGGTGTCGTCGGGGCGGTGTCGCGAGGATCTCCCCGGGGATTCGCCCCGCCCGCGCCCTCGGCGTCCCGTCTGGGTGTTTCCGCAGGTCACCCGCTCACACGGAACCGCCCGGCCCCGGCGCAAGATGGATCCTCGTGCGGAGATCGATGACGCTCGGGGCGCGTCTGCTGGCGATCGGCGTGGTCGGCGGGGTGCTCGTCGCCGGCCTGCTCTACCCGGTGGTGGGGGCGCTCGGCGGGCTCGCGGGGCAGGCCGTCGACGGCGTCGAGGCGACGACGCCGGGGGTGCTCGACGGCGAGATGCCGTCGGTCACGACGATCACCGACGACGCCGGCGCGCCGCTGGCCTACCTCTACGACCAGAACCGCCAGTCCGTCGCGTCGAACCAGATCTCGACGGCGATGAAGGCGGCGATCGTGGCGATCGAGGACCGCCGGTTCTTCGTCGAGTCGGGGCTCGACGCCCGCGGCGTGGTGCGGGCGCTGGTGAACAACTCGACCGGCGGGGCGACCCAGGGCGCCTCGACGCTCACCGAGCAGTACGTCAAGAACTACGACGAGTACGTCGCCGCGCAGACGCCCGCCGAGCAGCTGCGGGCCACCGCGCCGAACCTCGGGCGCAAGGTCCGCGAGGCCGAGGTCGCCGAGCAGCTCGACCACACGGTGCCCAAGGACCGGATCCTCACCTGGTACCTCAACGTGGTCTCCTTCGGGAACCAGGCGTTCGGCGTCCAGGCGGCCGCGCGGACGTACTTCGACACGACCGCCGACCGCCTGACGGTGCCCCAGGCCGCCCTGCTCGCCGGGATGGTGCAGAGCCCGGCGGCGTACGACCCCGTGCGCCACCCCGCCGCGGCGACGGGACGGCGCAACGTCGTCATCGATCAGATGGCCCAGCAGGGCGACATCACCCCGGCCCAGGCCGCGGAGGCCACCGCCGCGCCGCTGGGTGTCGACGCCCCGCTGCACGGGCTCACCGAGGGCTGCATCGGCGCGGGCGACGCCGGGTTCTTCTGCTCGTACGTGCTCGACCACCTCGCGCGCGCCGGGATCACCTCCGACGAGCTGCGCCGCGGCGGCTACACGGTGCGCACGACGATGAACCGCGCCGCGATGGATCAGGCCAAGGCCGCGGTCGACGCCGAGGTGCCGCCGACCCAGCCGCACGTCGCCGACGTCCTGTCGATCGTGGCGCCGGGGGCGGACGCGCACCGGGTCACCGCGATGGTGGCGAACCGCGGCTACGGCCTCGACGCCGGCCAGGAGCAGACGACCTACGACCTGCCCGGCACGCCCGAGAACCTCGGCGCCGGCTCCGTCTACAAGATCTTCACGTCGTCGGCGTACCTCGCGCAGGGCGGCGGGGTGGACACGGTGATCCCGGTGCCCGCGAACGGCTACGCGTCGCCGCTGACGCCGGGCTTCGTCGTGTCCAACGATGGCGACTACCCGCCGCAGATGACGCTGCAGGACGCGCTCGCCCAGTCACCGAACACCGCGTTCGTCAAGCTCGAGGAGACCACCGGCGTCACGCCCGTGGTCGACATGGCGGTGAAGCTGGGCCTGCGGTCGCTGGCGGATGCGCCGGGACCCGGACGGGCCTCGATCGCCGACACCGTGAAGGCCCAGAACCAGGCGTCGTTCACGCTCGGCGTCGCGCCGACGAGCTCGCTGGAGCTCGCCAACGTCGGCGCCACGCTGGCGTCGCACGGCGTGTGGTGCCCGCCCAGCCCCGTCACGTCGGTGACCGACGCGTCGGGCGCGCCGGTGCCGGTGAACGACGCCGCGTGCGAGCAGGCCGTGCCGGGACCCCTGGCCGATACCGAGATGACCGCGCTGTCGAAGGACGACCAGCCCGGCGGCACCTCGGCCGCCGCCGCGACCGCCGCGGGCTGGAACCGCCCGACCGCCGCCAAGACCGGCACCACGCAGACCTCGGAGTCCGGCGCGTTCGTCGCGGCGACGCCGTCGCTGTCGGCGGCGGCGATCACGTTCGACGACTCGTCGTCGCCCCGGCCGATCTGCACCGGCAGCCCGCCGACCTCGTGCGGGACGGGCAACCTGTTCGGCGGGACCACGCCGGCGCAGACCTGGTACCGGGCGATGACCTCGATCCTCGGGTCGAGCCCGGTGCAGCCGCTGCCCGCACCCGACCCCCGGTTCCTCAGCGGCGGGCGCCTGACGACGATCCCGCAGGTCGTCGGCGACACGGCCGACCAGGCGGTGCAGACCCTTCGGGCGGCGGGGTTCGCGACGGCGACGGCGACCGCGGACAACCGGGCGCCGGCGGGCACCGTGATCGGCGAGAACCCGCTCGGCGGCGGCGTCGAGGGTCAGACGGTCACCGTCACGACCTCCACCGGCCGCCTCCCGCCCGCCCCGCGCGCCCCCGGCACGTGAGCACTTTCCGGGCCCATAGGCCCGGAAGTGCTCACATGGCGATGATGTCGCGGACGTGGTGCACGCCCTCGTGCGCGGCCTGGCGCAGGAGCCAGCGGGCCGTGCGCTCCTCGTGGGGGAGCCGGGTGACGGTGCGGTCCCAGTCGGCGTCGCCGAAGCGCTCGACCTCGCGGAGCAGGCCCGGGGTCACGGCGGCGAGCTGGTCGAGGACGGCGTCGAGGTCGTGGTCGTCGTAGCGGAAGCGTCGCGCGCGCAGGTCGTTGAACATCGGCTCCAGGGCCGGGCGGTCCTCGGTGCGGGCGCGGTGCAGGCGGATCGTGAACGTCATCGCGACGTCGCGCAGGTGGCAGACGTACTCCGCGACCGACCACACGTCCTCGGCCGGGCGCCCGTGGCGCCGCTCGACCGGCACCGCGGCCACGGCCTCCCGCGCACGACGCGGGACGTCGGCGACGATCCCGGACGCCCCCGCGATCGTCAGCTCCGCGAAGCGCATCCCGCACGGCACGCACTCGTGGTCCTCGGCGGTGAGCGGCGGGAGGCTCACGGCTGCCTCATGGTGACGCCACCCCCAGGTGGAACCCCCGCGCGGAGAAGCTCGCGTCCAGCGCGAACCGGTCCCCGCGCACCACCGTCTGGCGCCACTCCAGCGGCCGCCCGCCCGCGAACCCGGTGCGCTCGATGACGAACACCGCCGTGCGCGGCGGGCTCTCCAGCAGCGCCCTCTCCGCGTCCGTGGGCACCTGGGCCGCGATGCGCTCGTGCCCGGACTCGAGGCGCGTGCCGGTGCGGTCGGCGAGCTCGCCGTAGAGCGAGGTGTGGGTGAAGTCGGCGTCGAGCAGCGGGGCGGCGACCGACGCCGGCAGCCACACGCGGTCGAGGGCGAGCGGGGCCTCGTCGGCACGGCGCAGGCGCTCGAGGTGCAGCAGCGGCGTCGACTCCTCGAGCCCGAGGCGCGCGGCGACGACGCCGTCGGCGCGCACGTCGAGCACCCGGACCTCGCTGCGCTGCGTCATCCCGGCGGCCTCGACCGACGCGAACAGGCTGTACAGGGTGCCGACGGGCTGCTCGATCTCCGCGCGCCGCACGCGCGGCGCGCGCCCCCGCTCGGCGGTGACGAGACCCTCCGCGCGCAGCCCGCGCAGCGCCTGGCGGACGGTGTTGCGGCTGACCTCGTACTCGGTGACCAGGGCGTTCTCGCCGGGGAAGACGGCGTCGAACTCACCCCGGGACAGCCGGTGCCGCAGGTCATGCTGGACCTGTGACCAGAGAGGGACCGGGCTCTGCCGGTCGACCGGAGCCGCGCGCACGGGACCGATCCTCGCTCACCGTGGTCCGCCCCGTCGCCGAGGCGGCGCTGGTCAGCGGTGGTGACGTGTACGACGCGCGCGTCATCGCCGGCCTGCGCGAGCTCGGGTGGGCCGTCGAGGACGCCCAGGTGCCCGGGTCGTGGCCGCGTCCCGCCCTGCCCGCCCGGCGACGGCTCGACGCGCTCCTGGCCGACGGTGACGGCCCCGTCCTGCTCGACGGTCTGGTCGCCGGCGGGGTCCCGGACGTCGTCGTGCCCCACGCCGCGCGACGCCCGCTCGCCGTCCTCGTGCACCTGCCGCTCGGCGAGGAGGCGCCCGACCTGGACGCCGGCGAGAAGGCCGTGCTGCACCACGCCGCATGCGTCATCGCCACCAGCCCCTGGACGGCGCGGCGGCTGGGGATGCCCGACGTGGTCGTCGCCGTCCCCGGCGTCGACCTCGCCCCGCCCGCGGCCGGCACCGACGGTGTCCACCGCCTGCTCTGCCTCGGCGCCGTCACCCCCACCAAGGGCCAGGACCTGCTCGTCGAGGCCCTCGCGGCCCTGCGCGAGCACCCCTGGACGCTCGACCTCGTCGGCCCCATCGGCCGCGCGCCCGGGTTCGTCGCCGACCTGCGGGACAGGATCGACCGGCACGGCCTCACCGACCGCGTCCGCCTCCACGGGCCGCGCGCCGACCTCGAGGACATCTGGCACGCCACGGATCTGCTCGTCGCCTTCTCGCGCGTCGAGACGTACGGCATGGTGGTGAGCGAGGCGTTCGCGCGGGGCATCCCGGTGATCGCGAGCGCCGCCGGCGGGCTACCCGACACTGTGGCGAACGGCGGAGTCTTAACGCCTCCTGAGGATGTACCGGCACTCGTCGCAACGCTGCACCGCTGGTTCGCCGAGCCCACGCTGCGGGACGGGTTACGGATCTCAGCGTCGCGCCAACGATGCAGTCTGACGGCGTGGACACAGACGTCGCGACGGGTGGACCGGGCGCTCGCCGAGCTGCCGGCGTTCCCGCCCCCCGCGTGAGCGAACGACCCGATCACGCCACGCCCGGCGCCCCGGCCGCCGCGGACTGGCTCGCGCTGCGCGAGGCCGCCGACGCCGAGGCGCGCGCGATCGACCTCGTCGAGGAGCTGCGCGCGGGACACCCCGCCCCCGGGCGCATCCTCGACCTCGGCGCCGGCACCGGGTCGATGGCCCGCTGGCTCGCGCCGCAGCTGGGCGGGCCGCAGCACTGGGTGCTCGCCGACCGCGACGCCGCGCTGCTCGGCCACGTCGCCGACACGCTCCCGAACGTCGCCCGCGACGGCTCGCCCGTCACCGCCGAGACCCGCGAGCTCGACGTCACCACGCTGACCGCCGCCGACCTCGCCGGCGTCGGCCTCGTCACCGCGTCCGCGCTGCTCGACCTGCTCACCGCCGCGGAGATCGACGCGATCGCCGCCGCGTGCGTCGGGGCCGGCTGCGCGGCACTGCTGACGCTGTCGGTGGTCGGCTCGGTGCGCATCGACCCCGGCGAGCCCCGCGACGTCGCGATGGCGACCGCCTTCGACGCCCACCAGCAGCGCACCGTCGACGGGCGCGCGCTGCTCGGCCCGCACGCCGCGGCCGTCGCCGAGGAGGCCTTCGCCCGCCACGGCGCCGCCGTCCGCTCCCGGGCGAGCCCGTGGCACCTCGGGCTCGACGACGTCGACCTCGCCTGCGCCTGGCTCCAGGGCTGGGTGGCGGCGGCCGTCGCGCAGGACCCCGACCTCGCGCGACACGCCGACGCCTACCTCGAGCGCCGTCTGGAGGCCGCCGAGCAGGGACGCCTGCGCGTCACGGTCGGCCACCTCGACCTCCTGGCCCTGCCCTAGACCCACCCCGCACCACCGGAACAGACCCGCTCCCCAGCTCCCCGTCTGGATCTCCCCGTGCCGCTCCCCGCGACAGAGCTCCCCGCTGCCCGTACGAGTCCTGAGAACTCTCCCCCGATTCCTCAGAACGCCGGATCTTCGCTGCGTTCACGGTGCACCCTCGGCGCCGTGCTCCGCCTCGCCGTCGGTCTCGGTCTCCCCGCCCTGCTCGCCATCCGCCTCGGCGCCGGTGGCGTCGTCGAGGCCCTGGGCGCGATCACCTGGCCGACCGTCGTCGCCGCCCTCGCCCTCGGCGCCGTGACGACCCTCGCCGGCGCCGCCCGCTGGTGCGTCGTCGCGCGCGGCGTCGGGCTGACGCTGTCGCTGCGTGACGCGACCGCCGACGCCTACCGCGCGACGCTGCTGAACTCCCTGCTGCCCGCGGGCGTCCTCGGCGACGTGCACCGCGCCGTGCGCCACCACCGCCCCGGCGACGGCCGCGGCGCGCGGGCGGTCGTCATCGAGCGGGTGGCCGGGCAGGTCGTGGTGGTCGCCGCCGGCGTGGCCGTCCTCGTCGCCAGCCCCGCGCTGCTGCACTCGCTCGTCGGTCCCGGGCTCGGGGTCGTCGCCGGCGCCCTCGCCCTCGCCCTGGCGGGCGCGGGTGTGTGGATCGCCACGGCCCGCCGCGCCGCCCGGATCCGCGTCGCGCTGCTCGCCGCGCTGGGCGACGTGCGCGAGGGGCTGGGCCGGGTGCGCACGGCGCCCGCGGTGCTGGTGCTCTCGCTCGTGGCGCTCGCCGGCCTGCTGTCGCTGTTCGTGCTCGCGGCCCGCGTGGCCGGGGTCGGCGCGCCGCTCGGCCAGCTGTTGCCGCTGGTCACGGTGGCCCTGCTCGCCATGTCGGTGCCGCTCACGGTCGGCGGCTGGGGCCCCCGCGAGGCGGCCGCCGCGGTCGCGTTCGCCGCGGTCGGGCTCGACCCGGGCCAAGGGCTCGCGACCTCCGTCGTCTACGGCGTGCTGGCGTTGATCTCGTGCCTGCCCGGCGCCGTGGTCCTGCTCGCGGACGCCGTCGGTCGCCCGAATGCGCGCCGGATGCCGGGCTGGGCGGCATTACCGTGGCGTACGTGCTCACCCTCGTCCGCCACGGTCAGAGTGAGGCCAACGCCCGCGGGCTGATGTGCGGCCGGTCCGACCCGCCGCTCACCGAGACCGGGCGACGACAGGCCCGTGCGCTCGCCGCGGGCCTCCCTCGGCCCACACGGCTCGTGTCCAGCCCGCTCGCGCGGGCCCGCGAGACCGCCGCGCTGTTCGGCAGTGAGCTCCAGGTCGAGTGCGACCCGCGGTGGACCGAGATGGACTACGGCGACCTCGACGGCCAGCCGATGACCGCGCTCGACGGCGACGGCTGGCGGGCGTGGCAGTCCGACCCCGAGCATGTGCCCGCCGGGGGCGAGTCGCTCGTGGCCGTGCGCGCCCGCGTGGCCGCGGCGTGCAGCGAGCTCGCGGCCGAGGCGGCCACGGGGGAGGTGGTCGTCGTCAGCCACGTCTCGCCGATCAAGGCCGCGATCAGCTGGGCCCTGGGCGTCGGCATCGAGATCGCCTGGCGGATGTTCCTCGTCGACGCCGCGGTCTGCCGCATCGACACCAGCGGTTCCGTCCCGTGCCTGCTCGCCGTCAACGACGAGGGCCCGCTGCACGCGGGGACGGTCCTGCCGGCCTGAGCGCACCCGGAGTCGTCGGCACCGCGCCGGCCGACGGGGTCCGGGTGACGCGCTCAGCGGGAGTGCCGCCCGGGCGGCGCCGGGGCGATCTGGGCCATGGCCCGGAGCTTCCCGAGGTACGCCTGCGCCGACACGGCCACCGGCCGGATGATCGTGGTGGTGCTCGGGACGACCGCGACGGTCTGCGGAGCCGAGTGCTTGGCCATGACAACCCCCCGGGTGACGGCGCCGGCGTCCGTGCCGGCGTCTCGACTGGTTCTCGCGTGGGACGGTCGGGTCGTTAGCGATCTCCGCGGAGTCTCACCCGACCGGGCAGGGTGGGAGCTCGCCCCCGCGGGGAGGCCGGGCGCGGGGGCACCCGGTCCGTGGTCTCGCGTGCGTCGGCACGCACGACGGTGAGCTCGATGAGGCGGGTGCGGCCCGGGGGCGGCCCGCCCCGGGCACGGGACGACCGGAGGAACCGGACGAGAGCCGGGAGGATGCTGAGGGTCACGGCGGTCTGGCTGACCAGCACCAGGACGCCGACCCCGGTGATCGGCGCCAGGCCCATCCCGAGGTGCCCGTCGTCGAGCAGGAGCCCGAGCGTCACCGACCCGACCACGGCGATCCCGGAGGCCACCTGCACCCGGGCCAGGGCGCGCGACCGGCCCCGGGCCCGCAGCACCCCGAGCCACACCTCGAGGACCGCGCGCGGGAAGGCCGTCAGCGCCAGCAGCTGCAGCAGCGTGGTCGCCTCGAGGTAGCCCGGCCCGAGCACGCCGAGCAGCACCGGCGCCCCGAGGCCCAGGACGAGCGCCGCGATCAGGAGGATCACTCCGGCACGACGCAGGGCCGACCGGGTGTAGGAGACGAGCCTCCCGGCGTCGTAGACGCCCTCGACGGTCAGCGACTGGGCGAGGTTGATCGGGATCAGCTGCAGGCTGCCCCAGACCATCCAGACGATGTAGAAGGACGCGAAGGTCTCGGGGAGGACGACGGCGGCGACGATCACGGGCACGACGTAGGCCGCCGAGAACGAGAACAGCGCGCCGACGTAGTCCCCGGCGAGGAACCGTCGCACCTCCGCGCGGCTCGGCGGTTCGCCGGCGCCGGCCGTCGCGCGGGCCTTCCGCAGCAGCCGCCCGTAGATCAGGACGTTGAGCGGGAGGGTCACGACGGCCATGCCCACGACGAACGAGACGTAGACGCCGTCGCCGGGGAGCACGGTGGCCAGCGCGATCAGCAGCACGAGCTTGACGACGCCGAACACGGTGTTCTCGACCGGCACCCACACCGAGCGGCGGAGCCCGACGAGCACGCCGTCCTGCACGGTGAAGATGCCGCTCAGGACGACCACGGCGACGAAGAGCGCCGCGGCACCCGGGTCGGCGAGGCCGGCGAACGACGGGCCCCACAGCGGCACCAGGGCGACGAAGCCGAGCGCGAGCGCCACCACGATCGCGGAGCTGAGCCAGTACGTGGTGAGGACGAACCGGGTGGTGTGGCGCCCGGTGCGGGGGAGGAACCGCGTCAGGGTCCCGGTGACGTTGATGCCGATGACGGCCGAGAGCAGCGTGAACGCCGAGATCAGCGCAGAGCCCCGCCCCACGTCGGCGGGGGCGTAGTGGCGGGCGGCGACCACCCAGAACGCGAGGCCGAGCACACCGTTCATGCCGGTGTTGACCATCAGCGCGTAGGCGTTGCGGGAGAAGGAGTCGGACAGGTGTGACCGGAGCCGTCCGACGACGGGCAGGCTCCTCGGGACGGCGGCGAGTCGCGCGGCGAGGTCAGCCAAGGCGGCACCACGTGCGGGCCGCCGATCGGGAGCGCCGCACGGCCGCGTAACCCGCGGTGAGCACGCGCTGCCGGAGGTAGAGCGCGCCGAGGTCCTGCTGGGCGACGATGCGCCGGAACCGTGCGAGGTCGGTCGAGCGGTCCACGGTCAGGCGGGGCACTGCGTAGGTGCTGCTCGTGGCGCCCGCGGCGGTGTTCGCGACGGCGGCGGCGTGCTGGTACCCGGCGGCCGCGGCGGCCTCACGGACGCGGCGGCTCGAGTAGCCGTACGGGTAGGCCAGCGAGGTGACGCGGTGCCCGAGTTGCTCCTCGAGCAGCTCGCGGCTCGTCGTGAGCTCCTCGCGCAGCAGGTCCCCGGGCAGCTGGTCGAGCTGCGGGTGGCTGTGGCTGTGGGCACCGATCTCGACCCCCGCGGCGTCCACGTCGCCGACCTGCTCCCAGGTCAGGGTGTCGTCCAGCGGACGCCCGCTCGCGAAGGGCCCGGCGTCGGCGAGCCACCCCGTCGTGACGAACAGCGTGGCGCTGGTCCGGTGGGCGATCAGCCGGGGCAGTGCCTCGCGGTGGAAGTCCGCGTAGCCGTCGTCGAAGGTGAGGACGACCGGCCGCGCCGGCAGCTCCGTTTCTCCGGCGAGGGCGGCCCGGACCTCGCCGAACGTCATCGTCGTGAAGCCCTCCTCGCGGAGGACCTCGAGCTGCGCCCCGAAGTCGGCCGGGTGGACCGACAGGTCGAGCACCTGGGGATCGGGGTCGGCCGCCACCGAGTGGTACATGAGGATCGGCAGGGTGGTCATGGGTGGCCTTCCTTCGTGCGCACGGAGGCACGGAGCGAGGCGTAGGTCCGCAGGGTGCGGTCGGTGACCTCGAAGAGGCGCGGGTGGGCGACGACCGTGTTGCGCAGCTCGCGCATTGGCACGCGACGGGCCCAGTGGACGAGGCCCGCGCGCCGGCGCGTGACGGCCCGGCCCTCCCACACCTCGTGGGAGCGGTCGGCGAGCCAGTCCTTGTAGTCCTTGGGTCCCCGGCCCAGGTCGATGTACTCCATCCCCAGGGCCGCCGCGGACTCCGCCATCGCGACGTGCAGGAGCAGGCCGGGCGAGTACCGGGCGAACTCCGGGCCGTAGGTCGGGAACCACGTGGGGAGGACCTGCTCGGAGCGCAGGCCGATGTGCCCGGCGACCAGGGTGTCGCCGGCCCAGACCAGGGAGACGGCCCCGGAGCAGCCGGGCGTCCGCAGCGTCGCGACGTCGTCGACGAGCGCGCGGACCCACGGGATCGCGAACCGGTCCTTTCGGGCCGTCCGCCGGTACTGCGCGGACTTCCAGGCCACGAGGGTCCGGACCGCCTCCGGGTCGTCCGCGGCGAACTCGACGCGTACCGGCCCGATCTCCCGCTCCAGGCGCCGTCGCCGCCGGGGCAGGTCCCGGATCCGGGACGAGCGCTGCCGCGCGCGGGCGAGGTAGGCGTCGAACCCGTCCCGCAGATCCATGATCGGGGACTCGGCGCGGCAGGTCGTGTACTGCTCGAACGGCGCCGGGCGGCCGGGCATCTGGTCGTAGTCGAAGACGCCGACGCCGCAGAGGTCGAGCAGCCGGCGGGTGTCCCACGTCCATCCCGGGCGGTGGATCACGCCGTGGGCCTCGTTGATCAGGGCGGCGGGGCTCGACGCCTCGCCGAACGGGCCCCGCTCGAAGGGCAGGAAGCCGGCGATCTCACCGTCCTCGGACAGGACGGCGACGCGGGTCCGCGGCCGGTGGCGCGCGGCGGCCTGCACGAACTCGATCGAGAGGAAAGGGCTCTGCAGGCGGTCGTCCTGCTTCTGGAACGCGGTCCACCGCTCGCGTTCCTCGGGACCGAGGTCCAGGGGATCGACCACGTCGACCTGCATCGACGGCTCCTCGTGGACGACGGGTGTGGTGTCGACGCTAGGGAAGTGCACCCCCCTCGGGATCGCGCGCGTGTGCGACGGCCCGTACTGCCGATGCAGGAGATCCGGCTCTATCGACGGACGGCGCCGTCGGCCGCGGGAGATCGTTGGTCCGGGACGTCCACCTCCCGGCACCGGGGGCGTCCGACCTCGTCACGCCAGGCGCGGACGGTCCGCGCGTCGACGGTTCCCCGCCGGACGATGCTGATCACGGGTGCCACCGCCCACCCGAGGACCGCGGCGCCGACCACGGCGACCGCAATCGATGATCTCTCCATGCCGGCCCCCACCGCGCGTTCCCCCCGGGTGCCGCGGAAGTCCGTGGCGCACGCATCGTGCGGGACGGTTGTGGTCAACGGGACGAACGAGACCGAACCGTGAGACGGGATCCCTCGTTCGCCGCGTCGCGCCCGTCCGAAGGGCGGACGGCCACCGGGAGATGAGGGCTCGTCGTGCCGTACTGATACTCAGCGTCATAGGGAATGCGGCATTCGTACCGATCTTAGGCCATTAGAGTGTGACGGGAAGCCCTCGATCTACGTCCTGTGGCACTGTGACCGCGCTCGGGTGGTGGATAGCCGGTCGAGACACATTCGCGACCTTCTGTTGATTCCCGAGGGTGAGGACCGCGCTGTGCAGGACAACATCAGTGCCGGCGGGACGTTGACGCGTTACGTCCGGTTTGCGAAGACCACGCTGGAAGCCGGGACGATCAAGCCGACAATTCGGTCCATCGGCCATCGGGTGCGATCCTCGACCCCGTCCTACGGGCTCAAGAGGGACCTGACGGCTCCACACGAGACCCCGGTCGCCAAGATCCCGATCACGGTGCGTCCGATGATCGACGCCGACGTCGAGCCCATTCTCGATCTACACGCCGAGGTCGACCTCACCGAGCGCTGGGAGCGCCAGACGCGGGGCCGTCTCCTGGATTCCGGCATCGGACGCCCCTATGTGGCGGTCAACGAGGACGACGAGCCCTGCTACGTGCAGTGGCTCTTCTCCTCCGAGGACAACGACAAGGTGCGGTCGTTCTTCCACGGCATCTTCCCGGTGCTCGGTCCGAACGAAGCGCTCCTCGAGGGTGCGTTCACGCCGGTGAAGCACCAGGGGCAGCGCATCATGAGCGCAGGCATGTCGATGATCGCCGAGAAGGCCACCGACCTGGGGGCTCGCTACGTCGTCACCTTCGTCGGCACCGACAACATCGCGAGCCTGAAGGGCTGCGAGCGCGCGGGCTTCCTGCCCTACATCAATCGCGTCGAGAAGCGGCTCATGGGACGACGCTTCGTGGAGTTCCAGGAGATGAGCTCGGCCGAGGTGGAGCAGGCGCGGGTGCTCAAGCCGTCGGGGGCCTAGGACCGGAGGGTCAGCGCCGGACGGCGAGCTGACGCTGGTCCACCGTCCCGTGGACGGCCATGCTGGCCCAGGGAGCAATGAGCCACGCCGCCGCACCTGCCGTCGCACCGGCCACCGCCGTGAGAACCATGGTCATGACAGGCAACCTCCGTCGTCCCCGAACGTCTACGCGCTCTGTCGCCACACCCCCGACCGTCGTTACGCGCCGGACGGGGGATGTCGCAGGGCCGTTCGGTCACCCGCCCGGCGGCATACTGACGCGGTGATCGACTCGTGGTCGCGCCGGGACGCGCTGCGCCTCGCGGGCCGTCTCGGTCTGGCGACCGGGCTGGCCGCGGTGGCCGCGCCGGCCGCGTGCGCCGGGGCCGCGGCGCCGCCGGTCCCCGGCATCCCGGTCGACGTCCCCACGCCCACCGGGGCGCCGCTGCGCCGCGGTCCGGTCGTCGACGTCCGCGCCCTCGGCGCGCGGGGCGACGGGCGCGCCGACGACGCGCCGGCCTTCCGCGCGGCGTTGTCGGCGGCGGGCGCTCCCGACGGCCCGCGCACCGTCGCCGTCCCCGCCGGCGCCTACCGGCTGGTGCTGGACGCACCGCTGGCGGTGCCCGCCGGGGTCACCGTCGCCGGCGAGCCCGGGCGGTCGTTCCTCCGCCCGGAGCGGGCGGCGGGCGACATCCTCGTCGGCCTTCTCGTCGACGCGCCCGGGGTGCGGCTCGACGGGCTGGTCGTCGAGCGCCTGGCCGACGTCGAGACGGTGCTCGTGCGGCTGGGCCGCGCCGACGGCTTCCGGCTCTCGCGCTCGGTGCTGCTCGGGCACACCGACGCGCTCGGGACGTTCGCGCACGGGATCCAGATGGGCACCGTCGACGACACGACCACCGACGTCGAGCTGAGCGATCTCTCCGTCGCGACGACCACCTACGGGCTGTACCAGGCCAACGAGTCGCGGGCGGTGACCCAGCAGATGGTCGTCCGGGGCGGGACGTTCGTGCGGAACGCGAACACCGACCTCGAGCTCAACAGCCCCTACGGCTCGTTCCGCGACGTCCTCGTCGAGCGCTGCACGTTCCGTGACAACGACTCCCCGGGCTTCGCGGTCGGGATCGCCTACTGCGCCGACGTCGTGATCCGCGACAACACGATGGAGCGCTACCGGATGGAGGCCGTGCACGTCGAGGACTTCTCCACGGACGTTCTCGTCGAGCGCAACACGTTCACCGCGTGCGGGCTGCGCGAGTTCGCGCACCTCCAGATCATCAGCGGTGCGCGCCGCGTCACCGTCCGCGGGAACCGGCACGACGCGACGATGAACACCGCCGCCATCCCGATCGTCGGCGCCCTCGCCGGCGGCGACGCCCTCACCGCGGGCGGCCGGCCGCAGGACCCGCCGACCGAGGTCGTCGTCGAGGACAACGAGATGCGCTGCGGGCCCGTCGTGCGCGCCGTGGCGTTCGACGACGTGCCGGCCGGGGCGATCGTCGGCAACCGCGTCGACGGCCCGGGCGTCGGGACCCTCGACGGGGCCTTCGCGCTCCGGCGTACCGGCGCCGTCCGCGTCGCGGGCAACGTCCTGAACGGGCGGGCGCAGTAGTCGGCGCGCGCCCGCCCCCGTTTCCGACCGAAGGGCACCTTCGCTCGCCTAGATCAGCGAGGGGAACCTTCGGCCGGAATGCCCTGGGCGAGGCCCGGGGGTGTTCGCCGAGATCACGAGCACGCCGTGCACGCGATCGCGCCGGCGGGGTGCATCAGGACGCCCCTGATCTTCGGCCCCGGCCCGCTCAGCGGCCCAGCGCGATCTTCGCGGCGGCGAGGACGTCGTCGGCGGAGCGTTCCGGCGACGCGGAGTCGGTCGGCACGTCCTCGGCCCAGCCGGTCCACGCCCGCCGCGACCCCTCGAGCCCGCCGAGCAGGCCCTCGGCGTCCGGCGGCACGATCCACGCGCCGTCGACGTCGCGGAGGTTCTCGGCGATGCCGGCCTTGTCGGACACGACGACGTGCAGGCCCGCGACGCGCGCCTCGAGCGGCGTGAACCCGTAGACCTCCTCCAGCGAGGGCAGCACGAGGGTCTGGGCGGTCGCGAGGACCTCCACCACCCCGTCCTCGTCGAGGAACCCGCGGAAGTGCACGCGGTCGGCGACGCCCAGCTCGGCGGCCCGGGCACGCAGCGCCGGCAGCTCCACTCCGTCGCCGACCACGTCGAGCGTCGGCGACCCGTCCAGGCGCGCGAACGCGTCGATCAGCGCGCCGACGTTCTTGCGGGCGATCAGCTGGCCGACGTAGACGTAGCGGTGCCCGGCGGCGTCGGGGCCGGTGCCCTCGCCGGCGCGGGCGCGCAGCTCGCGGGTGCGGTCGCCGAAGAGCCCCAGGTCGACGCTGTTGACCGACTCGACGATCCGCTCGGGCGCCACGCCGGAGGCGATCGACGCGTCGCGCGCGGCGGGCCCGGGGACGACGACCGCGCCGGCGTGGGTGAACAGCCAGCGCCGCAGCCAGTCGACCGGCCCGCTCGCGAAGCGGCGGCTCGTCAGCGTGCTCTCCGAGAAGATCACGTAGGGGACGCCCCGACGCACCGCGCGCAGCATCGTCCACGCGCTCGCGAGCTGCGCCCAGGTCGGGATGACGATGACGTCGGCCTCGAGCACCGGTCGCGTCGCGCCCGGACGCAGGATCGCCTGGTAGGAGTCGAGGCTCGCCAGCGGGCCCGTGCGCGGGATCTGCCAGCACGGGACCAGCGCCGAGGCGTACCCGGGATGGGGCCGGTAGCGGAAGTGGCGCTCCGGCTCCTCGGTGAAGAGGAAGTGGACCGTCAGGTCGCCGCGCCGCGCGAGCTCGCAGAACAGCGGCTCACGGTAGGGAGCCTGCGCGTCGGTCATCCACGCGATCTCCATCGACACCTCACCCCATGCTCAGTCAGCCTGCGTAACCTAACGATCGCGGACAACTTTCGTCAGGATGGAGCAACGTGCATCACTCTCGGGCTACCGCAGTGGTCGAGTTGGAGCCACTCGGGCACCGTTTGCGTTACGTCCGGTTGCTCCTCGATGCCCTCCCGCCTACGCAGCGTCTCCTGCTCGTGTCGCCGCAGGTCGCCGTGTCGCGGGAGTTCGCCGAGCACCTCGCCGGCGTCGACCCGGTGCTGCTGAGCAGCGACGACCACGCCGCCGCGATCCCCGAGGCCCTGGCCGCTGCGACCACGCACGGCGCGAGCGACCTCGTGATCCCCGACGGCGACAAGGCCGTCCGCCCCCTGCTCCGGACGCTCCTGCGCGGCTCGCTGACCTTGGCGCGCCCGCGCCGGCCGCGGATCACCCTGCTGCTGATGCGCACCGCGGTGCCCGGCGGCCCAGAGGCCGCCACGGTCGGCATGGCGCTCAAGCCCGCGCTGGTCGCGGCCCTGCGCCGGCTCCCCGGCGTCCGCGTCCTCTTCCTCACCGACGCCTTCGGTGTCGTCATCCGCCGGCGCGGCTTCCCCGGGGTCATGCCGGTGCGGGACCCGGTGACGCCGCCGCCCGGGGTGACGCCGAGGAGCGGCACGGGACGGGCGCGCATCGGCGCCCTCGGCGTCATCAGCGCGCGGAAGAACGTGCCGGTACTGGTCCGCGCGGCGGTCCGGCGCGACGACGTCGACGTCGTCCTCGCCGGGCGCTGCGAGCCCGACGTGCGGGCGTTCCTCGACGCCGACCCCGACGCCGCGCGCCTGCGCGCCGAGGGCCGGCTGGAGGTCGACGACCGCCTCCTCGACTCCGACGAGTTCGACGCCGCGCTGCGCTCGGTCGACGTGGCCGCGGTGCTCCACGACAACGACGCCCCGAGCGGGATCGTCGCCGAGGCGTGCGCCCGCGGGGTGCCGGTGCTCGGTCCCGACCGCGGCTGGATCGCGACCGTGCTGGACGCCACCGGGTGCGGCGTCGGCGCCCGCGTCGACGACGCCGAGGACGTCGTGAAGGCGATCACCCGCCTGCTGGCCGATCGCGGACGCTACGTAGTCTCGGCGCAGAAGGCCGCCGGGGTCCTGGGGGTCGACGACTTCGTCTCCGCCCTCGTCGGCGACCGAGAGTGAGATTCAGGCCCGCGCAGCCCGGACAGCATTGACCCGATCGGGTAGCCTGACGCTGGGCCGAATGGCCGTGCCACGGGGCACCAGAACGAGCGGGGGTGGCATGGCGCGGCCGATGCGGACCCTGTGGGGCTCGCTGACCGCACCCACCCTGCCGGCGTTCGTCGGCGCGGCCGCGATGCTCGCGACGCTGCCGCTGCTGCGCCCCGGGGTCTTCGGCGAGAGCACCGCCCTCGCCGGGTGCGCGATCGCCCTGCTCGCCGGCGTGGCGGCCCTGCTGCGCCGCGAGCGGGTGCCCGCCCGGCCCGTGCCCGCGGTGCCGCTGATCGTGGGCCTCGTGGCGGTCGCCTACCTCTGGATGGTCGGCCACGGCGCCGCGGTGTTCGCCCCGGACCGCATCCGCGACCTCTTCCAGGACTTCGTCCTCACCATCGGCTCGCTGGTCGCCTTCGCCATCGTGCTGGCCGACCCCCGCGCGCGGCGGGCGGTCGCCCGGGGCTTCGTGATCGCCGTCGTGCTCGTGAGCGCGTCGTGGCTCGTCACCGCCCTGTTCTGGGCGGTCGCCGGTCTGGGCTCGGGTCAGATCACGATGGTGCCCGTCGGCACGGTCGAGCCCCAGCCGGTGTACTTCCCGTTCACGATCAGCTACTCGACCTCCGAGGTCTTCGGCGTCGACGTGCCGCGGCTGACCGGCTTCGGCCGCGAGTCGGGCTGGATGGCCATGTACTGCGCCGCGGCCTGGTTCCTGTCCGACGCCGTGGGCTACCGCGCGCGCTGGGTCAAGGTGCTGATCCTCGCCGGGCTCGTCGGCACGCTCTCGACCGCGGGGTTCGGGGTCTTCGTCGTCGTGCTCGCCCTCGACCTGTTCCTGCGCCCGCGCGGCGGCATCGCCCTGGGCGGCTTCCTGCGCCAGATCGGCGGACTCGCCGCGATCGCCGGCGCCGGGTGGCTCGCGCTCTACGCGCCGGTGCTCGGGCTCAACGCGAAACAGACGTCGAACGAGGCCTCGCTCGACGAGCGCTCCGACGCGACCGCCGCCGGCGTGCGCGCGCTGACCGAGTCGCCGCTCGGCGGCCTCGGCAGCGAGAAGCAGGCGGGCATCAACCTGATCTCCGACGTCGCCGTCAACGGGCTGCCGTTCGTCGTCCTGGTGTCGCTGACGATCCTCGTGCCCCCGTTCGTCGCCCCCGGCCGCGGCGCGGTGCGCGTCGGCCGGGCGATCCCGGTGGCGCTCGTCGTCTTCCTGACCCTGCTGCTCTCGCAGCCCGCGGCCGCCTCGACCTGGGCGTTCGCCCTGCTCGCGGTGGCCTGCGCGGCCGAGGGGCTCACCGCCGAGGAGCGCGCCGAGCCGGGCACGCCGCTTCTCGCCCGCTGGCACCGCCGGTGGGCCGGACACATCACACCGGCGTCACCGCCGACGCCGCCCGCCGTCCCCGTCCCGTCCCCGGCCCGACCCCCCGCGGCCCTCGGAGGAGATCGTTCATGAGCGCACGCGAGTACTGGACCGTCCTGCGCGAGGACCGCAAGCTCATCGCCGGCGTGCTGGTGGTGTGCCTGCTCGGGGCGCTGGCGCTCGATCTCGTCCTGCCCCGGACCTACACGTCGTCCGCGGTCTTCTACGTCGCGTCGGCGCAGCCCGAGAGCTCGTCGACCGACGCCTACTCGGGCGCGCAGCTGTCGACGGAGCGGGTGAAGTCCTACACCGAGCTGCTCCAGGGCCCGCGGGTCGCGCGCGACGCGTCGCTGCTGCTCGGCGGCAGCCCGACCGCGGACGAGATCCAGGGCGCCATCACCGCGAGCTCGGTGACCGAGACCGTGGTGCTCACGCTCGAGGTCACGGAGGACTCGCCCGACCAGGCGCGGCTCGTCGCCGGCGCGGTGTCGACGGCGTTCACCCGGCTCGTCGGCGCGATCGAGTCGACCGGCGGCGTGGTGAACCGGCCGATCGCGACCGCCGAGGTCATCCTCCCGCCGACCACGCCCGACGAGCCGTCGGGCCCGCGCACGACGATCCTGTTCGCGGTCGCGCTGCTGGTGGGCCTCGTGCTCGGGGTCGGCGTCGCGCTCGCTCGGCGAGCGTTGCGCGACGCGATCGACAACGCCGACACGCTGGCCGACCGCCTCGGCGCCCCGGTGCTCGGCGTGATCCCCGCACTGCGCCGCGCGCCGAAGTACCCGGCGCTGCTCGCCGAGCCGCCGACCGGCGCCACCGGGCGGCGGGCACGGCGGGCGCGCGCCCGCGCCGAGTCGTACCGGCGCGCCCGCGCCGCGCTGCGGTCGGTGGCCGGGGAGCGCCGCTGCCTCGTGCTGACCGGGACCGGGCCGGACCAGGGCACGTCGACCGCCGCGGTCGACCTCGCGGTCGCCTTCGCCGCGTCCGGCGCGTCGGTGCTGCTGGTCGACGCCGACCTGCGCAGCCCGAGCCTCGCCGACACCCTCGGCCTCGAGTCCCACGTCGGCCTGCGCGAGGTCCTCGAGCAGGGCGTCGCGCTCGAGGTGGCGATCCAGCGCTGGTCGTGCGGCAGCATCGACGTCCTCACCGCCGGCGCCACCGGCTCGCGCCCGAGCGAGGTGCTGATCGGCGGCCGCCTCGACTCCGTGCTGGCCACGCTGCGCGAGCGCTACGACCACGTCCTCGTCGACACCCCGGCGGTCACCGACGCCGCCGACGCCGTCGACGTCGCCCGCCACTCGGACGGCGTCGTCCTCGTGTGCCGGCGCGGCAGCACACGCCCCGACGACGTCGACGCCGCCGCCTCGGGGCTCGGCCTCGCCGGTGTCCCCGTGCTCGGCGCGCTGCTGACGTGGGCGACCGACGTCCGCGACGCCCCCGGCGGCGGGCGGCGGACGGTGCTCGCGCTGCCGTCGGGGTCGCAGCCGGCGCCGGTCGAGCCGCCCGCCCCCACACCGGCGCCCGCACCCGCACCCGCGCCGGCACCCGCACCGGCACCCGCGCCGGCCCCCGCCGCCTGGTCCCCGGCCGCGAGCGCCACGCGCACGGTCCGCACTCGCCCTTCGCCGGAGCCCGTGCCGGACGACGGCGAGCACCCGACCGCCCGCGTGCGCGCCCGCGGGGAGGCGCCGGACGCGGAGGCCGCGCCGAAGCGGACCACCGCCGAGCGCGCGCCGGTGGGGGAGGAGACGACCAACGGGTCCTCGCGTCCCCGCCGCCGCGCCACCCGCGGGACGATCACGGTGCCCAGCCCGAACGGGCACCACGCCGACTAGAGCAGGAACTCGCGCAGCGCCGCGGTGATCGTCTCCGGCGCCTCCTCGGCCAGGAAGTGCCCGGCGTCGACCGGCCCGCCGCGGACGTCGTCGGCCCACTCGCGCCAGACGGCGAGCGGCTCGTACCAGGCGTCGACCGCCCCGGTTGCGCTCCACAGCGCAAGGACGGGACAGCGCAGGCGGTGGGCGCCGCGGTCGGCCTCGTCGTGCGCGGCGTCGACGTCGGGGGCGGCGCGGTACTGCTCGCAGATCGCGTGCACGCGGTCCGGGTCGCGGAAGGTGGCGGTGTAGCGCTCGCGCAGCCACGGCGGGAAGGCGGCGGGGTCGTCGGACCAGGAGTCGAGCATGTGGTCGACGAGGGTGTCCGGGGCGCCGAGGACCATCTGCTCGGGCACCGGGGCGGGCGCCGCCAGGAACGACCAGACCCAGTAGCCCAGCGCGAACTCCCGGCCGGCGCGGGCGAAGGCCTCGCCGGTGGGCACGACGTCGAGCACCGCGAGACGGCTGACGTGGTCCGGGTGGTCGAGGGCCATCCGGTAGGCACAGCGGGCGCCGCGGTCGTGGCCGGCGACGGTGAAGTGCTGGTGGCCGAGGGCGCGCATCACGGCGAGCTGCTCGGCGGCCAGCGCGCGCATGGAGTGGTCGTCGCCCGAGCCGACGCCGCTGCCACCGTAGCCGCGCAGATCGGTGGCGACGACGGTGAACGACGCGGCGAGGGCGGGCGCGACGTGGCGCCACATCAGGTGCGTCTCGGGGATGCCGTGCAGGAGCAGCAGCGGGGGACCGGCGCCGCCGACGCGGCCGTGCACGGTGGTGCCGCCGACGGTCACGTCGACGACGTCGAACCCCGGGAACAGCGCCACGCCGGCCAACCTATGTGAGTGCTTTCCTGCCCTATAGGGCAGGAAAGCACTCACATAGGGGTGGCGACGGGGGAGCGGCGGGCGCGGCGGGCGACGACGCAGAGCAGGACGAAGATGACGACCTGGCTGACGACGTAGCCGGCGGCGGCCCAGACGGCGCCGCCGAGGTGCGCGAGCACCAGGGTCGCGACGAGCCCGAAGGCCAGACCGATCGCGATCGCCGTGGCGACGCCGCGCTGGTGCCCGCGGGTCTGCGCGATGATCGCCGGCGGCTGGTTCAGCGTCACGATCGCCGCCCCGATCGCCAGCACCGCGAACACCGTGCCGGAGCTCGCGTACTCCTCGCCCAGCAGCAGCGGGATCAGCGGCGGCCCGGCGAGCGCGGCGAGCAGGGGCGCGACGGCCAGGGCGCCGGCGACCTTGATGACCCGGCGCTCCTCGGCGTGCAGGGCGTCGGGGTCGCTCCCGGCGCGCGCGAGCCACGGCGCGGCCACGAGCTGGAGAGATGTCGCGAGAAAGGTCAGCGGCCCGATCAGCCGCCCGGCTGCGGCGTAGAGGCCGCCCTGGAACGCGCCGGCGCCGAGCGTCACCAGCGGGGTGTCGAGCTGCTGGGCCTGCGCCGCGAGGTTGGCCAGCCCGAAGCCGATGCCCTCGCGCTGGTGGCCGACCAGCTCCCGCGACGCCCGCGCCGGCTCCGGCGGCGCGCCGAGGAACCATCGGTCGAGCAGCGCCTCGGCGACGAAGCTCGCCGGGATCGCCGCCGCCAGCGCCACCTCGCCCGCCCCGAACGGCACGAGCGCCAGCGCCACGAGCAGCCCGACGACCCGGCCGACGAGCTGGCCGATCGAGGCCTGCGAGAACCTCTCGGCGGCGCGCAGCAGCCCGTGCGCGGTCTGCGCCTCCCACATCGCCGGGCCGGTGAGCGAGAGCAGCACCGCGGCCGCGAGCGACGGCGCCAGCCACAGCGCCACCCCCAGGCCCACCGCGAGCAGCAGCAACGACCAGCGCCGCTTCGCGCGCACGAGCGCCCGCGCCGTGGCGACCGGCATCCGCCCGGCCGCGGTCTCGCGCACCGAGTAGTTGATGAAGCCGGCATCGAACACCGTCGCCGCGATCTGTCCCACCGCGGCGACGGTGGCGATGAGACCCAGCGTGGCCGGGTCGATCGAGCGGGCACCGACCACGTAGGTCAGGCCCAGCACCAGCTGGCCGGCCACGAGCGTGCCCGCCACGCCGCCGATGCGGCCGAGGAGGAGCCCGAGGGCGCCGCCGGGAGCTCTCACTTCGCGATGGCCGCCAGGTCGGCGTCGACCATGAGGTGGGCGAGTTGTTCGGGCATGGTCTGGGCCTTCCAGCCCAGGTCACGCTGAGCCTTCGACGCATCCCCGATCAGGGCGTCGACCTCGGTGGGCCGCAGGTAGGTCTCGTCGAACCGGACGTGGCGCTCCCAGTCCAGCCCGACGCGTTCGAAGCACCACGCCGTGAACTCGCGGACGGTGGTGGCGGTGCCGGTCGCGAGCACGTAGTCGGCCGGCTCGGGGGCTTGCAGCATCCGCCACATGCCCTCGACGTACTCCTCGGCATATCCCCAGTCCCGCACCGCGTCCAGGTTCCCGAGGTACACGTGCTCCTCGAGACCGGCCTTGATCCGGGCCGCCGCACGCGCGATCTTGCGGGTCACGAAGGTTTCCCCGCGCCGCGGGGACTCGTGGTTGAACAGAATCCCGTTCACCGCGAACATGCCGTGCGCCTCGCGGTAGTTCCGCGCCATCCAATACCCGTAGACCTTCGCCGCCCCGTACGGCGAACGCGGGTAGAACGGGGTGTCCTCGTTCTGCGGGGGCGGGGTCGCCCCGAACATCTCCGAGGACGAGGCCTGGTAGTAGCGGGTCTGTACCCCGACCATCCGGATCGCCTCGAGCAGCCGGGCGGTGCCGACGCCGGTGGTGTTGCCGGTGTACTCCGGCTCGTCGAACGAGACCCGCACATGCGACTGGGCGGCCAGGTGGTACACCTCGTCCGGGCGCACCTTCTCGATCAACGTCACCAGACGGCTCGAGTCGGTCAGGTCGCCGTAGTGCAGCACCAGCCGCTGATCACGCTCGTGCGGATCCTGATACAGGTGATCGATCCGGCCGGTGTTGAACGTCGACGAGCGCCGGATGATCCCGTGCACCTCATAACCCTTACCGAGCAACAGCTCGGTCAGGTACGACCCGTCCTGCCCGGTGATCCCGGTGATCAGAGCCCGCTTCACGGCTGCGCCCCCTGCTGGTCGAGGAACCACTGATAGGTCGAGGCCAGGCCCTCGGCGAGCCCGATGGTGGGCTTCCAGCCGAGTGCCTGCAGGCGGGAGACGTCGAGCAGCTTGCGCGGCGTGCCGTCGGGGCGGGACGTGTCGTAGACGATCTCGCCGGTGAAGCCGACGGTCCGGGCCACCAGCGAGGCGAGGTCGGCGATCGGGACGTCCTCGCCGACGCCGACGTTGATCGGCGACGGGTCGTCGTAGTGCTCGAGCAGGTGCAGGCAGGCGGCGGCGAGGTCGTCGGTGTGCAGGAACTCGCGCCGCGGCGTCCCGGTGCCCCACACCGTCACCGTCGGCGCGCCCGCGACCTTCGCCTCGCGGAACTTGCGCATCAGGGCCGGCAGCACGTGCGACTTCTCGAGGTCGAAGTTGTCGCCGGGCCCGTAGAGGTTGGTGGGCATCGCGGAGATCCACGACCGCCCGTACTCGCGGCGGTAGGACTGCACGCCCATGATCCCGGCGATCTTCGCGATCGCGTAGGCGTCGTTGGTCGGCTCGAGCGCGCCGGTGAGCAGGGAGTCCTCGCGGATCGGCTGCTCGGCGAACTTCGGGTAGATGCACGACGACCCGAGCAGCAGCAGCCGCGGGACGGCGGCGCGGTGCGCGGCGTCGAGCAGGTTGGCCTGGATGCGCAGGTTGTCGTGGAGGAACTCGACGGGCTCGGCCGCGTTGGCCGCGATGCCACCGACGCGCGCGGCGGCGTCGACGACGATCGCGGGCCTGGTCTCGGCGAGGAAGCGCGTCGTGGCGGCGAGGTCCCGCAGATCGACCTGCGACGAGCGGACACCGACGACGTCGGTGAAGCCGGCGGCCCGCAGGTGGCGCACGACCGCGGAGCCGACGAGCCCCGCCGAGCCGGCGACGAACACCCGCGCGTCGCGGGGCAGCGGGCGGCCGATCTCCCAGCCGGTGAGCGGTGCTGTCATGGAGTTCCCCCCTGGGCTGTGCGGGAGGCGGCGAGGCCCTCCACCCAGCGCTGGTAGTCACGGTGTGCGGCGGCGGCGCCGAGGTGTTCCTCCGCATAGGCGCGTCCGGCGGTGGCGAGCGCGTCGATGCGGGCAGGGTCCCCGGCGAGCCCGCCCACGGCGTCGAGCAGATCCTGGGGGCTACCGGGGTCGACGCGCACCCCACCCCCCGAACGGCGGATTTCCGCCGACGCGGCGCTGCGCTCCCAGGATGCCGCGACGACCGGGCGTCCCGCCGTGAAGTACGAGGTCAGCTTGCTCGGCACGGACATCTCGGCGACGGTCGGGGCCTCGTTGACCAGCAGGACGTCGGCGGCGGCGAGAGCGTCGGAGAAGTGATCGCCGGGCAGCGGATCGCGGAACTGCAGGCGGCCGACCCCGGCTCCGCGCTCTTCGAGGGCGGAGCGCTGGTTGCCGTCGCCGAGCAGGACGAAGCGGATCGGTGCCTGACGTTCGTCGGCGAGGCGCGCGGTGTCGACGACGTTCTCGAGGCCCTGTTTGAGACCCATGTTGCCGGCGTGCAGCACGACGACCTCGTCGTCGCGCCAGCCGAGCGCCCGTCGCGTCGCGGTCCGGTCGCCGTTCCCGGACTCCACGTGCGCCCAGTTGCGGATCACCGTGACGCGGTCGCGGTCCACGCCGAGCGCGGCGATCCCGTCGCCGAACTGCTCGTGCACCACCGCGACGCCGTCGGCCTGTCCGAGCAGCCAGCCCTCGAGCCTCGCGGCGGCGCGGCCGGCCCCGGCGGAGGCGATGCCGGTCTCGGTGACCGCCCGGCTGTAGAGGTCCTGGGTGACGACACCGAGCGCCGTGCGTCCGGGCTTCTTCCAGCGCAGGCCCGCGAGGACGGTGAGCAGCACGGGGCTCACGGCGACGACGACGTCGGGACGCCGGGCGCCCTGCCGGCCGATCGCGGCGGCGTGGGCCGTGAACGTCGCGTCCATCACCACGCGCCGCAGCGCGCTGGGGGACCGGGGCACCGGGTGGCGGACGCGGGTGATGCGCGCGCCGCGGTCGGTCTCGTGGCGCCGCAGCCCGGTGTAGCCGTCGTGCACGGCCCACTGGGGGTAGTGCGGGTAACCGGTGACGACCCGGACACGGTGTCCTGCGGCACTCAGCGCGGCCACCATGCCGGCGGTGTAGGGCGCATTGCCGGTGTGCTCGGGCGGGTAGTGCATGCCGAGCACGAGCACGTCGAGGGCGTTCGGATCACCCGAACGTACGTCCTCCATCGGTCAGCGTGCCCTCTCTCGCGGGGTGAGGCGTCACCCGAAGCGGGGACCGGTGATGGTCCGAGCGGCCTAGCCGTTGACCGCGCCGTCGATCACCCAGACGATAACAGCGTGTCGTCCCCCGATCCCGCCATCACTCTGACGTCGGCATCACAGTTGGCGCAGAGTGACGATGTGCAACCACGGGTGTCGGTGTGTGTCCCGCTCTTCCAGAAGGTCGACTACATCGGGCGGACCATCGACAGCGTCCTCGCGCAGACCTTCACCGACTTCGAGCTGGTGATCCTGGACAACGCCAGCACCGACGGGTCGGCGGCGGTCGTCGACGCCTACGACGACCCGCGGGTGCGGGTCGTCCGGCACACGGAGACCGTGCCGATGATCGCGAACTTCAACGCCGCGGTGGCGGCCACGCGCGCCCCGCTCGTCAAGGTGCTCAACGCCGACGACCTCGTGGAGCCGGAGGCCCTGGCCCGCCAGGTCGCGGTGATGGACGCCGAGCCGGACGTCGCCGTCGTCTCGAGCCGGCACCACCTGGTCGACGACCGGGACCGGGTCGTCGCCCGCGACCGCACCCTGCGCACCCCCGATCTCGTGGGCCGCCAGGACCGGGCCACGGTGGTCCGCCGCGTGGTGCGTCACGGCGGCAATCCCCTTGGTGTGCCGGGAAACATGCTGTTCAGGCGGTCGGCGTTCGACGCCGTGGGGGGCTTCCCGACCGAGGGCGACTCCTTCGTCATCGACGTCGCCCTGGCCGTCCGGCTCACGACGGTCGGGGACTTCTACGGGGTGCCCGAGACGCTCTCGCGGTTCCGGCTGGCGTCTGCGTCGGAGAGCGGGTCGGCCCGTCGCCACCACCTGCAGGCCCAGCGGGGCTTCGTCCGCGGGCTGTGCCGCGAGCACGCCGACGTCGTGCGTCGCCAGGACGTCGTGCGCGGGCTCGCCCGCTGGCCGTTGACGTATCTGCGACACCAGATGTTGATGTCCGCGGCCTCGGACCCGGACTCGCGGGCCCACCGCGTCGCCGCCCGCCTGCTCGATCCGGCCCGGCGCGGGCGGGCCGGCTGGAGATGATCGTCACCGATCCGCCGGCGTCACACCGCCGCGACCTGGCGATCTGACCGAGGGCGATCGGACGATTACGCCGTCGAGCCCAATCACACTGTCGTCCAGATGACCACTCCCTTCACCCGAAGGTGATCGGCACGTAGATTGCCGTTCGCTCGATCGGGTGACGTACGGCGGTTCCCCCATCTGCCGAACGCCCCGTGTGCCGTGGAAGGGGCGGAGACGTTGACACCGGTGGCCGCCGGATCGACCGACACACGACCGGAGGGCGAGGTGTCCCGGCTGCCCGCACGGCCCGCGGGAGCCCCCCTCCGCCACGACGACCCCGCCGCCCCCGCGCCGGCGCGCCCCCTGCTGGGCTTCCGGTCGGCGGTGCACTGGCAGGCCTGGATGCTCGTGCTGCCGGTCGACGCGATCCTGCTCGTCATGCCGGTGTTCTGGCTGCCGCAGTACGCCAAGGCCGTGCTGGCGATGACGCTCATCGCGCTCGCCCTGCTCTCCGGCGGCGGGCGCTACCGCGCGCGTCTGCACCTCTCGGTCCTCGACGAGCTCCCCATGGTCATCGGCCGGCTGCTCGTGGCCGCGGCGCTCGTGGCCTCGGTGTTCGCGCTGCGCCACGACGGCGAGGGTGTCGAGACCTTCCTGCTGATCGTCCTGCCCGGTCTCGGGCTGGTCGTGCTCGGCCGCATCGCCACGTCCCGCTTCATCCTCGCCGCCCGGAAGCGCGGGGTCGTCGCGCACCGCACGCTGGTGGTCGGCGGCGGGTCGCTGGCCGCCGACGTCATCGAGCTCCTGGAGCGTCACCCCCGCTACGGCCTCGCCGTGGCCGGGTTCCTCGACGACGGGCGCCACCCGGCGGCGGCGGACATCGCCCCGCACGTCGGCGCCCTGTCCGACCTGGAGCGCATCGTCGCCGAGAACGGCATCGACGTCGTGCTGGTCGCGGGCGGCGAGTTCGACGAGGCCGAGCTGCTCGACCGCGTCCGCAGCCCCGAGTGCGCCGGCTGCGACCTGCTCGTCGTGCCCCGCCTGCCCGCGTTCGTCACGCAGACGACCACGGGCGACCACATCGGTTCCGTCCCGATCATGCGCATCCGCACGCCCCCGCTCGACGGGATCAGCTGGGCGCTCAAGCGCGTGTTCGACGTCGTGGTCAGCGCGATCGCGCTCGTCGTGATCGCCCCCGTGCTCGGCGTGATCGCACTGGCCGTGCGCCTCGAGGGCGGGCCCGGCGTGATCTTCCGCCAGGCCCGGGTCGGCCGGGACGGCCGGTTGTTCGAGTGCCTGAAGTTCCGCTCGATGCGCCCGGCGGACGAGCGCGAGTCGGCGACGCAGTGGTCGATCGCGAACGACGACCGGGTCGGCCCGGTCGGGCGGCTGCTGCGCCGGACCTCGCTCGACGAGCTGCCGCAGCTCTGGAACATCCTGCGCGGCGACATGACGCTCGTCGGCCCGCGCCCCGAGCGCCCGCACTTCGTCGAGAAGTTCTCCTCCGAGCTGCCGCGCTACGGCCACCGCCACCGCGTCCCCTCGGGGCTGACCGGGCTGGCGCAGGTCAGCGGCCTGCGCGGCGCCGACACCCCGATCTCCGACCGGGCCCGGTTCGACAACTTCTACATCGAGAACTGGTCGCTCTGGCTCGACGCGAAGGTGCTCCTGCGCACGATCAGCGAGGTCCTGTTCGCGCGGGGTCGCTGACGCGGGGGTGGCGTCGTCCGGGGTGTTCCAGCCGGGCGGCCACGCTGACGTTGAACGTCAGGAAAGCCACCACGATCAGGTGTCCGCGTGGCGCCCGGGCCGCGCGGCCGGCGCGGTCGTCGCTCCGACGAGGTGCCGGACGGCGAGGGGAGCGGTCGGCGGATCGATGGGCTGCGGGCGCACCACCGCGACCGGTCGTGCGGCCACGAGACCGATGCGCGCGTAGGCGAGGAAGAGCAGGGCGCTCACGATCGTCACGGCGACCCACAGCAGGCTCGTGTTGATCGGGGTCCAGTCGTTCAACCCGTGCAGGAGCGCGGGCACGCCGATGCCGACACCGGTCAGCGCGAGGAACGGCTTCGGGGCGCGATAGTGCGCGGCGAGCCCGACGAAGTAGCCGGCGACTCCGGACCACAGCGCGTGCGTCACGGGGTCGGTGACGAAACGCCAGACCATCATCAACCCGCCGTAGACGCTCATGGTGCCGTCCGGGTGAGCGGTGGCGTACAGGAACGCCTCGACCGCGCCGAACACGAGCCCGCTGACCGCGCCGAGGAAGAGCGTGTCGCGCGGCAGGAGGCCGCGGCGCTGGCGCGCCAGCACGAGGATGACGACGGGCACCATCTTGGCGAGCTCCTCCGGCACGCCGACGCCGAGGACGCTGCCCACGAAGCTGTCGAGATCGCCGTCGATGAGCCCTTCGAACCAGATGGCCAGCGGCGCCTCGAGCACCAGCGCGAGCACGACGACCTGCAGGAGCAGCGCACCCTCGACGGCCCGCGGCCGGACAACGACCCACAGCACCAGGAACCACGCCGCAGCGAAGTAGGCCGCGAACATCATCGATTCGCCGTCGTAGCCCGACGCGGTGCGGAAGAGGGCGATGGCGGCGGGCGGCGTCGCCACCAGTGCGACGAAGAGCCAGGTCGTCCAGGCCCGCAGGGCGGGGTGGCGCAGCCAGGCGCGGAAGGGGAAGAGGACCGACAGGTCGGGCAGGCGCGGGGCGGGCGGGTTCATCGGGTTCTCCGGGCGTCAGCAGGGAGGGTCAGGACGAGCGGAGCTCGGTGCTGCCGGTCGGCCCGGCGGTGTGGGACAGACGCTTGGCGAAGCAGTCGTCGGCGGAGAACCCCTGCGCGTCGCACCAGGCGTTCGCGCCGGCGGCGGTCGTGAAGCCCTGGCCGTGGATCACGACCCAGTAGTCGCTCTCGCGGTAGGTCGACCAGTCCCCGGACCACAGCAGGAGCGCGCCGGGCTGCGAGGCCTCGAGGGACCGGTAGTGCGCGTAGATCGACGACGCGTCGTAGGTGGTGCCGTTGTCGACGGTGCCAGTCTTCTTCGACGACAGCTGCGGCACCCACAGGTCGACGAGGCTCCCGGCGGAGCCGCGGCTCGCGTCGACCGCGTCCTGGAGGTCGTCGGCTGCGCCGACGGTCGAGTACGGGGACGACGACGGCGAGGTGCTCGGCGCGGCGGTCACCGTGACCGGTGCCGGGGCGGGCACGACCTGCGTCGTCGTCCCGCCGGCCGGCACGGGGCGCATCAGCACGACCAGCACGGCACCGGTCACGGCAAGGACGACCACGGCCGCGGCGGCGACGATCCAGGGGGCCGACGACGAACGAAAAGGCGCGGGGGCCACGGGAACCGGCATCGGCATGGGCATCGGTGCGATCGGGCGCGGGGCGACGGCCACGGGCATCACCGCCGGGCGGGGAGCGGGCGCGGGCCGCATCGGAGCCATGGCCCGCGGCGCGCCGGCGCCGACCAGGACTCGCGGCGCCGGGCGCCGAGCTCCGCAGGCCAGGCACATCGGCACGTCGGCGATCAGGTCCGCTCCACAGCCGCACCGCTCGATCACGTGATCATCCCCCGACGATCCCCGGGGCCACGATGATGCGGCCCAGATGGCCACGACATCGCTGTGCGCGGCCCGTCGTTACCGGTGATCAGAACGATTCAGAAGCGACCACCCGGATGAGTGGTGGGCCTGTAACGGTCGAGCTCTCCTCGGCGAGATGGCGGTCATCCGGGCACCAATGACGGCGCCCGACCCGTCGGGGGAGACAGCCATGAGCAGCGGTATCGAGCAGCGTCCGCACACCACCGGTCCGACGTCCGTCGCGGACGACACCACCGCGGCCATGGCGCGGCCGACCGGACCGTGGTCGCCGCCGCGGCCGGCGCCGTTCGCGCCGCCGGTCGGGAACGCGATGGTGCCCGGTTACCCGGCGCCTTGGTCGATGCCCCCGGCCGGTCTCGGCCCGGTGGCGCCCGGCGTCCCGATGCCGCCGGCCCGCTCCGGCATGCGATGGGGATGGATCGTCATCGCGATCGTCGCGGCGATCGCCGCCGTCGTCCTCGTCGGGACCGTCGCCGCGAACAACCGGACGATGACCGTGAGCGGCACCGTGACGATCTGGGGCATGTCCGGTTACGTGAGCCCCGGTTCGGGCTGCACAGGCGCCGCGGCGACCGGAATGCCGGTGACGCTCTACAACGCGACGGGCAACGTCGTCGGCACGGCGACACTGAGCGGGTCCGGGATCGCTGCCAACACCTGGAGCACGTACGCCTACGGCTACGCCGACAGCTGCTCCTACTCCTTCACCATGAACGACGTCTCCGCGGCCGACGACTTCTACCGGATCAAGGCCGGCAGCGCAGGCGGCGACGGTGTCAGCTATAGCCGCGAGCAGCTCGAGACCAACGGCGCCCACGTCACCTATCGGTAGGCGAGCCGACCCGTGTCCTGAGGACACGGGTGGTCAAGAGGAGTCCGGTCGAGGCGGGGCGCTGCGGACGGAGGACGTCGGTCCCGTCCCTTCCGATCACGACGGTGGTGGCTTCCGACGCGGGTGGCTCATCCAGAGCAGGACGTCGAGGGTGCGTGCCGTGCTGATGCTCTCGGCCAGCCCGGCCCTGTGGTGGGCGCACCTCAGCTCGTCGACATACGGCGGATGGTCACGAAGCAGGTCTCGCATCTCGAGCCAGTAGTCCCGGTGATGAGGCAGTCTGAGCTCCTTCCGAACGACCTTGTCGTAGACCGGGAGCAATCGTGGGCGCTTCCGCGCAAGAAGCTTCGACGTTCTCGTCGGACCGACCGACGACCTATCGCGACGCTTGCGCACGACGTCCCAGAGGCGCGCTGCATGCGACCGCGGTCCGATCTCCTCATCAGTCGCCGCGTGGAGATCGAGGTTGACAGGGATCTGCTCGAGCAGCGTGGAGATGGCATCGCCGTCGCGACCGAGGAGTCGCAGCGCGGAGTGCTCGGCGATGGTGACGCCGAGCAGGGACACGGCAACGAGATCCTCGGCCGTGATGCGCGTCGCCGACCCGAGTTGGTCTCCGCCTCCGCCGATCGATTCGAACTGAGAGCCCGAGAAGGCCGGTCCTCCTTGCTTCTCGCGGTGGAAGTACTCCTCCAGCGTCTCCGTCATCCACGCGCGGGGCTCTTCGTCGCCAGCTGAGCCTCGAACGAGCCAGCGAGGGGGGACAGCCGCCATTGAGCGAAGGTAGGACCCACTGGGGGCGTTCGCCGGTGATGTCCGTCGAAGGTATGACGGTTGTCAGGGCCGCTCGATCCGCCGGATCGTCTCCCGTCCGAACGCCGCCCAGAGCATCCGCGGCGTGACGAGCGCAGGCGGAACAGGGATGTCGGTACGGGCCAGGTCCGGATGCCCGACGATCGGTTCGCGCAGCGCCGACGGCGTCGCCACCGGTCCGTCGACGCGGCCCCGCAGCATGAAGATCGCCGAGCGGGTCGACGCGCCGACGGCGTTGACGACGAAGTCCCAGTCCTTGCCGGCCAGCGCCGAGGTCAGGCTCGCCCAGGCCCGTCCCCGCGGGTCGTCGATGTTCTCGAACCGGTCGGACAGCCACTCCGCGAGACGGCGGACCCACCACGACTCCTCCAGGTCGCCGCCGATCCCCGTCGTCCCGCCCGGTGGCACCAGGTCGGCGCGGAAGAAGGTCAGGCCGTAGGCGGTGGCGACGAGCTCGGCGCAGTAGAAGCTCGGCTCCTCGTCGGTCGCCGCCCACGCGGAAGCGATCTCCGACGCGGCCGAGAACAGCTCCGAGGCGTGCGCCGGCTCGTCCACAGCGATCTCCACGGCCCGCAACGCCACCGCCACGGCGACGAGCTTGACCAGCGAGAAGGTGCCCTCCTCGCCCGGCTCCGGCCGGAACTCGCCGAGGTAGCGCAGCGCCCGAGCCCGCATCGCGGACGACATCGGGATGCAGTAGAGGTCGCGGTGCTTGTCCCACAGCTCACCGAACGGGTCCCAGCGGACGCCACCGACGTCGAAGCCCTCGCCGTCCAGCTTGGTGGCGAGCGCGCTGGCGAGACCGGTGGCCGGCCCGGAGCCGCCGTCGAGGCGCACCGCGATCCCCGAGTGCGAGAAGCGCGTCCCGTCCAGCGACTCCATGAGCTGCCCCAGCGGCTCGCCGGGGATCTGGGTCACCAGGAGTAGGTCGCCCTGCTGCACCTCCCTTGGATCGATACCCCGGAAGGACGTACCCTCATCATTCGCGGTCACGCTGTGTGTCCCTGGAGGCTCGTTGTCATCGTCGGACGGCATCCGCATCCGTGTGCTGGGCGAGGTCGCCGTCGAGGGCGCGTCCGGCGAGATCGGACGACCCGGACGGCGGCTGCGCACCCTGCTCGCGCTCATCGCCGCGGCGTGCAGGGGCACCGTCGCGGTGCCCGCCCTGATCGACGAGATCTGGGGCGAGGATCTTCCCGAGCGGCCCGAGGGCGCCCTCCAGGTGCTCGTCAGCCGCCTGCGCCGCGAGGCCCCCGACGAGGGGACGCGGCTGCCGATCCCGCCGATCGGCGAGACCTACCGCCTCGACCTCCCGCGCGACGCCGTCGACCTGCACCGGTTCCACGACGACGCCACTGCCGCCCTTGCCCCCGACGCGACCCGCGACACCGTGCTCGAGAAAGGCCATGCAGCACTCGCCACCTGGCGCGGCGAACCCTTCGCCGGCACCCCCGTCGGCCCGCGCCTCGACGCCGAGCGCACCCGCGCCCGCGACCGCCGGCTCCGACTGCTGGAGCGGATGGGCGCCACGCTGCTCGACCTCGACCGCCCCGCCGAGGCCGTCGACCTCGTCGCCACCGACCTCGCCGCCGACCGGTCCCGCGAGCGCCTCGCCGTCGTCGCCGCCTCCGGCCTGCACCGCCAGGGCCTCACCGGCGAGGCCCTCGACGTCCTGAGCGCGACGAGACGCTTCCTCCACGACGAGTACGCCGTCGCGCCCGGCGCGGAGATCGAGGACCTCACCCTGCGCCTGCAGGCCCCCGCGCCCAGCCGCCAGCCGAAAGCCACGCTGCTCGGCCGCGACGACGAGCTCGGCGCCGTCCGAGCGCTCGTCGACGCCCCCGGCCGTGGCGCGGTCCTGGTGGTCACCGGCGAGGCCGGCATCGGCAAGACCGCCCTGCTGCGCGCCGCCCGCGAGGAGGCGCAGGCCGCCGGCGCAGTGGTCGGCGGCGGGACGTGCGACGCGGGCTCGCCGCCGTGGACGGCGTGGACGGAGGCGCTCGGCGACCTCGGCGTCGACCCCGTGCACCCCGCCGAACCCGCCCCCGGGCGGGCCCTGCGCGAGCGTCTCGCCGGCCTGTCGGGGCCCGTGCTCGTCACCCTCGACGACGCCCACGTGGCCGACTCGGTGACCCTCGCGGCCCTGCGCGAGCTCGCCCGCCTCGGGCTGCCCGCCGGCGTCGTCGTCCTCGTCGCCGCCCGCGAGCCGGACAGCCACGCCCACCCCGCCTGGAGCGCGACCCACGCCGACCTCGCGCTCCTCGACGCCGTCACCGACCTGCGCCTGCCCGAGCTCGCGCGCGCTGCCGTGCGCGGCCTCGTCGTCCGCGACCTCTCCGGCCTCGCACCCGACGGCGCCGAGCGGGTCGCGGCCGCCCTCTGGGAGCGCACCCACGGGCACGCCCTGCACGTCGCCGCGCTCATCGAGTCGCTCACCGGCCTCGACGAGCCCGACGGGGAGAAGGCGTGCGACGAGCTCGCCACCGCCATCCCCGGGCGCCTGCGGCCCCTGCTCGACCACCAGCTCGCCGGGCTCGGGCCCGACGCGCGGGAGGCCCTCGAGGCGCTGGCGGTGCTCGCCCCGCTCTCGCTGCCCGAGCTCGGCGTCCTGCTGGAGACGACGCCGCGGGCGCTCGCCCAGCACCTGCGCGTCGCCGCCGACCGCGGGCTGCTCGCCGCCACCGCCGACGGGTTCGCCTTCCGGCACGCCCTGACCCGCGACGCCGTGCTCGACGCCGTCCCGCCGGCGAGCGCGCAGACGCTGCACGACGCCCGGTACCGCATCCTCGTCGCGCGAGGCGGCGTCGAGCCGTTCACGCTGCTGCGCCACGCCGTCGGGGCCGGGCCGCTCGTCCCGACCCGCGAGCTGGGCGACGCCCGGCTCGCGGCGGGCACGGCCGCGTACCGCCAGGGCGCGCTCGAGGAAGCCCTCGCTCAGCTCGACGCGGTGCTCGAGACGTCGCACCCGAGCACCGTCGCGCTGCACCGGGGCCTGGTCATGGAAGCGCTCGGACGCCATGACGACGCCGACGAGGTGCTCGACGAGGTCGTCGAGCAGGCCGCGGCGCCCGGCGCGGACCAGGCCGAGGTCGACGACGCGGTGGTCGCCGCCGTCGGGCACGACGCCATGGGGATCAGCGTCGCCGGGCGCCCCCGACGCGCCCGGCGACTCCGGCGCGTTCGGGCGCTGCCGCTCTCGGAGAGGCAGCGCGCCGAGGTGCTGCGCAGTCTCATCCTGGAGGAAGAGCAGCTCCACGGCGACGTGGGAGACCCCACCGCCCTGCCCGAGCTGCTCGCCCTCGCCTCCCAGGGGCTCGCCGACCGCCGCCTGCTCGCCGGCGTCCGCGTCCTCGAGGCCAACCACCTCGTCGACGCGCCCGTGCCCGCCACCCAGCGCCTCGCGGTCTGCGAGCAGGCCTGCCGGCTGGCCGCCGAGACGGGTGAGGACGCCGTGTGGTTCGAGGCCGAGGAGCTGCGCATCGCCGCCCTGCTCGCCACCGGGCGCCAGGACGAGGCCCTCGCCGCGCGCCGCGACCTCGAGCCGCTCGCCGTCGACCGCCACCGGCCGAGGACGATGTGGATGGTCTCGCTGCTCGACGCCGGCCTGACCCTCGCGCGCGGCGACACCGCCGAGGCGGACGAGGCCGCCCTCGCCGCCCTGCACCGCGGCCAGGAGCTCGGGCTGCCCGACGCCGTCGGCGCCTACGGAGTGCACCTGCTCGTCCGGCACCTGCTCAGCGGCACCCTGCCCGCGCTCCAGGGCCTGCCCGCCGGCGCGGCGTCCATGTACCCGCTCGTCGCCGCCTGGTCGGCCGCCGCGTCCGTGGACGCCGCCGTCGCCGGGGACCTCGACACCGCCGCGGCCCACCTCACCGACTGGCACCGCAAGCGGGACGGCCGCGAGGGCGCGCTGTTCGACCGGCCGGGTCTCTGCCTCGCCGCCTGCGCGGCCTTCGCGCTGGGTGACGCCCCGACCGCCGAGGTCGTCCGCCGCGACCTGCCGCCCGACGCCGGCGCCGTGGCGGTGGTCGGCATCGGCTCGGCGACCTTCGGGCCGATCACGCTCTACCAGGGTCTCGCCGCCGCCGTGCTCGGCGAGCGCGCCGAGGCCCGCAAGCTCCTCGCCCAGGCCGCCGCACTCGCCGACGGTCTCGGCTGGGCGCCCTGGGCCGACGCCGCCCGCGGGTTCGCCCGCGTCGTGCGCGCCATGGCGAGCGGGACGGGTCGTCCGGCGGGAGTCCCCACCCTGCCGCCGGACGCCCGCCCGCTCGGGCTGATCCCGCCGTCCTGACGTACCCCCCTCGTCAGGACGGACCGGGCCGTCACCCGTGGCCCCGGACCCCGCGTGGTGGCTGCCCGGGCGGGCCCGCGAGACGATTCGCATCGACTCGCTCCCTCCTGCCGCCGGGCCCGGGGCCCGTGACGGAGAGCAAAGCCCGTCCCGCTTTCACCTACCTTTCGCGCTCCACCGGACGTGACAGACGGAGCTGGTCCGTACGGCCCAATGAGCCAGCGTGTCGGGGCGTTTCGGCGTGCCCCTTCCGCCGTTCGCGGTATGTGGCTTTGTCCCTCGTTGGAGGGACAGATCGGGGTCGTCATTGCTCGGATCGTCGTAGTTCGAAGTGTTACTCCCCGGAGATGCGATCTAGACCACACAGGGCTGAACAGGTGAACGCACGTCATGTCCAGCGGGGTGTCGGTGCGACACGCCGTGAAGTGCGGATACGTGGTGTGTAACGGGTCGGGCAAGACCACGCGATAGCGGGACAAGAACGGCGGGTTCGAAGTTCAACCAAGAGCTTCCCCGGCGTGACAGTCGGTCGGACGGGTGCACACCATCCGTCGCCATCCGGGGGGACATCGAAGTGGCTGGTCGGCTCGCGATAACGGAATCGATTGAGGCAACGGTGCCTGCTCCTCGCGGAGCAGAGCCGGTGTCACCGAGCGTCACTGCTCGCCCGAGCTCGCGCCGTTGGCAGCAGCGCCTCGTGCGCGTCGTCGTCGCCACCGACCTCGCGGTCATCGCCCTGGTCGCGGCCGCCGCCACGATCGTCGGCGACTGGGGCCTCGGGCCCGCCGCCCAGTTCAACCTGGTCTCCGCGACGCTCGTCCTCGCCGGCCTGCTGGTCTTCCGCGCCTGGGACCGCGGGGTGCTCGGTCAGGGCGCCGAGGAGTTCAACCGGGTCCTGCGCGGCACGGCGGCCGCCACGGTCGTCCTCGCGCTGGCCGGGATGGCGCTGAAGGTCGAGCAGGTCCGCCCCTGGATCTTCGGGGTCATCCCCGCCACCGCCGGCGCCCTGCTGCTGGGCCGCTACGCGGTCCGCCGCGCCCTGCACCGCGCCCGCCGCGACGCCCGCTGCATGTCCTCGGTGCTCGTCGTCGGCTCCGAGGCCTCGATCGCCGACCTGGTCGCCCGCACCCGCCGCGTCCCGCACCACGGCTGGACCGTCACCGCCGCCTGCACCTCCACCGGCACCGCCGGCGTCATCGAGATCGCCGGCGTCCCGGTGATCGGCGACCTCGACGACGTCGCCCGCCACGTCCGCGAGCTCGGCATCGAGGTCGTCGCGGTCGCCCCGGCGCCGGGCTGGGGTCCGAAGCGCCTGCACCGCCTCGCCTGGGACCTCGAGGGCGAGGGCGTCGAGCTGGTGGTCGACCCGGGCCTCATGGAGATCACCGGGCCCCGCCTGCACGTCGCGCCGGTCGACGGCCTCCCGCTGCTGCGCCTCACGGAGCCCCGCTGGGGCGGCCCGGCCCGCATCGTCAAGAACATCGTCGACCGCACCGCCGCGACCGCCCTGGTGGTCCTGCTCGCGCCGGTGTTCCTCTTCCTCGCGATCGCGATCCGCCAGGACGGCGGCCCGGTGTTCTACCGCCAGGAGCGCGTCGGCCGCGCCGGCCAGCGCTTCCAGATGATCAAGTTCCGCTCGATGGTGGTCGACGCCGACAAGCTGGTCGACCAGCTCGCCGCCACCAACGAGGGCTCGGGCCCGCTGTTCAAGATGAAGCGCGACCCGCGGATCACCCGCATCGGCGGCGTCCTGCGCCGGCTCTCGCTCGACGAGCTGCCCCAGCTGTTCAACGTCATCGGCGGCTCGATGTCGCTGGTCGGCCCGCGCCCGCCGCTCGAGCGGGAGGTCGCCACGTACGCGGACGACGCCCGCCGCAAGTTCCTCGTCCGCCCTGGACTCACGGGCCTCTGGCAGGTCAGCGGCCGTTCGGACCTCACCTGGGAGGAGTCGGTCCGGCTGGACCTGCGCTACGTCGAGAATTGGTCGCCGGCGCTGGACGTCTCAATTCTCTGGAAGACGGTCGGCGCGATTTTCACTGGCCGCGGCGCTTACTGATCCTGCTGATTTCCTAAGTTCATCGGGGAGAAGTCTGTCATGAACAAGATCATCGAAGACTCCGACGTCAGCACCATCATCCCGGCTCCGCGCTCCGCGAGCCGCGTCGAGACCCAGCTCCAAGGCCGTATCGAAGGATCGCAGGCTCAGGCTTATCATCATCTGCTGGACATCAACCTGCAGGTCTTCGAGTCCGAGGCAGACGCCGCGGAGAAGATCCTCGCGCGCGCTGCAAAGCGTGCACGCGGGACCAGCGTGTACACGTGCAACGTCGACCACGTGATGCTCATGAACACGGACCAGCGCTTTCGCGATGCATACGAGAGCGCTGATGTCGTGACGATTGACGGCGCTCCTCTCGCGCTCCTGTCGAAGTGGACCGGGACGAGCAACGCCTCCCGCGTGACGGGCGTCGACCTCACGGTCGCGATGATCGCCCTGGCCGCCAAGCGCGGGCTTCGCGTCGCGCTGGTCGGTGGAGCCGAGGGACGGGCTACCCGGGCCGCGGCCAACCTCCGTTCCCGATTCCCCGGGCTGCCGGAAATGTTTGTCGACAGCCCCCGCATGGGCTTCGAACACGGAGACAGCGAAGACGACCGGCTCGTGGCTGCGCTCCAGGCCTACCGACCCGACGTAGTCGTCGTCTGCCTTGGGGCTCCGAAGCAGGAGCTTTGGATCGCCCGGCACCGCGCGGACCTCCCTGGCGCCACGCTTGTTGGGGCCGGCGCCACGATCGACTTCCTCTCGGGTTACCAGTCGCGAGCTCCGCAGTTCTTCCAGAAGACGGGCACTGAGGCGGCCTACCGCCTCTGCACCGACTTCCGACGACTGTGGCGGCGCTACCTGGTGCGCGACACCCGTTTCCTCCTGATGTTCGTGACGATCCTCTTGGTCCACGGGGCAGCCACGCTTGGTGTGCCAGTGCACTCGAAGGCTCACCGCCTCGACCGCTGCGCACGCGGGTGCGCCGCCAACCAGCGAACGTGCCACTCGGGTCCCACGGCGCACGGCACTGTGTCAGCGCTCCGCACCCGGCAGCGCATCGGAGCTTGAGCGACAGCTGACGGGCAAGCCAACCATCACGCGACCCGGGTGCTCCGGAGACTCGACAGGGTGGGACGATCGCCACCTCGGACCACCATGAGTTGCAACACCACCCGGAAGGTGACAGTCTCGCATCCTATAGCGGTACTGGGCTGTTCGGGCGTCGACAATCATCCATCTGGTCTATGACCGCTCGATACGTGTGCCGGGCCCCGCCAGCCTCAGGTGAGTCGTGGCCGGGGCCTTCCGGGGTATGGGGGCCCGCAAGTCCATGTCAGATCGCCAGCAGGCTGCGCGGCTTATATCGGTCGCGTACTTGGTCAGCAAGTACCCAGCCGTATCGCACACGTTCATCGAGCGAGAGATCGCAGCTCTGCGCGAACTCGGCGTCAACGTCGAAACCTTCACTGTTCACCCGACTCCTCCGAGTGAACAACTAAATCAGTCCATGATTCGCGAGGCGAGTCGCACCACTTCGTTGCTCGGCAGGCCAAAGAGAGACTACTTGCGTGTGGTCTTATGTTCCCTCGCTCGATCTCCTGGCGCGCTAGTCAGCACCCTGATAACAGCCATATCCGAGTACGGATCGACTGTACGTGGGCGGGTTTGGCAACTCTTCTACCTTGTTGAAGCTCTCGTGCTTGTACATGAGATGCGCCATCGGAACTTGAGTCAAATCCACGTACATCACGCCAATAATGCAGCCGATATCGCGCGAGTCGCGGTCCTATTCGTTGCTCGCCAATCCAATTCTACTTGGCGATGGACCCTCTCCATGCATGGTCCGACTGAGTTTCTCGCGCCGGAATCATTTGACCTCGCAAAGAAGGCTCAGTCAGCAGCCGCGATAGCTTGCATCTCGCACTACTGTAGAAATCAGCTTATCGCGCTCGATCCCGGGATGGAGGGGTCGAAGTTGGAGATAATCCGAATGGGCGTGGACGTCGATACCTACCGTCCGAGAGTCATGAGCTCCACCGATACTCACAAGCCTAGGATTCTCTACGTAGGTAGGCTGGTCAAGGAGAAGGGGGTGATGAACCTTCTTCAGGCGCTCAAAGAGCTTGCTGACGAGGGCGTGGAGTTCGAAGCGGAAATAGTTGGCGCGGGACCTCTCAAAGGCGACATCGCCGCGGCAATTAATGACTTCGGCCTTACAGAATACGTGCGGCTAGTGGGGCCAGTGGGACAAGACAAGCTTCCCCGTCTCTACAATTGGGCAAACGTCTTTTGCTTGCCGAGCTATGCTGAAGGCGTACCTGTTGTTCTCATGGAGGCGATGTCCTCGGAAATTGCGGTGCTTACAACAAGCGTCGCTGGTATTCCCGAGCTGGTGGCTCACGGCGAGACCGGCTTACTCGTTGCGCCGGGAGATGTGTCCGGTTTGACACAAGGGCTACGGGATCTTTGTGCAAACGCCGAGCGGAGAGTTCGGTTGGGCTCCAAAGCGCGAGGAGTGGTGCAACGTGAGTTCCAAGTGCGCCCGAATGCGCAGCGATTACTGGAGACTGTCATACTTCGAGGTTCAGATAACGTCGCGCCGAACGCGGGCTACCCCGCTAGCGGCGACCAAAGCGGGCTCGCCAGATAACGCCTGCGCCGGATAGCTTCGATTTGGAGCCGACAAGTTGACCGATTCAAGTGGGCAAACCTACACCGCCGCCGCGGTGCAGGGTGTCGCGTGGAGAGGTTTAACAACGCTAGCGACACGGCTCCTGCGGGTAGGGGTGTTCTTCGTACTGGCCCGTCTACTCGCGCCGGAAGCTTTCGGAACCGTCGCTCTCGCGGTCGCAATCATCACCGTCCTTCAATTCCTCGCGAGTGGCGGTCTAAGTCAAGCGATCATCCAGCATCCAGCCCTCACCAAGTCGCACCTCGACAGCGTCCTTCTGATAAGTGCGGTGTCCGGCTTCATACTGGGCGGTGCAATGTTCTTCTCGGCGCCTATTGTCGCCGAGTGGATGGGGCAGCAGGAGTTAGGTCCGGTACTGATGGCGCTCAGTGCCATGCCGGTTCTAGTCGGTGCGAACATGGTGCCAGAAGGTCTTCTGTCGCGGGAGATGAACTTTCGAGCGCTGAGCATCCGTCAGCTCGCAGCGACGCTCCTTAGCATTGCTTCTGCGCTCGCACTGGCCTTCGGTGGCGCGGGGGTGTGGGCACTTGTGGTGCAGACTCTCGTGGAAGGCGTCACAAGTACGGTCTTTCTCTGGATGGCTACTGTCCGGTCGTACCGTCCAGGAGCAACCATCTCACGGCAGGCGGTGCGCGAGATGGGCGGCTTCGGGCTGAAGGTAATTGGTATCGATCTGACAGTCCTTGCATCTACGAAGTCAGACGACATCCTTATCGGCGCGGTACTAGGGCCGTCGGCCCTAGGCCTGTACAGCGTTGCTTACCGTCTGTTGACGGTACTACAAGACACTATTCAGGGTGTCTCGAACACAGTTGCCTTTCCTCTCTACTCGCGTCTACAAGGCGCGGGTGACAGGCTGACAAGCGGGTTTATTCGTTCAGCTGGCTTCACTTTCGCGGTTAGCTCGCCGGCCTTTGTCTTCACGGCGGTTGCCTCTCCTCAGCTGGTTCCTGCTCTGCTCGGTCCGCAGTGGTTGGCGGCGGCCCCGGTCATGTCGGTTCTCGCGATCGCGGGTATCGCTACGACAATGGTCGACATCAACAATACATTCCTCCAAGCGACCGGCCGCGCGGGACAGGTCCTTGCGACTTCGCTAGTCGGCTCGCTAGTCAACGTTGTCGGGTTCATCTTGGCGGTCAATTATGGCATCGTCTGGGTGGCCGCGGCGTTCGCAGCTCGGGCCGTCGCGATGGTGCCGGTGACAACATGGCTCGTTTCGAAACACCTCGGCGCGATACGAGGGTATCTCTCGAGTCTCGCCCCCCTTGTTCTCCTGCTTTCGGTCCCTATCTTGGCTGGTGTCGGCGTAGGGCTGGTTGACGAAGCGATTGGGAACGATCTCGTATCCGTAATCCTATGCGCACTCCCGGGGCTTGGTCTCTACTGTGCAGGGCTACGACTCCTGTCGCCTACGACCTTCGAAGACTTGAGGTTGGTCATCATGAAGGCAACGGGACGAACGAAGAAGCGAGAGAGGAAGGCTTCCTGAATGACCGATCCCGACTCGCGAGATTTTCGTGTGACGGCTGTTATTGTGACCTTTAACAGGCGTGAGCTTCTTCTCCAGACACTCTCCGCAGTGCGCCAGCAGACTAGACCTATCGACAAGGTGATTCTGGTCGACAATGGGTCTACAGATGGAACTCGCGGGGCTGAGGAACTTGAGGAGTTCCTGTCTGACAGGAGATTCTCGTATCTTCGCCTCGACCGCAATACCGGAGGCGCGGGCGGATTTAAGGCTGGAATCGAAGCTGCGCTCACCGACCAGGCTGACTGGATCTGGATGATGGACGATGACGTCGCGCCAGAGCCGGATGTCCTCGAGCTACTGCTCGGATACGCGTGCCAGTCTGAACTGGTTCACCCGAGGCGCATTAGTGCTGACGGGTCCGACGCCGACGAGGAGCACTACCTAGACGTTCTGACTGGAAGCCGTACCCGGATCGGAAATCTTTCGTTCAGGAACGGTAAGGACGTCGTCTATTCGAATGTAGCCTGCTTCGAGGGCGCGCTCGTATCGAGGCGGATCGTTGAAACTATCGGTCCGCCAGACGCGAACTACTTCATTGTCGACGATGACACCCTCTTTGGACTGAAGGCATCCGTGCACACGAACGTTGCGTACACGGCGAACGCGCGCATGAGACGGCTACTTCCACCAGGAAGGCCAGCGCCTTGGAAAGCGTACTACCAAGTGAGGAATCGCTTTTACCTCTTTCGAGATGCATGTCGCTATCTCGATATCACGCCGACAACCCCGCAAGTGACTCTCTTCTACCTGGCCCAAGTAATCGAACTACTCCGGTCCGTGAGACAGGGGTTCTCGTATCTTCGCCCGTCAGTTCGCGGCTTTCGCGACGGGATTGTCCAGATGAGAGGAGCTGACTGAGCGGTCTGTATAGAGTCGTACCGCTAGTCGCTCCGTTGAGGAGCGTCGAGGCGACTGCCTAAGTTGGGGGAAGTCAGTGTCCGATAGAACATCGCTCGCGGGAAGCACGGTTACTGATGTGCTCCGTGAAAACTCGAGGCTGATTGTCGCATGCTGTCTCGTTGGGGTACTCGTCGGCGGCCTGGCCGCCCTACTCGTGCCAGTGCGTCACATCGCACAGTCAAAGTTGATTGCCGGGTCAACGAATGTCAGCATATCCGCGGTACCCGCGTTCGCTGAAGCTGGGAAGTCGCTTGCGGAGACGTATAGTCGGGTCTTTTCCGGTGATGAGGTACGTGCTGCCATCGCGCGTGAGTCTCGATCGGATGTCACTGCCCAAGCCGACGGTCGTCTGACCTGGCTCAGTCCTGACGGTTCGACCGTCGAGGCGTCAGCTTCGCCCGTCGCCGGGTCTAGCATCGTGCTAGTGGAAGGTCAAGCGAGCACCGCCACTTCCGCAGCTGACGCGACGAATCTTTCCGCTAGGGCGCTGCGGGAAGTCGTTGCAGGCCTGTTGAGTAACGAACAGAGCCGTGACCGCGCTGTCGACGATCTCCGACAAGCGTACGTGAATCTCTCTAGCGCGCAGGCTCGAGCCGGTGGTGCACGCGGGAGCGATGCCGCAGCGGCTACGGCCGATGTGCGGACCGCGCAGGCGGCTGTGGATGCCTACACGAACCAACTGAACCAAACGATCTCAGACTCTAGCCAGGGAAACGGACTGCAGGAGCTCGCGTCCGCAAGCGTGACCGGCAGCACACGCGCCCGGAACGTCCAGCTCGGCGCGATAGTCGGGTTCGCTATCAGCTTCGTTGGCGCCATGGTGCTTGTTACGCGCGGCGGACCTACTCGCGGCACCCCTCCGACCGCGACAGGCACTGGTGACGGCCGCAGAGACAGTGAATGGCCGAGTTCAGACGTGACGGACCAGTCAGGTCTACCGAACAGCCCTGGCCGCCATACGGGTCGACGCGTTGGACTGACCTGATATGAGGTCCATAGGCCGGCCCGACGACTCTCTGGAAGCAGCGACGGTCCGACTTCCGGCGCTGGGAGCTGGCTCAAGGTCAGAGCCGTGGATAGCGAGGGCAGATCAATGGGGCACTCGGGCCTTCACTCTCGGTCTGGCGGCATCTTGCTTCTCGGGGCATTGGCAGGACTTCGGGGTCCCGCTTCCAATCGATCGTCTGCTCATGGCCGGCGGTGCACTGGCCTGTCTCGCCGCCTTCCGGTCCCGAGGGGGTCAGTTGGAAGGCAAAGCCATCCACGTGGTGATGGTCCTAGCCATTTCTTGGGCCGCGCTTTCTATGGTGTTGGCGGGAACGATGGGTCCTGGCGGACTCTTCGCCCTATTCGACCGATTCGGAGTGGGCCTGTTCCTGGTCTTCGCGATTGCTCCATGCGTATATTGGGAAGACGAGAGTAGAGAGTTCCTGTTCCGGGTCTTCGCAGTATTGGGCATCTATCTAAGTATCGTTTCTATTGGACAGTTGTCGGGCATTCCTAGCCTTGTCTGGCCGTCCTATATTCTCGATCCGAATGTCGGCATCCACATCGAACGCGCTCGGGGCCCGTACGTTGAATCGGTCGCCAACGGGTTAATGCTCAGCTACTCGGCCGCTTTTGCTGTCGGCGTGGCGCTTGTCGATCGATCTCGTCGCTGGCGTGTAGCCGGGGGTGTGGTGGCTGCACTGTGCGCGGTTGGAATTTTACTCACATTGACACGCGCCATATGGCTCGGCGCGGCCGCGGCCGCTATCGCCGCAACGATCCTCATTCCGCAGTTGCGGCGGTTAGCCCTGCCCGGGGCGGTGACTTTAATTCTAGCGGTAGGACTTGTATACACTTTCGTCCCGGGGGTGTCAGAGGGAGCGGAAGCCAGGGCAGAGGACGAGTACCCCGTGTGGGACCGCCTGAACACGAACTCTGCTGGGGCGAGAATGCTTGAGTCCAACCCAGTTGCAGGAATCGGGTGGAACAATTCTGCCAGTAAGATGGTTGAGTACATTCGCCAAGGAGACACTTATCCGGTTTCGGTCTCCTCTGGCCAAGTAGAGATTCACAACGTGTTCCTGTCGCGCCTTGCGGAGATCGGTATCCCGGGCTTTGTGCTATGGCTTGCAGTGCTGGTCATGGCTGTGGTGGCAGCGGTAGTTCGGGTGCCGGACTACTCATCGCTCGAACCGTTGCGGTCGGTCCTGGCAGCTATGCTGATTGTCTGGACATTCGCGGCAATGCTGGGGCCAGCCCCGTACCTTCAACCGAACTATGTGCTGTGGACGGTCGCGGGTGCGGTCTCGTTGGGCTCCCTAGTGAGGCTTCCGCCGCGAGCAAGTACCTGGCCAGTGAAGTAGGTCCGGCGGTTGAGCCAAAGCGGAGGAAACTGAGATGGGCCCAAACAGAGAAGCGGTCGGGCAGGTGCTCAGGACCGCGCAAACGTTCCTGCCAGGGGGCAGCGACGTGAAGTACGCTGTCCAGCGGGCCTACCTGAAGGTTCGACGTAGGCCGTTCGAAGACGATTTTCGCGGAGTTCCTGAGCTTCGTCTAACGCAGGATGCACTCATTCTTGACGTAGGAGCCAACCGGGGGCAGAGCGTTGATGCTCTGGCTCTTACTGCCCCGGGGCGTCGGGTTGTGTCGTTTGAGCCTAATCCGCTTCTGGCTGCGCGCCTTCGGGGGCGTTATGGGAAGCATGCCCATTGGACGCTGGTCGAGGCCGCCGTTGGAAGGCAGGAGGGGACATTTACTCTCTTCATCCCGGCGTACAGGGGTTACGTTTTCGACGGCTTAGCTTCTCTGAATAGAGACGAAGCTGAGACGTGGTTGGCGAGCAGGATATGCAGATTTGATCCAAGACTCCTGAGCATCGAGGAGTTCGAGGTTCAAACTGTGAGCTTGGACGATCTTGCATTGGCTCCGGCGCTAATAAAGATCGATGTCCAAGGATTAGAGTTGGATGTTCTACAAGGGGGTGTTGGAACACTTGAGGCCTACTCGCCTGTGCTGTTGATCGAGACGCCAATCGCCGAGGTCGGTGCGTTTCTGAAGGATCTGGACTACGCGCCGATGCATTGGAGCGGGGACAGACTGGTCGCTGGTAGCGGCGATACTCTAAATACGTTCTTCGTGCGCTCCGGATGAAGTTGTTCGACGGTTTGGATCATCTGAGGGCACGCTCTAACTCGACTCGGGCGGCGTACAGGAAAAGTGCAGGAGGTTGTAATGACATCGGTCGTGATTCCGGCCCATAACGAAGAGACGGTTATCGCCAGGTGCCTGCGACGCCTTTGTGACCGTTGTGACGCGGATCAGTTGGACGTTATAGTCGTGGCAAACGGATGCTCCGATAGGACGGCCGATGTAGCTCGAGAGTTCGAGGGTGTTAATGTCGTAGAGCTCGGTACTGCGAGCAAGGCAGCTGCGCTCAATGCGGGTGATTCGTTGGCGGTTGGCTTTCCAAGGTTCTACCTCGATGCGGATGTAGAGCTGGACTACAAGTCGCTTCTCGTGACGGTAAACGCCATGGAGGAGTCAGGTGCTGAGGTGGCCGCGCCGAAGCTTGAGTGGGCCGATGCTGGGCGAAGTTTCGCGGTTAAGTCGTATTATCGAGTGTGGGAAAAGATGCCGTATGGACAAGATAACCTGGTAGGCGTTGGCGTATACGCTCTGAGTAGAGCCGGCCGGGGTCGATTCGAGGACTTTCCGGCGATTATCGCTGATGATCTGTTTATCCGAAACATTTTTCCGCCCGAACTCCGACTTACGGTTGAGTGCGCGTCATTCCTAATTCATCCACCGTACAACCTTCGAAATCTCTTGAGAATGTTGACGCGCCAGTGGGTGGGTAACGATCAGTTGGCGAGTCAGCGGGAGGTCCTGACCGAGGAAGATCGCTGGAGCCGACGTATCGGCTGGCTGAAGGCTAGATGGAGTGTGCTGGCCGAAGACCGGAGTCTATGGATGGCGGTGCCCGTGCATGCTCTCATTTATGGAAGTGCGCGTGTCGCTGCGCGTTATAAGCGGGTCAGAGGTGACTACTCGTGGGGAAGGGATCTCTCATCGAGGCGACTCAATTAGACGTACGGACTCGAAACAGTCTAGCCAAACGCCCAGAAACAGGAGAACGACATGGCCGCCGCGAACGAGTTCTCGGGATCGAGCGATCCGCATACGGCGAATCTGGGTAATCCCTTGATGCGCCGACTTTTCGACCTTAACAGCGCCGGTTCGTTGGTCGCGAGAGCGCGTCACCGACGCTGGGAGCAATTGTATTCGGAGTTTCCATCTTTCGATGATATGAGTGTGGTGGACCTTGGAGGCTCTGTGGTCTCGTGGTCGTCCGCGCCGATGCGTCCTGCGAGGCTCGTGGTGGTGAACTTGAACGTTCAGGACGCGAAGGTCGATGGTGTCGAGACACGGCAGGGCGATGCGACGGACCTTCCGAGCAGTCTGTTCGCAGAGTCATTTGACCTGGTCTACTCCAACTCACTTCTTGAGCACGTTGGTGGTCACTTCCAGCGCTACCGCGTCGCGGAGAACGTGCGCCGACTCGCCGAACGGCATTGGGTGCAGACCCCCTACCGTTACTTCCCGATCGAACCGCATTGGCTGTTCCCGGGGTTGCAGTTCTTGCCCTACGAGGCGCGGGTTCAGGTATCGATGCGTTGGCGGTTCGGCCACATGAGGGCCACCACGCGCGCTGAGGCCGAGGCATTGGTGAACGAAGTGGAGTTGGTCAGTGTCTCGCAGATGCAGAATCTCTTCCCTGAATCCGGGATTCTGCGAGAAAGGTTTCTTGGCTTGACGAAGTCCCTCATCGCGGTGCGGAATGGCGAAGGTGGCCGGTAAATTGTGAGCAGCTTCTAAAGGTTGCTCGCGAATCCTGGTTCCGGGCCCAGCGGGCCGCCGCACGCGGTCGATGTCGAGTGACCTACGTGAAGCCATCTACAAGTGTGCGGTAGGATTGCGCCGTTTCACGACCGAGGTTGCCTGGATCCAGATTGGATAAATCGGGCGGGCCCGGCGGTCGGCTGTCTGCGGCCAGTTCGGCGACTCTAAGGGTATCGTCGATCGTACCGTTCGACAGGTGTACCCAGCCCGTGCCGACAGTAGCTGCGAGCTCTCGCATAGTAGGCGTGTCGGTGACCACTATAGGAGTGTGCAGAGACAGAGCGAGTAGGGCGGCACCCGAGTGAAGTGCGGTGGTCCGTGCGTACGGCAGCACAACGACGTCTGCCGCCGCGTGCCAAGTGGGCACTTCGGTGGCGGGAACCGCGCCTAGTCGGACCTCGACGTTCGGGCCAGCGTTAAGGGCGGCTCTCGAAACCTCGATTGCGTAGTCAGGGTCGTACTCAGCTTCTCGCCCTACTACTATTAGGCGGAACCCGTTCGAGCCCCTTTCAGCATAACCCTGGATAAGACTATCGATTCTCTTATATCGCTTCACTCTACCGAGAAGTAGGAGTACTCTTGTTTGTCCGGGCAGGCGAAGTCGTTCTCGGGCTGCTTTTCGCGTAGGTGGGTGCGGGTAGCCGTTGCGATAGTGCGAATGTGGTATCACGCAGAGTGAAGTCTTCCTTAGTCTTGGATAGCGGTCTAGAAGTTGGGGAATAGATGCCTGGTCGAGGCTGATGAGAAGGTCTACGAATCGCATGAAGGTGGCAACGTAAGCTCTGTAGATTCTGGGATGAGGCATGTCGTGCGGGCCGAGGTCGTGCCCGGTCCATACGAGCTTTGTTCCTTGCGCCTTGGCTGCCGCGAGGAGAGCGAGCACCTTTGCGGCATCTGCGGTAGCGTAGAATGGTCCCCGTCGCCATTCAACCAGCTGCTCAGGCCAATGAATGTGAATTATATTGTATCGGCGCAGGAGGCCTCGCCTAGTGTAGTCGTCGACCGAGATTCCGTCGGTTCTAACTGCTTCGTAGAGATCCGTGATATACGGATTTTCGTCGGCTGATTGGTATGCTGGATAGGCCAGCACTCGGATATGTTCATCACCCATGGTTGCATCTTGCCACGCGGGATCGGGCGCTACGTAAATGGATCGGCGTAATCAGGCGGGCATCGGATGACGCAAGTGATGGTGCGTCCGCAGCTACGGTGCGAGTCCTCGTCGCCCGCGCTCGGGATCAGGCTGGTTGTTGCGGTCTCGCTAGACGACGTCTGGAGCGACGAGAGCGCCGGTGGTTGGGCAGCGACCGCCGTCCGAGCAGCGTGTCCTGCGTCCGTTCCTGGCATTCCCCTGAGCCCGCACCGCGCACCGGGTAGGCAGGCGACGTCGTCGTCAGGGGCTCGGTCGACCTCGGTTGAGCCGCCGCCAGTACCAGGACGGGAGCACGCGGCCGGAGCGAGTGGCAGCCGAGCCGAACCCGGCAATCGCCGAGGATCTGCAGTTCAACGTGGGCGTCGCTCCCACTCACTCGTGGTCCGGGCCTGGGCCGAACGAGCCCAGACTGATGATGCCGTCCCCGACGGTGTCTCCGGACTCGACGAGTGTGTCGATGCCCTCGTCGTCGAGCGCGCCCCTGACCCGTGCGGTCGCTCGAGCGGTCCGGTCCGGTCGCGGCCACGAAAGCCTGGAGCGCGGCGCCGGCGCGTTCCCTCGGCCTGGCGGCGTCCGTGATCGCTCCTGGGGTCGCCCGGAAGTCGCGCCCATTGCCCGGCACGGCTCACCCCGGATCTCACCCCAGCCCCCGGCTACGACGGTCCTGCCAGGTCGACCCGTGCGCCGGAGGTGCTTTCGGAATCTTCGCGAACGGACCTTGCCGAGCGATCTCGTGTGCCAGACTCCGGCTGCCGCTGCCCGAGGGCGCCCGGGGGGAGTGATCGGTGACCGAGAGTCCTCGGTGGGGCTTCGCGGGGCTCACGGACGAGGAGTACCGCGCGTTCGCCGTGGATGCGGAGCAGTCGGCGCCGTCGCCCCGACCGGTCGAGCCATCCGCGCCGCCGTCCCGGGGCCCAGTGTCGGTGACGACGGACGGGCACGGGCGGGTCGTCGCGGTGGAGATCGCGCCGGACTGGCGTTAGCACCTCGAGCCGCGCGAGCTGGGCGTACGACTGCTGCAGGAGTTCCACGACGCCCTTGCCCAGACCCTGGAAGCGCCACCTGAGCCCGCGGCATCGTCGGAGGACGCCCCGGACCTCCGGCCCTGGGGAGGAGACCCGAGGCGTCTTGTCGAGGAGGCGGTTGCCGACGCGCGTCGTCTCTCCGCGGCCCTGCGCCGTCACCGCACGGCAGAGGCCGACATCCGCAGCGCCCGGGGCCACGTTCGAGGCCGCACGGTCGGGGTCGCGGTCACCGAGGTCGAGGTGGACGCGGCGTGGGCGTCGGGGGCGCACCGAGTCGAGATCGAGGCCGAGGCGCTCGAGGTCCTGCGACGGCTGCAGGAGGCCGCCGCCCCCGGACGGCTCGTCCACGGCCCGGCGAGCGACGCCGCCCGGGTGCTCGCCCGGCTCGGGCGCGACCCCCGGGCGATCATCCGCGCGGCGGGGCTGACCTGATGACCGACCCGGTGCCGGGCCCCCGCCTGCAGGCCGAGCTGGACGCGCTGCGTCGCGACGTCGGCACGTGGCACGAGGCGTCGCAGTCGCTCGCGGAGCCCACGGCGGCGTTCTCCTATCTCGGCGAGTCCGCCGGTCTGCCTGCGGCGTACGCGGAGATCCAGCAGCGGATTCCGGAGCTGCTCGGACAGGCGCAGGAGGCGATGGGGGCGATGGGGGACACGCTCGTCTCCGCCGCCGACACCTACCAGCGTGAGGACGGGGAGGCCGCGGCTCGCCTCGACCCGCAGGGACGGGGAGGGAGATAGCCCATGGCTCCGGCCGACGACGCCGCGGCCGCCGCCGTCGAGCTGCACGGCAGCATCCAGGAGTTCTCCACGACGATCGACGAGGTGATCACCTACCTGCGGCGGCTCGACCCGATGTAGCCCGTGATCCCCGCGATCCAGGTCGGCATGCGCGAGCTGGGGCAGAAGGTCGAGGAGCTGCGCGCGCGCATCGACGAGCTCCTCGCGCGCCGCGGCGACTCCGACCTGCTCCGTCGCGTCGCCGACCAGTGGTCGCGCTCGGGCAACGCGATCGGGGCGACGGCCGGCGCCGTCGCCGCCGACCGGATGGTCACCACCGTCGAGTGGGACGGGAGCGCCGCCGAGGCCTGCCGTCTCTCCGTCCCCCCTCAGTCGGCCGCGCTGGAGACGGTGCAGGCCGCCGGGACGCAGCTCTCGACGTCGCTGCACGCGATGGCCGACGCCATCGACAACTTCTGGATCGCGGTCGGCATCGCGCTGGGCGCCGCCGTGGTGGGTGTCGTGGGGGCGATCACGACGGCGATGGGCGTCGTCACCGCGCCGGCCGCCGTCGCCGTGGCCGCGACCGCGCTCGGGGTCGCCATCGCCGCCATCGCCGTCGGGGTCACGCAGGGTGTCCTCGTGGTCCAGCGCTCCGAGACGGAGATCCGGGCGATCTCGCAGCGCATGGTCGACCTGGGGCGGGCTGGCCGCGCGCGACGCCCGAGGCGCGCAGCGCCATGGCCGACGCGACGACCGGCGACGGCACCCCCTCGCAGTGGAGGCCGCGATGACGTCGACACCCCACGGATCCCCGACGGCCTCGTGGAGCTGGGTCGCCCACGAACACACCCGGTCGATCCGCACGCTCGCGGCGTGGTGCCTCGGAGCGTGCCTGGTCGCCGCGACCGCAGTGATGGTGCTGGTCCTGCCGCGGCTCGTCCCGCTCGTGACCGTCTTCTGCCTCCTGGTCGCCGCCCCAGACGATGAAGGCGTTCCGGCGCGTGACGGTCAACGGGTTCATCGACCGTCGCAGTTTCCGCCGCTTCGCCCTCTTCCTTGGCGGGCTGGCCACGCTGAGCTGGGTGGTCGGCGTCGTGGGGGCGGTCGTCGGGTCGCAGACCTCGCAGAGCGGGATCGCGCCGGTCGCCGCGACGGTCGTCGGGAGCTTCGCGCTCGCCGCGCTCGGGGTGGTGTTCGCGACGAGGCTGCCGGCCGCGAGCACGCAGTAGCGGCGAGCGCTCAGGCGACGGGGTCCTTCGTCCGGATCATGGGCGCCTCGAGGCAGGCGCGGTGGAACGCCTCGCGCTCGTCGGCCTCGCGGCGCGCCTCGTCGAGCGCGGCCTCCTCGGCGCTCGCGCTGTCACGCAGACCGTCCTCGTCCGACTCGGCTCGGGTCGCGGCGAGCTCGGTCTCCTGCAGACGGGCGCGGACGCCGACGAGGCGGGAGAGGAGCTCGCGCACTCGGTCGACCCGACCGGGAGTCCGGCGGGCGGCGCGGACCTCGTCGGTGAGCCTGCCCTCGAAGGATCGGAGGGCGGCGACCTGCTCCTCGAGCCGGCGACGCCGCGCGGTGACGGCGGCGAGGCGGGTGCTGGGGAGATCCTGAACGGCGGTCACGGGTTCACCTCGGGTTCAGGCGCGGACGGAGGTCGCGACACGCCACCGATCGGGCGGCTGTCACTGTGCGTGTCGCATTGCCGGAAGAGCCGTTACGGATCAGTCGATTCACCTACTTGGGTGAGGCTAAGTGCGTAGCGAAACGGCAGTCAGGTAGCGATCTGTAGTCAACGGGGTCCGCGCGGGCCTCGGTGAGTGACAGATCGGCGAGACCGGGGGGCAGGCGATGAGCACGACGGAGTCGGGACGGGAACCGGGCGATCGGACGCCCGTGTTCGTCGACGCCAGTGGGCGTCGGCGGCGCGGGGTGCTGGTGCTGGGCTATCTCGGGGCGTCGGCGGCCACGGCCTACCTCGCCGCCTTCGGTCTCACGCTGGGCACGACGACGGTGGCGTTGCAGCCGGTCGGCGCGACGCTCGTGCCGACCCCGTCCGCACCCGACGACGAGGGCGATGAGGGCGCACCGGAGGAGCCGGAGATCGAGCCGGCGGCCGCGCAGGCCGTGACCGTCGCGACCCACCACGCCGCGCCACACAGCGAGCGCGCGAGCACCCACCACACCCGCGCCGAGCGTCCGCACCACGTCGTCGCACCCCGCGCCGAGCCCGTCCGGCGGGTGGAGCTGCGAGTGGTGCGGGCGCCACAGCGCGTTGTGACAACCACGCACACGACCGTCGTCACCCGGGAGATCCCGCGGGCGACCACGCATCACCACCAGCACCGGACGCACACGACCCACCGGCACACGACCGTGCACGGGACGCCCACCCACGGGTCGAGCGGGTCCACCGACGCGGCCACTGCCGACGTGCTCCACACCGGGCACACGTCGACGTCGACGCAGGCGTGACCGTGGCCGCCCACCGCGCCGCCGCGCCCACCACGAATCGTCGCCGCATCCTGCCCCGACCTGGCGTGGTGTTCGTCGTCGTCGGCCTGCTGCTGTTCAGCTGCCTGCTCGTCGTCGACGGGCTCGCGCGCTCGCAGGTCGGCGTCGACGCCGTCACGCAGACCACCGAGCCCAGCGCTACCGACGGCGTCCCGCCCGCGATCACCGACGGCGGGCCGGTGATCGATGCCCGCGGAGCCATTCCGGCGAGCGCGCGGATGCCCGCGAAGACCGTCGCGCTGACGTTCGACGACGGCCCGGACCCGACGTGGACGCCGCGGGTCCTCGAGGTGCTGCGCCGCCACCAGGTGCCGGCGACGTTCTTCGTGGTCGGCTCCAACGCCGCGCGCCATCCCGATCTGCTGCGCGACATCCGCGCGGCCGGCTCGGAGGTCGGGCTGCACACGTTCACCCACCCCGACCTGTCGCAGGCCTCGGACCTGCGCATCGACCGCGAGCTCACCGAGACCCAGCTCGTGATCGAGGGCGCGACGGGGGAGTCGAGCTACCTGCTGCGTCCGCCGTACTCGTCGACCGCGGACGCGGTCACCGCCGACGCCCTGCGCTCCTTCGAGGCGGCCGGGCGCGACGGGTACGTCACCGTCCTCTCCGACACCGACAGCCGCGACTGGGAACGCCCCGGCGTCGACGCCATCGTCCGCAACGCCCAGCCCGCGAACGGGGCGGGCGGCATCGTCCTGCTCCATGACGCCGGCGGCGACCGCTCGCAGACCGTCGCCGCGCTCGACCGGCTGATCCCGGAGCTGCAGGCGCAGGGCTACCGCTTCGTCACCCCCGAGGTCGCGGTCGGGCTGCCCGCCGACAACCGCCCGGTGTCGACCGCCGACCACCTCGCCGGCGCCGTCGCGATCGGCCTGGTCGCGGTGGCCGGCGTCGTCGTCGACGTCCTGACCTGGCTGCTGCTGGTGGTCGGGGTGCTGGTGGTGGCGCGCCTGGTGCTGATGCTGGTGGTCGCGGTCCGGCACCACCGGGCGCGGCACCGGCCCGGCTTCACGTGGGGCCCGCCGGTGACCGCGCCGGTGTCGGTGATCGTCCCGGCCTACAACGAGAAGGAGAACATCGCGGCGACCGTGCGCTCGCTGGTGGTGAGCGAGCACCCCGTCGAGGTGATCGTCGTCGACGACGGCAGCACCGACGGCACCGCCGAGATCGTCGAGTCGCTCCGGCTGCCGCGCGTGCGGGTGCTGCGCCAGGCCAACGGCGGCAAGCCGTCAGCGCTGAACGCCGGGATCGCGCACGCCCGTCACGAGCTGATCGTCATGATCGACGGCGACACCGTGTTCGAGCCGTCGACGGTGGGTCGGCTGGTGGCGCCGTTCGCGGACCCGTCGGTGGGAGCGGTCGCGGGGAACGCGAAGGTCGCCGGGCAGGCCCAAGGACGAATCTGGGCGAGGCTGATCGCGCGCTGGCAGCACATCGAGTACGTCATGGGCTTCAACGTCGACCGCCGCGTCTACGACGTGCTGCGCTGCATGCCGACGATCCCGGGCGCGGTCGGGGCGTTCCGACGGGGCGTGCTGCTCGAGGTCGGCGGGGTCAGCGACGACACCCTCGCCGAGGACACCGACCTCACCATGGCGATCTGCCGCACCGGGTGGCGCGTGGTCTACGAGGACTCCGCCCGCGCCTGGACCGAGGCGCCGGCGACCCTGCCGCAGCTGTGGCGACAGCGGTACCGCTGGAGCTACGGGACGATGCAGTCGATATGGAAGCACCGCCGCGCGGTGCTCGAGTCCGGCGCGTCGGGCCGCTTCGGTCGGGCGGGGCTGGCGCACCTCGCGGTGTTCCAGGTGCTGCTGCCGCTGCTCGCGCCGCTGGTGGACATCTTCCTGGTCTACGGGCTGCTGTTCCTCGACCCGGTGACGACGCTGGTGGCGTGGTCGGCGGTGCAGGGGATGCAGCTCGTCGCCGCGGTGATCGCGTTCCGGCTGGAGCGCGAACCGATCGGCGTGCTCTGGCTGCTGCCGCTGCAGCAGATCGTCTACCGGCAGCTGATGTACGCGGTGCTCATCCGGTCGGTGGTCACCGCCGTGGGCGGCATCCGGCTGGGGTGGCAGAAGCTGCGGCGCGTGGGCGGGCTGGAGGTGCACCTCCAGGAGCCGGCCGTGTTCCCGACGCCGCCGGACGCGCCGGAGCCGGCGCCGCGCGGGCGGCTCGTCGTGCTCAGCAGGAGGTGACCGATGTGGCACGGTCACCGCGTGATCGTCGCGGCGTCTCGACGACGGTTGTTCGGGGCGGGTGGCCTGCTGGCGGTGCTCATCGCCTGCGCTCCGCCGCCGGTCCCGCCGCCGGCCCCGGCGCCGCCTCCCATCGTCGGGCAGCCCGCCCCGGCGTAACAGCGTGACCTGACGCCCTTCATCAAGTTCCCCTGCAACCTCGTGCCGCCCGCGGTGGTCGCGGAGTTCGGTCTCGGCGACATCCGCGTGACGGTCCCCGGGTCGGAGTCGCCGGAGGAACCCGCCGGTTGCAAGGCGGCGGTGGCGAAGCAGCCGCCGGGCGCGGGCGGGTTCGAGGACGACGTCACCGTCGCCCCGTTCGACCGCGACATCGTCGGCGGGCAGGAGGCCTCGGCGCTGGGACTCGAGCCGACGCCGCCGGTGGGCGGGCTGCCGGCGGGGCTGTGGCCGGGTTGGGGGAGCGACGAGTGCGACGTGTTCGTGCGCACCGCGCCGGACCAGGGGCTGCGGGTGCAGCTGACCCGCTACCGCGATCAGCCCGGCGCGGAGTCGCCGTGCGATCTGGCGCGACGCGTCGCCGGGTCCGTGCTCGCGTGGGTGCGGCGCGCGGGCGGGTAGCTGGGGCGCGACGGCGCAGATGGTCGGGCGCCCCGCTGCACTCGATGACAGGAACCGGCCCGTGTGGGCATTCGGTGCCTGTTGCTAGGCCGTTCAGGTCACAAGACTGGTATCGGCGAACACCATCAGTGACGATCTGTGCAGCACTACGTCGATGGGGGGCACGTCGTCGTGCTGACTCCAAGGCTGAGCGCAGCCGTCATGTCAGGGCTCCCGCAGATCTCGCATCGATCGCGGAAGGTCCCGCGGGAGACGGAGTCGGCTGATGTCACGGGTATCGGTGAGGGCCCTCGGCGTGGTGCTTGCCGTGGTCGTCCTGGGCGGCTGCGGCGCGACCGGAACTGAAGCGGCTGGCGTGCCCTCCGGGCGGTCGTCGCTCGCCGTGACCGCGTCCGCAGTGTGTCCGGAGGGCTACGGCCCTCTCGAGCTGCAACCGGAGACGCTTGAGGAAGCCGAGCTCGTCGCGCTGACGACCGCTTGCGGAGACGTGCTGGGACGGTCGGTGTACCTGCAGAACCGATCGAAGTCGGTGTGGGTCATCGACAGCCCGGCCGGCCTCGTTCGGTCCGGTTCGAGCCAGGCCGGCCCGCAGGTCGAGCTGTACCGCCACTTTGCAACGGGTCGGGTGAGCGGGCTGACCCTTGAGCCGGACACGAACGTCTACGTCCCGCTGTCCCGCGGCCAGCAGCTGCACATGCGGCTCGACGGCCCGGCGCAGGCGATGTGGCAGGTCGGGGAAACGCTCAAGGAGCGTGTCGTCACCGGTGGGCGAGATGCCCTCATCAAGGCGACGACCCGGGGATCGATGACCAACCGGGCGTTCGCAACGTGCTTCGCTCAGGGCTACGACTTCGGTGCCGGACTCAGCGAGATCACCGCGGACGGCGCGGCGCTCACCGAGTACCTCGGCCTGGGACGGTCGATCGGCGACTGCGGGCAGGCGATCCGGACAGCCCAGCAGGACGCCGTGCAGACGCGGACGCCGACGCTGGTGACGCTGGAGGGCGCCACCCAGGTCGCCCGATCCCGCCCGTTCCTCGCGGGGTCGACGTCGTCGCTGCGCACGGTTCTGAGCCGCCTCTCCGCGGTGGTCCCCCGATGACCCCGCCCACCGTCCGGCTCGCGCTCGTCCTCAACGGCGGCATCAGCCTCGCCGTCTGGATGGCCGGGGTCGTCAAAGAGCTGGACCTGGCCGCGCGAGCCACCAGCGGACGGACCGGGGGGCTGTCGGCAGCGGAGATCGAGTACTGCAAGGAGTGGCGACGGATCTGTGCCGGGCGCCGCCTCGAGATCGACGTCATCGCCGGCACCAGCGCCGGGGGTCTGAACGGGACGCTGCTCGCGACCAGCCAGGCGCTGTCGTCGTCGCTTCCCGACCTCAAGACGATGTGGCGCACCAGCGCGAAGATCGAGGCCGGTCATCTCCTGCCGCCCGACGAGAGCACCTCCTCGATCCTCGACGGGCAGTACTTCGCCGACACGGCAGCCGCCACACTCGACTTGATCAGCGGCGCCGCGACCACGGCGTCGAATGATGCGGCGCCACCCGCGCAAGTGCCGTCGTCGCCGACCACGCTCTTCGTGACCAGCACCGCCCTTGGCGAGCAGTACCGCGACTACGAGGATTCCTACGGTCGGCACTTCGACGCCGCCGACCACCGACGGGTCTACCGCTTCCGGTCGCACGCGCCGGACGGCGGCAACGAGTTCGACACGTCCTTCGCGTCGCTCGCCCGCGCCGCCCGGGCGTCGGCCGGCTACCCGGTCGCGTTTGCGCCTGTGGAGGAGACCGACGAGCTGCGAAGCCTCAACCGGCGGGTCGACGGCCGCCCGGCGTGGCTCATCGATGGCGGGGTCCTCGACAACTCGCCTTTCGAACCGGTGCTGGACGAGGTGCTCCGTCGCCACGTCGACACCGCTGTCGAGCGCATCATCGCCTACATCGTTCCCTCGAACGGCTCCCTGCACGAGGGAGGCGCCGCCGCGCCGCCCTCCCCGGGGCCGGCGCCCGCGTGGACGGAGGTCCTAAAGGCGGCGCTCGGGTTCCGCTCGGAGAGCGACTTCCGGGGCGACATCGAGACACTCGCAGGCGTGCTGGCGGAGAGCGACGCGCAGCGCGGTGCTTCAGCGCGGGTCGTCCGGTCGGTTCTCCGTGGCGGTGCCGGAGGTCTCGGTTCTGCCCTCGCGGTCGCAGAGGAGGCGCTCTACCCGCTGTACGTGGCCGAGGAGCCGGCCCGTGATCGCGCGGCGCTGGTGGGTCGAGTGGCTCGCCGCACGGGTCGCACCCGGATCGAGCCCTCCCCGGAGCCGCCGCAGGTCGGCCCGGACGCCGGCGATGTCCCGCTTCCCGAGGCACTGGGCGTTCTGGGGCACGCGGCGTCGGAGCGGATGGTGCGCCTGCTGCTCGCCGATATCCGCGAACGGCTGGAGCAGTCGCCCCCCTCGGAAGGGCTCACGACCGCCGCATCGACGGTCAGCGAGGCGTTGTCGACGCTGGTCGTGTGTCGGGAGGCGATGGAGGACGAGCTCTTGAGCGAGGAGGCTGCAACGGATCCGGAGGGCGCGGCACAAGCCGCGCTGGACGCCCGCGTCACGGAGCGGAACACCCTCCTCGAGGGCGCCCTGGACGCCTACAGCAACACGGTGGAGGCGGACCGGGCGGCGGTCGGGCGGGTGGTGCGGGCGACGGAGATCGTCATGCAGGCCGTCTCCCCCCGGACCCGCCCCGCCCCGCCACCGTTCCGACTCCTCCGGATCGGACCCGACACACCGAGCCCTCTTGCGCCCGGGTCCGCGCTGTGGGGACAGAAGAAGCTGTTCGGCACCGCGCTGGGTCACTTCGGTGCCTTCGGCGAGGAGTCGTGGCGCGACTGGGACTACACGTGGGGCCGCCTGGACGCCGCGGCGAACCTCGCCGATGTCCTCGGTGCTGATCCAGACGACATCGAGGTTCTCCAGGACCGTATCCGGACCGCGGAGGGGGTCGAGGACATCGACACCCGTCTCGAGGAGGTCGTGGCGCTCGAGGACGCGGAGCTGCGTCAACTCTTCGCCGCGCGGGGTCGGCTCGACGGGCTCCTCGGCAGCGCCTCGCGCTTCCTGCGCGCGGAACACCCGGGGCAGCCCGCGCTGCTCGCGACGATCGCGCCGTGGGTGGGCTCGATGATCCGACCACGTCCGCTGCCGAGGCTCAGCTGGGTCCTACCGGGGACGTTGGTGCGGCGCTGGATCCGGTCACAGTTTCAGTGAGAGAGCACGCGGAACGGTCGCGTCGATTACTCCTTGAGCCTTTCCGACTACTTCGCTGCACCATTCGAGCGGTTCTTGTTGATCGATCCGGCCGCTTGTGACTCTCTGTACCAGTACGTGGCCGAGGGGGGACTATGAGCGGTGAATCGGGAGATCAGGACGAGCACCCACTGGGTCTGTTGGTCCTCGTCGACGTGCTCTGGGCACGGTGGGCGCCGCTGACGAAGGAGCCCGCGGCCGCGCAGTCCTCGCTGCGGCACGACGGGCTGCTCGTCAGCCTCCTGCACGGCGCCGGTTCACTCGGAGACACCTACGGTGACGCCGCGCTGCGCCATGTCCCTCGAGTCCCGGAGTTCGAGAGAGCGTGGGCGCGGGCCGCGCCGGGCGAGCGCGCCCAGGTGGATGAGCTCCTCGCCTATCACCCGCCGGAGGCCAGGTGGAGCACGTCGCAGCATCTGGATCGTGATCGTCTCGATATCATCTCCGGGCTGCGTGCGTTCGGCGAAGCACGGACCCGCAGAGCCCCCATCTCGATCGATCTGCTCGAGGCGGCCACCAACCTCTACTCCCACCGGGTCTACCTCGAGGGCCCGCAGCTGCTCCGGCTCGGCGCCGAGCCGCAGCGGACGATCCGTCCGGGATTGCCGACCTGGGCCGGGTTGCACGCCTGCCTGGACTTCCGGGTGCGCCACCAGCTCGGCTACTTCTGGCTCTACGCCACGATCTCGTTGTGGAGCTCGCGACCGCAGAGTCGGCGGCACGCGCCGCCCTCTCCGGCGGCGGTGGTGCCCGCGGACGGTGACATCCGCCAGTTCCGTCGGCTCTTCCAGCAGTGGCGGGACGGCTTCCGCGAGACCCTGTACCACCACCACCTGCCGCTACGGCCGACCGTCCTCCAGGACGCGGACTCGACCAGCTTCCGGCGCAAGTACCGCGCGCCGCGCTTCTGGATCGTGGGCTGCCGCGCACACGCCGAGGCGTCCACACCTCCGCAGGACTGCCGTCGGGTCCAGGAGCTGTGTCGCGCGGCGCTCGACGTACCGGGGCCGGAAGCCTCCGACGTCGCCGTCGAGGTCGTCGAGTCGACCCGCCGTGTCTTCATGGGTGACGAGATGCCGCTGCTTGTCCTGCGACGTCTCAAGCGGCTCCCGGAGGGTGCGGCCCCGGCCTATGTGGTCGCGCCCTGGCGCGCCGGCGACGAGGCGTTGCAGGAGGACGTCGTCCAGGAACTGATCTACGAGTTCAGCGACGTCGAGACGACGATCGCCGCGCACCTCTTCGATCGAACGACCGAGCTGGACATCGACGACGGGTTCGCGGGCATCTACGAGGCGGTCGTGTACCGAGCCTCGGAGCTATGGGACCAGCTCGCTCTGCGGCTGCCGCTCCTGCGTGGCCGAGAGCTCGACGACCTCCATCAGCTGATCGAGCTCGTCCACCTCACCCTGCTGCAGGGGCTCGCCGACCTGGGCTACCTCAAGGCCAAGGTCTCCCGCGAGGCCGCGCTGCTCGAGTCGGCGAACGACGACGACATCGACCGTCTGACACAGAGCTTCGTCGGATCGGAGATGCCCGAGTTGGGCCGGGGTCTCGGTGAGTCCCTCCGGTCGGGCGGCTACGTCCGCCCCATCCATCGGTGGGCCCGAGACGTCGAGGTGTCGGCGACCTCGGCCCTGGAGCACTTCACGTCCCTACTCGACGCGATTTCCAAGGCGTTCGACGAGCGACGCGTGCGCGAGACCGACCGGATCGGAAGCTACGGTGTCGTGGTCGCGCTGGTCCTGGGTTTCGTGGGATTCGCGGCCGAGACCTGGGGCGCCGTCGTCGACGTCCCGGATGTGGATGCCGTCCCGATCCTCTCGTTCATCGGCTTGATCGCCATCGCGACCGCCCTGGGCCGCTGGATCTGGGCGCGATGGTTCCGGACGCTCGGTTCGCTGACGGTCAGCGACTACTTCCGGACCGCCTATCCGCCCGTCAGCGACTACCTCCAGCTCTGCCGCACTGAGCGGATCGCGCGTCTCGACGAAGTGGAGATGGCGCGGCAGCAGGACGATCTCGACGACCCGGAGACCGACGACCTCGCGAGCTACACCGAGTACCACCGCCGGTGGCACGAGATCGACCTCCGTCTGGCCCGGCAGTACGCCGGGGTCGTCGACCGACTCCAGGAGATCCCGTCCCGATCCGAGCGGGAGGACGGGCTCGGCGGCGTCCGGGCGGCGGTGGAGCTGTGGGCCGTACATGCCCTGCTGCTCAGCGAACGTCCCCGGACGTTCTACGACCGTCCCCTGCCCTGCCTCGCGATGATGTACCGCTTCTACCCGGCGCACCCCGAGGACGCCGGGCTGCGCGGACGGGCGGGACCTCCCCTCTCGGTCTCGGACGCCGACCTGCTGCTCACCTTGCGGATGCAGTGCGGCGCCGAGGTCGACGACATCCCGACGGTCGTCGCGTGGGGTCGGAAATTGCGCGACCGCGTCGAGGCGGACGGGCTCGGCGCGGCCGAGATGCTGAAGAAGATCGAGGCCAGCGGACTGCGGTCGGGCATGGGCTCCACGGAATGGCGGCAGACGTTCGCGACCCTCGAGGCGGCGGTCGGTGACCGGCGTGATGGCGGCCCCCGAACAGCCGGCCAGGACCGGCCTCGGAGTGCCGTCGCGGCCGGCGATGTGCCGGCTGCGCGCAACGGCTCGGCGCCGACCGTGGCGAGGCGGCCGTGACCGGCCCGCGGGTCGAGATCCGCGTGCACGGGGTGCACGGCACGCCGCCGGCGGCGATGCTGGGCGAGCCCGACCCCGAGCAGGTCGCCGGTGACGGGGACGCTCGCTTCTTCCGGCGCCGCGATGCTGGCGCGCAGGAGCCCTGGACCGTCGAGGCCTTCCACTGGGGACGCCTCACCTCGGGTGCGGGGACGCGGGCGCTCTGGCTGCTGCTGTTGCCCTTCGCCCTGCTCAACCTCGCGCGATACGCGTTTCTCACGTGGGACGACGCGCTCGTGGGGCCCAAGGAGCCGGACCCGGAGCGCGGCCTCCCCGGCAAGATCGCCGACGGATTGCTCCGCGTGCTCGGGCTCGTGATGACGCTCAGCGTCGTGGTGACAGCGATCTACGTGCCCGCCGAGCTCGTCGTGAACCAGTGCCTGGCGGACACCGAATGCGTGGCCCGTAACACGTGGCTCGATTTCGCGGAGTCCTGGACGATCGGCCAGGCGACGCTGGTGGCCGCCGTGCCGGTGGTGCTCGTGATCGTCGGGATCGGCATGCTCGGGCGCCGCGCGTCCACCCATCACAAGGGTCCACGACAGCCGTGCTGGCTCCCCGAGCGGAAGTTCGGCGACCGTTCCTTCTGGACCGAGGTTGTGGAGGTGCGCCGCCTGCGTTCCTGCCATCTCGCGGCCGCTCTGGCCGTGGGCGGCGGGCTCTTCGGGGCGATGCTGCTGACCTCGCAGAGCCCTGTCGGGCTCCCCGCCGAGTCCTACGCCCAGCCCCTGGGGCTGGGACTCGCGATCGCCGGCGCGGTGCTCGCAGCGGTCTGCGCGCTGGTGGTGGCGACGATCGCCGCAGACGTGTCCGCAGCGGCAGCGCGGGCGCTGCCCGCTCTGTGCGGGGTGTACGCCGTCGGTTCATTGGTCGCGACGGTCGTCGTTCTCTGGGGCGAGCGGGGCAAGAATGGCGGTCCCCGACTTACCGGGCTGGAGACGGTGACGAACCTCGCCGCGATCGGCACTGCCGTCCTGCTGGTGCTGCTGTTGGGCCTGTGCGGGTGGCTGTCCGGGCGGTTCCGGCGGTGGGAGCGGGTCCGCACGGCGGCCTCCAGGGGTGCCAGTCGCCCGGCCGCCTTCGCCCCGATGTGGTTCGGGTTCGCACCGGTGGTGGCTGTGGCGCTCGGTTCGGGAGTTCTGCTCGGGGGGACCGCGGGAGCGGCGTTCCAGGTGGCGGACCTCCTGGGCACCCCGGCACACACCGGCGGTGCGATGCCCGCGGACGCGATCGTGCTGAGCACCAGCTACTGGACCGGCGCGTGGCTCGCGGGCGTCGTTCTCCTGGTCGTGATCCTGCTGGTGCCACCGATCGCGGCCTGGGTGCTCCAGCGCGTCACGGCGGCGTTCCTCCTCGCCGCCGCCGCGATCGTCGTGATCGCCGACGTCGAGCTCGGTTGGGCGCCCGGGATCGAGACCGACGTCCCGGCGCTCGTGATCGCCGGAGGGCTCGTCGCGGCCGGGGCGGCCGCCTGGGTCTGGGAGCCGCGGGCGCGCCGCGCCACCGGTCTCCCGGCGCAGGGCGCCGAGGCGGACGACGGCGTGGTCGCCGACGAGCTCGTCGAGGAGCGGGGTCGCGCGGTCAGGAGGGTGGCGCGCGCGCAGCTGTCGGGACAGGCGAAGTACCGATATCACCTGCCACTCGGTCTCGTCGCTGCGGTGCTCGGCGCTGCGCTCATCGCCGGAGGCGTCGTAGCGGGTGTCCGCAGCGTTGTCCCCGACGCCCGGGCCGCACCGCCGGCGTGGCTGGCGGCGCTGCTGGGGGCCGGACCGGCTAAGAGTGAGGCCGACGGCCCCACTGTGGCCGTCGCGGCCTTCGGTGCCTGGGCGACCGCCGCCCTGATCGTCGCGGTGGTCGGCCTCGGCTACCGGGCGTTCCGGCAGCCGGAGACCCGCGCGTCGGTCGGCGTTCTGTGGGACCTGATGTCCTTCTGGCCTCGGCTCGTCCACCCGCTCTGCCCACCACCGTACGGCGGACGGGCGGTGCTAGAACTCGCTGATCGCGCGGCATGGCACCTGGACAAGCGCAACGCGGCCGCCGTCGTGCTGTCGGGGCACAGTCAGGGAAGTCTCGTGTGCGTGGCCGCGGCGACCCTGCTCGTCCGAAACCCCTGGCCCGACGGTGGCCGAGGGGACCTGGCCCAGGAGCGGCGGGCGGCGCAGTCGGTGGGCCGGCTGGGCCTGCTCACCTACGGATCGCAGCTGCAGTGGGCCTTCGCCCGGCTGTTTCCGTGCTCCGTGGGCTTCCACCACCAGGAGCAACTGTACCGGGCGCTGTCCGGTCGGTGGATCAACCTCTACCGCACCACCGATCCCCTCGGCGGTCCGGTGCTCTCGTGGCCCGGTGACGACGTCACGGCGCTATGGCATCCGTCGGTCGCCGAGTGGGGCACTCACGGCCACGGCGGCGGGGCGGGGACGAAGGATGCCCGTCTGGCGGACCCGAGGTCGCTCACGCGCGTGCACGACGAGGTCCTGCCGCCACTGGCGAGGCACTCGCGCTACACCGAGGACCCGAGCTTCACCGCATATCGCGACGCGGTGGGCGGCGTGTCGTCGGCGGAGCCCGACCGCTCGCTCGAGCACCGCCCGCCCGCATTCGTGCCAGAACAGGTGGCGCGCGAGCGGGACCCGGGTCCGCCCGCCACGAAGGTAAGCGCGGACGGCGACGCTCCGCATCGAGCGCTGGGCCGTTGGTGGCGCCAGGTCCGCGCGGCCCTGACCCAGGCGCTGCGCCTCTGACGGCCGCGGCGTCGGCTCTGATCTCAACGGGTCTCCGACAGAGAGCCAGGCCCACCTGATCGCGTCTAGGACCAGGAGAATTACAGCACGTGGATAGAGCGGAGAGATGGGTCGGAAACCGAAGAAGTCGGCGGCCAGCTGAAGGTCGACGGCGCCGCGACCTCCTCGGGCATACGGATCACAGTGCAAATCCATTGAGTCGCCGCTCCTGCGGAGCTAGACGAGGGCGTGGACGGTCGCACGTCGCACTGACGCGGGTGTCGCCGATGGCGTGAAGTTGGTACACTCGAACACATGAGCGAATCGATGGGCGCGGGGGAACGGGAGGCGTTCGACCGTGCCCGCGCCGAGCTCGTCGCTCAGCGGTGTGGCTACTACCGGCGGCTGCAGAACATCGCCGCCCTCGACGAGCTCGGCGCGGTCGCCGCCACCGGCTACCGCAGCCTGGCGAACCTGGTGGCCGACCGCGACAACATCGACCACCCCGAGGCGAAGCGGCTGGTCGCCGAGGCTGCCGACCTGTGCGCGCGCATGTCGATGCAGGGCGAACTCCTTCCGGCTCGCCTCCCCGTCACCGCGGAGGCGCTGGCGGCGGGGTTGATCGACCCGTCTCACGTAAAGATCATTCAGAGCACGGTGTGGCACCTGGCCGGGCTCCTGAGTCCGCCACCACCCGACGAGCTGGCGGGGGTCGAGTCGACCCTCGCCGAGAAGGCGCAGCTGTTGCCGCCGAAGATGCTGCGCCGGCTCGCGAAGGCCTTCGTCGACTTCTACGATCCCGACGGGGCCGCCCCACCCGAGGGCGAGGACGCCGCCGACGAGATGCACATCCTGCGCCGCAAGGACGGCTCGGTGGTGTTCAAAGGCCGGTTCGGGGACCCGCTCGAGGCGGAGGCGATGGTCGAGGTGTTCGGGGTGCTGGCTTCCCCGGCCGGCCCCGAGGACCGGCGCACGGTCGAGCGGCGCAACGCCGACGGGCTCAAGGACCTCATTCACGACGCCCGCGGAGCTCGCGGCCTGGCCACCGACGCCCGCGGGGACCGCCCCGACGATCCCGACGCGCCCGCGGGTGCCGACACCGACGGCGACACCGACGGGGAGTCGGACGCCGACAGCGAGCCGGACGTCCCGCCTGCCGGCGAGGCCGAGGGGCAGGGGCCCCTGGCGCTGATCCCCGAACCACGCCGCCCCGACGCCTCGACGGCGGCCGGCAGGGGCCCGGTCGAGCGGCCCGGTAGCGCGCTGATCACCGTGACCATTGATCACCGCTGGCTCTGCGACGCCCTCCAGAACAAGGGCGGCTACGGCACCCTGGACTCCGGACACAACGTCGACGCCGCCACCGTCCGACGCTGGGCCTGCGACGCCGACATCGTCCCCATCGTCCTCGGCAGCAAGTCCGAACCCCTCGACGTCGGACGACGACACCGCACCGCCCCCGACGCCATCCGCCGTGCCCTCAACCTGCGCGACGGCGGCTGCGCGTTCCCCGGCTGCGACCGCCGACCCCGCCGCTGCCAGGCCCATCACGTGCGCCACTGGATCCACGGCGGCGTCACCGCGGTGGACACCATGTGCCTGCTCTGCCGCTACCACCACCAGCTCGTCCACCACGGCCACTGGACCATCGAGATGATCGACGGCCGGCCGTGGTTCACCCCGCCGTGGTACGTGGACGTCGATCGACAACCCCGGCTCGGAGGACGAGCCCGCATCGCCGCCTGATCCGCGCCCCCACCGTGGCACGCGGTGGGCTCGACGGTGCGCCGTCAGCCGAGCTCGGCGACGGCACGGTCGGCCATGGCCTCCTCGCCGAGGGCGTTCGGGTGGACGACGACCGGGTTGGTGCTGCCGATGGCGGGCTCGACCCAGCGGGTGCCGATCGGCTGGCACGCATCGTGACCCTGAGATGCCTCGGTGACGTCGACGTAGGTGACGTCCGTGGCCTCGGCCGCCCGCCGGACGGCGTCGTTCAGCGTTGCCTGGATGCCGTTGATGTAGGGGACGTCGCCAGAGGCGACGGGCATGACCGGGTAGCAGCCCCGCTCCGCGGGCAGGATCTGCAGGTAACCGGCGATCGCGACGCGGGCGTTCGGGGCGGCCGCCTTGACCGTCTCGAGGGCGTCGACCAGCGACGGGTAGGTGACGTCGGAGATGGTGTCGGTGAACCGGTCCCCGTTCTGCTGCTCGCAGGGGTTGCCGGTGCCCGCGGTCAGGGCCGCCGCAGTCGCGCAGGCCTGGATCGTGCCGATGAAGACGCCGCTGTCGTTGCCGCCGATCGTCATCGTCACGACGTCGGTGTCCGCGGACAGTGCCTCGACCTGCGGCGCCACGCCGGGGTACTGGGGCTCGGTGAAGTGCCGGGTCTCGGCGGCGCCGCAGGAGACGTCGGTGAGCTCGTAGTCCCAGCGCGCGGCCAGCACGTGACCCCAGTTGCGCGCGGACTGGAGGCACTGCGGCGGCGCTGCGGGCGCAGGCGGCAGGACACCGCTCGCCGCGCTGTAGCTGTCGCCCATGTTGACGTAAGCGACGCCCCCACCGCCGTCGCCACCCTCGTCGCCCAGAGCGGCCGGGACGCCGAGGGCGAACAGCCCGGAGGCCGCGACCACCGCGACGAGGCCGCGCCGGAGGAGTCCGATGGGTGCCACGACGCGCCCTCCCGACGGCCCGGTTCCCGTCGGCGCGGCGCCCTCGCGCCGCCGGTAGGCCGTCTGTGACCGGACAACGACGCTCCGCGCGAGGGGTCACGCGAACGGAGGACAGCTTCTGCACGCGCGCCCACCGCACCTCGCCGTTCTGAGAAGTCGTCCGACGGACCCGGTCGTCGGGTTCGGCGTCCCTCACCCGGGGGGTGTCCGAGCCTCTCGCTCGCGAGGTGGGCCGACGGCTGCTCGGGCGGCGGCCCGGGTCCGCAGCCGCTCGGTCTGCGCGGCCAGCCGGCGGGCCAGGCGCTCGTGGCGGCGGCGTTGCGGGACGACGACACGGGCGAGGCGGTCGAGCTCGCGGGTGTCGGCGCTGCCGTCGGCGAACGCCAGGTAGAGCACCGTGGCGTTGAGGACGACGAGCGCGGCGCCGAGCACGATCGCGACGAGCAACCCCGCGCCGTCGAGGACGCCGGTCGCCTGGAAGACCTCGTCACGGACGCGCACGACCATCATCGCCGCGACCAACAGCCACACCACCAGGCTCACCGCGAGCATGAGCCGTGCGGTCGTGTCGAGTGCACCCCACTGCAGGGCGCCGCTGCGGTCCCTGAACTCCTGCAGGTGCTCACCGGTGAGCCGGCTCCACTCGGCGAGGGCCAGGCTCGCGAGCACGGCCAGTCCGGCCGAGACGAGCGTGAGGACGTCGAGCGCGCCGAGGTCCGCGTTGAGGACGTTCGCCAGGAACCAGAAGAGGATCAGGCCGTCGAGCACCGGCAGCGCGCGCACCAGCACGCGGCTGAAGCGCGACACCCGGCGGTGCCGCCGATCGTCCGGATCGCGGTCGATCCTGTTGCGGACGGCCTCCATGTCGACGGCGAGCTGACGCACCGTGCGTCCGCCGCCGTGCCGGCCTCGCGGGGTCGTCTCGGGCAGCTGGACCCAGGCGGTCCAGGTGCGGTGGCACCGGCGCGTGAGGCGGGCCAACGCGGGGTCCGTGACGTCGGGGACCGACGGGGGTCGGGTCCGCAGGGCGACTTCGGACGCGGGGAACGGGGCGTCGGGCGGGGTCATGGCATCTCCCGGGGAGTGAGGGTGAGGACGACACGGCGCAGGGCCGGTAGGCGGGCGGGGTCGAGGCGCCCCGAGGCGTCCCGGGCGGCGTCGGGCGGATCGGCGCGCGAGCCGTCGGCGCGGACGTCCAGCACGAGGTCGGGATCGACGCCGGCGGCGAGGAGGAGGTCGGCGATCTGCTGGGCCCGGCACCTCGCCAGCGAGATGCCGTCGTCACCGACCGGGGCCGTGCGCCCGGAGACGGTCACGGTCTCGCCGCCGGACCTCAGCCGTGCGGCGACGTCGGCGACCGCGGCGGTGGCCGCGGCCGGGTCGATGAACAGGCACGAGTCGGGTCCGAACAGCACCGAGGTCGGGATCGTGATCTCGGTCGTGCCGCCGGGCCCCGGCACGGTCGCGATGCGCGGGACGTCGACGACGGGTCCCGGCACCGGTGACAGCGGCGGGCGAGCCGGCCGGACGCCGTCGTCGACGGTGCAGCGGGCTCCGGTCGCCGCGCACACCCCGAGCCAGAGCTCGCGCAGGCGCTGTTGCTCGCGGACCCCGAGCAGGGGTTGGTCGCCGGCGGTCCGGCCCAGCCCGCTGAGCACGATCGTGCGGCCGCGGGCGTCGGGCAGGGCGCCGGTCGCGCGCAGCCGGTCACCCAGGTCGGGCGGGTAGACGTCCCAGCCCGACACCCGGAAGTCCCACCCGCGCCCGGGTGCGAGGCCGTCGGCGAGGACGAGGATCACCGAGGCGTCGGTGCGGGTCGCGGTGCCGAGTGCCCCGAGCAGATCGGGCTCGCCGCCGGCGCGGACATGAGCGTCGACGACGCGGGCGAGCTGCGCGATCCGGTCGGCGATCAGCGCGTCCCGCCGGGCGCCGAGCTCGACCTGGCCGTTGGGGCGCCGCGGAGTGAGGTCGACGGTCTCGGTCGTCGCGGGGTCGGCGGTCACGACGTGGACGGGGGCGGCGTCGTCCCGGCCGCGTGCGGACTGCGCATGTGCGCTGAGCAGGCCGATGTCACCCGGAGAGAACGTGGGCTCGAGCTCGTCGTCGTGGCTCGCGGTCACCACGGCGATCGAGGCGGTGGCCTGCGCGTCCCCGGAGCCGCAGGCCGCCGTCGCCAACAGCGCTCCGCCCAGGGCGATGTGCAGGACCTTGACGGCGCGACGACGCGCCCACGAACGTGGTGTCTGGTGCATGAGGAGTGCTCCCGGACCGGGGCCGTCCCGTGCGGCCCGAGCACTCACGACGTAGGTCGGTTGGGGTCAATCGTCCCTCTCGATGGCGCGGCCGCTGTGGGATGAGTCACAGCTCGTCGGTGCTCCGGGGGCGGACAGGGGTTCCCGACCTACGTCGGGTCGAGCGCTCCATCCGGAACGCCACACACCGACCGAAGCCGAGGACACGCATGGCCGTCGCGGGGGGACCGGGGCCGGAGGACGGCGAGAGCGCCGATGCCGACAGCGAGCTCGTCGACCTGCTGGTCACCCTGCCGCCGGACGATCCGCGGTGGATGGCCTTCCGAGCGTTCTGGGCGGAGAGGACGAGGGGAGCCTTGTGCGGACTGCTGCACCACGGGCATCTCGGGGATCCGGCGCATCCCCCGTCGCTGTGTCAGTTGACGCCGGAGGAACGTGCCGCGCTGGTCGCGGACCCGGACGAGCTCACCTGTCTCGCCGACGAAGCCGTCGTGATCGCGCTGGGCCTGTTCGAGCGCCGGCAGCGCGCAGGTGACGGCTGGAGGCCCGAGAAGGGACGGTCGTTGCGCTCGTACCTCGTCCACGGGGGTGTCTTCGCCCTCGCCGACCTCGTCCGTCGATGGCGACGCGATCGCGACGTCCACGCCCGGGAGATCGCCACCGAGCCCGCCGAGGTCTGGCGGGCCGCCGGTGACGGCGGTTCCTCCCTCTGGTCGTCGATCTCACGCAGTCCCGAGGCCCTGGTGGTCACCACCGACGAGCTCCGCCGGGTCCTCGACACGATGCGCAGCGACGACCTGCTGCGCCGTGCCGTCCTCGAGCGCCACGACACCGGCGACTCCTGGGCCGACATCGCCGACCGCATCGGCACCAGCGTGAAGAACCTCGAAAAGCGCCTGGCGCGGTTCCGCGCCGACTGGGGGAAGACCTCATGACCGTCCCGCCGAACAACCCTTCCGAGAGTCCCGACGATCCCGTCGACCCCCGGGCCCTCGCCGACATCCTCGCCCGCCGCCGTCACGCTTCCGACGCCGCGCCGCGGGAGCGCCTCGTCGCCTCCCTCGACCGCCTGGCTTCCGGACGGCCCGACGCGAAGCGCGACCACGAGGTGGCCGGTTTCCTCGCTCTGCTCGCCCGCTCGTCGCTCGCGGACCCGGAACCCGTGACCGACCCTCTCCAGCACGACCCGGACGCCGTCGCCCGGCTCCTCGACCGCGAGGTGGTGTGGCGGACCCACGACGAGGAGCACTCGGGTGCGCCCGCCGGTGAGGCCGACACGACCGAGGACGACCCGGACGCCGGCGCGGCCCGGGACTGGTGCCGCGAGATCCGGCGACTCCTCCCGGACGAGCCTGCGGAGGAGCGCGCGGTCGCCGCGCTCCGAGCGCGGGACCACCGGCCGGACGGGGACCTCGGCGTGTGGTCCCTCGCGACCGGTGAGGAGGCCGCCCGGTCCCTCGTCGACGTCCTGGGCGAGGACTGGGCGACCGGCAACTACCGGCATCTCTACCGGTCGGCGCGTCTCGACCTCGGCTTCCGCGAGGCGTCCGGTCCGGGGTTCACACGCGTCAAGGGCGTGATCGGCGCCGTCACCGCCGACCCGCGCTCCGCGGCGATCGCGGTCGAGGCCGGGCCGCGTCGCCAGCCCTGGTCACTCGCCCGCCGGCGACTCGTCGCCGACCTGGGCGCGGTGATCAACGCGTCGGCCTCGACGTCGACCGTGCTGCTCGGGGACACCGGCGCGGGGAAGAGCACCGCCGCGCTCGCGGCCGGGGATCTCGCGCGGGCGGGAGGGGCGTCCGTGTTCTGGTTCCCGGCGGGCGACGTCCGTGCCCTGGTGGTGGGGCTGGAGCGTGTGGCCATCCGGCTCGCGCGTCCGGTGCAGGAGCTGGTCGCCGCGCGGCACGACGATCCCGCTGTGCACGCCGAGGCGCTGTGGCGGCTGCTCGACGCGTCGGAGCGCCCGTGGGTGGTGGTCCTCGACGACGCCGGCGAGAGGGCGGTGGGCAGGCCGGCGTGGACGCGGCGTCCGAAGAGCGGCCACGTCATCGTCACGACCCGCTACGGCGACGCCGAGGCGTGGACGCCCTCGACGGTCGTCGAGATCGGGGGACTCGACGCCGACGACGGGGCGCGCGTGCTGCTCGACCGCCTCGACGAGGTCGTCGACGACGAGTCGGGCTCGCGCGAGGAGAAGGCACGCGAGATCTCGAAGCTGCTCTCGGGGGTGCCGGTGGCGCTGGTCGTGGTCGGCGAGCTCGTCGCCCGCTCCGAGGAGCGCTCGCTCGCGCCGTGGGTCGAGCGGCTCGTGCCGTCCCTGCCCGGTGGTGCCGTCGCCACCGTCTACGAGCTCGCGCTCGACGCCCTCGGACGGCACCGCGACGACGGCCGGCGGCTCCTGCGCCTGCTGGCCTCGTTCGCGCCCGACGAGATGGTGCCGGAGCAGATGCTCGCGGGGGCGCCGGAACGCCGGTGGGGGGAGCACGGCGGCCTCGCCCGCCACGGCATCGACGAGCTGGTCCGCGTCGGGCTGGTGCGCCGGGTCCGTGGCGAGGTCGACGGCGATGCCCTGCGTCTGCACTCGGCGATCGCCGAGCACGTCCGTCGCGACCTCGACGATCCGACCGTCGTCAGGGACCTCGACCACCGGGCTGTGCGGTTGCTGGCCGACCGCCGTGACCGCCTGGACGCCGGACGCCCCGCCGCCTGGTCCGCGCTGCTCGCTCTCACCCCGCACGTCACCGAGCTGGTCGAGAGCCGCTCGTTCGCGCTCTCGGCGGCCGACGAGGACATGCGCGCGGACGTTCTCGACCTCGCCGACCGGCAGGCGCAGGCGCTCGTGCGCATGGGGCAGCCCGAGAGCGCTGCGAACCTGCTCGCCGCGGCCGTCCGCTTCGGCGACATGCCGGAGGACCACCCCAGCATCCTCAGTACCCGGCTGACGCGCGCCTGGATGACCGCTCTGCTCGGCGGGGGTGGCCTCCCCGAGGCCGAGCGACAGCTCCGGGAGCTCGTCGACGTCACCTCGCGCGCCCTCGGCCCCGCTCACAAGATCACGCTCGCGGCCCACGACACGCTCGCCTGGGCGCTCGCGGAGCAGGACCACCACGAGCAGGCCGAGCAGATCCTCAGCTACCTCCTCGACGTGCGCCTCGGCCTGCTCCACCGGCATCACCGCGAGATCCTCGCGACTCGTCACCGGCTCGCCTGGATCCACGGGTTGCGCGGCAACCTCGAGCAGGCCCGTGCCGAGTTCGAGCACGTGCTGGCCCACCGGTACGAGGTGCTCGGCGCCGATCATCTCGACGTCTACGGCACCCGCTACCGGTTGGCCTGGGTGCACAGCCGCCTCGGCGACCACATCACCGCGATGGTCGGCTTCGACGCGCTCCTCCTCGACGTCGAGGCGGTGCTCGACCGTGCCCACCCGCTGGCCCACCTCGTGCGCAGCCGCCGCGCCTGGGCGCGCATGTGGGCCGGCGACCTGGAGACGGCGCGGTCGATGTACGCCACCCTCCTGCCCGACCAGGAGAAGGTGCTCGGTCGTCGGCACCCCCGACGGCTCACCGACGCCCACAACCACGCCGCGATCAGGCTCCAGCTCGGGGAGGTCCAGGCCACCGAGCAGGATCTGCGCGACATCGTCGACCTGCGCTCGGAGGTGCTCGGCGTCGACCACCCGCTCACCCTCGACAGCCGCGAGCTGCACGCGTGGGCGCTCCTGCGCTCCGGGCGGGCCGAGCTGGCCGACCGCGAGCTGCTCGCCGTCCTGTCCGATCGTCGCCGGACGCTGGGCGGCTTCCACGAGACGACGCTCGCCACGCGCTACCGGGTGATGCGCGTCGTGCTCCACCGCGGCCGTATCGCCGACGCCGAGGAGCGGGCGCGGCAGCTGCTCGTCGACCTCGAGGACGCCGACGTCGTCGCCCTCGCACAGCCGGGCGTGCCGAACACGACCGTGTCGGGGGTGGTCACGCCGCGGACGACGCGGCGCTCCCTGCGCCTGTCGGTCGAGCAGAGCCTGGCGCTGGCACGCGGGCTCCAGGGACGCGCCGAGGAGGCGCGGGGGTTGCTGCGGCGCGTCGTCGCCGAACGCAGCGAGTACCTCGGCGCCGAGCACCGGGACACCCTCGTGGCGCGGGACCACCACGCGTGGGCACTCGTGCTCACGGGCCGCCGTGACGAGGGCGTCGCCGAGGCGGCCGCCGTCCTCGCCGCTCGCGAGCGCGACCTCGGGCCGCACCACCCGCACACGTTCACCAGCCGCGCGCGCCTCGCGTGGGCGTGGCTGCAGCGCGGCCGGACCGTCGCCGCGCTGGAGGCGTACGACGCACTCCGGACGACCGTGGCGTCCGAGCTCGGCAAGGAGCACCCGTTGACCCTGCGGGTGCGTGGGGGCTGGGTGCAGGCGCTGCGCCTGTCGGGCCGCACCGCCGAGGCGTACGGCGAGGCCGTCGCGCTCCATGTCGACCAGGTGCGGGTGCAGGGGCCGCGGGCGGTGGACACGCTGCGGGCGCTGGAGGAGAGGGGGCAGGCGGCCGAGGCGCGCGGCCGGCGCGACGAGGCGATCGCGTGCTTCGACGACGTGCGCGCCGAACGTCATCGCGTGTTCCGCACCGCCGATCACCTCGACGTCCGTCGGATCGACCGGCTCCTGCGCGGCCTGATGGACGGGAGGGCGTCGCCGTAGCGGGGCGCCGAACGATCACGTCGCCGGCGCGACCTCGAGGATGTTCTCGACGGTGAACTCGCGCTCGTCGTGGCGCAGGTGGCACCAGGCGATCAGCCAGCGGTGCAGCACCTGGTCCGGTGTCACGACGCGGCGGGAGATCGTGCCGTTGCGGTCGGAGTACGTGATGTGGACGTCGCGCCCGTGGTCGACGGCGTCGGCGAGGAGGTCGAGCTCGGCGGGGTCGAGGCGCGGGTTCAACGAGCCGAGGAGGGCGGCCGTGGGTGAGTCCACCAGGTCGTGGCCGAGGCCGGCGGCGATCAGCCGGCCGGCGAGGGCCGCGGGGTCCATGACCTCCCGGACGTCGGGCTCGGAGGTGGTGTCGGCGACCTGCCGCTCGCGGCGTTCGACGACGACCGCGCCGGTGTCGTCCTCGCGGACCGGGAGGTAGCCGGCGGCGCGCAGCGCGCGCAGCACGCCGTCGGGGTCGGACGGGCTCACCAGCACGGTGGGGGCGAGCCGGGCCAGGCCGAGGGCGCGCAGGGATCGCGACCGCAGGACCTCCTCGGACAGCGCCTCGTCCAGCACGAGGCACGCACCGGCCGCGCGGACGCGGACGTGGCCGTGACGGCGGGCGACGTCGGTGACGAGGTACTCCAACGGCTGCGGGAGGGGGCGCGCGGAGAGTGCGCGAAGTTCGGCGAGGAGGTCGTCGGCGTTCCATCCCGCATCGAGGGCGGCGCGGACGCTCGCGGGCGAGAACCGGTGGGTGGTGGCAGCGCCGCGGGACTCGGGGGTGGCGGCGTCGGCGAGCAGGCGGGTGATCGCCGGCGAGGGGCGCCCGGACACCATCGCCGTCAGGTCGGACTGCAGGACGACCTCGCAGGAGGCGTCGACGAGGTGCTCGCCGACCGCGGCGACGACGTCGCCGCCGTCGACCAGCGCCCGTCCCAGCGGGCTGACGGTGTCGCCGACGACGATGCCGAGGAGCTCGGCCTCGCGGCGGCTCACGGCCACGGAGCCGGCGAGAACGGCCTCCGCGGACATGGGGGAGAACCAGGCGAGGTGCTCCTCGGTCGCGTGCAGCGAGTGGTCGCGGCTCTTCTCCAGCAGCGTTCGGCGCAGGTCGCCGGCCATGCTGAGCAGGGCGAGGGGCGGGGCGACCTCCTTGCCGTCGACCTCGCGATCGCCGGGCGCGTACTCGAGCGCGAACCACGTGCGGGCGAGCCGGGTCCACCGCGCCGCGGCGTCCTCCTCGCGCCAGTCGCCGTAGGTGGCGGTCGGTGCGTAGCCGGCCTCGGTGAGGCCGAGCAGGCCGGCGTGCGCGGCGAGGTCGATGACCAGGCAGGCGAGGTGATCGCCGTCGAGGTCGTGGCGCTTGACGAGACGGGCGCGCTCGCGCTTGCCGACCCCGCCGCTCTTGAGCGCGGTGACGGGGGTGTCGGCGGCGTCGTCGAGGACCGTGGTGACGATGTCGAGCAGGCTCCGCGCGGCGGCGACGGCCCCGTCCGCGACCCGAGCGGGCGGATCCGCCGGGGCGGGCAGGTCGGGGACACCGGTCAGTGACGCGTCCGCGGCCCACACCGTCACGGCGATCTCCCGAGGGATGCGCGCGACGTGTCCCTCCAGCACGAGCAGGCCGGCGTCGAGCAGGAGATGGTCGTCGGTGCTCGGGCGCAGGCCGTCGAACTCGGCGCGGCAGAGCACACCGAGGCGCTGCCGGGCGGTGGCGGGGAGCGCCTCGATCCGGCTGCGCAGGAAACCGGGCTCGGCCCAGGTGTCGTGGATCGCCTGGGTGACCTCGGCCTTGCGGGTGGACAGCGGGATGCCATGCGCGACGGCGATCCGGCGCATCTCCTCGGCGACGACGTGGCGGGCCATGCGGGCGATGGGCTCGTCGGCGCCGATCTCGGCGAGCCAGTGCTCGGACAACGCCTCGGGGAGCCGGAGCACCGGCCCGTCCGGCCACGCCAGCCCCATCGTGGTCAGTACCTGCAGGGGTCGTTCGACGAGCGCGGGCGTGGTGTCGAGGAGGTCCGTGACCGTGTCCGGCGTCGCCTGCTCATCGAGTGCCGCCACCGCTCGGCCGACCTCGACGGTGTCGCGGTCGAGCCGGCGCAGGGCGGCGGAGAGCGAGGCGCGACCGGCGAGGCGGCCGGCGAGCCTGCTCAGGTCGCGCGGCACCGGTTCGGTGCAGGCGTCCGGCCGGTGGCGCAGCAGGACGGCGAGCGACGTCTCGTCGAGGGTCGCGAGGTGGTCGGCGAGTCCTGTGCCCACGACGTGAGTGTGGTCCTCTCCGTCGATCACGAGCCGCCCCGGTCGGTCAGCCGACGCTGAACCGCGACCCCGCGAAGGTCCACGTCAGCGGTGTCGCGAGGTCGAACCTTCGCTGGTCGATCAGGCTCACGAGCGTGTCGACGCGGGGGATCGACTCGCGCCAGACCTCGGTGGTCTCGTCGTCGGCGGGGTCCCGTAGGTGCGCGCGCCGGACCTCGAGGAACTGGCGCAGCCAGACGGTGCGCTCGGCGTCGGATCCGCCCTCCTGCTGGCGGTCGGTCTCTGCGATCAGCGCGAGCAGGCCGTCCGGGCCGCCGCGGCCGTGCTGGACCGCGGTGTCGAGGATGACGAGCTGGCCGAGCGCGGTGGTCAGGCCGAGCGGGCGCGACTGGTCCATCGCGGGCCGGAAGTAGAGCTCGTCGTAGACGGCGTCCTGGGCCTGGTTGAGCCGGGGATCGGTGCGCGACGTCCGGCGCCACACGTCCTCGAACCCGTCGAGCCCCGAGGTGCCGCTCCCGCCGCCCTGCTCGTCGATGCGGGTCAGGGGCCGCACGTAGCGGTGCAGGGGGTTCTGGGGACCGGCCACCTGTTCGTAACGCCGGACGACGAGCAGGAGGTCATGGGTTCCGCTGGTGAACCCGGCGCGGCCCGCGGTGATCCCGCGGCCGTCGTCGAGGCGCTGCGCCGCGTCGTAGGGCAACGTCGTCGTCGAGTTCTCGAACGAGCTGATGATCGCCTCGGCGACGTGCTTGCGGTCCGGGTCGTCGAGCCCGGGAGCGCGAGGGGCCGGGACGGGCGCCGCGCTGCTGCAGCCGGTGAGGACGGGCCACGCCGCCAGACCGGCCAGGGCCAGGAAGACGCGACGGTTCATCACCGCGCGACGATATGCGGCGTCACCCGGAGACACCGACCAGGGCGCCGATCACGATCAGGGCGATCAGGACGGCGGCTCCGGATCAGTTCTTCCGTTCGGCCCTTGCGTCACCGCCGGTCGTGTCACGCTCGCTCGCGTGGACGACCGCCGGTGGGGTTTCGCGGGTCTCGACGACGCGGAGTACGCGCAGTTCGCGCGGTCCGTGTCGTCGGCGCGGCCGTCCGGTGTCGAGCGGCGCGACGACGTCGTGGTGGTCACCCTCGATCCCGACGGGGTCTCCCTCGCCGACGACTGGCGCGCGCGGATCGACCCGTCCCGGCTGGGCGAGGAGGTCGTGGTGGCGGCGGCACGCGCGGTCGCCGGGGCGCTCGCGGCGCCGGTCTTCCCGCCGGCGGCCCCGTCGGGCGTGCCGGACCTCGCGCCCTGGGGCGGCTCGTTCGCGCGCCTGGTGGAGGACGCGAGCCGGGACGTCGCGCGGTTCTCCGCGGCGGCGACGGTCGCGGTCGGGCGGGTCGTCGAGCGCACCAGCGCGGGCGGCCACGTCCGCGGGGCGGCGCGCCACGGCACGGTCACGGCGGTCACCGTCGATGCGGGGTGGGCGAGGTCGGCGCACGTCCGCGACGTCGAGGCCGAACTGCTCGACGTGCTCGCCGGCCTGCGCCGCGAGGCCGTGCCCGAGGCCTTGAAACACGGGCCGTCGCACCCGGCGACCGTGGCGCTGCAGCAGCTCGCGGGCGACCCGGCGCTGGTCGCGCGGCTCGCCGGGATGGCGCCGTGAGCGCGCCGGGGGCCGGCGACGACGGCGTCGACGTCGCGCTCGACGCCCTGCGCGACGACGCGGCGGTCTGGCGCAGCGCGTCGGACCGGCTCGAGGTGCGGCGCATGACGCTCGAGACCGTCACCGTCGACCCGCTCGCGTTCTCGCAGTGGGGTGTGGACGCCGGCCTGGACCGGAGCTACGAGGACCTGCGGCGGCGGATCGACCAGGTGATCGCCCAGGGCGTCGAGGCGTTCCGGGCGGTGTCCGCCTCGCTCGACGGCGCGGCGTCGGTCTACGGCCAGGAGGACGCCGAGAACGCCGGGCGCTTCGAGGCGCTGCGACCGGAGGGCGGGTAGGCGCGGTGGCGGTCGTGGACGAGGTGCGGGCGGAGGTCGAGGGGTTCGACCGGAAGGCGCGCGAGTTCTACGCCCTGGTCGAGGACGTGATGGCGACGGCCGCGTCGGTCGCCGGCCCCGTCCTCGTGTCGCCGGCGCTGGTCGAGGCCGTGCGCGAGGGCGTCCGCCGGGTGCAGGAGGCGCACCGCCAGGCCGTCGAGGAGATGCAGGAGCTCATCGCCCGGGCCGGCGACCCCGGGCAGTTGCGCCACACCGCCGACGGCTGGTCCGGGATCGGCGCGGCGCTGGGGGTGACGGCCGGCGAGGTCGGTCTGGACCGGATGCAGGCGAACCTCGAGTGGCAGGGCCGCGCGGCCGAGGCCTACAAGGCGCTCGTCCCGGCGCAGGCCGGGTTCGTCGGGACGGTCCGCGAGCACTGCGACGCCGTGGCGACCTCGCTGCACACCTACGCCGACCAGCTCGACTCGTTCTGGACCGCGATCAAGGCCGCGGCCGTCGTCATGGCCGCCGGACTGGTCACGGCGATGGTCACCGCCGCCACCGCGGTCGGCATCCCCGCGGCGTGCGTCGCGATCCTGACCGCCATCACCGCGGGCGCCACCATGGTCGTGACGGCGGTCGTGCAGGTGGAGCAGCTCTCGACGCGCATCGCCACCGAGCAGCGCGGGATGGAGGAGGCGATGTTCGACACCGAGGCGGGCTGGCCGGTGCCGAACACCGACGCCATGGCCGACGCCAGCGCGGCCGACGGCGACGGGTCGGACTGGCGGCCCAACCGATGACGCGGAATGGATGGTGTGCGCGCTCGCGCGGGTGAAGCTCGGCCGGACGTCGTAACGACGTCCCTCGGCGCAGCGACCTCGGGTCGACGGCGCGCCGCGTCGTGACGGATTCGGGGGACCGCATGACGATCATCGACGCCGCCGGGGTGACCTGCCCACGCTGCGGGGCGCCGTGGCAGCCGGGCGCGCACTTCTGCGCCACCTGCGGCATCCCGGCGTACCAGGGACCGCCGTCGGGGCCGTGGGCGTCGCCCGTCGTCCCGCCGCCCGCGCCACCGCGCTCGTCGCGCGGGCTGATCGCGTTGGTCTGCGTGCTCGCGGTGGTCGCCGCCGGGCTCGCCGGGTTCCTCGTCGTCGGGCAGCCGTGGTCGCCCGAGTCCGGCCCGCAGGTCGCCGCCGCACCGGTGCCGACCGGGACATCGACGACCGCTCCGGCCGACCCGCAGCAGGCCCTCCGCGCGCAGCAGAGCACCGACGCCGGCGCCGTCGAGGGCCTGGTCGGCACGTGGGTGCCGCAGCTCTCGGCGAAGAAGGCCGGCATGAGCGTCGGCGGCCGGACCTACGACGACGCGGCCGTCCTCGCCGACCACCAGGAGCTCCGCCGCACGTACCCGGACGCCGTCCTGGCGTGGTCGGGGGACTGGACGAGCTTCCGGGGCCGCGACTTCTGGATCACGCTGGTGAACCGGCCGTTCTCGAGCGGCGAGGCGGCGAACGCCTGGTGCGCGCAGGCCGGGATCGGGCCCGACGACTGCTACGCCAAGCGCCTCACGCGGAGCGGCGGCTATGGCGACAACACACAGCTGCGGACCGGCGCCGGATCGGCGCCGGTGTCCGGCACGCCGACGCTCGGGGCCGTCTGGGCGCCGAACCAGACGGGGTTCGGCGACGTGCGCCCCGGCGAGGTCTACGCCGGCGGCAGCTCGACCGGCCAGGTCACCGGGGTGACGTGGGAGTCCTGGGGCGGCACGGAGGCGACCGGCCGCGGCACGGGCCTGTGGGTCCCCGACGGCGTGGCCACCTCCGACGGCGTGCAGAGGCCGGTCGTGGTCGTCGCGTCGGACCTCGGCGACTGCCACGGCCGCCTCGCCTACCGCAGCGTCGGCTGGTACTTCCCGACCCAGGGCGAGACCACGGTGAACGGCGGCTACGAGGACATCTGCGACGGCTGACCGGACCACCGGCCGACCACGACCGCCAGCGCGCCGAGGGCGAGGCTGCCGAGGACGGTGACGACGAGGACCGGCGTCCAGCCGCCGTGCGCCAGCGGGACGAGGACCACGCCGACGGCCGCGCTGATCGCGGCGTAGGCGACGAGCGTGCGGACGACGGACCGCGCCGGCACGCGGGGGACGGCGCGCACGCGCTGGCCCCCGGCGCTCACGAGGATCGCCGTGACGAGCCCGCCGACGAGGACGAAGCCGCGCCCGACGTCGGCGGGGTCGAGGGTGGGGTAGAGCGCGAGCACGACCAAGCCGAGGACGACGCCGAGCACGACAGCGCCGCCGCCGAGGCCGAGGGCTTGGCGGCGGCGGGCGTCGTCGCGCGTCCGGTCAGGAGGGCGTCGCGAGGTCGGGGTGGGCGTCATCGGAGGTCCCTCATCGGGGGTCACTGTGCCGACTCACGCCCCGCCGGTCACCACCGGCCACCCGAAAGCGCAGCGCACACGTGTGCCCGGTCCCGGCGGCGCCCCCTCTCGCCACCGGGACCGGGGTCGCGGAGCACGGTGCACGACGCCCCCCGCGTCGTCCCCCCACACGTCGCCCCCTGTACTCGCCCGACGTGTGTACACCGCGCTCCGCGGTCCTGCGGGACTCACTCCGCCACGTGCACCAGCACCAGCGGGAGATCGTCCGGATCCCGGAACACGAGGTAGGCGTACGGCTCCGGGTCGCCGACGTCGACGACCCCGCCGTGGAGGACGCCCAGCCCGTCGAACCATCCCGCCCAGGTGTCGAGCTGCGACCGGCTCGACACCGACAGCGCCGCGTGACCCCTCGGCTCGCCGCCACCCGTGCCGTGCAGCCGGATGGCGATCCCCGATTCGGGATCGCTCAGCAGCACGCCGTCGGTGGCACCGTCCTCCGGGCAGTGCGCGGACGCCGGCGTCAGACCCAGGACACGCTCGTACCAGGCGGCACTGCGTCCGACGTCGCTGACCGTCGACGCGAAGTGGTGGAATCCGGTGAAGCCGGGCCTCTCGGCTGCTGTCGCCGTCATTCCACCTCCTCGTTGTGCCTACACACCGTGTTCGTGGATCATCCTGTCGAGTGAACGACGACGGCGGTACTAGGGAGTTCCCTCGGGGAGGCGTCGACGGCGCGTGAACTCGGCCGCGAGTTCCGTGCGCGACCGGACCCCGAGCTTCCGGTAGATCCGGGTCAGGTGCGCCTCGACCGTCTTGCGGGAGACGAACAGCGCCGCTGCGACCTCGACGTTGCTCTGCCCGTCGGCGATCCCCCGGGCGATCTGGAACTCCTGCGGGGTCAAGGCTTCGAGCGAGCCCCCGTCCTCGGTCCGGTCCTCGGTGGGCTCTCCGGCGGCCCGATGCCCGGTGGCGGCGAGCTCGAGGCGGGTGCGATCTGCCCACGGCCAGGCCCCCAACCCGGAGAACGTCAGCTCGGCGTCGAGCAGCAACGCCCGCGCCGCGCCGGGCCGCCGCCAGCGGCGGCGGCTCTCGGCGTGGGCGAGGACGGTCCGCGCGCGCTCGTAGGGGGCGTGGAACCGCTCGTGGGCGGCGTGGGCCTCCGCGAACCAGCGCTCGGCCTCGTCGTGGTCGTCGGCGAGCAGCCCGCGTCCCCGCGCGGCCACCGCCGCCGCGTACGCGGACCCGGTGTGCTCGGCGTCCCGCGTCACCCACGCCACCGCCGACTCGGCCCCCGCCCGGTCACCGGCCCGGACCGTGGCATCGACGAGGTCACCTGCGAAGGGGATCGACGTCGCGCAGAGCGCGCCCATGTCGTCGAACGCGCGGCGGGCCCGCCCGAGGTGCGCGGCGGCGGTGGCCGGCTCGCCGACCGCGAGTGCGCCCGCCCCGAGCGCGGTGGCGGCGTAGACCTGGATGCTCGCGATCCCCAACGGTCCGGCGGCCCGCAGCGCCGCCTCGGCGTTCGCCCGACACGACGCGATGTCGCCGCGGGCGCCGTCGATCCGCGCCAGCAGCGTCGCCCCGAACGCGCGGCTGCCCGCCTGACCGAGCTCGTCGGCCCACTCGACGGCCTCGGTGAGGTCCGCGGAGGCGGCCGCCCACCGCCCGTCCCACCAGTCCATCTCCGCGTGTGCGGTGAGGGCGAACGCCAGGACCAGCGGCGCGCCGACCTGCCGGGCCGTCGACGTCACCGTGCCGAACAGGCCGCGAGCGTCGTCGCAGCGCTCGAGGAAGCAACCGGTCTGCGCCCCGGCGACCAGGGCCTGCGCGTCCCAGAGCGGGTCGGCATCGGCGGCGCGCGCCACGAGCTGGTCGAACAGCGGGTGCGCGTCCGTCCAGCGGCCGACGAGGGCATAGGCGTGGGCCACCGTCGCGAGCCCGGTGAGGGTGTCGTCGCCCGCGGTCCGGGCGCGGTCGGCGACGGACTCCATCTCGCGCAGCCGACCGGTCATCGTCAGCGGGACGGCTGCCTCGATATAGAGGCGCGCCGCGCGCGCCCGGTCGTGGGGGAGGACGGCGTCCGCGGCCCGCAGCGCGCCGTCGACGGCCCGCGCCGGGTCCAGCCAGGACAGCGCGCGGGTGCGGACGAGCTCGACGTCGGCGGCGAAGGTCTCGTCGTCGCGGAGGGCCAGGGCCTGCTCACACCAGGTCTCGGCGAGCGTGGAGCTGCCCGAGATGGCGGCATCCGTGGCGGCGGTGAGCAGGCGGGCGGCGCGTGTCGCCCGGTCGGCGGTGAAGTCGGCGGCGCGGGCCCAGGCGCGCCCGGCGGCCTCCAGCGCGGACCGTCGCCGAGCGGAGATCGCGGCCTCGACGAGGCGCCCGGCGAGGTCGTCGTCGGGAGCCTCGGTGGACTCCGCCAGGTACCAGACGGCGACGTCGCGGGGGGCGTGGCGGGCGAGGCCGTGCAGCACCCGTCGACGCAGGTCACGGGACGTGCGGGCGCTGACGAGGGGACGCAGGAGGTCGTGGCGCAGCCCCATGTGCTCGTCGTCGCGCTGCACGAGCCTGCGGCGCTCGGCGGGCAGTAGGTCGTCGGCGCCCAGCCCGAGGTCGGCGAGGACGGGCTCGAGCTCGTCGCGGCGCGTCGAATGGCTGAACGCGAGGACGGCCATCGCCGAGCGGGTGGTGGCGGGGAGCCCGTCGATCGCCGCGGACCACGCCCGCTCGAGGGTCGATCCCGGGGGGAGGGCGGTGGCGGCGTCGAGAAGGTCGGGGCCCGCCGTCCGTGCCGTCTCGACCACGGCGAGCGGGTTGCCGCCGCACCGTTCGACGATCGTCTCGAGCACCGCGGGCGAGGTGCGGACCGGCAGGGTGCGCACGAGCTCGCGGCTCTCCTCGGCGGTCAGCGGACCGAGAGCGATCGTCGGCAGGCGCCAGATCGCGGGATCGAGAGGCATCTCCTCGCGCACGCCCAGCAGCAGCGCGATCCGCTCGGTGGCGAGACGCCGAGCCACGAAGAGCAGCACCTGCTGGGACGGCGCGTCGATCCACGGGAAGTCGTCGACGACGAGGAGCAACGGCCGGGCGTCGGCCGCTGCGGCTAGCACGCCGAGTGCGGCCGCGGAGACGGCGAGCGGGCTGCCGACGTCGCCGGCGCGCAGCGCGAGCGCGATCTCGAGCGCCTCGCGCTGCACGGTCGGCAGCTCGTGGGCGTGGGACAGGATCGGGAGCAGCACGTCGGCGACCGCCGCGAACGGCAGAACCGCCTCGCCCTCCACGCCGGCGGTCCGGAGCACCCTGCGCGGCGTGGCGCCCGCGACCTCGTCGAGCAGCGTCGTCTTGCCGCTGCCGGGCTCGCCGCGCAGCACCGTGACCGTGCCATCGCGGCGGCGCACGTCCGTCGCGGCCGCCAGTTGGTCCCGTTCGCGGGCGCGACCGATCACCAACGGCGGTGTGGTCGGCAGGCGATCGGACACGCGACGGGAACCCCCTCCCCGCCATCATGATCCCGTCGGGAAAGATCAGCTTCATCCCCCGGACAGACCAGCCTGGCCCACGTCATTGGGCTGTTCGACGTAATGATCAGCGCTGTCCTTGCGAAGGGTGACCAGCCGATCGCGCTGTGCTGGTCACCCCGACCGGCGGGCCCCCTCGAGGACCTGCCAGAGGCTGCCCGGCGTGTCGAAGGCGTCGCGGTCCAGGGCGTCGTCAGGGATCGAGACCCCGTACTCCTCCTCCAACCGTACGAGCAGGTCGACCATGGCCAGCGAATCGAGCCCAACCGACCGCAGGCTGCTCCCGGGCTCGAGGGCGCTCTGCTCGGCGAGACGGGGGAGTACCTCGACGAGGACGGGCACGAAGCGGTCGTCCCACGGCCGCCCGACCGTGACGTCACCGATCGCGGGTCCGGACACCGTGTCGACCAGAGCGGCTTCCGGGACCACGGCCTCGGGCCCGGCCCCGATGTCGTCGGACGCGGTCTGGCGGGGCTCGACGGAGGCGCGGACCAGCGTGAGGCGTGACGCGGAGACGACGGTGCCACCGCGGACCACGACCTCCGCCGCTCCGGGGCGGCTGAGGAAGCCCAGCAGGCTCGCCGTGGCCCCGTACGCCCCGACGTTGGGAACGGCCAGGATGTCGCCCGACTCCAGCGGCGGCAGGTCCGGCGCGCCGCGGCCCAGCGTGTCGGCGGGAGTGCACAAGGGACCGACGAGCTTCGTCGGCTGAGCGGTCGCCCCGTCGTCGACGTCCGGCCCCGTCACGAGGGTCGGGACCGCCGAGAGCGGCAGGAGCCGGCCGATGCCGGAGAGACCGCCGAGGTGGTGGATGCCGGAGTCGAGCACGGCGAAGCGGGTGTCGCGGCTGGTCTTCACGTCCGACACCGCTGTCAGCAGGGTGCCGGCGTCGCCGACGAGGTGGCGGCCGGACTCGAAGTAGACCTGTGGCGCGCCGTCGCGCCACCCGGGGAAGCGCTCGTCGAGGCCGGCCTCGAGCTTGGCGCGCAGACCGGGGTAGGCCGGCCGCTCCCCGGGCCTGGCGAACGGGCAGCCGAAGCCGCCCCCGAGGTCGAGGACACGGACCTCGACGCCGATCTCGTCCTCGAGCGCCGCGGCCAGGGCGACGCTGCCGAGCAGCTCGGCGACGAGCACGTCCTCGTCGGAGGCGTTGGTGAGCGGGTAGAAGTGGAAGCCGGCCAGGCGCACGCCCTCCACCTCAGGGCCGTGCAGCTCCTCGCGGCGCGCCCGGAGGACCTCGACGTCGGTGCCGAACTGCGAGGCCTCGCCGGTCATCCGCATGCCGGCACCCCCCGCCGCCTCCGACCCGTTGACGCGCAGCAGGGCGTCGACCACGACGGCGCGGGTCCGCGCGACGGCGGCGACGCGGTGCAGGTCGCGTGGCGACTCGACCGAGAACGTGCGGACGCCGGCGTCGATCGCGAGGGCGATCTCCTCCGCGGTCTTCCCCGGCCCCGTGTAGAAGAACTCGCTCGGGGAGCCGCCGGCCTCGATGGCCGCGGCGAGCTCGCCACTGGAGCTGATCTCCGGCCGCGCGCCGCGCGCCAGCAGCTCCCGCACCAGGTCCGGGTGCGGATTGGCCTTGAGCGAGTAGAGAAGCGTCGACGGCGACGGCAGGGTGCCGGTCAGATCGTCGGCCGCCCGGCGTACCCGGTCGAGGTCGTAGACGTAGAGCGGGGTGCCGTAGGTGACCGCGAGCGAGGCGTGGTGCTCGGCGGTGGCGTCCGGGGTCACGAGGTCCTCCCGAGATCGGGTTGCACGAGCTGTCGCAGGCGCTTGCGGTCGGTCTTGCCGTTGGTGGTCAGGGGGAGCTCGTCCAGCCCGTGGCACAGGTCGGGGACCTTGGCCGGCTCCACGAGCTCACGGAGTGCGTCCAGGACCTCGCTGCCGGGGCGGTCGCCCACCACGACGAGCTCCAGGTCGTGCTCGCCGTCCGGCGGAAGTGCCGCGGCGGCCACCACACCGGGCACGGTGACGGCCGCGGCCTCGATCTCGATCAGACTCATGCGGACGCCGCGGCGCTTGATCTGGTCGTCGCGCCGCCCGTGGAAGTACAGGTGCCCGTCGGCGTCGAGGTGCCCGTAGTCGCCGGTGCGCAAGCGGGGTGAGCCCGAGCGGGGATCGTGATCGAAGCGACCGGCCGAGAGCTCGGGGGATCGCCAGTACCCGTCCATGACGTGCGGCCCGACCGGGGCGATCTCGCCCTCGACGCCGGGCGCGACCGGGAGCCCGTCCTCGTCGAGGATCTGCACCTGGGTCCCCGGCAGGGCGGTGCCCACCGAGCCCGGGCGCTGGAGGTCGACGTCGGGCTCGGCGATCGTCACGCGCTTGCACTCGGTGATGCCGTACATCGCGACCACCGAGGCGCCGTCGAACGCCCCGCGCAGTCCCGCGATGTCGGCGGTGGTCAGCGCTGCGCCGGTGTTGGTGAAGAGGCGGACGTGACCGATCGTGGCCCCGCGGCGCGCCAGCCGCACGAGCATCCGTGCGCTGGAAGGCACGATCGGGACGACCGTCGCGCGGGTCTCTCGGAGCGTGCGGAGCATGCCGATCGGGTCCTCGGCGTCGGTGAGCACGAGCTCGGCGCCGGCCAGCACGCTGAGCAGGACCTGGTAGAGCCCGTAGTCGAAGGACATCGGCGACCCGACCAGCACCACGTCGTCGGCGCGGTAGCGCAGGCGTTCCGCGATCGCGCGGGCGGCGAACTCGACGGCGCCGCGCGGGCACACGACGCCCTTCGGGGTCGAGGTGCTCCCGGAGGTGTAGACGAGCAGGGCGAGGTCGGCGTCGTCGACCGCGCGCCGGGCGTCGGCGCGCGGTCCCGACACCAGGTGCTCGACCGAGGTCACCGGGCCCACGTCACCCTCGAGGACGTCGCCCGCGCCCGTGACGACCACGGCCGGGGCCGCGTCGGCCACGACGGTGGCGAGGCCGGCGAACGGAAGGCGTGGGCTCAGGGGGACCAGGGCCGCTCCGACCCGCCAGGTCCCGAAGAGGAGCGCGGGCACCTCGCGCCGGTTCGGGCTCCGCAGCACGACCCGGTCTCCGGGGCCGACCCCGAGCTCGGCGAGGCGCCCCGCGACGCGGTCGGCGGCGGCGTCGAGCTCGGCGTACGTCCAGGCTCCGTCACGGTCGCGCACCGCAGGTGCGTCGTGTGCGCGGAGCGCCGCGAGCCCGAGCATGTCGAGGACGTTCTGTTCCGACGGAGCTGCCGCGACGGCGGTCACCGAGACCGTCCTCCCTCGTTGCGTGTCCCCGCGTTCATCATCGGCGCACCCCCCGTGGCCAGATTCCGTTCGGTGGAGATCGATTCACCGGTCGGGACGGGGAACCGTTCCGGCCGGCCGGCCCTCGATTCGTCATTTCGCCGACGTCGGGGCAGGCGGTTCCGGAGTATGTAGTTCTGCGTGGCCGCATCGCAAGCATTCCCGGCCGTCGGTGTCGCCTGACACGTTCTGAGTCCGACCCGTACGTCGTGAGTCCGCGCGGGAGATCACGGAAGCGGCGAGGCTGTCCGTCCGTTGCCGGATGACGCCTACGGGATTCCGTCACGAGCAATATCGTCACGTGCGGCCGCGAACAGGGATCTCTCACGATGTGTGTCAACATCGGCGCGTACGGTTCGGTAATAAACGCTAGTCCGATCGAGTGAACAAACCGCTAGGTACTGGACGATGCACCAGGACTCCCCGACGGTCTGTTGACGACACAACGTGCTGGGTACGCCCAGACGGGGGTCACACGACAGAGTGGTTCTGCGAGGCAAGGAGGCCTCGACGGGGCCATCCGCTGACATGTGAGAGTCCTGGGGGGGATTCCAGATGTATCGAACGTCCACGAGACGAAGCGCCAGACCTCGTCATCTCGTCGTCTGAGGACGCGGGCGCGCTGCCGCACCCGACGAGCAGCGTCCCGATGTCCGCTGCCGGCCCGAGGAGGGTCGCAGCCCGACGGCGGTGTGCGGCCCGGGCCTCGCTGCACTGCGCATACAGCGCTGCGGCCCGGCGTTGCCTTGTCCTTCTCCGAATCGATCGAGAGCTCGTCGCGAGCTGAAGGCTGCCCCGACACGTCGAGCCTCCGGAGTGGATCCGGGAGTGTGTTCGGCGCGCCACGAATCAGCTGGTGACGACTGCCCGCGTTCATTCGGTGCCATGCCGGATTGAGCCCTGCTCGCCCGGTGGCCCGCGATGTCCGATGGTGCCCACGCCGGTTCTCCGATGTCCGGTGCACCTCGTCGCCATCTGTGCGAATGGTGTTGTCGACGTACACCCGAAATGTGCGTCGAATCGTCCACGCGTCCGTGGAGAACACGTTGGGGGAAGTGTGTTCCGGCCTGCCCGAAATCGGGCGCCGGCGTCAGCGGGAACCGTTGGAGGGGGAGGTGCCGTGAGCTCGGTCCAGCTCGTCGATCTGGGCGCACTGCCCGCCGAACCGGTGCCGGGATCAGCGCGGGCCACGCGCGACCGACGGCGGTTCCGGCTCCAGGTCGTCGCCGCCGATCTCGCGCTCGTGGCCGTCGTCGTCGTGGTCGTCGCGATCGTGCGCATCGACATCGGGCCGTCGCGGTGGAGCACTCCCGACGCCGTGGTCTCGGCTTCGGTGATCGCCCTGCTCGTGATCGTCGCGCTTCTGCTGTTCGGGTGCTGGGACGTCCGCGTCCTGGCGCGAGGTGCCGCGGAGGCGGAGTACGTCCGGATCCTCCGCGCGATCGCCGCCTGTGCGGTCGCGGCATCGTTGTTGGCGCTCGCGACCAAGGACTCGACCCTGCGGCCCTGGGTGTTCGTGGTCCTCCCGCTGCTCGCCGTGCTCCTCCTGGCGAGTCGGCGGCTCCAGCGTGCCCGCCTCCACCGCGCGCGCCGCCGAGGCAGGCACCACGCGCGGGTGCTCGCCGTCGGTCCGGCGCTCATCGTCGGCGCGATGGTCGAGCGCAGCCGGCGGGCGCCCGAGCACGGGTGGCTCGTCGTCGCCGCCTGCGCATCGGACGGGGGCACGGGGCTCGCGGGGGTCCCGGTGGTCGGCGGGCTCGACGACGTCGTCGACGCGGCACAGCAGCACTCGGTGGACGTCGTCGCCGTCGGACCAGGGGCGTCGGAGCCGCGCACGCTCCACCGCCTCGCCTGGGCACTCGAAGGCTCCGGACGCGAGCTCGTCGTCGACCCGGGCCTCATGGAGGTCTCCGGTCCGCGCCTCCGCATGGAGGTGATGGACGGCCTCCCGCTGCTGCGCGTCGGAGAGCCCCGATGGCGGGGACCCGCTCGGTGGTTCAAGACGGCGACGGACCGCCTGCTGGCGCTCGTCGCCGTGACGGTGCTGGCGCCCCTGATCGCCGTCGTCGCGGTCGCCGTGCGCGCCGACGGCGGCCCGGTCCTCTATCGCCAGGTCCGGGTCGGCCGCGACGGCGTCCCTTTCGAGATGCTGAAGTTCCGATCGATGGCGGTCGATGCGGATCGCCGGGTCGGTGACCTCATGGACGAGCGCGACGGGGCCCACGACGGCGCCGGGCCCCTGTTCAAGCTCCGCCTCGACCCCCGCATCACCCCGGTGGGACGGGTGCTGCGCCGGTACTCGCTCGACGAGCTGCCGCAGCTGTTCAACGTCCTCGGCGGGTCGATGTCGCTCGTCGGGCCGCGTCCACCGCTCCCCAGCGAGGTCGACGGCTACGCCGACGACGTCCGCCGCCGGCTGGTGGTCCGGCCGGGCATGACCGGCCTCTGGCAGGTCAGCGGTCGCTCCGATCTCACCTGGGAGGAGTCCGTCCGGCTCGACCTCCGCTACGTGGAGAACTGGTCGCACAGCCTGGACCTCTCGATCCTCGGCCGCACCGTGCGCGCCGTCCTCGGTGGCAGGGGGGCGTACTGACGTGCTCGCCCACCGGAATCCCGCCGGCCTGTCCTCCCCATCGTCGACCCACGAGGAGGCGTTCCGACATGGTCATCTCTGAGGACGGTCCGTCGCTCGGCACGACACGGTCATGGCTCCGCCGACGCCTGCTCCTCCCGAGTACCGGTCCGGTGCGACGTCGCACGGTCCTGATCGTCGGCCTGAACTACGCACCCGAGCCCACCGGGATCGCCCGCTACACGACCGGACTCGCGCGGATGCTGGCCGAGGCCGGCCACTCGGTGCACGTCGTCACCGGCTTCCCGCACTATCCGGAGTGGCGGATCGCCGACGGGTACCGGGGTGCGCGCATCGAGGAGACCGACGGCCCGGCCACGAACCCGATCCGGGTCACCCGCGTGGTCCACCCCGTCCCGGCCCGCCCCACCGGCCTCGGCCGCGTGCTCATGGAGGCGGTGTTCGCCGCGCGCGCCGCGACGGTCCGCACGACGAAGCCGGACGTCGTGGTCGTCGTCAGCCCGGCCCTCCTGTCGGTCGCGGCGGCCCGGTGGCGCTGGCATCGCTCCGGGCGCACGGCGCTCGGTGTCGTGACCCAGGACCTCTACACCGCCGCGCTCGCCGAGACCGGCGCACTCCGCGGCCGCGGGGCGGGCGCCGCCCGACGCCTCGAGCGGACCCTGCTCCAGGGCGCCGACGGCGTCGCCGCGATCCACGACACCTTCCGCGCGTCGCTGGAGCGGCTCGGCGTCGACCCCGCCCGGATCACCGTCGTGCGCAACTGGACCCACACGGCCCCCGCCTCCGGCGACACAGCCGCTCTGCGGACGCGGCTCGGCTGGCCGGACGGCGACGTCATCGCGCTGCACGCCGGCAACATGGGCGCCAAGCAGGGGCTGGAGAACGTCGTCGACGCGGCCCGTCTCGCCGACGAGCGCAGGCTGCCGATCACGTTCGTGCTCATGGGCGACGGCAACCAGCGGGCCGCTCTGGAGGCCCGTGCAGAGGGAGTACAGCGGCTGCGCTTCCAGCCGTCGTTGCCGGACGGCGAGTTCGAGACCGCGCTGGCCGCAGCCGACGTGCTGGTCCTCAACGAGCGCCCCGGCATCGCCGAGATGTGCGTGCCCAGCAAGCTGACCTCCTACTTCGCCGCGGGCCGTCCGGTCATCGCCGCCACGGCCGACGACGGCGCGGCCGCGACCGAGGTCCGCGCCGCCGACGCCGGCATCGTGCTGCCCCCGGCACGCCCCGAGCTGCTGGTCGAGGCGGCCTGCGCCCTCGGGGCCGACCGGACCGGCGCGGACCGTCTCGGGAGCAACGCCTGCCACTACGCCGCCCGCGTCTACGCGGAACGCACCGCGCGTGCCCACTACCTGGCGTGGGTCGACTCGCTCGCCTCACGCGTCTCGATCACCGTGCCCGCCCCCCGTCGGAGCCCCGACACCGCTACGGCGCCGGCCGCCCCGCCGGCTCCCGTCATCGAGAGGCAGCCATGACCACGACACGCACCGCGTTCATCACCGGGATCACCGGCCAGGACGGGTCCTACCTCGCCGAGCTGCTGCTCGCGAAGGGCTACCGGGTGCACGGCCTGATCCGACGCGCCTCCACGTTCAACACCGCGCGCATCGAGCACCTGTACCAGGACCGCCACGAGGACCCGCAGCTGTTCCTGCACTACGGCGATCTGGTCGACTCGTCGCGGCTCGTGACGCTGCTGTCGAAGATCGCCCCGGACGAGGTCTACCACCTGGGCGCGCAGTCCCACGTCCGCGTCAGCTTCGACGAGCCCGAGTTCACCGGCGACACGACGGGTCTGGGCACGATCCGGCTGCTCGAGGCGATCCGCATGATCGGGCTGGACACGCGCTTCTACCAGGCGTCGAGTTCGGAGATGTTCGGCGCGACGCCGCCGCCGCAGGACGAGGCGACGCCGTTCCACCCGCGCAGCCCGTACGGCGCGGCGAAGGTCTACGGCTACTGGGCCGCGCGGAACTACCGCGAGGCCTACGGGATGTACGCGGTGAACGGGATCCTGTTCAACCACGAGTCCCCGCGCCGCGGCGAGACCTTCGTGACCCGCAAGATCGCCCGCGCCGCCGCGCGGATCAGCGCCGGCGTCCAGGACCACCTCTACCTCGGGAACCTCGACGCCGTCCGCGACTGGGGCTACGCCCCCGAGTACGTCGAGGGCATGTGGCGGATGCTCCAGGCCGACCGACCGAACGACTACGTCCTCGCGACGGGCACCGCCTACACGGTGCGCGACTTCGTCGACCTCACCTTCGCCCACGCCGGCCTCGATCCGGACCGGTACCTGCGCTTCGACGAGCGCTACCTGCGTCCCAGCGAGGTCGACGCGCTGATCGGCGACGCGTCGAAGGCCCGCGACGCCCTCGGCTGGACGCCGCGGACGTTCACCCCGGAGCTCGCCCGGGTGATGTACGACGCCGAGCTCCTCGCGCTGGACTCACCGATCCCCCTGTCCGCGGCCTGAGCCCGCTGCCCGAGCGACCACCCGACGAGAACGAGAGGAACACCCGATGGCCGAGAGCGGCGCGGGAACGTACGAGGAGATCCTCCAGGACCTCCTGGACCGGCGTGTGCTCGACCGCGACCACAGCGTGCTGGTGCAGTTCGCGGGCGAGTTCGACCGCGGCGTCACCGTGCGCCTCGGTCTGCGTGACGTCACCTTCGTCAACCTGGAGCCGGCCTCGGTGTCGAGCCGGCTGCCCTCCGCCCTCCGGGCGGACGCTCACCGGATGACGGCGGAGGACGGCAGCTACGACCACGTCATCGGGCACGCCGGTCTGCACCACTGCAGTAGGCCGCACCAGGCGCTCTACGAGATGTACCGCATCGCCCGAAGGACCGTCGTCGCGGTGGAGAACCAGGACTCGCCGCTCATGCGGGTGGCGGGACGCTTCGGACTCGTCGGTAGCTACGAGCACGACGCGGTCGCCGACGGCGGGGGGACCACCGGCGGGGTGGACGGCACCGGAGTGCCCAACCATGTGTATCGCTGGACCCGGCGCGAGGTCGAGAAGACCATCGCGTCGTTCGACCCGGGTCGCACCGTCCCGGTCGAGTTCCGCTCGCGCTGGCTCATCGGCACCGACCGCGCGCTGACGCCCGGCATGCGCTCCGTGCTCGGCGGCGGGGGAGCGCCGGCGCGCGCCCGCCTGGTGAAGGGCCTGAACCTGGGGCTCAACGGCGTCGCCCGCCGCCAGGGCAACATCTTCGGCTTCACCATCCGCAAGGACCTGTCGCGCCCACAGACGTGGATCCCGGTCGAGCCGACCGTCACCGTCGCGGAGGTGCCGGCATGATCGTCCGTCACGCCCGCACCCGCACCGTCCTCGCCGCGATCGCCGTGGTGCTGCCCGGATCGCTGCGCGGCGTCGTTCACCGCCGCCTCCTGGGCTACGAGATCGACCCGGAAGCACGCGTGGGCCACGCGTTCATCGACGTCGACCGCCTGCGGGTGGGCGCCGGGGCGAGCATCGGCAGCCTCACCGCCATCCGGGGCTGCGAGGACGTCGAGCTCGGTCCCGAGGCGACCATCGGGCCCCTGGTGTGGGTCAACGCCGTGCGCAAGTCCGGCCGCTACTTCGTGGGGCAGGAGCGCCACCCCGCCCTGATCATGGGGCGCGGCGCGCTGATCAGCTCCCTGCACATGATCGACGCCTGCGACGAGATCCGGATGGGGGACTTCGCCGACTTCGGCGGCTTCGGCTCGCAGATCCTCACGCACTCGCTGGACCTCGTGAAGATGCGGCAGAGCACCACCCCGGTGACCATCGGCCACCACGTGATGATCGGGACCAGCGTGGTCCTGCTCCCCGGTACCGACATCCCGGAGTGCTCCATCGTGGCGGCCGGCTCCGTGGTGTCCGCCAACAGCACCCATGAGAGCCACCACCTGTACAGCGGTGTCCCGGCGCAGGCCGAGCGTCGCCTCAGCCCGCGGATCAAGTTCTTCCACCACGCCGTGGGTGACGTGCTGTGAACCTCGCAGTCTCCGGGGTGGATGCCTGACATGGCCTCTTCCCGCTCGTCGGCGCTCGGGGTGGTCGACCAGGTCGTCAGCTCCGCGACGAACTTCCTCACCGCGTTCATCGCGTCGTGGGTGCTCCTGCCCGCGGAGTTCGGGGCCTTCGTCGTCGCGTACGCCGTCGTCACCGTGACGCTGGCGGCCGCGCGTGCCTTCATCGGCGAGCCGATGCTCGCCCACCTCCCGACCCTGCCCGCCGAACGACAGCCCGCCGAGGCGCGCTCGGCGATCGGGGCCGCGCTGTGCGTGGGCGTCGGCGGTGGCCTGCTCGCGCTCGCTCTGGGAGTGAGCGGAGTGCCGTCGCTGGGCGCCCTCGTGTGGCTCGCGCCGTGGGTGCCGGTCGCCGTGACTCAGGACGCCTGTCGGTTCGTGCTGCTCTCGCGGTCGCACACGGGCTCGGCGCTCGCGTCCGACACCGGTTGGGCGATCGGCCAGGGCGTGGTGCTCGTCGTGGCGGCTCTCGCGGGAGAGCTCACGGTCGCGACCCTGTCGCTCGGTTGGGGGATCGGTGCCCTGGTCGGCATCGTCGTGGCCGGGCTCCTGGCGCGGGGAGCCTGGCTGCGGCCGAGAGACCCGCGGCCCTGGGCGCAGGAGAGCCGCCACCTCTCGGGGTGGTTCACCCTGACCTCGATCCTGGGGCAGGCCGAGATCTACGCGGTTCTCGTGCTCGCCGGGATCCTGCTCGCGCCCGTCGACGCAGCGGGGCTGCGGGCCGTGCAGCTCATGGTCTTCCAGCCGGCCGTGACGCTGATGGCGGCGATGCTCGTCCTGCTCACCCCGGTGGCGGCACGCGCGGTGGCGGCCCGAGATCTCGACGCGGTGCGTCGCCTCCGTCGGGTGGCGCTCCTCGGGGCGGCGGCGCTGGGCGTGGTCGTGCTGGCTCTCGTCCCGGCCCGCGGCCCGATCATGGACGTGTTCTTCCCGCAGTACACGGCCTTCGAGGTCCTGGTCCTGCCGATCGCCCTCCAGTCGGTGCTGATCGGGTTCACCGTGCCCTTCGACGCGCTCATCCGCGGTTTCCAACGGGCCCGCACCCTGTTCGGTCTCCAGGTCGTGCGCGGGGCGCTGCTCGTCGGGGGCGCCGCGCTGGGGATGGTCGTCGGCGGCGTCGTCGGCGTCGGGTGGGCTCTCGCCGCGGAGAGCGTTCTCGCCCTCGCGGTGTTCGTGCTCTTCGCGCCCCGTCTGAGCGAGGCGACCGGTGGGCCGGACGCCGAGGGCGCGCTGGTCGGGGGAGGTGCCGATGTCCGGGAACAGTCCTGAGCTCATCGCTCGTCGTCCGCTGCTGGCCGGACTCGGTGCGCTGGTGCTCATCGCGGGCTGCGGGCGTACCGAGGCCCGCGCCGCGGCACCCGGCCCGGAGGACCTCAGCGTGCAGGACTGGGCGACGCAACCCGACGGGCCGCTCCCGGCCACCGATGCCCTGGGGCGGCCGTACGTGGTCCGACGCTCCGGGGTCACCGGTGGACCGTGGATCGTGGGCGGCGCCCTCACAGCGCAGACCCCCGCGGACCGGGGCGCGACATACGTCAACCTCGACCTCGGCACGCGGGTCGAGCGCCTGGGTGCGCGGTTCGTGTTCGGGCCGGGGAACACCGACGGCTCGCTCTGCCTCGCGGCGTGGGCCGGCGGCGTCCTGCCACCCGGGGAGGGGATCCGGAGCGCGACCCCGGTCCACCTCGTCGTCACCCCCGACCGTTGGCTGCACGGTGTCGTCGACGACGGCGCGCTGGTGGTGCTGGCCTCCGGGGGGTTCGATCCCGTTCTCCCGCGCGACGGCACCCCGCTCGAGGTCGACGTCACCCTCGACGGACCTGCGGTGACGTTCGTGCTGCCCGACGGCTCCGAGCACACGGTCAGCGACCCCCGCTCGAACTCGATCGCCGGCACCACGGCGTGCTGGGAGTTCTACCAGGACCGCGCCGGCGGAAGCGGCGTCCGGTTCCACCAGACCTGGTGCCGCTGATGGGCGCCGAGCCGTGCCGTCACACCACCCCGAGGAGAACACCGTGACCCGCAACGGATTCCTGTCCGCGATCAGGACGTACTGGCGCAGTGTGCTGGTCTGCACGCTGGCCGGCGGGCTCGTCGGTCTCGTCGTCTTCCTGGTCTCCCCACCGGTCTACACCGCGACCGACACGCTCTACATCGTGTCCCGAGCCGGGCGCGACGACTCGGCGACCAGCGCCTACAACGCGGGTCTTCTCTCGCAGGACCGTGTGAAGTCCTACAAGGAGCTGCTCGAGGACGGGCGGGTCGCCACGGCGGCCGCCGACCGCCTCGGTGACGTGTCCGTCGCCGAGATCGTCGACAACACCGAGATCGCGAACCAGCCCGAGACCGTGCTGCTGACGGTCACGGTCACCGACCGCTCCCCGGAGCGTGCCGCGCTGATCGCCAACACCTACGGCGACGCGTTCCAGCAGGTCGTCACGGGCCTCGAGCGGCCGAGCGACCCGACACAGCAGTCCGTGGTCGACGTGCGCACGGCGTTCCCCGCGGCGCCCAACTATCAGCCGGTCTCACCCCGCGCGGCCGTCGACATCCCCGTCGGCATCATCCTCGGGCTGGTGGCCGGCGCCGTCGTCGCCGTCGTGCGCCGCCGCCGTGACGACAGCCTGGTCTCGTCGTCGGACCTCGCCGAGCTGGTGGGCTCCCGCGATCTGGGCCGCGTCGTGACGGCTCCGACCGACGCCCCCGGCGCGCCGCTGATGGTCGCCCGTCCCGACTCGCCGGCCTCGGAGGACTACCGGCGCATCGGGACGACGCTGCGCCACACCCTTCCGGCCCGCCGTCCCGTGACCATCGCGATCACGAGCGCGGAGCCCGGCGAGGGCCGCAGCACGACGGCGGTCAACCTCGCGCTCGTCCTCTCGCACAGCGGCGACCGGGTGCTGCTCGTGGACGCGAACCTCCGTGTGCCCGCCGTCGGGCGGCTCCTGGGGATTTCGGAGGAGGGCCCCGGACTCGCTGCTCTGCTCGCCGGCGGGGTGCCCGCCGCCGAGGTGGTGCACCGCTACGGCCCGTGCCTCGACGTCGTCCCGGCCGGGTCGGTGCCGACCAATCCCGGCGAGCTGCTGTCGTCGTCGCTGTTGCCCGTCACGCTCAACGATCTCACGCAGTCGTACGACTGGGTCGTCCTCGACACCCCGGCCCTCTCCACCTCGGCCGACGCCGCCACTCTCACGCCCCTGTGCACCGGCGCGATCGTCGTGTGCCGCAGCGGCGTCACGTCGCGCGACGCGGTGAGCCGGGCGAGGGAGATGCTCCGGGCCGTCGGCACGATCATGCTGGGCAGCCTCCTGACGGAGGTTCCCGACCTGCGTCCGCGTCGCCTCGGCATCCCAGTGGGGACGTCGCGTCAGCAGCTCGCGCCCGCACCGTCGGCCACGCCCACCATCCATGTCCCGGCGTACATCCCCCTGCCGGCGCCGGCCGGGCTCGAGCCGGTGGCGGACCCACGGACGCCGGAGCCCGAGCCGGTCTCGGACGTGGCTCCGGTGGACGCCCCGGAGACGGCACCGGAGACGGCACCGGAGACGGCACCGACGCCGGAACCGGAGACGGCACCGGAGACGGCACCGACGCCGGAACCGGAGACCGTCACGATCCCCGAGGCCCGCGGCGGGACGTCCCGAGTCGACTCGCTGGTGGGACTCTCCGTCCGTCTCGGGCCGCGGCCGGCCTCGGCGCGGTACAACGGACGCCCCCCTCGCCCGCGGCCCGTCTCCACCCCGGACACGTCGTCGTGACGATGAACCGGGCCGACGCGAGGACGGCCGCAGTCGGTTACACGGCGGCGGCCCTGCTCGTCCCGCTCGGGACGCTGTGGGTGTCCCGGGAGCTCGACGCGGTCGGCTACATCGTCCTGCTGGGCACACCACTCCTGCTCGCGGTCCTCGTGCGGCGCACCTATCTCGACACCTACCTGTCGCCGGTGATCGTGGTCCCCGCGGCGTTCGTCCTCACCGCCGCCCTCGGTGTCACGGTCGCCCGCTCGGTCAACCTGTCCGGCAACGTGAGCGTGCAGCTGGCGCTCAACGACGAGGAGACCCTGCTCACCGCTGTCCTGCTCAGCGTCTCGGCGTCGGCGCTGCTGGTCGGCGGAGCGATCGCGCTCCACATCGCCCGGCGGCTCGACGTCGTGCGCGCGGTGGGTGCCCGGCCCCGGCGGCCCGTCGGGGCGGTGCTCTCACCGGGCCGGCGGACGGCGGTCCTGGCCGTGGCCGCGACCCCGCTCCTGGTCGTCATCGGCATCGACGGCACCGACCTCCTGAGCAGGAACAACTACCTCATCGGCGAGGACGGTTCGCTCGCCGGCCCGGCCGCGACCGTCGGCATGGCGGGCGTGATCGCCTGCGGGATGCTCCTCAACCTGGAGGAGGGGGCCCGGCGGATCCCGCCGGCGGTCGTGGCCGTCGGCTACCTGCTGCTGTACTTCTCGCTGGGCAGCCGTCAGATGGCGCTCTGTCCGGTCCTGCTCGCCGTCGGGTTCCACGTCGCGCGGCCCTTCCGGGGCTCGCAGCTGGCCCTCGTCGCGGCGGCCGTCGTCGCCCTCGCGCTCCTGCCCTTGCCGCTGTTCCTCCGCGGCGGCGGCGAGCACGGGCTGTTCCCCTACCTCGCGGCCCTGCCCGACGCGCAGTCCCCGATCCAGGTCCTGGCCGGCGCCCTCGACAACGTCTTCATCTCGTTCCCGCTCATCGGGGCGACCGCGTTCCAGTTCGCGGCGATCCCGCGATCGACGATGTGGATCGAGCTCAATCCGCTGCCGGGAGACTCGGCGGGCTGGTACGACGTCGCGAGCAGCGTGCGCATCAACCCGTACACGCCGTACGCGACGATCGGCGAGCTGGGCAACCACGGCTGGGTCGTCGTCGTGGTGTTCTGGCTGATCGCGGGTCTGTTCCTCGGCTACCTCGCCGTCCGGATTCCTTCGCTCACGGCCGCCGGGCACCGGGGCATGGCGCTGGTCCTCACCGCGCTGCCGCTGCTGTTCATCCTCTACAGCCTGCAGTACAACCTGCGGAGCTCGGTCCGACTGCTCGTGTACGCCGCCCTCATCGACCTGGCTTGGCGTGCCGTCTGCCACGTGCGCGACCTGGCCACCACCCACGACGATCCGGTGGCCGTCACGCGCACCCCGGTACCTGCCGGGAGCGCACCATGAGGATCGCGGTCGTCCACAGCTTCTACAGCTCTCGTGTGCCCAGCGGCGAGAACCAGGTGGTCCTCGCGCAGGTCGCGGCGCTGCGCGAGGCCGGCCACGACGTCGCGCTGGTGTCCCGCTCCACCGACGACCGTCTCCGCCGACCCACCTATCCCGTCGAGGCGGCCCTGACCACCGTCACCGGCGTCGGCCCCGAACCGGTCGAGGAGCTCCGGGCGTTCCGCCCGGACGTCGTCCACGTCCACAACCTGTTCCCCAACCTCGGCACCCGCTGGTTGGGCCGGTGGCGCGGGGCCCTCGTGGTGACGGTGCACAACTTCCGCCCGATGTGCGCGACCGGATACCTGTACCGCGACGGCGCGACGTGCACGGCCTGCCCCGACGGTGACCCGTGGGCAGGCGTGCGGCACGGGTGTTTCCACGGCTCCCGGGTCGCGACGCTCCCGCTGGCCTGGCGGGGGCGCCACGGTGCCGCGGCGGACCCTCTGGTGCGGCGCGCCGACGTCCTCGTGACGCTGTCCGCGCGAGCCCGCGACGTCTACGTCCGGGCAGGCGTCCCCGAGGACCGGCTCGAGGTGGTGCCGAACTTCGTCGCCGACTCCGCGTCCGTGCCCGTGCACCGTGACCCCGAGAAGCGATTCCTCTGCGTCGGGCGCCTCACCCCGGAGAAAGGTGTGCTCGACCTCGTTCGGTCCTGGCCCGCGGATGTCGACCTCGACATCGTCGGCGACGGGGCGCTCGCCGACGACATCCGGACGGTGGCGCCGGCCGGAGTGCGGCTCCTGGGCAGCCTCGACAACACCGACCTCCGCGATCGGATGCCCGGCTACGCGGGCCTGGTGATCCCGAGCAAGTGGTTCGAGGGGCTGCCGACGGTCTACCTCGAGGCCCTCGCCGCCGGGGTGCCCGTCATCTGTTTCCCCGGCAACAGCGCTGCCGACGACGTCGCCACGCACGGCCTCGGTGTCGTCACCGGCCCCTCGCCGGACACCGACGAGGTCGCCCAGGCCCTGCTCCGGGTGCTCGCCGCGGGACCACCGCTGCGTGATCGGGCGCGCGCGTCGTTCACCGAGCGCTTCACCGCCGCCACCTGGCTGCGCTCGATCACTGCGGTGTACGAGACCGCGGCCTCCTCCGTGACCCTCCCGACCTCCCGACCCGCGAGCAGGTGAACCCGATGGCCCTGGCCCAGCACGATCTCCCGCCGACCCTCTATCCCGAGGCGGCGGCCGGCGGTTACAGCCGCATCGATGGCACCGTCGCGTTCTACAGCAGGGTGGTGGCACTTCTCGGTCCCGACGATCGCGTGCTCAGCTTCGGCGCGGGTCGCGGCCGGTTCGTGGAGGACCCCGTGGCCCTGCGGAGGCACCTGCAGGACCTGCGCGCCCACGCGGGCGAGGTGATCGGGCTGGACGTCGACGACGTCGTCCTCGGCAACCCGACGCTGACCGCGGCCGAGGTCATCACCATCGGGGAGCCGCTCCCGCTCGAGGACGACACGATCGACGTCGTGGTCTCCGACTTCACCTTCGAGCACGTCCAGGACGCGGTGTGGGCGGGTCGCGAGCTGGGCCGGGTGCTGCGGCCGGGCGGATGGCTCTGCGCCCGCACTCCCAACAAGTGGGGCTACATCGGGATGGCCGCGCGCGCGGTGCCCAACGGTCTGCACGATCGGGTGCTCTCGGTGCTCCAACCGCAGAAGAAGACCGAGGACACCTTCCCGACCGCGTACCGCATGAACACGCGTCGTGCGCTCGAGCGGTGCTTCCCGAGCCCCGCCTTCACCCACCACAGCTATCTGCACGACGCGGAACCTGCATACGCCGGCACGTCGACGGCGGCCTGGCGGCTGTTCCAGGCCCTGCACGCCGTCACGCCGCCGCCGCTGCGGTCGATGCACCATGTCTTCGTGCAGAAGAGCCCTACCGGGGGCTGACGCGATGGTGGTCCTGTCCGAGCGCGCCGCGATCCGTCGTCTTCACGACCGACTCGCCTTCGGAGCGCGCCCGGGAGAGCTGGATCGGTCGGTGGTGCGCGGGTTCGACTCCGTCGCCGCGGCACTGCTGACCGGCCCGGGCGGGTCGCCGGACGCGGTCTCCTCTCCACCGCCAGAACTCCCCCCCGTTCCGGCGGTGGAGGTGGATGATCCCCGGCGACCCGCAGCCGATCGGATGAAGGAGGACCAGCAGCGACTGCTGCGCCTATGGTGGCTGGACCGCATGACCGCGGCCGAGGACCCGTGCGCCGAGAAGCTCACGTGGTTCTGGCACGGCCACTTCGCCACCAGCGAGGCGAAGGTCGACTACCCCGATCTGGTGCTCGCCCAGAACGAGACCCTGCGCGCCCACGTGCGCGGTGACTTCCGGGCGATGACGCGGGCGATGGTGGTGGACGCCGCGCTCGTCTACTGGCTCGACGGGCAGGCGAACCTTGTCGGCGCGGCCAACGAGAACCTCGGCCGGGAGCTGATGGAGCTGTTCACGCTGGGTCTCGGCCACTACGGCGAGACCGACGTCAAGGAGGCGTCTCGGGCGTTGACCGGGTGGACGATCGACCCGGACCTGCGGGTGACCGAGTTCGATCCGGGACGGTGGGACCCGGGGGCCAAGACCGTCCTGGGTCGCACGGGTGAGCTCGATGCCGTCGGTCTCGTGGACGTGCTGGTCGCGCGACCCGAGTCCGCCGACTTCGTCATCGGACGCCTGTGGGCCCGCCTCGTGTCGTCGACGCCGCCGTCGGCGGGCACACGAGACGTCCTCCGGCGGGCCTACGGTCCGGCCACCGACCTGCGCGCGCTCCTGGCGGCGATCGTCGGCGCCCCCGAGTTCCGGGACGGTGCCTCGGTGCTGGTGAAGCAGCCGGTGGAGTGGGCGATCGGTCTCATGCGGGCGGTCGGCGTCCGCGCCGTGGCGCTCACCGACGACGAGGCCGATCACCTCGTCATCGCGCTGCAGTCGCTCGGGCAGCTGCCGTTCCGCCCGCCGTCCGTCGGCGGCTGGCCCGACGGCATCGCCTGGCTGACCCCGAGCGCCAACCTCGACCGGCTCACCGTCGCCCGCCTCGTACTGAGCCGTGCGGACCTGCGCCCGCCGACGTCCGGGCGCCTCGACTGGGCGCGCGACGTGCTCGGTGTCGAGACCTGGAGTGCGCGCACGGCGACGGCCCTAGACCGCCTCGACGAGCCCCGCGAGCTCCTGGCGGTGGCTGCGATCAGCCCGGAGTACGTGGTGAGCGGGTGATGAAAGCGGTGACACGGCGTCGCTTCCTCGGCTTCAGCGGCGTCGCCGCCGGCGCCCTCGCACTCGGGGCGACGGCCCTACCCTGGTCCGACCTCCTCGCCGCGGCTGCCCGCGACCCACGCCCTGACGGCCAGGGGGTGCTCGTCGTGGTCACGCTTTACGGCGGCAACGACGGCCTCAACACCGTGGTCCCCGTCGCCGACCCCGCCTACGTCCGCGCCCGCCCGGATCTGGCCTACGACCCGCACGAGGTGCTGCCGTTGGCCGCCGGCCTGGGGCTCAACCCCGGGATGCGGGGCCTCGAGGCGGTGTGGCGCCAGGGACGGATGGCCGTCGTGCAGGGCGTCGGCTACCCGCGGCCGGATCACAGCCACTTCCGCTCCATGGCGATCTGGCAGACGGCCTCGCCCGTGACGCCGAGCGGGGCGGGTTGGCTCGGGCGCTGGCTCGACGCGACGGGCGACGACCCGTTGCGGGCGCTCTCGCTCGACCCCGTTCTGCCGCCGCTGCTCGTCGGGGAGCGATCTGCTGCGGCGACCCTCCCGCTGGGTGGCCTCCCGATGCCTCAGGGCCGCCTGGGTGAGGCCCTAGCCGCCCTCGGCCTGCCCGACGCGACCGACGATGCGTTCCGCGCTCGCGTCGCGCAGTCGGTCGAGCACCTCGGGTCGATCGGCAGTTCGCTCGCCCCCGCGCTGGCAGGGCGGACCCCCATCGACAGCACCGAGCTCGCCGAGCAGCTCTCCCTCGCCGCCGACCTCATCACCGCCCGCGTCCCGACCCGCGTGTACTCGGCGTCGCTGGGCGGCTTCGACACCCACGCCGACGCACGTGGCACCCAGGAGCGACTGCTCGGAGTGCTCGACGACGCGGTAGCGCCCTTCCTGGCCCGGATGGCCGGGACGCCCGCCGGCCGCGACGTCGTGGTGATCGTCTACTCCGAGTTCGGGCGCCGTGTGCAGGCCAACCTCAGCGACGGGACGGACCACGGCACCGCGGGTCCGGTGTTCCTGCTGGGCGACCGCGTGCAGGGCGGCCTGCACGGAACGATGCCGAGTCTGACGGACCTGGACGCGGGGGACATGCGGCCGACCGTCGACTTCCGCGATGTCTACGCGACCGTCCTCGACGGTGTGCTCGAGGCCGACGCCGACGCCGTCCTGCGCGAGCCGCGGGGGCGGCTCGGGGGCCTCGTCAAGCCTCCGGTCTAGCCGTGTTCGTCGCGGCATCGTGATGATCGACTGCCCCGCCGGGTCCTGCGGCCCGCCTAGTCTGGGACGTGTCGGTCACCTCCGGTGATCGGGCGGGGGGCGGTGTACGGGCCCGGTCCAGGACGGGTGTGGGAGCCGGCGTGTCGGTGCTGGGGTGGGTGCTGGTCGGAGCCACCATCTGGGTGGTCGTCTCGGTGGCGGTCGCCGTCGTCCTGGCACGGCTCGTGCGCGGGAACCGCCACACCACGGGAGAGGTGCTGCGGGCGCAGCGCGGCCCGGAGGGCGCGGAGCCGGCCGACCTGCCCGCCCCGCGCGACGGCGAGCACGACCGCGCGACCGAGCACCGTCGGAACTAGCTCACTCCGTGACCAGGCGGACGATCGCGACGAGGCCGACGACGACGATCACCGCGCGCAGGACGGTCGGGGAGAGCCGGCGCCCGACGCGCGCCCCGAGCAGGCCGCCGATCGTCGAGCTCACCGCGAGGATCGCGACCACGGGCCAGCTGATCGGGGCGACGACGGCGTATACGGTGCCCGCGACGACGTTGACGACGGCCGCGAGCACGTTCTTGTAGCCGTTGAGGCGCTGCAGCGGCTCGGTGAGCAGGAGTCCCATGACGCCGATGAGCAGGATCCCCTGTGCCGCCGTGAAGTACCCGCCGTAGACGCCGACCAGGAAGATCAGCGGGTACAGCGGCCAGGTGCGGCGGGCCGTGGACGGGGTGCGGTGCAGGCGCCTGGTCAGCAACGGCTGCACCACGACGAGCACCAGGGCGATCCCGACGAGGAACGGCACGATCGTCTCGAACGCGTCCTCGGGCAGCGAGAGCAGCAGCGCGGTGCCCCCGAGCGCCCCGAGCGCCGACATCACCGACCACGACACGAGCCGGCGCCGGGCGCCCGCGATCTCGTGGCGGTAGCCCCACGCGCCGGTGATGCTGCCGGGCACCAGCCCGATCGCGTTCGATGTCGTCGCCGTCACCGGGGGGTAACCGAGCGCGACGAGGACCGGGAACGTGACCAGCGTGCCGGACCCGACGACTGTGTTGATCATGCCGGCCCACACGCCGGCGACGGCGATCAGCACCGCGTGCCACAGGGTCACGTGCGGACTCTAGAACCCGGCGGCCCGAGGGAACTCCGACGCGGTTCCTCCGTGTTCGTGGCGCCCGTCGCAGCGCTCGGCTCTGCTGGCCTTGACGACCGTCACCGTCGTACTAGTTTCCAGAGAAAGCTTCTCGACCGCTCGACGGGAGACTGCTCATGCCCATTCCCACCGATCACGAGATCTTCGATCTCGGCGACGTCGTCCTCCAGCACGGGGCGACGCTGCGGAACGCCCGGCTCGCCTACAAGACCTACGGCACGCTGAACGCCGACCGGAGCAACGCGATCGTCTACCCGACCTGGTACTCGGGCCGGCACACCGACAACGAGTGGCTCATCGGCACCGACAAGGCGCTGAACCCCGACGAGTGGTTCATCATCGTGCCGAACATGCTCGGCAACGGGCTCTCGTCGTCGCCCAGCAACACCCCGCCGCCCTACGACCGGGCGAGGTTCCCGCACGTCACCTTCTACGACCAGGTCGAGTGCCAGCACAAGCTCGTCACCGAGCACTTCGGGATCTCGACGCTGCCGCTGGTCACCGGGTGGTCGATGGGGGCGGGCCAGACCTACCAGTGGGCGGTCAGCCACCCGGAGATGGTGCAGCGGGCGGTGCCGTTCTGCGGGTCGAGCGTCACCAGTCCGCACAACCGCGTCTTCCTCGAGTCGATCACCGCGGCGCTGCGGGCGGACGCGGTGTTCGAGGAGGGCTGGTACCGCCGGCTCCCCGAGAAGGGCATCCGGGCCTTCGCACGGGTCTACGCGGGGTGGGGGTTCTCGCAGGCCTTCTACTGGCAGGAGGAGTGGCGGCGCCTCGGGGCCTCGTCGCTGGAGGACTTCCTCGTCGACTTCTGGGAGGGCTTCTGGCTCGACGGGCGCGACCCGAACAACCTGCTCGCGATGGCGTGGACGTGGTTCCACGGCGACGTGGGGCAGACGCCCGGCTTCGACGGCGACACCGTCGCCGCGCTGAACTCGATCCGTTGCCCGGTGCTGTCGATGCCCGCGGAGAAGGACCTGTACTTCCCGCCCGAGGACGAGCAGTGGGCGTCGCAGCACATCGGGCGCGGGGAGGTGCGCGTCATCCCGGGCGTGTGGGGCCACTTCGCCGGGGGCGGCGACAACCCCGAGGACACGGCGTTCATCGACCGGGGCATCCGCGACGTCCTGGCGATGGCGCCCTGATCGTGTCCTGACCGCTGCCCGGGCCGCGGCGCGGGCAAGATGACCTCCCGTGAGCGACGTGCCCGTCGTGCGGTGGGGGCCGCTGCGCCTCGACGTCGAGATCGGCGTCGAGGGGACGGTCGTGCTGATGACCGTGCTGGTGGTGGCCCTGGACGACGGCATCGAGGACTTCGTCGTCGCCGGGCAGATCATCCTCGGGCCGCTGATCGCGACGTTCGCCGCGCACCTTTTCTCGCGGGTGCTGGCCCGCCGCGCGCGTCAGGACCTGCCGCCGCCGACGCGGTCCGAGATCCGTGGCCTCGCGCGTCACGCGTCGCAGTTCCTTCTGCTCGGTGTCGTGCCGATGGCGGTCGTCGTCCTCGGCGGTGTCAGCGACTGGTACGACCCCGTCACGGCGATCGACGCCGTCATCTGGCTCGGGCTGGCGTTCCTGGTCGTGATCGGCGGGATCGGCGGGTGGCGGGCACGGCGCTTCCTCGGGGCGCTGCGCGGCGCGGTCGGGGCGGGCGTGCTCGGGCTCGTCGTGCTGCTCCTGCGGCTGGTGCTGGAGCACTGACACGTCACACCGGTGACGCCCCGGGGAACGATGCGTGGCCCGCGCACGTCTTCTCTGCATGGTGTTCTCGACGCGGCGTCTCCTATTGGCGGCCCTGCTCGTGGTCGCCGCGGTGATCTGGGTGCGCATCAACAAGCCCGTCGAGGGCGAGGTGCTGCTCGAACTGACGCGACGGCACGGCGTGACGACCGCCGACCTGCTGTCGGTGGTCATGCTCGCCATGGCGGCGGTGATCGCGTGGCCGTCGCGGCGGCGGCCGGTTCCGTCGCCTCAGCCCCGTCCGTCGCGCCCGGAGCCCGGCCGGGAGCAGGTCGCGTCGTCCCCGCCGCCGACCCTGCAACAGCGCGGGCCGATGCCGCCGGCCCCGGGCCCGGCACCCTCGCCACCGCCACGTCGCTGAGCGCCCGCCCGGGTCCGGCACCATCGCGGGCCGTGGGACACGAGGTCGTCGTGACGACGAGCAAGTCGCCGTCCGACGCCGTGCGCGCGCAGGCGCGGGAGCTCGCCGACCGGTGGGGGCTGCGGCTCGTCGAACGCCATCGCGGGTCGGTGGCGGGGGCGCGCGGCGAGGCCGCAACCGCGCTCGTCTGCACCGCGGAGGGCCTGGTCGCCGAGTCCGGTCGCGGGCGGCTGACGTTCCACCAGGGCACGGCGGCGAAACGACTGCGCGCCCTGCGTCACCGCGAGACCGACCCGCTCGTGCGGGCCGGGGAGCTCGAGCCCGGCGACCGCGTCCTCGACGCCACCCTCGGCCTCGGGCGCGACACGCTCGTGGCGGCCTGGGTGATCGGGTCCGAGGGGGAGGTGCTCGGTGTCGAGGCCGACCTGGTGCTGGCGATCCTCGCGACGGAGGGCTTCGCCGGCGACGTGCCGCGGGTCGGCTCGGCCCCGGTGCGCGTGCGGCACGGCGACTCCCGGCAGGTGCTCGCCTCGATGGCCGCCGCGGGCGAGCGGGTCGATGTCGTCCTCCTCGACCCCATGTTCACCGACCCCCGCGCCTCCGACCACGGCTTCGCCCTCGCGCGCGACCACACCGTCCCCACCCCGCTGACGCCGGACTGGGTCGAGCTCGCCCGCGCCGTCGCCGGCCGGTGGGTCGTCGTCACGGCGGAACGGGCGCGCCCGTGGTTCCCGGAGGCGGGACTGGAACGCCTCGCGGGGACGCGGTCGGGGCGGTGGTTCCGGGTGCGGGGCGCCTCCCGCTGACCACACGACAGGGCACCGGCCGCGCGGGAATCTTCGTCGCCCACAGACGTCTCGCGCACAGCCGAGCGTGACGCCCAGACAGGCGAAGCCCCGGCCGCAGCGATGCGACCGGGGCCTCGTCCTCGGGTCCGGAACGACGCGGACCCCGGCCGCGTCGGGTGGCCGGGGTCCGGGTCGATCAGGGGTGGATCAGAAGATGCTCAGGATCGGGTCGAGCAGCCCCGGGGCGGGCGCCGGCGCCGGGGCGGTCGGCGCCGCGACCGGCGGGATGATCGTGTTGACGAGGTCGTTCACCGGGGTCGTGACCGGGGTGGTGGCACCGCCCAGGAGGTTGTCGACGGCGCTGGTGGCCGGCTCGAGGACCCCGACGGTGTCGCCCGGGGGCGTCGCCGGCGTGACGATCGCGTTGACGAGGTCGTCGACGACGTCCGTGACCGGCGTGGTGGCGCCGCCGAGGGCGTCGTCGACCGTGCTGGTGAGCGGCTCGGTGAGACCGACCGGGGCGGCGCCCCCGTCGCCGTCCCCGTCGCCGTCCTCCGGGGCCTCGGGCGTGGCCGGCGTCGGCGGGATGATCGTGTCGACGACGTCGTTCACCGGGGTGGTGACCGGCGTCGTGGCGTCGCCCGTGGCCTCGTCGACGACGTCGGTGACCGGCTCGATGATGCCGATCGTGTCCGGCTCCTCACCGGCGTCGGCGTCACCGGCGTCCGCGTCGCCGGCGTCGCCCGCACCGCCGTCGCCACCGTCGCCACCGTCGCCGCCGTCGGTCGCGTCGCCGTCGGTCGCGTCACCGCCGCCGGTGACGATGTCGACGACCGGGTCGAGCGCGCCCGTCGGGTCGCCGGCGTCGGCATCGCCGTCGCCTGCCTCCCCGTCACCGGCGTCGCCCGCGTCTCCGGCACCTGCATCGCCGTCGCCTGCGTCGCCGTCGCCTGCGTCGCCGTCGCCTGCGTCGCCGTCGCCTGCGTCGCCGTCACCCGCGTCGCCGGCGTCGCCGGCACCCGCAGCGCCGCCGAGGATCGGGTCGAGGAGGCCGCCGTCGCCGCCGGCCGCGCCGTCATCGCCCGCGCCGCCGTCGCCCGCGTCACCGGCGTCGCCGCCGTCACCGCCGCCGTCCTGGACGGAGCCCAGACCGTCGCCGGCCCCAGCGTCCGAGGCGTTGCCGCCGTTGCCGCCGGCGGAGCCGTTGTCGCCGCCGTCGTCGTGCTTGTCGCCGTGGTGGTCGGCGTCCTGGCAGTGCTCGTGCCCGTGCGACTCCGTGGCGGAGGCGATGCTGCTGCCCGCGCCGAGGAGCGCGAACGCGGCGGCGGCGGTGAGTGCGCCACGGCCGGCGTAACGAGCGATGCGGTCGCTGTTGAAGGTGTGGGGAGCGGTGTGAACACCCATGTGGGAGTTCCCCTTCTGCGTGCCGGATTCTTTGGGGCGCATGGGGGACTCCGGGGCGTGCCCCCTTACGCCGAATGGCCCAACGTCTCGCTCCGCGAGTAGGTAACGAGCCCGGCACGATGGTGTGAGATCTCTGCGAGGCGACCCCAGCGCCACCCGTGTGGCGGGATAGAACGACTGCTCGCTCACCCGAAGCCCCTCGCGTCGTGCCGCTCCGTGAGCGAACGTGGAGCGCACAGCCCTGCAGCGAGGAGGACCGGAATGACGGAGCCCGTGTTCACCGGCGTCGGCGTCGCCCTCGTGACGTTGTTCGACGACGCCCAGCAGGTCGACCACGACGGCACCGGCAAGCTCGCCGCCCAGCTCGGCGAGCTCGGCGCGACCGCGATCGTGGTCGCCGGAACCACCGGCGAGGCCGACGCGCTCGACGACGACGAGCGTCTGGCGCTGTTCGCGTCGGTGCGCGCGGCGGTGCCGGACACCGTGGTCGTCGGCGGGACCGGCGCGTCGTCGGCGCACCAGGCCGCGCGCCTCACCGCGGCGGCGCGCGACACCGGCGTCGACGCCGTCATCGCCCGCACCCCGCGGGGCCTCGCCGACCCGACCGGCTACTACCGGGCGGTCGCCGACTCGGCCGGCGACGTGCCCGTCCTCGCGTACCACTTCCCGGCCGTCGCGCCGCCCGGCATCCCGCTCGAGACCCTGCCGTCGCTGCCGGTCGCGGGGTGCAAGGACTCGACGAGCGACCCGACGCGGCTGCTCGCGACGCTCGAGGTCTACGACGGCCCGCTCTACACCGGGTCGTCGGCGATGTTGCTGCTCACGGGCCTGCTCGGCGGGGCCGGCGCGATCCTCGCGCTCGCGAACGTCGAGCCGGAGCGCTGCGTCGAGGCCTTCGCCGGCGACGCCGCGGCCCAGCGCGCCATCGCCGCGGCGCACGTCGCCTCGGAGCAGGACTTCCCGCGCGGCGTGAAGCACCTCGTCGCGCGCCGTTTCGGGACGTCCGAGGTCGTGCGCATGGGGTGAGGGCTGTCTCCGTCCCCCGCGGTCCGGCGCCGGGCAGACTCGACCCCGAGACCGTCGGGATCGAGCAGCGGGAGGAGGCGGCGATGTCGCCGCAGGACGGGGCCGGACGGGTCTGGCTCATCACCGGGACGAGCACCGGGTTCGGGCGCGCGATCGCCCTCGCCGCGCTGGAGCGGGGCGACCGGGTCCTCGCGACCGCGCGGCGCGTGGACGACATCGCCGACCTCGCGGCGTCGGACGGCGCGCGTGTCGCGGCGCTCGACGTCACCGACGAGGGGCAGGTGACCGCGGCGGTCGACGTCGCGGTCGCCGAGTTCGGGCGCATCGACGTCGTGGTCAACAACGCCGGGTACGGCAGCCGCGGGGCGTTCGAGGAGTTCACCGAGGAGCAGATCCGCGACCAGTTCGCCGTGAACGTGTTCGGGCCGTTCGCCGTGACGCGGGCGGTGCTGCCGGTGATGCGCGCGCAGGGGTCGGGCCACGTGATCCAGATGTCGTCGCTCGCGGGCGTGCGCTCGGCGCTGGGCGGCTCGATCTACTCGGCGACGAAGTTCGCGCTCGAGGGCATGTCCGAGGGGCTCGCGGCGGAGGTGAGGGGATTCGGGATCAAGGTCACGATGATCGAGCCGGGGCCGTTCCGCACGGACTTCGCCGGCCGATCGCCGGCGCGTCCCGAGGCGATGCCGGAGTACTCGGCGGTGCTCGACGAGTCGCGGGAGAAGTTCGTCAAGCTGCACGGCACCCAGCCCGGCGACCCGGACCGCGCCGCGCAGGTCGTGCTCGCCGTCGCCGACCTCGCCGACCCGCCCCTGCGCCTCCCTCTCGGCCCGAACGCGTTCGAGAACGTGCGCCAGACCTACCGGGCGCGTCTCGCGGAGGTCGACGCGGTGGAACCGCTGGGCAGCGACACGGACTTCGCGGCGACCTGAGCGTCGGGGCGCGCGGGGGAGATCCGGGGCGACGTCATCGACCGCGGCGCGGCGACGGGGGTGCACAGGGACGCCCGTGATCTCCCTGCAGGCCCGCACTCGGCGTGTCGCGCGAGCGAGCGTGTGGCGATCCTGGCGTCAGATGCCAGCGAAGCCGCATCGCTGGCACGGCCGCGGTGGCGACGCCGGCGTGCCGGTGCCACCGTGGCGCGGTGATCGCATCGGTGCGGGTCGTCGTCGGGGTGCTGCTCGCCCTCCTCGCCCTCACCGCCCTCACCGGCTGCTCCGCCGAGTACACCGAGGGCACGTCGGCGCCCGCCGCGCGGCCGGACGGGTCGCTGGACGCCGCGCGCACCAAGCTGCGGCTCGTCCAGCAGGACTCCTGCTACACGAGCGCCGACCTGGCCCGCCAGTGGCCGGTGTGCGGGCGGTGGGAGGAGGAGGTCCTGAACGTCGGGAACGCGGCGGCGGGCGCCCGGCCCGGCGACCGCGAGATCACCGACCCCGCCGTCGCCGTCCGCGCGGGCCACGAGCATTTCGTGCGCGGCGGCTGCACTTCCACGCCCACCGACCCGAACGCCTGCATCGCCGCCATCGACGAGACCCGCGCGGCGGTCACGCGCCTGGCCCAGGGGATCGCCTCGGTGCGCTGACCCGACCGGTCTATGTGAGTGCTTTCCTGCCCTATAGGGCAGGAAAGCACTCACGTGGGACCGCTACAGGAACGCGTCGAGGGTGATCGGCAGGGAGCGGACGCGGACGCCCGTGGCGTGGTGCGCCGCGTTGGCGATCGCCGCCGCGACACCCACGATCCCGACCTCGCCGATGCCCTTGGTGCCCATCGGGTTGACGTAGGGGTCGTCCTCGTCGAGCCACTCCACGTCGACCGTGCCGACGTCCGCATGGGTCGCCACGTGGTAGCCGGCGAAGTCCCGGTTCACGACGTGCCCGAAGCGGTCGTCGAGCACGCTCTCCTCGTGCAGGGCCGCCGAGAGCCCCCAGACCATGCCGCCGAGGAACTGCGAGCGCGCGGTCAGCGGGTTGACGATCCGGCCCGCCGCGAACACGCCCAGCATCCGCGGCACGCGGATCTCGCCGGTGTCGGCGTGCACGGCCACCTCGACGAAGTGCGCCCCGTAGGCGTGCATCGCGTAGTCCGACGCCCAGGGGTTGTCCGGGGTGGACGCGTCGGCCTCGTCGCCGTCGTCGGGGTCGTCGCCGTACTTGTCGCGGAAGCGCTCGGCCGCCTCGACGACCGCCGCACCCCACGACGTCGTGCCCGCCGAGCCGCCGGCCGGTCCCGCCGGCCCCAGCGCCGTGTCGCCGATGCGCAGGTCGATCCGCTCCACGGGCACGTCGAGGGCGTCGGCGGCGATCGCGGTGAGCGCCGCCCGGGCGCCCTGGCCGATGTCGGAGGCGGCGATCTCCACGACATAGCCCCCGGAACCCACCGCCCGGATCGTCGCCAGCGAGCCCGGGAACCGCACGACCGGGAACGACGCCGCCGCCACCCCGGTGCCGTGCCACCACCCGTCGACCAGGCGTGCCCGCGGCGCCGGGTCGCGCTCGGCCCACCCGAAGCGTTCCGCGCCCCGGCGTAGGCAAGCCACGAGGTTGCGGCTGGAGTACGGCAGCCCGGTCTCCGGGTCGACGTCGGGCTCGTTGCGCACCCGCAGCTCGACCGGGTCGATGCCGAGCTCGGTCGCGAGCTCGTCCATCGCGCACTCGCCCGCGAAGCTGCCCGGCGCCTCGCCGGGGGCGCGCATGAACGTCGGCGCCCCGATGTCCAGGGGCACCACGCGGTGGGTCGTGCGCCGCGTCTCCGCCGCGTACATGCCGCGGCTGAACGCGGCCGCCGGCTCGACGAACTCGCCGATGCGCGACCCCTGGTCGACGACGTCGTGGGTGATCGCGGTGAGCCGGCCGTCGCGGTCGGCGCCGAGGGCGACGTGCTGCACGGTCGCGGGCCGGTAGCCGACCAGGTCGAACATCTGCTGGCGCGTCAGCGCGTAGCGCACCGACCGTCCGGGCACCGCCTTCGCCGCGAGCGCGGTGAGCGTCGTGTTCGGGTGGGTGCCGCCCTTGGACCCGAAGCCGCCCCCGACGTGCTGGGCGACGACGTCGACCGCCGACTCCTCGAGCCCGAACACCCCGGCGAGTGCCTGCCGCGTCCAGCTCACGGCCTGCGTCGCGTCGTGGACCACCAGGCGCTCGCCCTCCCCCTCGTCCATCCACAGGGCGACGGTGGCGTGCGGCTCGAGGGGCTGGTGGTGCTCCATCGGCGTCCGGTAGGTCTGCCGCAGCACGACGTCCGCCGCGGCGAGCGCCGCCTCGGGGTCGCCGCGGGTGTCGTCGGTGGCGCCGACGACGAGGGCGTCGGGGGCGTAGAGGTCGGGGGAGTCCTCGTCGAGGACGGCCGCGTGCGGTTCCTCGACGACGCTGACCGACACCAGCGACGCGGCCTCCCGCGCGGTCTCCGAGGAGGTGGCCAGCACGGCGGCGAGGTACTGGCCGTGCTGGTGGATCGTCGCCGACTGCAGGACGCCGTCACCCTGAGCCAGGCGCGGCGCGTTCTCGTGGGTGAGGACGGCGACGACGCCGTCGAGCGCCTCGGCGGCGGTGGTGTCGATCGCCGTGACGTGCCCGCGCGCGACGCCGGCCTGCACCGGGAAGAGGTACAGCGCGTCCGTGCCCGGCGTCTCGACGGTGTAGCGCGCGGTCCCGCGGACCTTCTGCGGTCCGTCCGGCCGGGGCATCGCCGTGCCGACGGCGCGGGGCACGAAGGGTCGGGATGCGGTGGTCATGCGGTCTCCTCCCCGGCGAGTCCGCGCAGCGTCGCGACGAGCGTCGCCGTGACCAGCGGGACCTTGAACGCGGTGCCGCCGCGCGGGCTGTCGACGGGACGGGCGCCGTCGAGCTCGGCCGCGGCGGCGGCGCGGAAGGCGTCCTCGGTGGCGGGGGCGCCGATCAGCGCCCGCTCGGCGGCGCTCGCCCGCCAGGGCACGTGCGCGACGCCTCCGAGGGCGATCCGGGCGTCGGTGATCGTGCCGTCCTCGACGGTCAGCGCGGCCGCCACCGACACCAGCGCGAACGCGAACGACGCGCGGTCGCGGACCTTGCGGTAGGTCGAGCGGGCGGCGATCGGCGCGGGCGGCAGGTCGACGGCGGTGATCAGCTCGCCGTGGGCGAGGACGGTGTCGCGCGACGGGTCGTCGCCCGGGAGCCGGTGCAGCCCGGTGAGCGGGAACGTCCGCTCGCCGTCGCGGCCCAGCACGTGCACCTGCGCGTCGAGCGCGACCAGGGCGACGGCCATGTCGGACGGGTGGGTGGCGACGCACGCGATCGCCGCCGGCTCGTGGGTGGCGCCGAGGATCGCGTGGTGGCGCGCCCAGCCCTCCAGCGCCGCGCAGCCCGAGCCGGGCTCGCGCTTGTTGCACGGCGTCGTGAGGTCCTGGAAGTAGGAGCAGCGGGTGCGCTGGAGCAGGTTGCCGCCGGTGGTGGCCATGTTGCGCAGCTGGCCCGACGCCCCGGCGAGCAGCGCCTGCGCGAGCGCGGGGTACCGCGCGCGGACCCGCTCGTCGGCGGCGAGGTCGGCGTTGCGCACCCCGGCCCCGATCCGCAGCCCGCCGTCGGGGAGGTCGGTGATCCCGGTGGAGGTCAGCCCGGTGACGTCGACCAGCGTGCTCGGCGTGGCGAGGCCGAGCCGGAGGTGGTCGACGAGGTTGGTACCGCCGGCGAGGAACGCGGCGTCCGGGTCGGCGGTGACGGTGGCGACGGCGCCGGCGGCGTCGTCGGGGCGCTCGTAGGCGAAGGGCTTCACCGGGCGACCTCCTCGGTGACCTGCGAGACGGCGTCGACGATGTGCGCGTACGCCCCGCAGCGGCAGAGGTTGCCCGAGAGGCGCTCGGCGATCTCGGCGCGGTCGAGCCGCACGCCGCCGGTCAGGTCCTCGGTGACGATGCTCGGCGCGCCGTGGGCGGCCTCGTCGAGCATCCCGACCGCGGAGCAGATCTGGCCGGGCGTGCAGTAGCCGCACTGGTAGGCGTCGTGCTGAACGAACGCCTCCTGCAGCGGGTGCAGCTCGCCGTCGGGGGCGAGCCCGTCGGCAGTCGTGATCTCGGCGCCGTCGTGGGCGACGGCGAGCGACAGGCAGGACAGCGTGCGGCGGCCGTCGAGCAGCACCGTGCAGGCGCCGCACTGGCCGTGGTCGCAGCCTTTCTTGGGACTGGTGATGTCGAGGTGTTCGCGCAGCGCGTCGAGCACGGTGGTGCGCGTGTCGACGGTCAGGTCGTGGTGGTGGCCGTCGACGGTGAGCGAGAGTTCGGCGTGCACGAGAACGAGGTACCCCTGCTGGTGAGGGGTACCTCGCCCCGTGAGATGACAGCTATGTGAGCGAAATTCACGGCGATCGCCGGTAAAATCACTCGCACAGCGGCCAGGACCGACGCGGCGTCCGGCTCGCACATCCACCCCGTCGGACGCGGATCGACCGGGCCGGTCGACGGCGGGCGGCGGGTGCGCGGATAGTGGAGACATGGCTGTGGTCGAGGTCGCCGGTGTGGGCCAGGAACAGGGCAGTGAGGACCCGGTGCTCCTCCTGCGTGAGCAGAGCGGAGGGCGGCGCTACCTCGCGATCTGGATCGGGGCGCCCGAGGCGACGGCGCTCGCGGCGGCGGAGGTCGCGGCCACGCTGCCGCGCCCGCTGACCCACCGGCTGCTGCTCGACGCCGTCGAGGCGTTCGGCGCGCAGCTCACGGGGGTGCGGCTGACGGCGCTGGTCGACGGGCAGTTCCACGCCGAGCTGGACCTCATCACGGCCGACGGGCGGACGCGCGCGGTGTCCGCGCGCGCGAGCGACGCCGTCACGCTCGCCGTGCACCAGGGCTGCCCGATCGACGCGTCGGAGGACGTGCTCGCCGAGGCCGCGCTGCCGGCGAACGCGGTGGCCACGGTCGGGGGCACCGAGGACGAGCCCGACGAGACCGATCCCACGGCCACGGCGCCGCCGACCGACGTCGAGGACGAGGTCGAGGCCCTGCGCCGCGCGCTGTCCGAGGCGACGCCCGACGACTTCCGGACCGAGCGGGACGAGTAGGCAGCACACCCGGGGGGAACGGTGGGGGGCCTGCGGACGCCTGAGCGGCTGTCGTCGGTGACGCGCGGGCATCGAGGCGCGCTCGTCACCGCCGCGGTGGCCGCCGTGCCGGTGGTCGTCGTGCTGCTGCCGGCCCAGCTCGTCGTCATGGACGGCGGGCTGCACCTGTCGTCGTCGGTGGCGCTGCGCGGGATGCTCGCCGGGCGGTGGCCCGACCTGCTGGTGTGGCACCCGGGCCTGCCGCCGAACCTGCTCGTCGAACTGCTGCTCGGCGCCACCAGCGGGGTCCTCGACGCCGACGTCGTCGTCCGCGGCACGGTCGTGCTCGCGCTGGTCGGGTTCGCGGCCGGGGCGGTCGCGCTCGTGCGGGCGGCCGGCGCTCCGACGTGGACCGCGCTGCTCCTGCTGCCCGTCCAGATGAGCGCCTCGCTGCTGGTGGGCCTGCTCGGTTTCGTCGTCGCCATCGTGCCGGCGCTGTTCGCGGTCGCACTCGCGCTGCGCCGGGCCCATGACCCGCCGGCCGCGGGGCTCACCGCGCTGCTCGTGCTGAGCTGGCTGACCCACCTCGTCCCGACCGTGGCGGCGACGATCGCGGTGGTCGCCGTGGTCTTCTGCGCTCTCCTGGCGGAGAACGGGGTCGGCCGCGCGGCCGTCCTCACGGTGCGCCGGCTCGCGGTGCCGCTCGGGGTGCTCGCCGTGCTCGCGGCGGCCTTCGCCGCGAGCGGCGGCACCGGCGGCAGTCAGGCGGTCGGGCTGTTCGACCGCGGGGGCGACGTGCTCGCGCTGCGCACCCCGCTGGTCGCGCTCGCCCACCCCGAGTACCGGCTCGCCGCGCTGCTCGCGCTGGCCCTGTACGGGGCGACGGCGGTGCTGCTCGTGGTGCGGGTCCGCGCGCGGCGGCCGGTGGTGGCCGCGGACGGGCTGCTCGTCGCCGCCGTCGTCCTCGGGCTCGCCGCCGCGGCCGCGCCGGACCGGTTCGGGTCCGCGTCCTACATCGGCGGGCGGCTCTCGCTGTTCCTGCCGCTGCTGCTGGGCGCGTGGATCGCGTCCGCGTGGCGGCCGGACGCGACGCGGCTCGTGCGGGGCACCGTGGTCGTGGCGGCAACGCTGACCGCGGTCGTCGCCGTCGCGCTGCCGGTGGCCCGGGCCGGCCCGCTGCTCTCGCTCGGCCGCGACCTCGCCGAGGTCCGCACCCTCGCCCCCTGCGCGCCCGCGGGCAGCACGATCGCCGCCCTCAGCGTGGCCGGCGGCGACGACCGGGCGACGCGGATGACCCCGCTCGTCGACCTCTCCGGCTACCTGGCGGCCGACCGCGACCTGCTCGACCTGCGCAACGCCGCCGGCTCGGTCGACTACTACGTCTGGACGCTCACCCCGGCGGCGCGGCCCGTGCCCCGGCTCGTCGCCTCCGACGCCGACCTGGACGAGGTGCCGCCGGCCGTCACGCTGGGCGCCGCGGTGGCAGCCGGCTACCCGCTCGAGACGGTGCTGGTGACCGGGCGGCGGGACGCCGTGCCCGCTGTCCTCGACGACCCGGAGTGGCGCCGCACCGAGGCCGACCTGCAGGCCTCGTACCGCCGCGTGGCCGTGACGGCGACGGGCTACGGCGAGCTGTGGGTGCGCCGAGACGTGGCCTCGACGTGCGGCTGAACATCACGACGGGAATTGTTCGGACTGCTCGGTTCTGATCATCCGAACTGCGCGCAATTCGACTGGAAAAATCTTCGCGCATTCTCGTTACCTGTTCGATATCCGCCTCGTTGGAGGGAGCGAACCTCACTCGATGGTGTCGGTGACGCCGGAGTGTGTGGCTCGTGGCGGGGGCACGGGCGGGGTGGCACCCGGTCGTGCGAGCCGCATATCCCCCGAAGTGAAGGACAAGGAGAAGCTCATGATCCTCAAGAAGGCCGGAATCGTCACCGTCGGCATCGGCGCCGCGCTCATGGCGGCCGCGCCGATGGCCTCGGCGACCGAGGGCCACGGCGGCCACGGCGGTCACCACGGCGGTCACCACGGCCCGACGCAGGACTGCAGCATCAACGGCGGGGACGCGGCCTCGGAGTCGGGCGGCGGCGCGAACAGCGAGGTCGAGGCCGGACGCGGCGCCGCGACCGCCCTCAGCCAGCTGGTCACCCCGACGGCCGACGCGGCGGGCGGCGACGCCCGGGGCCTCACCTGCAGCTCGTTCATCGACGACAGCTTCAATGACAGCTTCAACGTGACGCTGATCGACAACAGCGGGCAGGGCAAGCCGAAGCACGAGCGCTAGTCCACCGTATTCGCGGGCACGAATGGCCCGACCCACCTCGGGGGTGGGTCGGGCCATTCGTCTGCGCTCTTCTAGGAATGGGTGAGCGGCGCGCCTCCCCATGGCGGCCGGGCGGCGTTCAGGGCGTCGATCGAGAGGGGCCCGCTGATCGAGGACGGGTCGACGGAACGCGGCGCGGGAACGGCGGCGCGCACGGCCGACGCGGCCACCTGACGATTCCGTCGATTCGCGCGCGCGATCCGCGCGGCGAGCGCCGCCCGGTCCTCCTGCTCGTGGCGGGCGGCACGGCGCTCGCGGCGGCTCAGCCGCGCCGGCGGCCCTGTCGGCGGGACCGGGGCGTCGGGACGCCGGTCAGCTCGGGGTGCGAGCGCGGCCCCGTCCAGGGCGGCGGCGGGCCCGAGCGGGCGGATGGTCAGCGTGGTGACGTCCAGGCCCGGTGGTGCGGGGGAGCCGGCGGTCGGCGCGGGGATCGTGTGCCGGACGGCGAGGGCGATCCGCCGCGGGCGGACCTGCTCGGTCTGCTCTGCGTGCTCCGCCTGCTCTGCATGCTCGGTCTGGTCGGGGCGGCTGTGGCGTCCCATGGAGTACCTCCGTGGCCCCAGCGCTCCCTCACGCTGAGCTGGTCGGCGTAGGAGACCGGGTAGCCACGGTGCGCTGGTTCACACCTGGGCGAACGTTCCGGGGACGGACGGACGAGCGCCCCGGGTCCGCGGACGGACCCGCGGCGCTCCCCCGACAGAGCTCGGTGAGCTCAGAGGATCCCGTTGAGGATCCCCACCGACGACGCCCCGGGGGCCGACGAGTCGTCGGACTCCGCGGTGACGTCGGAGGTGTTGTCGTCGGAGGCCTCGGTGCTCTCGGAGGAGGAGTCCTCGGAGTCCTCCTCCGAGTCCTCCGAGGTCGAGCTCGTCGCGCTCGTGATCTCGTCCTGGACCTGCGCCGGGACCTGGTCCTGGACCTCGGGCAGGCTGTGCGCACCGGGCAGGCTGGACTCACTCGGCAGGGCGGGGAGCCCGGGGAGCGAGCCCAGGACGGGCAGGGCCGCCTCGTGGGTGATGTCGGTGGGGCCGTCGTCGTGACCCAGGTCCGCGGGGGTCGCGAACGCCATGCTGCTGCCGCCGCCGACGAGGGCGATCGCCGCCGCGGCGGTCAGGGCACCGCGGCCGGCGATGCCGGCGACGCGGTCGCTCCGGAGCGTGCTCGGAGCAGTGTGTGCGCCCATCGGACGTCCTTCTTCCATGGTTGGGGTTCGGCTTGCAGGACGCTTCGGGTGAACGGCCATCGCCCGGTACGCCGTTCAGGTAACGACGTTCGGCGGATCGAAGTAACGAACACATCACGGAACAATCTCTGAGTGATGTCGGGACCCTGGAGATCGCCTGCTCGGCGGGCGGTTCCGGGCGGGCGCCACTCCGTCGGGCTCGGTCCGGTCACGGAGCGGTGGGCAGGCTGACGTCTCCGCCGCCCGGTGTCCACGCGACGCGCCGGGCAAACGGGTGACACTCACACCGGTGACTGGTTCTTCGGTGGCCTTCTCATGACACTTCGGAGGTGGTGAGAGCGCGCGAGGGGTCGTTCCGGGGTCCGGTGCCGATGGCGGAGGCGGGCCCGGAGCTCCTCGGGGTGCACGACGCCCAGGCCGCGGGGCCGTACCGCCCGCGTCCGGTCGACGACGTGCTCGAGGACGCCCTCGGCGCCGACCGCCCGCTCGTCGTCGTCACGGGCGACCGGCTCGCCGGCGCCTCCCGAGCGCTGCACCGCGCGCTGCGCCGGATGCTCGGCGACCGCCTCCTGCTGCCCGTCACCGACCCGCACGCCGTCGACTTCGCGGCCGCGGTCCGCGCAGCACGCGCGACCGCCGCGCGCTCCGGACCGGTCGTGATCGCCGTCGACGACGCGCCGCCCGCGCTGCTCGACCAGGTCGACGACGCGCTGCTCGGCACGCTCGGCGGCGACGTCCGCCTCGTCCTCACCACCCGGCGCACGTTCCTCGCCGCGTCTCTGACGGCCCCGACGCGGGCGCTGCTCGAGGACGCGACGATCGCGATGCCCGGGACGATCGGCGCGGAGATCCGTCCGACGGCGCGCGCCCGGGCGGTGCTCGACCCCGTCGGCTGGTCGTCGCGCGTCCCGCTCGCGCTGCTGCGCACGGCCGTCGACTGGGAGCGCCTCGGCGTCCCCCTGCCGCTCACGCCCGCCCTGCTCGCCGACGTGGCACCGCTGTCCCTCACCGCCCTCGGCGCCCCGCCGGCCGAGCGCGGCGAGCTGCGACGCACCATCCGCGACCTCCTGCGCACCGACCACGGCGGCCTGCGGCTGCTGCACACGGTGCCGTCCGCGCGGACCCGCGTCGCCGCCGACCGGGTCTTCTCGTTCCTCGCCGACGCCGACACGGGGTGGCCCGTCTCCGAGGACCTCGCCCGCGACCTGTGGCACCGCCTCGACACCGCGCAGCGCGCCCGCGTCGCCCGCGTCGCCCTCGCCCGCGGGGAGGGGCAGCCGGCCCTGTGGCTCGCGACCCAGGTCCCGCCCGACGACTTCGAGCCCGAGGTGCTCTACCGCCTCGGTGTCGTGCTCGCCGAGCGCTCCGCGGCGTACACGCCCGAGCCGGGCCGCTGGGACGGCGGCGCGCTGCGGTGGCTCACCGCCGCCCTCGACCGCGCCGACGCCGACCTCGTCCGGCGCGCGCAGCGGGCGATCCTCGCGGTGGAGGCGCGCCGCGACGGGCGGGCCGCGCTGCCCACCGTCCGGCTGCCCGCCGACGACGCGCGGCCGGTCACGCGCGTCTGAGCCTCACGCTGGGTCGGGGGTGTCGACGCGCTGCACCACCCGCGCCAGCGAGCGGTCGGCGAGCGTGAGCACGAGGCAGACCGCCGAGGCCGCGAGCATGACGATCGCCAGCTCGTGCATGCCCGGTGTCGTGGCGCCGTCGCGGAACACGATCCCGTTGGCGGCCGAGGCGATGATCGCGCCGAGGTAGAAGAACGTGCGCATCAGGCCCGCCGAGGACCCGAGCCGCTCGGGGTCGGCCTGGTAGTAGACGGCGTTCTGGTTGGCGAGGTTGTTCAGCCCCTGCGGCAGCCCGGCGAGCAGCGAGACCGCGAGGATCAGCCACAGCGCGCTCCCGGCGTCGAGGAGCAGCAGCAGCGCGGCGATGACGACCTGCCCGACGGCGCCCGCGACGAGCTTGCCGCGGATCTCGCGGCGGCGTCCCGTCGCCGTCGACACGAGGATCGCCGCGCCGAACACGGGCAGCAGGACGAGCCCGGTGACCTGCGGCGACAGCCCGCGGCCCTCCTCGAGCCACTGGGTGTAGCCGTAGAGGAACGCGTACGACGAGATCGCGGCCAGCAGCGAGCGCCCGTAGGTGGCGAGCAGCGGGAGGTTGCCGCCGAGCAGCCGCAGGTCGAGGAACGGCAGCGGCGCGCGCAGCTCCCACCACGCGAGCGCCGCGCCGGCGGCGACCGAGAGCACCGGCAGCCACCACAGGTCGGCCTGCAGGTGGGTGAGGAACAGCAGCAGCGACACCAGCGTGGCGACGAACAGGACGATGCCCGGCGGGTCGATCGCGCGCACCACCTCGCGGACGTCGCGGCGAGCCGCGGCCGAGCGCGGCAGGTACAGCGCGCCGAGCGCGAGGCAGGCGATCGCGAGCGGGATGTTGACGGTGAACGTCACCCGCCAGCCGCCGACGCCGATGAGGAAGCCGCCGAGCGTCGGGCCGATGACGGCCACCGTCTGGGTCGACACCGCCAGCACCGTGAGGACGCCGGCCGGGCTGTCGCGGCCGGTGCGGTCGGCCTCGCCGCGGATCAACGTCATCGCCGCCGGGTAGCCGGCGCACGTCCCGAGCCCGAGCAGCACCCGGGCGATCACGAGCACCTGGATCGACGGCGCCAGCGCGCCGAGGACGCCGCCGACGCCGATGAGCGTGGCGCCGGCGAGGAACAGCCGCCGCGCGCCGAAGAGGTCGACGAGCCGTCCGACGACCGGCTGGCCGATCGCGGTGGCGAGGTAGAGCCCGGACACGAGCCAGGTGGTCTGCGACGGCGGGGCGCCGAGCGCGATCCCGATGGGGATCAGCGCCACCGCGATCATCGTCGAGTTGATCGGGTTGAGGATCGCGCCGAGGACCATCGGCGTGATGAGGCGGCGGTCGAAGTGGCCCTCCGGGGCCGTCGCTCTCGGGGAGAGCCGCTGGAGTGCCGTCGTCACCGGTCCGTCACCCGGTCCAGCAGCTCCATCGCCGCGACGACGGTGGCGCGCTCGTCGGAGGTGAGGCGTTCCTGCAGCGCCACCGCCAGCCACTCCTCGCGGGCGGCGCGCGTGCTGTCGATCAGCTCCCGGCCGCGCGGCGAGATCGTCAGCAGCTGGCGGCGGCCGTCGTCGGGGTCGGGGCGGCGCGTCACCAGCCCGCGCTCCTCGAGCACCGCCGTCGACGCGGCCACCGACTGCGGTCGGATGCCCTCGGCGGCCGCGAGCTCGCTGGCGGTGCGCGGTCCCTCGCGCTCGAGGCGGCTCAGCAGCGAGGTCTGCGTGAGCGTCAGCTCCCCGGCCTGGTGCGACTCGCGCAGCCGCCGGCGCAGCCGCCCCACCACCACGCGCACCTCGTGCGCCGCCCGTACCGCCGACGCGCTGAGCTCCCGGGTCTCCGTCACGTCGACCAGTCTAGACTGTTCAGTCTGGGCTGAAGAGTTCGGTGACCTACCGTCACGGTGTGACGCTCCCCCTCGACGGACTCAAGGTCCTCGACATGGCCTCGCTGGCCGCCGGTCCGCTCGCCGCGACGTACCTGGGCGAGTTCGGCGCCGACGTCGTCAAGCTCGAGCCGCCCGGGGTCGGGGACGCGATCCGCGGCTGGGGCGTGCAGCGCGACGGCGTCGGCGTGATGTGGAAGAGCGTGGCCCGCAACAAGCGCTCGGTGACCGTCGACCTGCGCACCCCCGACGGCCAGGATCTCGCGCGGCGTCTCGCGGCGAGCTGCGACGTCGTCGTCGCCAACACGCGCCCGGCGACCCTGCGCCGCTGGGGCCTCGACCACGAGCGGCTGCGCGCCGGGAACCCGCGGCTGGTGATGCTGCACGTCACCGGCTTCGGGCTCGAGGGACCGAAGGCCGAGCACCCGGGCTTCGGTACGGTGGGCGAGGCGATGAGCGGGTTCGCGCACCTCACCGGCGAGCCCGGCGGGCCGCCGACCCTGCCGGCGTTCATGCTGGCCGACGGCGTCGCGTCGCTGACCGCCGCGTACGCGGTGATGACGGCGCTCTACGAGCGCGACGTGCAGGGCGGCGAGGGCCGGCTGATCGACGTCAACCTCGTCGACCCGCTCGCCCGGCTGATCGAGCAGTCACTGCTGACCTGGGACACGACCGGCGCGGTGCCCGGGCGCCGGGGCAACCGCTGGGACATCTCCGCGCCGCGCAACACCTACCGCACCGCCGACGACCGCTGGATCGCCATGTCGGGCAGCGCGCCGACGGTCGCGCTGCGCGTGTTCCGGGCGATCGGGCGCCCCGACCTCGCCGACGACCCGGACTTCGCCGACCCGCAGCGCCGCCTCGCCCGCGCCGGCGAGGTCGACGCCGTCGTCGCCGACTGGGTCGGGCGGCACACCCAGGACGAGGCGATGGCGGTGTTCGAGGCCGCGGAGATCGCCGCGGGCCCTGTCTACACGGTCGCGGACCTCGTGGCCGACGAGCAGATGGTGGCCCGCGAGGTGTTCCGGCGCGTCGACGACGCCGAGCTCGGCAGCCTGCTCGTGCAGATGCCGGCGCCGCGGCTCTCGGGCGTCGCGCCGCGCGTCGACCACCTCGGCCCGCCGCTCGGGGCGCACACCGACGAGGTGCTCGCCGGGATCGGCGTCGACGACGCCGCGCGCGCCGACCTGCGTGCGCGTGGGGTGATCTAGCCCGTCGCGTCGAGATCGGCGTGCGCGACGATCCGGTCGGCGAGGTCGGCGCTGTCGAGCGAGGCGGGCGGGTGCTCGTCGAGGAAGCGGAGCAGCCGGTCGGCGAACGCGTCGGGCTGGTCGCAGTGGGGGAAGTGGCCCGCCCCGTCGAACAGGGCGAGCTCACTGCCCGGCACGAGCGCATGGGCGCGCCGGCCGTGCTCGACGGGGATCATGGTGTCGGCGGTGCCCCAGGCGATGAGCAGCGGCAGGTCCCCGGCGAGGTCGAGCCGGTCGGTGGCCCGCACGCGCTGGCCGCCGGCGTCGATGACGCTGCGCGCGGTGTGCACGAAGGCGCGCCGGTGGACGGGGTCGGCGAGCGAGGCGTAGGCGCGTCCCGACTCCCACGTCGACGGGGACAGGTGCCGCGAGAGACGTCCCGCCGCCGACGCGAGGCGCTGCGCGGCGGTCACGACGCCGGTGCCGGCGATGACGGGCAGGACCCACTCGGCGGCCGGCAGCGTCGCCGCCCGCAGGGTGGGGCTGACCTCGCGCCCGAGACCGCCCGAGTCGATGAGCACCAGCCGGCTCGTGTGCTGGGGGAACTGGAACGCGAACTGCTGGGCGACCCCGCCGCCGAGCGAGTGCCCGACCACCGTCGCGCGGGTGTGGCCGAGCGACACGAGCAGGTCGCGCAGGCCCGTCGCGTAGCCGCCGAGGGAGTAGTCGGCCCAGGGCGCGGACGAGGAGCCGTGGCCCAGCAGGTCGGGGGCGACGAACCGTCGCGTCTCGCGGCGGCGGGCCATCTGCGCGAGCAGCGGACTCCAGGTGTGCGCCGAGCCCGCGATGCCGTGCACGAGCAGCACGAGCTCGCCGTCGTCGTCGGTGCTGACGTCGACCGGCCCCGAGTCCCAGAAGGCGACGTGGTCGCCGTACAGGGACGCGTGGCGGCGCCACGTGCGGCGGCGTGTCGTCCCGTCCTCAACCATCGAATCCAGGATGCCCGCGGTCGGCGGGTGATCGACCTGCGACGTCGCCCACGGGCCGGGGTGTCGCGTGGGACACCTTGGGCGGACCTCCAACGGCCGGACCGCACCCGGTCGCGGGGGAGCGGCGGGCTCCCTAGCGTCCGGGACCATGGCCTGGGACTTCACGACCGAGCCGGAGTTCGCCGCGGAGCTCGACTGGGCGCGGTCCTTTCTGGAGGAGGAGATCCATCCCCTCGAGGTGCTCGACCTCGACCACGCGACGTTCCGCCGGCTGGCGACGCCGTTGCAGGACCGGGTCAAGGAGCGCGGGCTCTGGGCGGCGCACCTCGACCCCGAGCTCGGCGGGCAGGGCTTCGGCCAGCTCAAGCTCGGCCTGCTGCACGAGGTGCTCGGGCGCAGCGAGCTCGCCCCGTTCGTCTTCGGCTGCCAGGCACCGGACTCGGGCAACGCCGAGCTGATCGCGCTCGCCGGCACCGAGGAGCAGAAGCGGCGCTGGCTCGACCCGCTGCTCGACGGGCGCATCTTGTCGGCGTTCGCGATGACCGAGCAGGGCACCGGCTCCGACCCGCGGCAGTTCACCACCCGCGCCGAGCGCGACGGGGACGAGTGGGTGATCACCGGGCGGAAGTGGATGGTCGGCAACGCCTCGCGCGGCGACCTGCACATCGTCCTCGCCGTCACCGAGCCCGACGCCGACCCGCACCACCGCATGTCGATGCTGCTCGTCCCCGGCGACGCGCCGGGCATCCGCGTCCGCGATCTCGGGCTGATGAACGACCCGGGCGGCGAGAACCCGGTGTGGGCGCACGGCGAGGTCGTCTACGACGGCGTGCGCGTCCCCGCGGAGAACCTGCTCGGCGCCCGCGGCGAGGCGTTCACCCTCGCGCAGCGGCGCCTCGGGCCGGGGCGCATCCACCACTGCATGCGCTGGATCGGGGTCTGCCGGCGGGCGTTCGACATGCTCGCCGAGCGGGCCGTGTCGATCTCCGTGCACGGCGGGCCGCTCGCCGACAAGCAGACGGTGCAGAACTGGGTGGCCGACAGCGCCGCCGCGATCGAGGCCGCGCGCCTGCTCACCCTGCACACCGCCTGGCGCATCGACCAGGTCGGCGCCCCGGCGGCGCGCACCGAGATCGCGATGATCAAGTACCACGGCGCCCAGGTGCTGCACGACGTCCTCGACCGCGCCGTGCAGATCCACGGCTCGCTGGGGTTCACCACGGACATGCCCCTGGAGCAGATGTACCGCTGGGCCCGCGCCGCCCGGATCTACGACGGCCCCGACGAGGTGCACCGCGTCAGCGTCGCCCGGCGCCTGCTGCGCGACTACACGCCGACCGACGTGCCCACCGAGCACGTCCCGACCCGCCGCGCCGCCGCCCTCGCCCGCTTCGCCGACGAGCTCGAGCACCCGCTGCTGGCCAGGTGAGCACTTTCCGGGCCTATAAACCCGGAAAGTGCTCACAAGGGGGTTGGGGAGGTCCACAAGCGCCGGGCGCCGCGGTGGTCCCGCACGCGGCACCGTGCTCGCCAGCATCGAGCGCATGGACAACCGCGAGGTGGCGTTCGGGCTCTGGTACGACTTCCGCAACCCGGTCGGAGACCGGCCGTTCAGCACCTTCTACCGCCAGGTGCTCGACCAGATCGCGTGGGCCGAGGAGATCGGTCTCGACTCGGTCTGGCTCACCGAGCACCACTTCTGCGACGACGGGTACACGCCGAGCCCGTTCACCCTCGCCGCCGCGATCGGCGAGCGGACCCGGCGGATGCGGGTCGGCACGAACCTCATCGTCTCGCCGCTGCACGACCCGATCCGGCTGGCCGAGGACGCCGCGACCGTCTCGCTGCTCACCGGCGGGCGCTTCGACCTCGGGGTCGGCCAGGGCTACTGGGAGCGCGAGTTCGCGGCGTTCGGCAAGAACATCAAGAACCGCCCGAGCCTGCTCACCGAGGGCGTCGAGATCATCCGACGCGCCTGGTCCGGGTCGACCGAGCCGTACGAGGGCACGCGCTACCGCTTCCCGGGCCTGCCGGTGACGCCGGTGCCCGAGCAGCCCCCGCAGCTGCTGGTCGGGGCCATGGCCGAGCCCGCGATCGAGCGCGTCGCGCGCATCGGCGACGGCTTCCTCTCCACGCAGAACCACCACCACGACATGTACCTCGACGCCCTCGAGCGCCAGGGCACCCCGCGCGAGCAGGGCCGCATCTACGCCGGGCAGTGGGCGCTGATCGCCGAGGACCCCGAGCGCGAGTGGGCGGAGATCGGCCCGCTGGTGCTCGAGCAGCTCAACACCTACATCACCTGGGGCGCGTTCGGGCCGCCCGACGTCGTGCCGCGCTTCGAGGACCCGGACCAGATCGTGGCCGCCGGCGCCTTCACGCTGTGGGACCCCGCGACGGCGGTCGACGAGCTCACCGCGCTGCTCACCGCGCGCCCGCAGATCCGCGACGTGCACTTCTGGGCGCAGCTGCCCGGCGAGTCCGTCGACCACGGGTCGCGGCGCATCGAGCTGCTGGCGACGCAGGTGGCGCCGGCCGTGCGACAGCGTCTGACGGCCGGGGCCATGGCGTGACGCTGCTCGTCACCGCCTTCCTCGACCGCGCCCGCGACCACCACCCCGACCGCGAGATCGTCGACTACCTCGACGGCGCCTGCGTCCGGCGCAGCACCTACCGCGAGTACGACGCGCGGGTGCGCCGGCTCGCGGGCGCGCTCGTGGCGCTCGGCGTGCGCCCCGGCGACCGGGTGGCGACGCTCGCCGGCAACCACCACCGCCACCTCGAGCTCTACCTCGCGATCCCGCTGGCCGGGGCGGTGCTGCACACCGTCAACCTGCGGCTCGCCCCCGACGAGATCGCCTACGTCGTCGACCACGCCGACGACACCCTGCTGTTCCTCGACGCCGCGCTGCGCCCGGCCGCCGCCCTCGCCCGGGCGGCCCGGCCGGGCATGCGCGTCATCGCCCTGGACGGCGACCCCGAGCCGGGCGAGCTGCGCTACGAGGACCTCGTCGGCGGCGGCACGGAGATCGACGGGCCCCCGCCGCGCGACGAGGACGACCTCGCCGCCCTCTGCTACACGACCGGCACCACCGGCGCGCCCAAGGGCGTCGGCTACTCGCACAAGGCCCTCGTCCTGCACACGATGGCCGCGGGGCTCGCCGACGGGCACGCGATCAGCCGTCGCGACCGCGTCGTGCACCTCGTCGCGATGTTCCACGCCAACGCCTGGGGCGTCCCGTTCGCGGCGCTCATGGCCGGCGCCGACCAGATCCTGCCGGGCCCGTCCCCGCGCGTCGCCGACGTCGCCGCGATCATCGAACGGGAGCGCGCCACGTACCTCGGCATGGTCCCGACGCTCGCCGTCGACCTCGTCGCGCACGCCCGGCGCACCGGCGCCGACCTGCGCAGCCTGCGGGCCCTGGTGCTCGGCGGGTCCACCCCGAGCCGCGAGCTGATCCGGGCGATCGAGGAGGACCTCGGCGTGCCGGCGTTCCAGGGCTGGGGGATGACCGAGACCTCCCCGATGGCGACGTTCTCGCGGCCCGAGCCCGACGCGCCACCGGCCGAGCGGTACGCGCAGATCCAGATGCAGGGACGCCTGCTGCCCGGTCTGCGGTGGCGGCTGGTCGACGAGGACGGCGCGACCGTCCCGCACGACGGCGTCTCCCGCGGGGAGCTGCTGCTGCGCGGGCCGTGGGTCGCGAGCTCCTACTACCGCGGCGAGCGCCCCGAGGCCTTCGTCGACGGCTGGCTGCGCACCGGCGACGTCGCGACGATCGACGCCGACGGGCGGCTGCGGGTGGTCGACCGCACCAAGGACCTCATCAAGAGCGGCGGCGAGTGGATCAGTTCGCTGGCCCTCGAGGCGGTCCTGCTCGAGGCGCCCGGCATCGCCGACGTCGCCGTGGTCGCGGTGCCGCACGAACGCTGGCAGGAGCGTCCGGTCGCCGTGGTGGTGCCGGCCGCTCCCGACCTCGACCCGCACGCGGTCCTCGCCGCGCTCGACGGCCGGGTGCCGCGCTGGTGGCGCCCCGACCGCGTCGAGGTCGTCGACACCCTGCCGCGCACCAGCGTCGGGAAGGTCGACAAGCGCGGGCTGCGCGAGCTCCTTGGAGGAACCCACAACGCCGCGGGCGCCGACGGCTCCCGGGTCCCTGTCGAACCTTCCTAGGTTCCGGCGAGCACACGACCAGCACCGGGAGGACGACGTGGGACACCTCGAGGTCGAGGACGGGCGGCGGATCTACTTCGAGCACCACGCGGGCACGAAGCAACCGGTGGTCCTGGTGCACGCGTGGGGGCTCACGGCGCACTCGTGGGACACGGTGGCGCCGGCGCTCCAGGCTGACGGGCACGAGGTCGTGCTGCTCGACTCGCGCGCCTGCGGGCGGTCGGACAAGGACTTCGCCGACGTCTCGATCGCCGCGATGGGTGCCGACGTCGCACGTCTCTGCGAGCACCTCGGGCTGCAGCGTCCGGTCGTCAACGGGTGGTCGCTCGGCGGGGCGATCGCCGTCGACGCCGTCGCCCGGCTCGGGTCGGCCGCGGCCGGGCTCGTCCTCACCGGAGCCGCCACCCCGCGCTACACCGCCGCGCCGGACTGGCCGCACGGCGGCAGCCCCGACGACGTCGAGGCGGTGCTCGCCGGTGCCGCCGCGGACCGCGCGACGACCTTCAAGGGCGTCGCGCAGGCGGTGTGCGCGGTGCCCGTGAGCAGCGACGTCGTCGACTGGATGTGGGGCATGTTCCTCGAGAACGGCCCGCGCGCCGACGACTCGCTGCGCGACCTCGCGAACCTCGACCAGCGGAAGACGATCAGCACGCTCGAGGTGCCGGTGCTGAGCCTGCACGGGCGCAACGACGGCTTCGTCGCGTTCTCCGGCGCCGAGGCCGCGATCGACCTCTACCAGGACGCGCGCCTCGTCCCGTTCGACGGCGTCGGCCACGCCCCGCACCTCGAGGACCGCGAGACCTACCTCGCCGAGCTGCGCGGATTCCTGGAGACGACGGGCCGGTGACCGTGACCGGGGGGTGGCTGGTCACCGGGGGCACCCGGGGCATCGGGCGGGCGGTCGTCGACCACGTCACCAAGGCCGGCGGCGCCGTCGCCGTCCTCGCCCGCACGCCGGCCGCGGAGCCGTACGCCGCCGACGACGTCCTGGAGATCCCGACGGACGTCACCGACGGCGCCTCGGTCGACGCCGCCCTGACCCGGGCCCGCGAGCACCTCGGGCGCGTCGACGTCGTCGTCAACTGCGCCGGGGTGCACCGCGGCGGGCGCATCGCCGACCTCGCGCGGCACCGCTGGGACGAGGTGCTGGCGACCAACCTCACCGGCGCGTACGAGGTCTGCCACGCCGCGGTGCCGCACTTCGCGGACGGCGCCGCGATCGTCAACGTGGGGGCGGTCGTCGGGTTCCGCGGCTTCCCCGGCGACAGCGCCTACGCCTCGGCGAAGGCGGGCCTGGCGGGCCTGACCCGGTCGCTGGCCGTGGAGCTCGCGCCGGCGGGGGTGCGGGTCAACCTCGTCGTCCCGGGGTTCGTCGACACCGCGATGACCGCGGGCCTGTCGTCGACGGCGCGGAGACGGATCGTCGCCGCGATCCCGGCGGGACGGACCGGCAGCGCCGAGGAGATCGCCGACGTCGTCGTCGCCGTGGCCGGCGCGACGTACATGACCGGCGCGGTCGTGCCCGTCGACGGCGGGCTGATGGCGACGTTCGGCGGGACGGGATGAGTGCCCTTGTGCGGACCTCCAACGGTGACGGGTCCGTGACGTTCCGTCGCCCGCCCGTCGTTCCTAGCGTCCGCGCCATGAGCACCGACACCGCGACCCAGAGCCAGGCCGAGGCCAACAAGGCCGTTGTCACCGAGTTCATGGAGGTGTTCTCGCGCGGGGACGTCGACGCGATCCTCGCGTTCCTCACCGACGACGCGACGTGGTGGGTCGCGGGCACGATCGACGGCATCTCGGGGGAGAAGGACAAGGCCGCCTTCGGCGAGATGCTCGCCGGCCTTTCCACGCTGTCGACGACCGGCGCGATCGGCCTGACCCCGAAGGCGCTGACCGCCGAGGGCGACCGGGTGGCCGCGGAGACCGAGTCGTACGCCGAGCTCACCAACGGCCGCGTCTACAACAACCACTACCACTTCGTCTTCGAGCTCTCCGACGGCCGCATCCGCCGCGTCAAGGAGTACCTCGACACCGAGCACACCCGCTCGGTCTTCCTCGGCTGACCGTCACCCCCCACCAGGAGGTACATCCATGGACGTCGGCGTCCTGCTCGTCTTCCAGAACTGGTTCGCAGACAAGACCGACGAGGAGGTGTTCCGCTCCGACGCCGAGCTCGGGGTGCTCGCGGAGCAGTACGGGTTCGACTCGGTGTGGTCGGCCGAGCACCACTTCGACGACTACTCGATGTGTCCCGACAACCTGCAGATCATGTCGTACCTGGCCGGTCGCACCGAGCGGATCAAGCTCGGCACCGGCGCGGTGATCCTGCCGTGGAACGACCCGCTGCGGGTGATCGAGAAGGTCATCATGCTCGACCAGCTCTCGGACGGGCGCGTGCTGTTCGGGATGGGCCGCGGCCTGGCGAAGATGGAGTACGAGGCCTTCCGGGTCGACATGGGCGAGGCGCGCGGACGCTTCGACGAGGCCGCCCCGATGATCATCAAGGGCTTGCGGGACGGCATCGTCGAGCACGACGGGACGCACTACCACCAGCCGCGCACCGCCGTCCGGCCCGGACCGAGCCGCTCGCTGGACGGCCGCCTGTTCGGCGTCGCGATGTCGCCGGACTCGATCCCGGCGATCGCGTCGCTGCCGGTGCAGATGATGACGTTCATGCAGTACGACATCGGCACGCACGCGCAGGCGATCGACCGGTGGCGCGGGCTGCACCGCGAGCACCACGGCACCGAGCCCGGCCCGCCGCTGCTCCAGGACTTCACGTACTGCCACGAGGACCCGGACGAGGCGAAGGCGATCGCCCACGAGTACATCTCGCGGTACTTCCTGTCGGTGATCAAGCACTACGACTTCGCCGGCTCGCACTGGCGCGAGACCCCGGGCTACGAGGCCTACCAGGTCGGCGCGGACATGATCCGCGAGGCCGGCATGGAGACCGCGGCGACCGCGTACGTCGACGCCAACGTCTACGGCACGCCCGAGCAGATCATCGGCAAGTACGAGGAGCGGCGCGACGCGGTCGGCGACTTCATGGCCAACCTGGCCTTCTCCTACGCGGGCCTGCCCTACGAGAAGGTGCACGCGAGCATGAAGCTGTTCGGGGAGAAGGTCGTGCCCGAACTGCACAAGATGCGCACCAAGACGCCCGCCGCCGTCTGAGGTGACCCCTCCCGTTCGGCGCGTCCCGCAGGGCACACTCGGCCTGCGGACGCGTCGACGGGGAGGCGGTACCGGCATGGGTGGTCTCGCCGTCGCGCGCCCGGACGCCCACGACGGCCCCCGGGAGCGCGAGGTCATCGCCGCCTTCGCCGACATCACCACCGAGGCCATCACCGCCACCCGCCTCGAGGACCTCCTCGCGCTCGTCGGGCAGAAGCTCTGCCTGCTGCTCGGCGTCGGCCGCTGCTCGGTCTACCTGCGCCAGGACGACGGGCGGTTCCGCGGCGCCGCGGGCTGGTGCGGCGACGACGGCAACATCAGCGCGGCGGTGCAGGCCCAGGAGGCCGGCATCCCCGGTGACGCCTTCAGCCGCGAGGTCATCCGCAGCGCCGCGCCGGTGCTCATCACCGACGTCGCCAACGACCCGCGCCCGCACCGCCGCACCATGGAGCACTGGGGTGTGCGGGCGATGCTCGGCGTGCCGCTGGTGTTCGACGGCGACGTCATCGGGCTGATCTTCGTCGACAACGTCGCCCGCGACCACACCTACACCGACGACGAGATCTCCCTCGGCGAGCTGTTCGGGGGCCTCGCGGCGCTGGTCATCCGCCAGGCGCTGCAGGCCGCGCGGCTCGCCGCGCAGGCCGAGGAGCTCGACCGGCAGAAGCGCATGCTCGAGTTCCTCGCCGACGTCCACGCGCGGCTGACCGGCGCGGTGCTCGAGGGCGCCGACATCCGCGCGGTCGTCGAGCTGCTGAGCGACCTCGCCGCCGCCCCGGTCGCCCTGCTCGACGAGGACTTCGCCGTCCTGACCTGGACCGCGCCGAGCGCCCTGCGCACCGGCCCGCCGGCGATCGGGGAGCGCGCGCGGGACCGGCCCGCGCTGCGCACGGCGCTCACCGAGCTCTCCGCGGCGCGGCCGAGCACGGTGCTCGAGCCGTCGTCGCCGACGGGGCTGGGCCGCCGGCACGTCGTCTGCCGCCTGATCGTGGAGGGCCGCCCGAGCGGTTACCTCGTCGTCGTCGAGGCCGGGCGCGCGCTCGGCGACCTCGACACCAAGCTCGCCGAGCGCGGCGCCACCGTCCTCGCGCTGCAGGTGCTCTCCGAGCGGCGCCAGATCGAGGCCGAGGGCCAGGCCCGCGACGACTTCCTCTCCGACCTGCTCAACAACCACCGCGACGTCACCCAGCTCGCGCGCCGGGGCCTGCCGTTCGGCGTCGACCTCACCGAGCCCCACGTCCTCGTGCGGCTGACGGTGGAGAGCGGGGAGGGCCACCCGCACGCCTCGGTCGCGCGCCGCCTCGTCGTCGGCGACCTCGCCCGGCGCCTGGGCACCGACGAGCCGCCCGCGACGACGCTGCCCGGCGCGGTGGTCGTGCTGGTGCGGCTCGGCGAGGTGTCGACGCCCGACGAGGTGCGCGCCCACGTCGCCGCGGTCGCCGACGCCCTCGTGCTGCGCGTGCGCATCCGCGGCGCGGTGGTCTCGGCGGTGTGCCGCGAGCCCGAGGAGTTCCCGCGCGCCCACCGCGAGCTGCGCGAGATCGAGGAGCTGGCGCGGTCGTTCGGCTGGTCGCGCCGGGTGGTGACGGTCGACGAGCTGGGCCTGTTCCGGGTGGTCGTGTCGAGCGGGCGGGTCAAGGAGGCCGTGCGGTTCGCCGACGAGCTCGTCCGCCCCGTGCGCGACCACGACGGCGCCGACGGGGCGCTGCTCCCGACCTGGCGCGCGTTCCTCGCGGCGGAGGCGCGCGTGCAGCGCGCGGCGTCCGACCTCGGCGTCCACGAGAACACCGTGCGCTACCGCCTCGGGCGCATCCGCGAGATCACCGGGCGGGACCCGGCGGCGCTGGACACCCTGCTCACCGCGCGCGTGGCGTTCCAGATCCTCGAGCTCGCCGGGTGGTTCCGCGGCTAGCTGGCGGTCAGCTGCGCCGACGGCCCGACCTGACGCTCCCAGCGGTTCAGGGCCTCGACGAAGTAGTAGTCGCCGAACATGATCCCCGAGTCGGCCTGGCCCTCGGGCAGGTTCTGCGTGCCGTGGAGCAGGATCGAGCGGAACGGGGTGTCGCGTGCCAGGTAGGCGGGCGTCGACAGCGACGCGAGCATGCCGCGGGCGCCGTCGACGTCGGCGGACTTCTTCGCCGGGTCGGCGTCCAGCTCGTTCATCGCCAGCAGGGCGCTCGCGGTGATCGCCGCGGCCGAGGTGTCGCGCGGCTCGGGCGGCGCCTGCGGGACGTCGAAGTCCCAGTACGGGACGCGGTCCGGGGGCAGGTGGCCGAGGAACCAGTCGGCGGTGCGGTGCGCGGTCTCGAGGTAGGCCGGGTTCTGCGTGTAGCGGTAGGCCATGGCGAACCCGTAGGCCGCCCACGCCTGCCCGCGCCCCCACGTCGAGTCGTCGCGGAACCCCTGCATCGTGTACGTGCGCTGCAGGGCGCCGGTGCGCTGGTCGTAGCCGCCGAACATCGACGTGCTGCCGTCGGGGCGCACGAGGTCGCGCATCGTGCGGTCGGCGTGGCGGTTCGCGATGTCGGCGTACTGCGGGCGCCCGTTCTGCGCGGCCCAGTACAGGAGCTCCAGGTTCATCATCGCGTCGATGTTGACCTGGTACTTCTCCTCGTCGTCGCGGTCGTCCCAGACGCGGATCATGCCGACGGTGGGGTTGAACCGGGACGCGAGCGTGTCCGCGGCGGCGAGCGCGGTCTGCTTCGCGCCCTCGTCGCCGGTGAGCTCGTGGTCGACCGCGAACGTCATGAACATCTTGAAGCCGAGGTCGGTGTCGTCGTGCGTGGTCTCCGGCGCCAAGGGTGCCTGCCAGCGCTCGGCGCGCTCACGCCACACCGGGTCCCGGGTGCGCTCGTAGACCCGCCAGAGGGCCGCGGGCAGGAAGCCGGCGGTCCAGTCGTCGGCCTCCTTGGTCAGCCACGTCCCGTCCGGGTTCGTGCGGACCGGGTAGGCCGGCGGCGCCAGCGTGTCGGCCGTGGCGGCGAGCTGGGCGTCGGCGAAGGCGAGGACGTTCCCGTCCGCCGGGGCCGCGGCGCGCGCGTCACGGGCCTCGGCGGCCGGCTCGGGCTGCGCCGCGGGCGGCGGTGGTGAGCTGCACCCCGCCGCCACGGCGGCCACCAGCGCGACGACGATCCAGGTCCTGCGTGACGCCATGGGCGAACCCCCCCGGTCGCTCCGACCGGCTCGAACGGGCCGGTCAGGCGCGGGACGCTAACAACAGGCGGAGGCTCAGCTCGCGAGGGGCGAGCGGCGCTGCTGCGGGGCCTCGGCCCCGGCCGGCGCGTCCACGCTGCGGCTGCGCTGCATGGGGATGCTCGCGACGATCGCGGAGCGGCGGCGGGCGCGCTGCACGGCGGCGGCGCGGTCGGCCTCCTCGCGCCACGCGTCGACGGCCTGCTGGTCGCGCGTGCCCCGGCGAGCCATGCTCACCAGCGGCGTGACCACCCAGGCACCGGCACCGATGCCCACCGCACCGACGGCAGCCAGAACGCTCATGATTTCCCCCGACGATCCCCGACGTTCCCCCGATGGGACGTGCTGCATGGTCGTCGCAGCTCAGAGCCCCGTCGTTATCGGCGGTGCGCCACGCCACCCGAACGGTTGAAACCTGGACGTCCAGGTGGCCGGAAAGCGATCGACGTGCACGGAAAGCTGGGGGGCGTGACGCTCCCCGACGCCGTGCGTGTGCTGCCCGTCGACTCCGTGATCGAGTCCGTGGTCGACGCCGTCATCGGTGACGCGCGGGTCGTCGCGATCGGCGAGAACAACCACGGCATCCGCGAGTTCGGCGAGCTCCGCGCGCGGCTCGCGCTCCACCTGGTCCGCGAGCGGGGGTTCCGGGTCGTCGCGCTGGAGTCCGGGTTCGCCGAGGGCTCGCTGGTCGACGACTGGGTGCAGGGCGGCCCGGGGGCCTGGGACGACCTGGCCCGCGACGGCTTCACCTTCCGCGCCGGCGACCACGCCGAGATGCGCTCGCTGCTGGAGGAGCTGCGGGCGCACCCGGGGCCGGTGCGCTTCTCCGGGCTGGACGTCCCGGGCTCGGGCGGTTCGCCGGACGCGGCGCTGCGGCGGCTGCGCGAGCTCGTCCCCGCCGACGTCGTCGACCGCGCCCGGGAGGCGACCGCGCCCTACGCGTCGGCGAACAACGGCCTCGCGCCCGGGCGGTGGTCGGCGCTGGACACCGCGACCCAGGACGCCGCGACGACCGCGCTGGCGCGGCTGCTGCTGCGGGCCTCGGGTGACGACCTCGCCCGGCACCTCGCGCTCGGGGCCCTGCGGCTCGACGAGCAGCTGCGCGAGTTCGCGGTGCTGTTCGCGCCGGACCCGCCGTCGCGGGTGGTGTCGTCGCGCGACGCGTACATGGCCGAGACCGTGCACTTCCTGCGCCGCTCCGGCGAACGGATCGTGCTGCTCCTGCACAACGGGCACGCCCAGCGCGTCCCGTTCACCTTCCTGCCCGGGGTGAGCGCGCCGTCGACGGGCACGCTGCTCGCCGAGTCCCTGGGTGACGACTACGTCGTCCTCGGGCTCACGGCGCTCGCCGGCTCGACGACGGGGCTCGCCCTCGACGACACCGCGCGCCACGGCATCGTGCTCTCGTCCGAGCCGCTGGGCGAGCCCGCGCCCGACAGCGTCGAGCAGGCGGTCGCGGACGCCGGGCTCGGCGCGGACCCGGTACTGCTCGACCTGCGCGCGGCCCGGGGCCTGCCGGGGCCGGGCAGCATCCGGCACGCGACGACCCACATCCCCGTCGACGTCGCCGCCGGCTACGACGCGGTGTTGTGCCTGCCGACGCAGTCGGTGAGCGGGGCGCCGGGGCCCTCGGAGTGATCACGGGCGACGTCATCCACCTGAGCGTGTCGGCGAGGTGCATGAGGACGCCCGTGATCCGCGGACGGGGCGCCGCGCGGGCGCGCGGGAGGGTCCGGTCGCTTTCGTGAGATTGCTTCGGACATCGAAGCGTCTCGGTGGAAGAGCCTCGGTCCTCGGGCGCCGACGGTGTGCGGACGCGGCCCGGGGCGGCGGCTCGGCCCGTCCGCGTCAGAGGCCGCTGACGACGAGCACCAGCACCAGGCCCGCCACGACGAGGCACACGAGCACGAGCGCCGCGAGGGCGAGGGCGAGGGTCGACCGCGGGGGTGCCGGCGGCGGAGTGGGCGACGCCGGGGGGTCCACCCACCGCCCGCCCTGCCGCGCCCGGGGGATCTCGAGCGACACCGTGGGGGTGTCGACGAAGTGGTCGCGCGGCAGCCGCGACGGGGGCGGAGACAGGGCCATGCCCGTCTTGTCGCTTCCCGGCCGTTGAACGTTGCACTTCGCTCGCGATCGATCACGCCGCGTGCGGAGATTGAACGGCGGCGCCCGAGGACGTGCGCGCCGCGGCCTACAGCACCCGCGAGCAGCAGCGTCGCGCCCGCCTCGACCAGGAGGACGAGAGCGCCGCGGTGGACGAGAGCAGCTGACCCCTCACGCGGGAAGGGGCCGCCGGCGCCGGAGGGACCGGGTGGCCGCGGGCGGGGACGCGCTCACCGGGGTGAGCACGACGCCCAGCGCGGCCAGGTCGTCGGCGAGCCAGCCCAGCCGGCCCCACGCGTCCGCGAGCCGGGCCGTCTCGTGCGGGTGCTCGCGCCGGCCCGGCGCGGCGGCGAGCGCGCGGAAGGCGCGGTCGACGAAGTCGGCGGGGATCGCCAGGACACCCGCCGGCGTGCGGCCCTCGGCCAGCGCGCGGGCGACATCCGCGTAGCCGTCGGCGAGGGCGTGCGCGTCGTCGCGCAGGAGGTCGACGAGGTCGGGCCAGCGGCCGGGGAGCCAGGGCCCGGCGGGGTCGACGTCGTCCAGCGAGGTCCGCGCGCTGCGGACGGCGCGGTGCACCACGCCGAGCACGACGAACCAGTCGACGTCGCCCTCGTGGCGGGCGCGTCGCTCGGAGCGGTACTGCAGGAACGTGGCCTCGAAGAGCAGCAGCCAGTGCTCGGCGGGCTTCAGGCGCGCGGCGACCTCCTCGCGGGTGCCGGTGCCCGCCAGCCACGACGAGGACGCGGCGACGAGCGCGGCGGTCTCGCGCAGGCACCGGGCGGCGTCGCGGCGGACCTCGCCGTGCCCGCCGGCCGGCCACACGGCCGCGCCGACGCCGATCCCGACCGCCGCGCCGACGGCGACGTCGAGGAGCCGCACCCCCGCGAGCGACGGGCCCGTCGGCGCGAGCTGGGCGAACAGGACGGCGACCAGCACCGTGAAGCTCGCCTGCCCCGCGATCATCCCGAGCACCTGGCCCGCGGCCACCGCGACCACGCACAGCACGGGGAAGAGCACCGCGTAGACGACCGTGTCGGGACCCGCGAGCGCGAGCAGCACGCCCGCGAGGACCGCGCCGAGCGCCGTCCCGACGACGGCGGGCACGAGCGTGGCGCGCGTCGAGAGCACCGACGTCCGCATGAGCGTCAGCGTCGCCAGCAGCACCCACAACCCGTGGGAGAGGTCGAGCGCACCGGCCACGAGCCGGGCCAGCGCGAGGCCGACGCCCAGCCGCAGCGCGTTCTGCAGGTACACCGACCGCAGGGAGAGGTGGGCGTGGACCCGGCGCCACCACAGCGTCACGGTCGGCGCGGTCGCCCACCACGAGAGCTCCGCGGCCGCGGGGGAGCAGGAGCCGCGCGGGTTCACGACGATCTCCGCCGCCTGGAGGACCACGCGGGCCGCCGCGAGCGTCTGGCCCACGACCACCGCCGCCCGCGCGTGCGCGACCGCGTCGTCACCGTCGTCGAGCAGGGCGATCGCGTCGAGGCGACGCTGGGTGTAGGCGACGCGCTCGGCGTCGAGCTCCTCGACGGCGGGCACCGCGCCCCGCCCGCGCAACGCGTCCGCCGTGCGGCGCAGCGTCTCCGCGGTCTCGCCGAGGGTCGTCCCGGCGTCGACGGGGACCGCGTCCGCGCTGGCCGACAGCAGCGCCTCGACGCGCCCCTGGACCCCCCGCAGCGCGGCGCCGAGGTGGGCGAGCCCGCGGTCCTCGAGGCTCGGGCCGGTCGGGCGCCCCTCCCACGGCGTGCCCGACAGCTTCAGCCGGTCGGCGGCGTGCGCGGCCGCGGCCCGGCGTGCGGGGAGCACGGCCGTGTTCCCCGCCCCGATGGCCTCGAGCATCGTGGCGAGCGCCCGCGCCGCCGCGGCCGCGCGGTGGGCGTAGGTCTCGACCGGGCGAGGCGGCCAGAGCGTGCGGTCGGCGACCGCGAGCAGCCCCACCCCGAACACGAAGCCGAGCACGCGCGCGGGCAGCGTGTCCGGGGCGAACGGCGGGAACGACGGCAGGATGTAGATGAGCTGCAGGCCGTTGGCGACGCCGGCGAGGCGAGGCCCGCCGACCGCGATGAACGCGACGGACACGCCGACCACGAGCATCCCGATCGACGCCATGACCGTGCTGCCGGCGAGCAGCGTCCCGATCGTGAGCAGGACCGTGCCGACGACGAGGCAGCCCATCAGCGTGCGCGTGCGCTGCCGCGGCGTCCCGACGACCTGCGACAGCACCCCGAAGCCGATCGCCCCGAACACCGCGTAGGTGGCGGCGGTCGGGCTGCCGAAGCCGTACCGGCACACCATGAACACGACGGTGGCGACGACGCCGACGCGCAGCGCCCGGCGGCACGCGGCGAGCCCCGGGTCACGCCGCAGGAGCCAGCGCAGACCCCGGCGACCGGCCATCGTCGCAGTGTGCCGTGACGGCGCCCGGCTGCCCAGGGCCGACCAGTGCACCCGGCGGCTCAGCGAGCCCGGGGACGGGAGCCGGTGCCGCGCCTGATCACGCGTTCCGACGTCGACGCCGCCGGGGCCGGGGCCGGGGTCGGTGTCGGCTCCGGGGCCGGTTCCGGCGCGGCGCTCTCCCGCGGCACCCGGCCGCGGGGCAGGCAGCACTTCTTGTACTTGGTGCGCGACCCGCACCAGCACGGGTCGTTGCGCCCCGGCGGCCACGCGAGCGCGGTGCCGACGGGGTCGGCGTCGCTCGTGTCGTCGAGCATCGCGGCGACCATCGCCGGCGTCGCGACCTCGACCACGAGCGCGTCGCCCTCGGCGTCGGCGGCCTGCAGCTCGCTCTCGACGAGCGCGCGGTGGGCGTCCCAGTCCCGCCCGAACTCGTCGGCGAGGTCCGGCTGGGCGGCGAGGAGCCGGGTGTGCTCCGCCTCCGGGAGGAACACCAGGTCCGGCGCGGCGTCCATCTCGTCGACGAGGGCGTCGTACTCGTCGGGCGGGAGCCCGAGGTCGGCGCGGACGGTGCGCCGGTGCCCGAGCAGCTCGTCGACCAGGTCCGCGGCGTCGAGCTGCTCCTCGGACCCTTCGGTGAGGCGTTCCTCCCGCTCGATCATGGTGATCATCGCCGCGCTGAGCCACTGCTCGGCGATCTCGCCGCGCCCGTTCTCGGTGAGCGCGTCGCTGATCGGCCGCACCGCGCGCGGCTCGCGGAGCAACAGGGGACGCAGCGTCGCCAGCTCGGCCATGCCCTCGTCCTCGCGCCCGAGGCGCAGCAGGCGCTCGGCGTGGCCGCCCCGGATCCAGTACGCGTCGAGCGTCTCCGCGCCGGCCGCGACCGAGCGGGCCGAGAGCTCGACGGCCCGGTCGTGGTCGCCGGCCTGCTCGCGGGCCTCGGCGGCCATGCTCAGCGCGTAGCCGGCGTCCTCAGGGTCCGCGAGCCGCCCCTCGTCGACGGCGGACACCAGCTCGTCGGCGTACGGGCGCGGATCCCGCGCACGGACGGCGTCGGCGCCGAGCCCGTCGAGGTCCGTCGTCGTCAGGAGCGAGGCCACCAGCCAACGGTAGGCCCCGCTCCCGACGGCGGTCAGGCCGGCAGGTCGACGAGACCGGCCAGCACCGAGCGGTGGTGGTCGGCCGAGCCGAGGACCAGGGCGTCGGCGCGGGCGCGCTTGAGGAACAGGTGCGCCGGGTGCTCCCAGGTGAACCCGATGCCGCCGTGCAGCTGCAGGCCGTCCTCGGCGGCGAGCAGGGCGACCTCGGAGCAGTGCGCCTGCGCGACCGCGGCGGCGACCGGCAGATCCGGCGAGACGTCCGCGGCACACCGCGCCGCGTACCGGGCCACCGCGCGGGCCTGGGTGATCGCGACCCAGAGGTCGGCGAGCCGGTGCTTGAGCGCCTGGTAGGACGCGAGCCGGCGGCCGAACTGGTGGCGGTCGCGCAGGTAGGCGACGGTGTCGGCGAGGCAGCGCTCGGCGAGCCCGAGCTGCTCGGAGGCCAGGATCGCGGCGCCGACCTGCAGGGCGTGGTCCACGTCGGCGGCCACGACGCGGCCGGGTGCCCCGTCGAAGGTGATGTCGGTGAGGCGCCGGGTCATGTCCAGCGACTCGGACGTCGTGCGCGTGACGCCGTCGCCGTCGGCCTCGACGATCGCGATCCCGCCGTCGACGGGGACCAGGAGCACGTCGGCGGTGACCGCGTCGACGACGGCGGTGACGGTGCCCTGCAGGAGATCCCCCGCGCCCTGGCGCTCGACGGTGACCGGCACCGGCCGTCCGGCGCCGTGGGTGGCGCCGACGACGAGCACGGCGGTGCGCTCGCCCGCGGCGACGGCGGCGAGCAGGTCGTCCTCGGTCGTCCCCGCCAGGAGCGCGGTGGCGACGACGGTGCCCAGGAACGGCACCGGTGCCACGGCGCGGCCGAGCTCCTCGGCGACGACGGCGGCCTCGCGCCACGAGGCGCCGGCGCCGCCGCGCTCCTCGGGCACGGCGAGCCCGGCCACGCCGATCTCCTGGGTGAGCCGCTTCCAGAGGTCGGTGTCGACAGGCCCAGAAGGATCGTCACTGTCGGTGTCGGTGCGCCGGAGTACGGCGTCCCAGGGCGCCTGCTTGTCGACGAGCGCGCGGACGCTGGCGCGCAGGTCGTCCTCGACGTCGGAGTAGAGGAGGTCGCCGGTCTCGGGGGTCGTCACGGTCATCGGGGCAGGTCCTTCCACGGCACGTCCTTGTCGGCGCGGGCCTCGGCGGGCAGGCCGAGCACGCGCTCGGCGACGACGTTGCGCAGGATCTCGGACGTGCCGCCCTCGATCGAGTTGGCGCGGAAGCGCAGGTAGCGCCAGCCGGCGTCACGGCTGCCGTAGTCCTCGACCTCGGGGCGGCGCTCGGTGTAGTCGGGGTAGCGCAGGCCGTCCTCGCCGCGCAGCTCGAGCTCGAGGCTCGAGCACTCCTGGTTGAGCCCGGCGTAGGTGATCTTCACGCCGGAGCCCTCGGGGCCGGGCTGGCCGGCGGCCTGCTGCTGGCCGAGGCGCTCGGCGGTCAGGCGGGCCGCCTCGGTGCGGACCCACAGGCGCAGCATGCGGTCGTGCAGCCCGGGCGTGTGCGCCTCCGGGTGCTCGCGCCACCGCGTCGCCAGCGCGCCGACGGCCCCGCTCTCGCGCGGGAGCGTGCCGCCGCCGATGGCGACGCGCTCGTTCATCAGCGTGTACTGCGCGACGGCCCAGCCCTGGCCGACCTCGCCGAGGCGCTGGTCGTCGGGGACGCGGACGTCGGTCAGGAAGACCTCGTTGAACTCCGCCTCGCCGGTGATCTGGCGCAGCCCGCGCACCTCGACACCGGGCGCGGTCATGTCGACGACGAAGTAGGACAGGCCCCGGTGCTTGACCGCCTCGGGGTCGGTGCGGGCGAGCAGGATGCCCCAGCGGGCGTGGTGGGCCATGGAGGTCCACACCTTCTGCCCGTTGAGCACCCACCCCTCGCCGTCGCGGACGGCGCTGGTGCCGACGCCCGCGAGGTCGGATCCCGCGCCGGGCTCGCTGAACAGCTGGCACCAGATGTCCTCGCCGGTCCACAGCGACGGCAGCCAGCGCTCCTTCTGCGCGTCGTCGCCGAAGCGCAGGATCGTCGGCGCGGCCATGCCGAGGCCGATGACGTTGAGGCGCGGCCGGTTCTCCGGCGCGCCCGCCCGTGCGAAGGCGGCGTCGACGGCGGTCTGCAGGCCGTTCTCGGCGCCGAGCCCCCCGAGACCGGCCGGGTAGTGCACCCAGGCCAGCCCGGCGGCGAAGCGCTCGCGGAGGAACTCGGCGGAGTCGGTGGTCGATGGGTCGTGCTCGGCGAGGAACTCCTCGACCCGCCGCGCGAGGGCGGCGGCGTCCGGAGGGCTGTCCGTGGTCGTCACCCCTGCACCCTCCGTCGGTCGGGCCGTCCTTGTCGAGACGGGAGGCACGGTGGGCGTGATCGCTTCGGGTGCTCCGTCGGGGCGATGTGGTCGACCGGCGGGAGCACCCGGGCCGATCATGCCGCGGCGGCGACCGCCTCGGTGATCGTCGCGAGGACGGCGTCGGGGTCGCCCTCGAGGTCGTGCCAGGTCACCCGCAGCACCGTCCATCCGGCGAGGACCAGTGCGTTCTGTCGCGCGTGGTCCCGGCGGAAGGCCGGCAGATCGCGGTGGTAGGCCCAGCCGTCGACCTCGACGAGCACGCGAGCACCGGGGAAGGCGACGTCGAGCAGGGCCACGCCGTACCGCGGCACCACGACGCGGTACTCGGCACTCCAGCCGGTGACACCCGCCGTGCGCAGGAGCTGGTGCAGGCGCCGCTCGGCCTCCGACCGCGCACCTCCGGCGGCGAGCGCGAGCAGACGGGCCACCGTGCGCGAGCCCGGCCGGCCGAGACGCGCGCGGTGGGCGCGCAGCAACGCCTCGAAGGTCACCCGCTCGGCGAGCAGGGCGCGGTCCATGAGCTCGGCGCCCCGCCGCAGCCCCAGCTCGGCGGCCGCGTCGACCACGGCGTAGGCCTTCGACACCACTGGGACGCCGTCGACCGTGCTGCGCCGCCCGAGCACGACCCGTCGCACCACCCGGACGCCGCGGCGGGAACGGACGCGGCGATCCGCCGGCACCGCGAAACGGAGGACCTCGGGCGGCTCGTCGAGCAGGCGCCACCACCACGCCGCACCGGCGCCGATCAGGGTCGCGGAGCCGCCCAGCCACAGCGACGCCGCGCGCAGGCGCGCCCGCGGACCGAGGGCGTGTGCCGCGGACAGGTAGACGCCCGGCCAGAGCAGCGTCCAGATCCCGCGGGCCAGGCGGTGCTTGATCGCCGCGCGGGAGAGGCCGCAGGCGAGGGCCTGCGCGCGGCTGACCACCCCGTCCTGGCGGCGGAGGAGGGCGGCGAGGTCGGTCTCGGTGTCCATACCGGGTTGGACGCAGCTCGCCGTCCCCCGGATCCCCCGGATTCCCGCCGTGATCGCCCCGGGTGCTCCTGCGGGTCGACGTCATCGCCCCGACGGAGCACCCGGAGCGATCACCCTGCGCACCGTCCGCCGATCACTCGCACGGGTGTTGTCCCGATCACGCGGGCAGGGCTCCGCGGGGCCGGTCGGTCGCCGCGCGCGACGACCGCACTCATGACGCGGTTCGGGTGGCGACGACCCCATCGGGTGAAGATCGCGGGTTCTCGCGACACGTCTCCGGGGGTCGCGCGTCGGATCGGATCCGGACGACGCGATGACGCCACATCGTGTCCGCGTGTCGCCGTTCTGTTACCCCGAACGGACGCCGCGAAAGCGCACTGAGCGCATCTCGTTACGACGACCGGCTGTAGCGCCCTCCCTCGTTCGCCCGATGCGACTTCCAGAACCTCCGGGGTCGTCGACCACCGGGAGCGAGGAGGGGTGTTGATGAGCAGCGAAGCGGAGGTCGTGCGGTCCGTCCCGGGACGGGCCGCGGCGACCCCAGGGGGGTGGCCGGTCGCCGTGGCCGACCGCCCGGCGCGGCACCGCCACCGCCGGGTCCTGCGGCGCGCGGCGGTCGTGCTCGACGCCGTCACGGTCACCGCGGTCGCGGGCGGCGCCCTCGCCGTCGCCGGCGCGACCCCCACGACCCTGGGTCTGGCGGGCGCGACCGTCGTCGCCGAGCTGGGCGGCCTCGCCGCCGCCCGCGCCTGGGACGCCACCGCGATCGGGGCCGGCAGCACCGAGTTCTCCCGGCTGGCCCGCGGCACCGTCAGCGCGACCGTCGCGATCGCCCTGCTCGCCCTCGTGCTCACCGCGAGCGGCGCGGACCCGGTCGGGCACGCCTGGGCGCTGCTCGCGGTCCCGGCGACCGGGGTGGCCGCGGTGCTCGGCCGCATCGCCCTGCGCCTCGGCGTCGCCCGCGCGCGCCGGAAGGGCCGCCTCACCGCCCGCGTGCTCGCGGTCGGCACCCCGGCGGCCGTCGCCGACCTCGCCGCCCGCACCCGCCGCGTCCCCGGGCACGGCTGGGAGGTCGTCGCCGCCTGCACCGCCACCGGGGCGGGCAGGGACATCGCCGGCGTCCCCGTCGTCGGCGACCTGGACGCCGTCGCCGCCGAGGTCCACCGCACCGGCGCCGAGGTCGTCGCCGTCGCCCCGTCCCCCGGCTGGACCCCGCGGCGCCTGCACGAGCTGGCCTGGCGCCTCGAGGGCCTCGACGTCGACCTCGTCGTCGACCCGGGCCTCATGGAGATCGCCGGGCCGCGGCTGCACGTCGCGCCCGTCGACGGGCTCCCGCTGCTGCGCCTGCGCCCGCCGTCGTTCCGGGGCGGCCCGCACGCGGCCAAGGCGGTGGTCGACCGCGTCGCCGCGGCGCTCGCCGTCACCCTGCTCGCGCCGGTGTTCGTCGTCGTCGCGGTGCTCGTGCGCCGCGACGGCGGCCCGGTGTTCTACCGCCAGGTCCGGATCGGCCGCGACGGCCGCCCGTTCGCGATGGTCAAGTTCCGCTCGATGGTCGTCGGCGCCGACCGCGTCCGCCCCGAGGGTGAGCACGACGGCGCCGGGCCCCTGTTCAAGCTGCGCGCCGACCCGCGCGTCACCCCGATCGGCACCGTCCTGCGGCGCTGGTCGCTCGACGAGCTCCCGCAGCTGTTCAACGTCCTCGGCGGCTCGATGTCGCTGGTCGGGCCGCGGCCGCCGCTGCCCGAGGAGGTCGGCGCCTACGCCGAGGACGCCCGCCGGCGGCTGCTCGTCCGGCCCGGGCTCACCGGGCTCTGGCAGGTCAGCGGCCGCTCGGACCTCTCGTGGGAGGACACCGTGCGCCTCGACCTGCGCTACGTCGAGAACTGGTCGCCCGCCCTCGACCTGCTGATCCTCGCCCGCACCGTCACCGCCGTCGTCAGCGCCCGCGGCGCGTACTGACAGGAGCACCCCGTGAACGTCCTGATCATCGGCCTCAACCACGCCCCGGAGACCACCGGGATCGCCCCCTACACGACCGGCCTCGCGCAGATGCTCGCCGCGGACGGCCACGCGGTGCACGTCGTCACGGGGATGCCGCACTACCCGCAGTGGCGCGTCGCCGACGACTACCGCGACGCCCGCCGGACCCGCCGCGAGCGCGACGGCGCCGTGCGCGTCACCCGCGTGCCCCACCCCGTGCCCGCCCGCCCGACCGGTGCCTCGCGCATCGGCATGGAGGCGGTGTTCGCCCTGCGCGCGGCGATGGTGCGCGGGCCCCGCCCCGACGTCGTGATCGCCGTCAGCCCGGCGCTGCTGAGCGTGGGCGCGGCGCGCTGGGTCGCCCGCACCTGGGGGCGCGGCTGCCCGGTCGGCGTCGTCGTCCAGGACCTCTACGGCGCCGCGGTGGCCGAGGCCGGCGCGCTCGGCGGCAAGGGCGCCGGCGCGGTCGCACGCCTCGAGCACCGCCTGCTCGCCGGCGCCGACGGCGTCGTCGCCGTGCACGACGTCCTGCGCGACGCGCTGCTGCGCACCGGCCTGCCGACCGAGCGCGTCACGACGATCCGGAACTGGACGCACCTCGACGAGCAGGCGACACCGGATGTCGCCTCCGCCCGCCGCGCGCTCGGCTGGCCGCAGGGCGAGGCCGTGGTGCTGCACGCCGGCAACATCGGCGCCAAGCAGGGCCTCGACGGCGTCGTCGAGGCCGCGCGCCTGGCCGACGCGCGCGGGCTGCCGCTGCGGTTCGTGCTGCTCGGCGACGGCAACCAGCGCGCCCGGCTGGTCGAGGCCGCCCGGGGCGTCGAGCGCTTCACGGTGGTCGACCCGCTGCCCGCCGACGCCTTCCGCACCGCCCTCGCCGCCGCGGACGTGCTGCTGCTGCACGAGCGTCCCGAGGTCGCCGAGATGTGCGCGCCGAGCAAGCTGACCAGCTACTTCGCCGCCGGCCGCCCCGTGCTCGCCGCGACCGGCGAGCGCAGCGCCGCCGCCCGCGAGGTCCGCGCCGCCGGCGCGGGCCCGATCGTGCCGCCCGGCGACCCGGGCGCCCTCGTCGAGGGCGCGCTGGCGCTGGTCGCCGACCCCGACGCCGGCGCCCGCCACGCGGCCTCGGCCCGCCGCTACGCCACCGGCTCCTACGGCGCCGACGCCGCCCACGCTCGCTACGGGGCCTGGGTCCGCGACCTCGCCGCGCGCCGCCTGCCCGTCCCGCCCGCCACCGACGTCCTCGCCCTCCAGGAGATCTCGTGACCCGCAAGACCGCCTTCATCACCGGCATCACCGGTCAGGACGGCTCGTACCTCGCCGAGCTGCTGCTCGCGAAGGGCTACGAGGTGCACGGCCTGCTGCGCCGCTCGTCGTCGTTCTCCACCGGCCGGCTCGACCACCTCTACGTCGACCCGCACGAGGAGGACGTCCGGCTGTTCCTGCACTACGGGGACCTGACGGACTCGTCGCGACTGGTCACGCTGCTCTCCCGCATCCGGCCCGACGAGGTCTACCACCTGGGCGCGCAGTCCCACGTCCGCGTCAGCTTCGACGAGCCCGAGTTCACCGGCGACACCACGGGTCTGGGCACGATCCGGCTGCTCGAGGCGATCCGCATGATCGGGCTCGACACGCGCTATTACCAGGCGTCGAGCTCGGAGATGTTCGGCGCGACGCCGCCGCCGCAGAACGAGGCGACGCCGTTCCACCCGCGCAGCCCGTACGGCGCGGCGAAGGTCTACGGCTACTGGGCCGCGCGGAACTACCGCGAGGCCTACGGCATGTACGCGGTGAACGGGATCCTGTTCAACCACGAGTCCCCGCGCCGCGGCGAGACCTTCGTGACCCGCAAGATCGCCCGCGCCGCCGCCCGCATCGCGCTCGGCCACGAGCGGCTGCTGCACCTGGGCAACCTCGACGCCGTGCGGGACTGGGGCTTCGCGCCCGAGTACGTCGAGGGCATGTGGCGGATGCTGCAGGCCGACACCGCCGACGACTACGTGCTCGCCACCGGCACCGCCTACACCGTCGGCGACTTCGTCCGGCTCTCCTTCGACCACGTCGGCCTGGCGTGGACCGACCACGTCCGCTTCGACGAGCGCTACCTGCGCCCCAGCGAGGTCGACGCGCTGATCGGCGACGCGTCGAAGGCCCGCGACGCCCTCGGCTGGACGCCGCGGACGTTCACCCCGGAGCTCGCCCGCGTGATGGTCGACGCCGAGCTCGCGTCACTCCAGGGCCCGACGGCCACCGTCACCCCGCTGCCGGTGCTCGGTTTCGACCGGCCCGTCCTCGCCGGCTAGAGCCGGCGCAACCCCACCGACCAGACAAGGACCACCGCCATGGCCGAGAACGGCGCCGGCACCTACGAGCAGATCCTCGCCGACCTCATGGACCGCGAGGTCATCCACCGCCACGACCGCGTCCTCGTGCAGTTCGCCGGGGAGTTCGACCGCGACGTCACCCGCCGCCTCGGGCTCACCCGCGTCACGTTCACCAACCTCGCGCCGGCCTCGGTGTCGAGCCGGCTGCCCGAGGCCCGCACGGCCGACGCGCACCACATGGACGTCCCGGACCGCGGCTACGACCACGTCATCGGGCACGCCGGGCTGCACCACTGCAGCCGGCCGCACGAGGCGTTGCACGAGATGTACCGGATCGCCGCCAAGACCGTCGTGGCCGTCGAGAACCAGGACTCGGGGCTGATGCGCCTCGCCCAGCGCCTGGGCCTCGCGAACTCCTACGAGCTCGAGGCCGTCGCCGACGGCGGCGGGGTCACCGGCGGCGTCGACGGCACCGGCGTGCCGAACCACGTCTACCGCTGGACCCGCCGCGAGGTCACCAAGACGATCGCGTCGTTCGACCCGGGCCGCGACGTGCCGCTCGAGTTCCACGCGCGCTGGCTCATCGGCACCGACCGGGCCCTGACCAGCAGCATGCGCTCGCTGCTCGGGGACAGCGGTTCCGGTCGTGCCGCCCTCGTCGGCGCCGTGAACCTCGCCCTCAACGGCGTCGCCCGCCGCCAGGGCAACATCTTCGGCTTCACCATCCGCAAGGACCTCGCGTCCCCGCGGCCGTGGATGCTCGCCGGGACGGGCGTGGCGGCATGAGACTCCGGGGACGCAAGCCACGCCTGATCGCGGCCGCCGCCGCGACGCTGCTGCCGCACGGCGCCCGCCGGTGGGTGCACACCCGCCTGCTCGGCGCCGAGATCCACCCGACCGCGCGCCTGGGGCGCAGCCTCATCGACGTCGACCGCCTGGTCATGGGCCCGACGTCCCGGATCGCCAGCGCCTCGGTGATCCGCGGCTGCGAGGAGGTCGACCTCGCCCCCGAGGCCGTCATCGGGCCGCTGGTGTGGGTCAACGCCGTCCGCCGCGACAAGCACTACTTCGCCGACCAGCCGCTGCGCCGCCCGGTGCTGCGGTTGAAGCGCGCGGCGCTGATCAGCTGCCTGCACATGGTCGACTGCTGCGACCTCGTCGAGATCGGCCGCTACTCGGGCCTCGCGGGCTTCGGCTCGCAGGTCATGACGCACACGGTCGACATCGTGCGGGTCAAGCAGATCACCAAGCCGGTGATCATCGGCGACCACTCCATGGTCTCCACGAGCTCGGTGCTGCTGCCCGGCGCGGTCGTGCCGGACAACGCCATCGTCTCGGCCGGCTCGGTCGTCAAGGGACCGCTGCCCGAGGGGCACACGCTCTACGAGGGCGTGCCCGCCGCCGCCAAGCGCTCGCTCAACCCGTCCCTGGCCTTCTTCCACCGCGACGTCGCGGACATCCGGTGAGCGCGGGGTCGGGGACCGCCGCCACTGCTTCGGATGAGCCGGCTCCGCCGAGCTCCGCGGCACGTCGTCGTCGTCCCGTCCTCGGAGTGGCCGACCAGCTGCTCAGCTCGGGCACGAACTTCCTCACCGCGTTCGTGGCCTCGTGGGCGCTGGCGCCCGCCGGGTTCGCCACGTTCGTCGTCTCCTACGCCGTGGTCACCGTGGTGCTCGCCCTCGGGCGGGCGGTGATCGGCGAGGTCCTGTTGGCGTACCTGCCGACGGTGGACCGCGCCGACCGGCCGGCGATCGTGCGGTCGTCCACCGGCGCCGCGCTCGTGCTCGGCCTGGCGGGCTCGGCGGTCTGCGTGGCCGGCGGACTCCTCGGGCACGGCACGCTCGCCGGGCTGCTGTGGCTCGCGCCGTGGGTGCCGATCGCCCTCATGCAGGACGCGCGCCGGTTCGTCTTCCTCAGCCAGGGCCGCCCCGGCCATGCGCTCGCCGCGGACGGGGCCTGGGCGGCCGCCCAGGTCGTCGTGCTCGCCCTGCTGGCCGTCGGCGGGCTCGGGTTCAGCGTCGCGGGGCTCGCGACGTCCTGGGGCATCGGGGCGCTGACCGGGCTGGTCGTCGCCGCGGCGATCGGGGGCGGCTCGCTGCGCCCCTGCTGCCCCAAGGCGTGGGCGCGGCGCACCCGGTCGCTGTCCGGGTGGTTCGTGCTCACCTCGGTGCTCGGCCAGTGCGAGATCTACGCGGTGCTGGTGCTGGCCGGCGTCCTGCTCGCCCCGGCCGACGCCGCGGGGCTGCGCGCCGTGCAGCTGCTGGTCTTCCAGCCCACGGCCACGGTCGCGGCGGCGCTGCTGGTGCTCGCCACCCCGCTGGTCGCCGGCGCCGTGTCGCGCCGGGACGTCGAGGCCGCCCGCCACGCGCGGCGCTTCGCCTTCCTCGCCTCGGGGGTGCTCGCGGTCGCGGTGCTGGCGGTGATCCCGCTGCGGCACACGCTGCTGGGGCTGCTGTTCCCGCAGTACACCGCGTTCGCCCCGCTGGTCGTGCCGATCGTGCTGCAGTCGGCGCTCTACGTGCTCGGGGTGCCGTTCCACGCGCAGCTGCGCGGCTTCCACCGGGCGCGGGCGCTGTTCGGGCTGCAGGTGCTGGGCTCGGCGGTCCTCGTCGGGGCCGCCACCACGGGCATGGGCCTCGGCGGCGTCGTCGCGCTGGCCTGGGGGCTCGCCGGCGCGGCGCTGTTCGTCGACCTGGTCCTGCTGTTCGCCACCCCCCACCCGCGGCACGCCGGCCACGGCCACCGGGTCGGCCCGACGGCAGCCCAGCCCACCCCCGAGACCGACCCGGCCGCGGAGCCCGAGCTCGAGGTGGCCCGGTGAGCGCCGCCCTCTCGCGTCGCGCCGTCCTCGGCGGCACCGCCGCGCTCGTCCTGCTCGCCGCCTGCGGGCGGGGGTCGGAGAACGAGGCCCACATGCCGCCGCCCGCCCCGCGGGTGCGGACGGTGTGGCGCGACCACCCCGACGGGCCGATCCCGGCCCGCGGGGACGAGGGGGTGCCGTTCGTCCTGCGCGCGTCCGGGCCGGTCGCCGGACCGGTCGTGCGCGGGGGCGCCCTGGACGCGGGGCTCGGTGACGAGCGCGCCGCGTCCTACGTCAACCAGGACCTCGGCACCGCGGTCCACCGGGTCGGGGCGCGCTTCGGGTTCGTCCCCGGCCCGGGCACCTCCGACGACGGGTCGCTCTGCCTCGCCGCCTGGCGGGGCGCGCTCCCGCCGAGCGACCCCGGTGTCATCGAGGCGCCGGTGCACCTCGTCGCCACGCCGCAGCGCTGGATCCTGTCGCTCGCGGTGGGCTCGCAGCTCGCCGAGATCGCGAGCGGCCGCTTCGACCGGCCGCTGCCGACCGACGGCACCCCGCTGGTCATGGACGTGACGCTCACCGGTGACCGCGCGGAGATCGCGCTGCCCGACGGCACCACGACCTCGGCGCGCGACGCGCGCATCCCGTCCCTGCCGGCGCCGGTCGCCTGCTGGGAGTCCTACCGCCACGCGCCGGGAGGCGCCGCGGTCCGCCTGTACGAGACCTGGGCCGCGTGACCGGCTCCGCCGTCCGCACCACCACTGCCGAGAGGACCTTCCCGTGATCGTCAGCCACCTCGCCGCGATCCGCTCCCGCTGGTCGACCCTGGTGGTCTTCGCGCTGATCGGGGTCCTCATCGGGATCGCCGTCGCCGTGCTGAGCCCCCGCGAGTACCGCTCGACGTCGACGCTCTACGTCGCCAGCGCCGGCGCCGACAACGCCACCAACGCCTACAACGGCAGCCTGCTCTCGCAGGAGCGCGTGAAGTCCTATCGCGAGATCCTCGCCAGCGACCGGGTCGCCGAGCAGGTCGCCACCCGCGTCGGCGGGGGTGCGACCGCCGACACCCTGCAGGACGCCGTCAGCGTCACCAACCAGCCCGAGACGACGCTGCTCCTGGTCACGGCCACGGACCGCTCGCCGGAGCGTGCCGCGCTGATCGCCACCACCTACGGCGACGTGCTCGCCGACGTCGTGGCCGGCATGGAGCGCACGGCGAACACCGCCGACCCGAGCGCCGCGCCGGTCGTGTCGGTGCGCACGGCGCTCGCCGCCCAGCCCGACCCGAACCCGGTCTCGCCGCAGCCGGTCCTGGACGTCGTCCTCGGCCTCGTCGTCGGCCTGCTCGTCGGCGCCGGCGTCGCCATCGCCCGCGCGGCGATGGACACCACGGTCACGAGCGCCGCGGCGCTGGCCGCCCTCGCGGGCACGTCGGACATCGGCGAGGTCGGCCACGACCCGCGCGCCGGGGACAGCCCGCTGGCGGTGCTGCACCGCCCGTCGTCGGGGACCTCGGAGTCGTACCGCAAGCTGCGCAGCAACCTCGGGTTCGTCACCGTCGACCGCGAGGACGGCGCCGCGATCGTCATGATCACCAGTGCGCTCCCCGGCGAGGGCAAGAGCACGACGGCCGCGAACGTCGCCCTGAGCCTCGCCGACCTCGGCGCCCGCGTCGTGCTGCTCGAGGCCGACCTGCGCCGCCCGGTGCTCGCCGGCACCTTCGGGCTCGAGCCCGCAGTCGGGCTGACCACCGTGCTGGGCGCGGGCGCCCCGATCGGCCAGGTCGTGCAGCGGGCGGGCCGCCTCGACGTCGTCGTCGCCGGGCCCGTCCCGCCCAACCCGAGCGAGCTGCTCGAGTCGCGCCGCCTGGCCGCCACCCTCGACGAGCTGCGGCAGCGCTACGACTGGGTGATCGTCGACTCGGCGCCGCTGCTGCCGGTCACCGACGGCGCGGTGCTCTCCCGGCGCTGCGACGGCGTGGTGCTGCTGTGCCGTCACGGCGCGACCTCCAGCGGCGCGGTGCGCCAGGCGGTGGAGACGCTGCGGACCGCGGGCGCGACCCTCGCCGGCACGGTCATCACCCAGGTGCCCCGCGGGGGCGCGGCCGGCTACGGCGGCTACGGGACCTACGGCACCTACGGGTCGCCGGGCTCCGGGGGCTCGGGGGGCTCGCGTCCGGCGCCGGCTCCCGTGCCCGCCGCGCCCGGGCCGCGCGTCGTGCCCCTGACGTCGCGGCCCGCGCCGTCCCCTGCCCCGTCCGCCGCCCCGTCCCCTGCCCCGCAGGAGCGGGTCCTCGCGCCCGCCGTCGGGCTCGCCGAGCCGGGCGCGCGGCGCGCGGGCGGCGCCCACCGCAAGGAGAGCCCGCGGACGTGGCGCACGCGCGCCACCGGCGTCCTGTCCTCGGTCACCCCGCCCGTCATCACCCCGCCCGTCGCGTCCCGCACGCTGGACACCCCGTGACCAGGCGCCGCTCGGCCTCCTGGCTCTACGCCGCCGGCGTCGGGCTCACGGCGGCGCTGACCCTCGCGGCGGTGCACGCGGGCAGCGCGCTGGTCTGGCTCGGGCTGCTCGGGGTGCCGCTCGCCGTCGCCGTCGTCGTTCGCCGCCGGTTCCTCGACGGCTGGGTGTCGCCCCTGCTGCTGGTCGCCCTCGCCCTGCTGGCGACGGCGGGGTTCGGCGCGGCCTTCGGGCGCAGCGTCGGTGCCGACGGCGGGGTCAGCGCGACCCTCGCGCTGTCCGGCGACGAGACGCTGCGGACCGCGCTGCTGCTCGCGGTGTCCGCGACCACCCTGCTCGTCGGCGGCGCGGTGGCGCTGACGGCGCTGGGCGCCCGGGACCGGCGCAGCGCATCCACGGCCTACCGCACGCTGCTGCCCGACACCGGGGCGTTCCACGGCGACCCGTCGACGCGGCTGGTCGTGCTCGCGGTCGCCGCGCTGCCCCTGCTGGCGACGGTGCTCGTACAGGGCCCGGACCTCGTGCGGCGCAGCACCTACCTCATCGGCGAGGCGGGCTCCGCGGGCGGCATCGTCTCGATGCTCGGGCTCGCCGGGGCCGTCGGCTGCGGGCTCGTGCTCGGCTCCGAGCGGGGCGTGCGGCTCCTGCTGCCGATCGGCCTGGCCGCCGGCTACCTGCTGCTGTTCTTCGCGCTCGGCAGCCGCCGCCTCGCGCTGCTGCCGCTGCTGATGGCGGTCGGCGCGCACGTCGCCCGGCCCTCGCGCGCCACCCGGATCGGCCTGGCCGCCGCGGTCGTCGCGGCACTCGTGCTGCTGCCCATCCCGCTGTACGTGCGGGGGATCGGCGCGCACGGCCTCCTCCCGTACACCGCGGCGCTGCCCGGGATCCTCGAGCAGAACGACATCCTCGGCGGTGCCGCGGACAACCTGCTCATCTCGTTCCCGCTGGTCGGCGCCACGGCCTACCAGGTCGCGCCGCTGCCGCTGGACTACTTCTTCCTGCAGGTCAACCCGCTGCCCGGCTCGATGATCGGCTGGTACGACATCTCCGACAGCCTGCGGATCAACCTGTACACGCCGTACGCGGGGGCCGGCGAGCTCGCCAACTACGGCTGGGGCGTCGTCGTCGGGTTCTGGTTCGTGGTCGGGGCGTTCCTCGGGACGCTCGACCACCGCATCGGCGTGCTGCTCGACGCCGGCCGCCGCGGCGTCGCGCTGGTGCTCACCGCGCTGCCGCTGGTCTTCACGATCCTGATGCTCCAGTACAACCTGCGCTCCGGCGTGCGGATGCTCATCTACTCCGCCGCCGTGCTCCTCGCCCTCCGGGCCGTCGACGCCCTCAAAGCCCTGTCCCTGCGCCTCCCGAGCCCCGGAAAGGTCTGACGACCCATGCGCATCGCCGTCGTCCACAGCTTCTACTCCAGCCGCGTCCCGAGCGGGGAGAACCAGGTCGTGCTCGCGCAGGTCGACGCCCTGCGCGCCGCGGGGCACGAGGTCGCGCTCGTCGCCCGGTACACCGACGAGCGCCTGCGCCGCGCGTCGTACCCCGTCGAGGCGGCGCTGACCACGGCGACCGGTGTCGGGCCCGACCCGACCGCCGAGCTCGCCGCGTTCGCGCCCGACGTCGTCCACGTGCACAACCTGTTCCCGAACTTCGGGACCGCGTGGCTGCGCGACTGGCCGGGCCGCGTGGTCGCGACGCTGCACAACTTCCGCCCGATGTGCGCCAACGGCTACCTCTTCCGCGACGGCGCGCCCTGCACCGCGTGCCCGTCCGGGGACCGGTGGGGCGCGGTGCGCCACGGCTGCTTCCACGGCTCGAAGGTGGCCTCGCTGCCCCTGGCCTGGCGCGGACGCCACGGCGCGCCGGCCGACCCGCTGCTCGCGCGCGCCGACGCCCTCGTCGTGCTCTCCGAGCGGGCCCGCCGGACCTACCGCGACGCGGGGGTCGCCGAGGACGCCCTGCACGTCGTGCCCAACTTCGTGACGGTGACCCCGCACGAGGCCACCGCGCCGGGCGAGCGCTGGCTCTGCGTCGCCCGCCTGACCCCCGAGAAGGGCGTGCTCGAGCTGGTGCGCTCGTGGCCGGCCGGGGTGGGGCTCGACATCGTGGGGGAGGGCGAGCTGCGGCCCGCGATCGAGGCGGCGGCGCCGGAGGGCGTGCGCCTGCTCGGCGGCATGGACAACGCCGCCCTGCGCGCCGCGATGGGCGGCTACGCCGGGCTCGTCGTGCCGTCGCGATGGTTCGAGGGCCTGCCGACGGTGTACCTCGAGGCGCTCGCGGCCGGGCTGCCGGTGCTCGCCGTCGACGGCAACAGCGCCGCCGACGACGTCGCCGCGCACGACCTCGGCGTCGTGGTCCCGACGTCGGCGGGCGCCGCCGAGATCCGCGCGGCGATCGACGGCATGGTGGGCCGCGGCGCCGAGCTGCGCCGGCGCGCCGGGGCGTCGTTCCGTGCCCGCTTCACCGCGCCCACCTGGTGCGACGCGATCACCGGGGTCTACGACGGCTCCGTCGCCCGCCCGGCCGCCGAGGTGCCGCTGTCGGCCTGACCCCCGTCCGGCTGCGCCGCGGGGACCTGCCAGGGTGCTCCGCGTGACCGCGTCCGACTCGGCCGACCTGACGCGCTGGCTCGCGGGCCGGGCCCACCCGCTCGCGGTCCCCGACGACGAGGACACCGACGGCGACGGCGTCGCCGCCTGGGTGCGCGCGACCGAGGGCGCGCGCGTCGTCGCGATCGGCCCGGCGGTGGGCGGCACGCACGAGCTCACGCAGCTGGCCTGCCGGCTGGTCGAGGCCCACGCCGCCGCCCGGGCGGTCGGCACGCTCGCGCTGCAGGCGAGCGAGTCGGGCGCCACGGCGCTCGACGACCACGTGCGGCACGGCACCGGCTCGCCGGGCGACGCGCTCGAGCGCCTCGGCTCGTGGAGCTGGAACTGCCGCGAGGTGCTCGACCTCGTGCGCAGGCTCGCCGAGGACTCGCCCGTCCCGGTCGTCGGGATCGACCCGCGCCGCCCCGCGAACGCCGTCCGCGTCGTCGGCGCCTACCTGCGCACCGCCGCCCCGGACACGCTGGCCCGGGAGGCCGACGCGCTCGCCGACCTCGCGCTCGGGCACGGCGACGCCGCCACGCGGGCGGCCGTGGAGCGGGTGTGCGCGCGGCTCGAGGAGAACGTCCCCGCGCTGGTCGCGGCCACCTCGCCGACCCAGCACGCCGAGGCGGTCCGGCACGCCGGGTTCCTGCTGCGGGCCGCGGAGCTCGCGGCGACCCCGGACGCCCGCCGCGACACCGTCGCCACCCGCCTCATGGCCGACGCGGTGCTCGCCGCCGAGGAGGGCGGCGGCCCCGTCGTGCTCTGGGCGCACGCGGACCACGTCGTCGTCCGCCCCGAGACCCTCGGCGCGCGGCTGCGCGAGCGCCTCGGCGACGGGTACCGGGCGCTGCTGCTCTCGGCGGGCTCGGGGTCGACGCGCGCGCTGCGGCGCCGGCGGTTCGTCGGCCCGACGCGGACCCCGAAGACCCACCGCTTCCCGGCCGCGCCCGCGTCGTCGCTGGAGGGCACCGTGCTCGCGGCGTGTCCGCGCGACTCGCTGCTCGACCTCACGGGCACCGACCGGCCCGCGGCCGCCACCGCCTGGGCGGGGTCGCCGACGACGCGGCGCTCGGTCGGCGACGAGGTGTCCGCGGCGGCGCCGGTCCGCGCGTTCGTGCCGTGCGTGCCGGCGAGCGAGATCGACGGGGTCGCCGTGGTGTCGACGGTGCACCCGGGCCGGGTGCGCTAACCCCGGCTCGCGAGCACCGCGCGCCCGCGCGGCGAGAGCTCGTAGCCGACGGGCAGCGAGTGCGTCAGCCCGAGCGCCTTGAGCTTGCGCACGTCGGTCTTGAACGGGGCGGTCTCGCGGCCGAACGACGCGGCGAGGTCCGGGGCGCGCACGCCCGGGCGGTCGGCGATCGCCGCGAGCGTCGCCCACGCCCACGGGCCGTGCGCGCTGCGCGCGTCCATGGCGTCGAGACGCGCGGCGACGGCGGCGAGGCCGTCGGCGTCGGGGACGGACGCGGCGAGCTCGGCGCGCGGGTCGGGCTCGTCGAGCGGGTGGAAGCGCACGCGGAAGAGCTCGGCGTCGTCCGCGGCGTGCCGGTCCGCCTCGGCGAGCAGGGCGTCCACGGAGTCGAAGCCGGCGCGCCGGGCGTCGTCGGGGCCGAGGTCCTCGCGGCGCACGACGTCGACCTCGTCGACCTGCAGCCGCCCCACCGCCGTCCGGTAGGGGCGCCCGGGCTTCACCTGCGCCCGCTTCCAGCGGCGGAAGGTCAGGTCGACCTCGCCCCGCGCGATGGGGTCGGCGAAGCGCAGCGCGAAGAGCACCGGGTCAGGATCCCCCATAGGCGCCGGCCGACGGCGGCACGGTGCCGGCGGTCGCGACCGCGGTGCGGTGGCGATGCTGGTCGTGGCCCACGAGCTCGATGTCACCGAGGTCGGCGGTCGCCCGCCGGCCCTCGTCGCCGCGGCCGGACACCGTCGTCGACCGCGCCGTCGGCTCGTGGCCCGGGGCGGCGGCGATGAGCGTGTAGGCGCCGGTCGGCAGGTCGTCGATCCGGAAGCTGCCCTCGTCCGAGGTGCTCGTGCGCCCGGTCTGCGCGCCGCGGTGGTCGACGAGGGTGACGACGGCACCGGGCAGCGGGGTGCCGTGGTGGTCGTGCACGCGACCGAGCAGCACGCGCTCCGGGCCGGCGCCCGCGGCGGCGGCGTCGGCGGGGCCGGGCTCGTCGTGCGCCTCGTCCTCGTCCGTCGTGGACGTCGTGCGCGTCCGCCGGGCCGCGACGGTGATCAGTGCGACGGCCGCGAGGAGCCAGAGCCCGATGACCAGCAGGTGACCGCCCAGCCCGGCGTCGTCGAGGTAGAGGATCGCGCGGACCGAGTCGACGAACGCGGCGCCGAGGTGCCACTCGGAGAGCCAGCCGAAGATCGGCGGGACGATCTCGGCGGGGTAGGCGGAGTTCGACGACGGGATGTTGAGGAAGACGAACACCAGCATCCCGGGGAAGAGCGCCCACTTGCCGAGGAACGCGACCAGCGCGGTGGTGGTCAGCCCGACCGTGAACGACGTGACCGCACCCAGGGCGATCACGCCGACGATCTCGCCGGCCGTGCCCTGCAGGATCTGCAGCCACGGGCCCATGAACAGGAACAGCACGATCGGCGTGAGCACGGCGACCCCGGCGCTGATCGCGACGCGGGTGCGCATCGGCAGGAAGTACGCGGCGTTGCCCAGGATGTTCGCCGTCATGAAGCCGACGATGCTGACGATCAGCATGAAGAACATCAGCCCGATGCCGTTGCCGTCGCCCGGGGCGAGCGGCGCGACGTCGACGGTCTGGATGGTGTTGCCGGCCTGCGCGGCGAACGGCTGGAACACCGTCGGCACCAGCTGGGTCATGACCCGTCCATCGGCGCCGGCGACGAGCATCTGCGCGGGCTCGCCGGGCGGCGCCGTCACGTAGGCCGCCTTCACCGTCTGCTGGAAGATCATGTCGGTCGCCTGCTGCGGGGTGTCGACCGGGATCAGCGTGAACCTGCCCGCCAGCGCCGGCGCGGCCGTCGCGACGAACGACGCCGCCCCCGCGCCCACCACGGCGACCGGCAGGTCGTGCGGCACCGGGAGGTGCAGCGCGGTGATGTAGCAGAGCGGGAACATGATCATGAAGAACAGGGGGAGCGTGAGCGCGAACCGCACGTTGCTGCGCTTCATCTCCGGCGACAGCTCGGGTGCGGCGGCGGGCTTCTGCTCGGTCTCCGGGCTGTCGGCGGACAGCGTGGACTGCGTCATGTCTCCCGTTCCTGCGAGTCGGGGTGCGGGCGGGGTCGCTCAGCGCGGCGGGGTGAGACCCGCGCGGAGCAGGGCGACCACGCCGTCGAGGTGGTCGCGCGCGGCGGTGTCGGGCGACTCGGGGTGGTCGAGCCAGAGGCCGACGGCCACGCGCACCGCGGTCATCACCATGGCGGCGGTCGTGAGGACGTAGGCGTCGGTGGCCGGGCGTGCGGTGCGCTGGGCGATGCCCTCGGCGAGCGCGGCCTCGGTGGCCCGGGTGGCGGCATGCATGCGGCCGAGCAGCTCGGGGTGCTCGCGCAGCAGCAGGAGCTGCTGGTGCCAGACGCCCGAGCCGGTGGCGGAGTCGAGGACGTCGGCGAGCACCCCGGCCGCGGCCGCGAGCGGGTCCTCGCCGGCGGGGCGGGCGACGACGGCCTCGGTGACGTCGGTCGTGCCCTCCGGCCCGGCGCCGAAGAACGCGTCGTCCTTGCCGGTGAAGTGGTTGAAGAAGGTGCGCGGGGAGACGTCGACCTCGGCGCAGATCGCCTCGACCGTCACCGCGTCCGGGCCGTGCTCGCGCCCGAGGCGGACCGCCGCCTCGCGCAGTGCGGCCCGGGTGGCGGCCTTCTTGCGTTCACGCAGCCCGCCCGTCGTCACCGGACCTCCCCGTGGCTCGCTGCATCGACCGCAACTCTGCAGTCGCTGAATACATAGCTACGGTAACCATCTCGGCACCGGCTGAAGCGCCGCTGTGAAGGGGACCTCAGATCGAGCTGACCCCGACGACGATGAAGAAGAGCCAGAAGAGGATCCAGCCGACGATCGGGATGTAGCCCAGCACCAGGCCGGCGATCGTCATGCCGTGGCCGGTGTTCTGCCCGCTGCTGGTCTCGCGCCAGGCGAGGTGCCCGCAGATCACGGCGGCGATCGACGCGACGCCGGCGGTGAAGAACCCGAGGATCCCGCACACCAGCGCCGCCACCGCGAGCCCCGACACCTGCGGGCCGCTGGGGTAGGAGCCGTACGAGGCCGGCGTGTAGGGGCCCTGCGGGTACGGCGTGTAGGGCGCCGACGGGTAGGCGGTGTAGGGGTCCTGCGCGTAGGGCTGCTGGGCGTAAGGATTCTGTTGCTGCTGGTACGCGCGGTCGGCGGCGTACGGGTCGGAGTAGGGCTCCAGCGCGTAGGGGCTCGGGCCGTACGGGTTCGAGGAGTAGGGCTCGGAGGGCGGCGGCGTCGGTGATGCGGCGGGGGTCTCCCCGGGCGTGGCGAAGTTCGCCGGGGTGTCCTGCCCCTCCCGGCCGTCGCGCTGCGGTTCCCACGGCGAGCTCACGCCCGGATCGTAGGACGACGTCCCGATCTCCGGGGTGTGCGCGGCGCCCGAGCGCGCCGCTCGTGGCGGGAGCGGCCTCCGGAGGGCTCGCCGTGTCGATCTCGCGAGGATGCCGTCAGGGTCGTCGTCGCCGACAGCCGTGGTGACATCCCCGAGAGATCGTTCCGGCGAGCCTGCCGCGACCGGCACGTCCGGCGCGCTGCGGGCGTTGTCGACCGTGCCGGACGTGCCGTTCGCGGCGGTGGGTCCGCCGGCGTCCGGCGAAGGGCTCCCCTCGCCGATCTAGAGCGCCGGGATGACGAGGTCGGCGTAGGTGTCGCCGTCGGTGTCGGCGACCGCGACGGGGCCCTGCTCGCCGTACGCCGCGCCGTCGGTGATCGCGGCGTCGCCGTAGCCGTCGCCGTCGGCGTCGAGGACGACCTCGTCGACGCGGCCGTCGCCGTCGTGGTCGGAGACCGCGTACTCGTCGTACCCGTCCTGGTCCCGGTCGGCGGAGGCGGTCTCCGCGTAGCCGTCGCCGTCCGCGTCGGTGGCGGTCGACTCGTAGTAGCCGTCGTGGTCGCCGTCGAAGGAGGTCGCGCTCGGCGTGCCGGCGGGGAAGGCCAGGAGCCCGCCGTCGGCGCCGTAGGTGCTGCCGTCGCTCGCGGTGTAGGTGTCGGACGTGCCCGGGTCGCTCATCGCGGTGCTCCTTGCCGAGGGTGACCGTGTCGACCCTCTGACGTGCCGGGCGCCCGATGATGTTCCTGAGAGAACTCTGTCAGCGCCGGACCGGCTCGATCCGCCGCAGGGCGGCGGCGATGCGCGCACGGTGGTGCTGATCGTTCAGGGCAGCGAGACGTACGCCAGCCGGCCCTGGGTGTCGACGCCGGCGACGGCGCCGCCGGCCGCGTAGCGGTACACGCCGGTCCTGCGCTGCGGGGGCTCGCGCAGCGCGGCGAGCAGCGCCTCCCGGTTGGCGGGCTGGGCGAGCAGCGGCGCGACCTGCGACCACGGCGCGGCGTCGACCGCGGCCGACGGCTGGTAGCGCTGCTGGACCGCCGGGAGGTCGCCCGTACCGAGCGCGGTGTACAGGCCCTGGACCCCGGTGGCCACGGCCGCGGGCAGGTTGCGCCCCGCGGTGTCGGCGACGGCGGGCGTCCCGGCGGGTGCGGGCGCGGGCGCGGGGGCCGCGCTCGGTGCCGGGGCGGGCTGGGCCGGGGCGGGCGCCGCCTCGGTGCTGCTCGCGGGGGAGACGGGTGCGGTGACGAGGGTGAGCACGGCGAGCGCCGCGGCCACGAGGATCGCGACGCCGAGGGCGGCGCTCGCGATCCAGGGCCCGCGACCGGCGCCCGCGCTCGCGGCCGGCGCGGTCACCGCCACGGCGCCGTGACGTGCTCGGCGATCCCGGTGCTGCTCATGCTGGCCTCCTCGATCCGTCCCGGCGGCAGTATCGGGACGATCTCGCGCGCGCGTTACCGCTGGTCGGGCAGTCTGCGTCACGCGGTCGTGTTCGTACACCCCGGACGGGGGAGGCCGTGCCCACGGCGACGTCGCAGCGCGGTCACGGCGCGGGCAGACGGGGCACGGCCGCCGCCGCGAGACGCTCGGCGTCCGCGCAGAGGTCCTCGACCGGCCGCGCGCCGAGGACGGTGACCTCGAGCAGTTCGACGCGCCCGCCGCCGCCGGGGGCGGTGAAGGAGCGCTGGAGCACGGCCGCGTCGCAGGAACCCTGCCGCGGGGTGACCGCGCCCGGCCGGCCGGCGATCTCCGTGGTCGCCGCGAGAGTGCCGCGCCGCTCGACCCCGACGTCCACGACGGCGGGACCGACGCCCCAGCGGCACGCCCACCCGCCGACCCCGGGGACGACCCGGGCCGCGTCGAGCCCGGGCACGCCGGCCAGGTCGTCGGGGGCGAGCACGGCGCAGGTGTCCACGGTGGTGAGCGCCCCGGGCGGGTCGGCGACCGGGCGCCGAGGGAGCGGCGTGCCGCGACCCAGCGCGCGGACGGTCGTGTCGGTGGCGGCGTCGGCGGTGGCACACGCGTCGGCGCCGGAGCCCGGGGGCAGGACGGCGTCGACCGCGACCTGCACGCCCTCGGTGGTCACCACGGTGCGCGTGCAGCCCCCCGGCTGCGGGGCGGGCCGGCGGACGAGCAGCGTGCCGACCCGTTCCTCCGGGCCGGCCGTGACCGCCGTCGCGACGGGCTCGAGGGTCGCCACGACCACGACGTCGCCGCCGGGGGCGCGGACGTCGAGGGTGCAGGAGGCGGGGCTCCCGAGGTCGGCGACGACCCGCGCCTGCGCCGGGGCCATCCCCGCCGGGTCGACGAGACCGCACGGCGCCACGGTCGCCGGGTCGCCGATCACCGCGGGCACGACCCGGTCGGCCGGTGCCGCCGGCTCGCGGAGCAGCGCGACTCCGGCGACCAGCCCCACGAGCACCACGGCCGCGGCGACCAGCGCGCCGACGACCCACGGCCGCCGTCGTGGCGGGGACCCCGGCGGCGGAGGACCGGGTCGCGGGGGGCCCGCCGGCCGCGACGAGGGCGGCGGCGGCACCGGTCGGCGCGGGGGTGGCGGGGGCAGCGGCGGTGGGAGCGGCGGTGGCGGAGCCGGCGCGGACACCGGAGCCGCGGACGTCGCCACCGGGACCGTCGTGGCCCGGCTCGGCGCCCACGCCTCGGCCGGCACCGGCGTCGCGATCACCTCGGTGAGCCGCGGCCCGTCGTCCAGCGCCCGCAGACCCGCCAGGAAGGTGGCGCCGAGCCCGCCGGGTGTCCTCTCCCGGTCGCCGGCCACGCGCTCGAGGAGCGCGCCGACCGCGCCGCGCTCGCCGTCCACGGGCACCGCGGCCAGGGTCGCGGCGAGCGCCCGGACGTCGTCGTCCTCGGCGGTGGGCCGGTCGTCCGGGCGGTGGCCCGACGGCGCCCCGAGCAGCCACACCCCCGGCCCGCCACCCGGCCCGCCACCCGACCCGACGAGCACGACGTCCGCGCCGACCCGGCCGTGGACCAGCCGCGCCGCGTGGGCGGCGGCGAGGGCCTCGCCCAGGACCAGCGCGATCTCGCGCAGCCGGCCCGCCGGGACGGGCCCCGTCTCGGCGAGGCCCCGGGCGCCGGGCGGCACGTCGTGGACGAGCCACAGTGCGCGGTCCCGGCCGGCCGCGACGTCCCGGGCCGGGGCGAGACCGGGGTGCGGGTGTCCGGCGCCGCGCCGGACGTCACGGGCGACCCGGGTCAGCGCACCCGGCCCCTCGCCGTCGAGGGCCACCGCGACCACGGCGTGGTCGTCCCACTCGTCGTGCGCCGCCCGGACGGCCGCGGTGATCGCGGCCCCGAGGCGGTAGTGGCCGCCCGAGAGCAGCTCCCCGTCCGTCACGGTCGGTCCCCGGTCCGTGCGGCCGGATCAGCCGCCGAACGTGGACCTGGCGCGGAACTGGACCGCGCCGAACACGGCGTTGGACTGCTCCAGCGTGCTGGTGCGGATCTCCCAGCTGTAGTTGAGCCCCTCGTAGATGCCCGTGGAGTAGACGGTGCCGCCCGACTGCGCGGTGTACAGGGGACCCTGCTGGACCTGGTTGGCGCGCCACACGTCGAAGTTCTCGATGCGCGGGCCGAGCCGGCTGGTGTCGTCGTAGAACGACCGCGCCCCGGCCGCGTCGGGCCAGCGGGCGAAGATCACGCGGGCGCCCGGGGCGACGGTGGAGAAGTCGCAGATGTAGGCCTCGGTCGGGTTGGCGCCGGTGGTGGTGGTGAGCCGGTCCTGCGCCGTGGTCGGCCGGCAGGTGGAGGCCGTCACGTCCGGGAAGACCTGCGCCATCGTGGCCTGGCCGGGAGGGGCGCTGGTGCCGTTGCCGCCCGGGGTGGTGCCCCCGCCGCCGCCCCCGCCGGTGTCCGGCGGCTGCGCGTTGGTGGTGACCGGCCCCGGGGTCGGCGTCGGGGCGGAGCCCTGGTTGAGGATCACGACGGCGCCGACCACGACGACCAGCAGCAGGGCGGCGACACCGGCGATGATCCCGATGACCTTGCCCTTGTTGCTCTTCGGCGGCTGCGGCGGCTGGCCGTACCAGCCCTGCGGGCCGCTGGCGCCCGGAGGCGGCGGGTACTGCCCGGTGCCGTACCCGGGCCCGGGCCCGTAGCCCTGCGGCGCCGTGCCGGCCGGGTAGCCCGGCTGGCCGTAGCCCTGGGTGCCGCCCGGCTGCGTCGGCCCCCACGCGGCCGGCGCGGGCTGCGGGCCGGACGACTGCGGCGCGCCGAACGGCGAGGGGCCCTGCGGGGCCTGCGGGCCTTGCGGCGTCCACGGCGCCGCCTGCGGCCCGGAGGTCTGGCGCGGGCCGGGGACCTGGGTCGGGGTTGCGCTCTGCGGGCCGGACGCGCCGGTCGCGGCACCGGCGGCCGCCCCCGCGACCGCGCCGGCCCCGAGAGCGCCGGCGCCCGCGGCGGTGTTGCGGGCGGTCGCGTCGTCCGGGCCGCCGACCGGCGCCGCACCGGACGGGGAGGCCTCGCCGCCGACCGCGCGCACGGCCGCGTCGGCGAAGTCGCCCGCCGTGGCGTAGCGCTGCGCCGGGTCCTTGGCCATCGCCCGGGCGAGCACCGCGTCGAGGGCGGGCGGCGACCCCGGCGCGACCTCCGAGAGGCGCGGCGGGGTCTCGTTGAGGTGGTCGTACATGAGGCCCGGGCCCTCGGACACGAAGGGCGGGCGCCCGGCGATGGCCTCGAAGAGCAGGCAGCCCAGCGCGTAGACGTCGACGCGGCGGTCCATCTCGCGGCCCACGAACAGCTCGGGGGCCATGTAGGCGAGCGTGCCGATCGCGGAGCCGGTGCCCGTGAGCGAGCTCTTGGTGTCGCCGCCCATCGCGCGGACGATGCCGAAGTCGACGAGGTAGACGAAGTCGCGGCCGCGGTGCTGGGTGATCAGCACGTTGGACGGCTTGACGTCGCGGTGGATCAGCCCGTCGTCGTGGGCGGCGTCGAGCGCGTCGGCGGTCTGGCGCACGATCTCGGCGGCGCGCCGCGGGTCGAGCCGGCCGTGGCGCTCGATCTCCTCGGCGAGGTCGACCCCCGAGACCAGGCGCATGTCGATGTAGAGGCGGCCGTCGATGGTGCCGAAGTCGTGGATCGGGATGACGTGCGGCGACGAGAGGCGCGCGGCGGTGCGGGACTCGCGGCGGAAGCGCTCCTGGTAGTCGCCGTCGTCGGCGAGGCCGCCGTGGAGGCGCTTGACCGCGACGGTGCGCTGCCGGGAGGTGTCGAACGCGCGGAAGACCTCGCCCATCCCGCCGCGCCCGATGCGCTCCTCGAGGCGGTACGGCCCGAACGTCTCCGCGGGCTCCCCCGACGACGGCGGCGTCTGGCCCGGGGCCTCGGTGCTCATGCGGCGCTCTCCTGGATCGTGGCTCTCCGGGGGTGACGGGGCCCGGATGAAAGTCACCGAGAGTATGTGCGATCACCGGAGGGCAGGCCATAGCCCTCACACATTTCGCAGAGTTTCCTTACTCCACGTAATGCTCGTCGGTGTCCGGACGGTCAGCGGCCGGCGGGGAGCCGGTCGCCGGGCTGGAGGTTCATCGCCGGGAACATCCGGTTGGAGTCCTCCAGCGAACGGGTGACGATGTCGAACGTGTACGGCCGTCCGGAGTACGCGCCGGTGGCGTAGACGGTGCCGTCGGGCGCCGCGCGGCGGTGCAGTGGGCCCTGCCGCTGGTCGACGCCGTGGCCCCACACCGGCATGCCGTCGAGGCTCGGGCCCCAGCTGCGCTGGTCGTCGTGCCACTGCTGGGCGTCCGCGGCGGTCGACCACTCCGTGTAGTAGACGAACCCGCCCGGCACCGCCGCGCCGTAGTCGCACAGGACCACCGCGACGGGGTGCGCGCCGGTGGAGGTGACGTACTCGGCGGCTCCGACCCGGTACGGCGTGCAGCGGTCGCCGAGGGCGGTGACGTCGGGGAACGCGGCGGCGAGCGTGCCCGGCGACGCGGCCGGCCGGGAGCCCTCCGCGGCGACGGCGGAGGTGGAGTGTCCCGGCAGCTGGTCCGACGCGGGCCCGGACGGCCAGCCGATGACGAGGAGCATCGCGAGCACGCCGAGCAGCCCGACCACGAGCCCGCCCGCGGCCCACAGGGTCAGGGTCCACGAGCGCGCGGGTGCGGGTGCGGGCGCCGGCGCCGGGGCGACCGTGTGCGGGCCCGTCGCGGGCCGGGACCGCGCCGGGCCCCACGGCGCCGTGATCGGCGACGCCGCCGGTCGCTGGGAGGGGACGGCGGTGGGCACGAAGGACTGGTCGACGGCGTGCCCGGCGCGCTCGGGGATCCGGACGTAGCGCGTCGGGCCCGTGTCGCCCCCGGTGCGCGGACCGGTGTCGGCGCTGCGGTGCCGGCCGGTCGAGGTGATGGTCATCGTGTCCTCCCGGCTCGCGGGTCGAGGCGCCGCAGCAGGAGCGCGGTGGCGACGACGAACAGGACGGTGACGCCCGCGAGGGCGCCGAGGTCGAACAGCCAGGTGCCGGCCGTGTGCTCCCACAGCGGCTCGGCGTCGGTGTAGGGCGGCGGCACCCCGGGCCCGCTGCGCACGCCGATCGTCGAGGCGCCCATCGCGAAGCCCCAGCGCGCCGGCACGAACCACGACAGCTGCGCGAGCACCGGGCTGTCCTGGATCTGCAGCAGGGCGCTGGACAGGATGAACTGCAGCATCGCGAGCAGCACGAGCAGCGGCATGCCGCGGTCGGCGTTGTCGATCCAGGCCGACACCGCGAGGCCGACCGCCATGCTCGCGACCGTGACGCCCGCGATCGCGACGAGGATCTCCAGGCGCGGGTCGCCCAGCACCACGGCCGCGTCGGGTCCCGGCCGCCCGAGCTGGCCGAGGACGCCGAGCACGACGCCCTGCAGCCCGGTGACCACCCCGAGGACGACGACCTTGGAGAGCAGGTAGGCGGTGCGGGAGAGGCCGATCGCGCGTTCCCGGCGGTAGATCTCGCGTTCCTTGACCAGCTCGCGGATCGAGGCCGCCGACCCCATGAGCGCGGCGCCGACCACGAACACCATGAGCAGGCTCTGCGGCGCCCCGGGCACCCCGCGCATCTGCTCGGCGAGCGACAGGCCGGTGTCCACCGGCAGCGCGTGCGACAGCGCCGCCAGCAGCAGCGGCAGCACCACCATGAAGACCGTGTACTGGCGGTCCGCGGCGATCACCGCGAGGTAGCGCCGGCACAGCACGCCGAACTGCGCGAGCGCGGACTGCTGGCGCGGCGGCGGGGTGGTCGCGACGGGGGTGGGCGCGCGGTCCGCGGGACGTGACGGGGGCGGCGTGCCGATGTAGCGCTCGCCCAGCGGGGAGCGGCGGAACCGTTCCGCCCACTCGGCGCCCGACTGCCGCTCGAGCAGGAGGAAGAGGTCGGCGAAATCGGTGACGCCGAAGTAGGACAGCGCCTCCCGGGGCGGCCCGAAGTAGGCCACGGTCCCGCCGGGCGCGAGGAGCAGCAGGCGGTCGCAGACGTCGAGGTTGGCGACGTTGTGGGTGACGACGACGACGGTGCGGCCGTCGTCGGCGAGTCCGCGCAGGGTGCGCATGACGCTCTTGTCGAGGCCGGGGTCGAGTCCGGAGGTGGGTTCGTCGAGGAAGAGCAGCGAGGGGCGGGTGAGCAGTTCCAGGGCGACCGAGGTGCGTTTGCGCTGGCCGCCGGACAGCGAGTCGATGCGCTGGTCGGCTTGGCCGTCCAGACCGAGCTCGCCGATCACCTCGGCGATCCGCCGGTCGCGCTCGGCCTCGGTGGTGTCCGACGGGAACCGCAGGCGGGCGGCGTACGCGAGCGCGCGCCGGACGGTGAGCTGCGGGTGCAGGATGTCGTCCTGCGGGACGAGCCCGATGCGCTGGCGCAGCTCGTCGTAGTCGGCGTAGAGGTCGCGGTCGGCGTAGGTGACCGTGCCCTCGTCCGCGGGGCGGAAGCCGGTGAGCGCACGCAGCAGCGTCGACTTCCCGGCGCCCGACGGCCCGACCATGGCGAGCAGGCTGTTCTCCTCGAGGGCGAAGCCGACCCGGTCGAGCAGCACCCGGTCCTTCGCCGCGCGCACCACCAGGTCCTGCGCGCGGAACGCGATCGCGCCGGCGTCCTCGCGCTCGACGAGCCGGATCGACCCGTCCTGGCCGCCGTCGAGGTGGAACAGCGCGTGCCCGATGCCGACGAGCATCCCGGGCCGCAACGGGACGCGGCGGATGCGTCGCCCGTCGACGTAGGTCCCGTTGGGGCTGCCGAGGTCGATCAGCTCCCAGCCGCCGGCGCCGTCGGCGACCAGCTCGGCGTGGTGACGGGAGACGAGCAGGTCGTGCACGACGACGTCGTTGTCGGTCTCGCGGCCGATGCGGATGCGGCGTGCCGGGCCGGGGGCCCCGGAGGCCTCGGGGGCCTCGGGGGCCTGCGCGGCGGGCAGCCGGTGGACCGCGGAGAGCCGACCCTGCCGGCTCGGGCCGGTCGACTCGGACCCGGACGGCGGGGTGGACTCCTCCCGGGCCGGCCGCGACGGGCGCGCGGGCCGGGCGGCGGGCGGGACCAGCGGGGCGGCCATCGGCACCGGCGGCGCGCCCGGGTCGGCGCCGACGGCCCGCAGGGACACCGTCACCTCGGGCCCGCCGACACCGAGCGTGAGGGTCAACCGGGGCGTGGCGCCCGGGGACAGCCGCAGCTGCTGGAGCCGCTCGCCCGCGACGAACACCCCGTTCTGGCTGCGGTCGAGCAGCTCCCACCCGGTGGGCAGCGGCCGCAGCTCGGCGTGCACGCGGGACACGAGGGGATGGATGATCTGGAACCCGGCGGCCTCGTCCCGCCCGATCGTGACCGGCTGTCCGGGCGGCACCACGAGGCGGCGGTCGCCGTGGGTCAGCTCGAGCTGCGGCGCCGTCAGGGGCCGTCCGCGCGCCGGACGACGGCCGGCGGCGGGCCGGGGCACGGGCTCCACGGGATGCACCGGGTTCCTCCCTCGCGGCCGGGCCCCGCGGCCCGGCGACGTCACCTCCCTCGGAGCGCACGTCCGAGACGGTGACAGTCTGTGTTCACGAGGGGGTGCTCATCCAGAGGGTTTGCGATAATCGCGCCGATCTGTCACTCCTGGTGATCGACGGCGTCCGAGCGGGTGGTCCCGCTCACGCCGGTCGGGGGAGCGGGGCCGTGACCGAACGGCGCGCCGGACGCTGCTCGCCCACCGCGTCGGGGAACGCGGCGGCGAACGGGCGCGTCAGCGGGTCGCGGCGGGCGGTGGCGTTGTCGATCGCGTGCACGTGCCCGGTGACCTGCACCGATCCGACCTCCGCGAGGCGCCGGTGCACCCGGTCGAGACGGGCGCGCAGCGCGGCCGCGTCGTCGGCCTGGCGCTGCCGGGCGCGGCGGGTGTGCCGGGGACCGGCGGTGGCCGATGCGCCGTCGTCACCGTCGGGGGCCTCGTCGGCGGGGGGCGCCGCGAGGAGGGCGGCGGAGCGGGCGGAGCGGGCGGTGGTGGTCGGGCGGCGGAACATCGTGGATCACGTCCCTCGGTGCGACGGGCCGGTGGTCGGTCACCCTCTGCATCGAGCGGCAGGCGGCGGTTCTTGATCGGCCGTCCGGAGGACTCCAGTTCCGGCGCCCGTCAGCCGAAGAGACGCGTCACCTCGCGGGGACGTGTCAGAACAGGCCGTCGAAGAACCCGTCGTCCCCGGAGCCGTCGTTGGTGTCCCCGGTGTCGCCGCCGCCGTCACCCGGCACGGGGGTCGACCCGTCGCCGGTCTCGGCGTCGCCACCCGACCCGGAGCCGGTGTCGCCGGAGCCCCCGGACGGCGCGCCCGACGAGGGCGACGACCCCTCCCGCACGACGTCCAGGGTCACGGTGCTGCCGCGGGGCACCGCGGTGCCGACGCCGGGCTGCAGCGTGGCCACGGTGCCGGGCGCGCCACCGCTGTCCACCTCGCGGACCGAGACCTCCAGGCCGACGCCCTCGAGCGTGGCCTCCGCGGACGCGCGGGTCCGGCCGACGACGTCGGGCACCTGCAGCGTGGCCCGCCGCTGGCCGATGACCAGCTCGATCGCCTCGCCGGGGGCGCGCAGCGAGCCGGGCACCGGGTCCTGCCCGATGACCTGGCCGACCTCGGTCGGATCGCTCGTCTCGCGGGTGCGCGGCACCGGGGTGAGGACCAGCCCCGCGCCCTCGGCCGCCACGCGCGCCGCCTCGGGGCTGCGCCCGACGAGCAGCGGGACCTGCACGAGCCCCGGCCCGCGCCCGATCCGCAGGGTCACCGCCGACTCCTCGTCGACCCGCTGGCCGACGTCCGGCGACGCGCCGACGACGCGGTCGACCTGGTCGGGCGGGGACGGGGTCGGCACCACGATCGGCGCGAGGCCGGCGTCGGCGAGCGCCCGGACGGCCTCGTCGCGGGTGAGCCCCACGAGGCGCGGCACCTCGCTGTCGGACGGGCCCAGCGCCCACCACCCGCCGCCGAGCAGGATCGCGAGCGCGGCCGCGACCACCGCGAGCTTGCGCCGCGACCGGGTCGGCCGGGCGGCCGCGTGCGCCCCGGTGCGCCCGCCGTCGACGGTGGCCCGCCGGCCGGTCCGGGCGAGCTCCGGGGTCACGAGCGTCTCGGCGGTGTCGCCGACGTCCCCGGTGTCCCCGCGGCGCCGCCGGCGGCCCGGGTCGGTCCAGCGCCCGGTGTCCCAGCCGCGGCCGTGGTCGTGCTCGGTGATCGGCTCGTGCTCGCCGAGGACCGCCGGCGCGTCGGGCCGCTCGCCCGCGAGCACGCGGAGCAGGTCGGCGCGCATGTCGCCGGCGGTCTCGTAGCGGTTGTCGGGGTTCTTGGCCATCGCGCGGCGCACGACGGCCTCGAGCTCGGAGGACACCGCGACGCCGGGCGGGGCGAGCGTGGCGATCAGCGGCGGGTCCTCCCGCACGTGCTGGTAGACGATCGCGACCGGGCTGTCCGCGGTGAACGGCGGCTCGCCGGTGAGCAGCTCGAAGAGCACGCAGCCCGCCGCGTAGACGTCGGCGCGCGCGTCGACCTCCTGGCCGAGCCCCTGCTCGGGCGAGAGGTACTGGGCGGTGCCGATGACCATGTCGCCGGTCAGCGCCGGGCCGGTCTCGGTGAGGGCCCGGGCGATGCCGAAGTCCATGACCTTCACGACGTCGCCCGGCGTGATCATGATGTTGGCCGGCTTGACGTCGCGGTGCACGACGCCGTTCTCGTGGCTGTAGCCCAGCGCCGCGCAGACGTCGGCCATCACCGCGCAGGCGCGCTCCGGCGGCATCGGCCCGTGGACGCGCAGCAGGTCGCGCAGCGTCGACCCGCTGACGTACTCCATGACGATGAACGGCAGCCCGACGCCCTCGGCGGCCACCTCGCCGGTGTCGTAGACGGCGACGATGCCGGGGTGGTTGAGCCCGGCGACGTTCTGGGCCTCGCGCTCGAAGCGCAGCCGGAACGAGGGGTCGCGGGCGAGGTCGGAGCGCAGCACCTTGACCGCGACCTCGCGGCCCAGGCGCACGTCGAGCCCGGCGTGCACGTCGGCCATGCCGCCACGGCCCAGGCTCGGGCCGAGCTGGTACCGCCCGGCCACCAGCGTCGCCTGCGACATGCGCTCCTCGTGCCTCCGCTCACTGCTCGGTCTCGCCCGGGTCCCGATTCGGCATCGCCCAGCATCACCCGGACGGGTCCAACGGCGCGGGAGCGGGTCGGCAACGGCGGGTCGCCGTTTCGGCGCGCGAGTTCGCCCGTTCGTCGGGTCGGTTGCGGTCAGTCGCCGCAGCAGCACCCGTCGCAACAGCACCCGTCACCGCAGCAGGTGTCGCAGCCGTCGCAGCCGCACGACGTGCAGTCGACGCAGCTCGCGCAGGGGTTGGACCGCGGCTGCCCGCTCCACGGGCCGGTGATCGGGTCGGCGCAGCAGAGCTGACCGGTACAGCACAGGCCCGCCGCCGCGGCGCACCCGGCGAAGAATCCGCGGGGGTCGCGGCCCGGACCGCCGTCGCCAGGATGCGGCGGCTGGTCGGTGGACGGCTGCTCCGATCGGTCGCACGTGCGGGCGACCGCGCGGTCCGTTTCGTGCACCAGCAGGCGGTGGGCGAGCCGGGCGTCGAGGGCGTGCGGCGACGGCAGCTCGACGACGGGCAGCGTCGCGCCGAGGACCGCGACCTGCCGGCGCGCGAGCTCCTGTGTCGCCTCGACGCCCGCCCCGGTCGCGTCGATCGGGTTCCACCGGTTCGCGCGCCGGTCGTCGGCGAGGTCGTCGAGCGCGTCGAGCAGGTGGGCCAGCCGGCCGAACGCGGCCCCGGCGGTGGCGAGCGGGGCCGCGTTGGCCGGACGGCCGGCGAGGACGGCGGTGTGCGCGAACGTCGCGGACACGGCGTCGGCGGTGGGGGCGGTCGCCGCCTCCAGGGTCACCGTGCCCGCCGCGTGCTCGACGGCGTGCTGGCGCGCGGGCACCGCGAGCAGGGCCGACGGGTCGAAGCCGTGCGGGGCGGTCGCGCGCGCCCGGGCGCTCCAGCGGTCGGCGACCCTCCTGGTCAGCGCGGCCGCGGGGCGGTGGCGCAGGACGCCCTGGCCGTCGTCGACGTGGTCGGTGAGGTGCCCGGCGGCCAGGAGCAGCGCCGCGTGCGCGGCGAGCTGGGCGCCCTCGCCGGAGACGACCGTCGCCGTGCGCATGCCGCGCGCGGGGCAGGGCCCGGCGCGGCGGTCGCCGTCGCGAGCCCCCGACTGGGCCGCGGTGAGCACCGAGACCAGCAGCGCGTCGACGTTGGTCGCCGTCCGGGCGAGCTGACCGTGCCCGTCGCGCAGCGTCAGGCAGGTCCCGCAGAGGTGCGCCATCCACCGTCGGTGCAGCGTGGGGGAGAGGTGATGGCGGCAGGGCCGCACGATGCCGAGCACCGGCAGGAATGTAGTGATCAACGCTGTCGATCACGTCCGCCGTTCGTCCGGTTGTGCACCGCCGTTCGTCGCAATCTCGCCTCGTGCCGGTGTGTGCGCGGTGAGTGAGGAGGGAAGGGTTCCGGCGACCGCGCCGCGCGCCACGGGGGCCGCGCGTCGTGACGATCGGGAGGGGAACCATCGTGATCTCGACCAACAGGGCACGTCTGCTCGCGGCGCCGATGCTGGCCGGCGCGCTCGGCCTCGGCGTCCTGGGCGGCTGCGCCCAGAACCAGGCCCCGGCGCCGCCTCCGGGCGCGGCCGGCGCGCCGAGCGCGGCGGCCGGTCAGGGCGCGCCGGGTGCTCCGGGTGCTCCGGGTGCTCCGGGTGCTCCGGGTGCTCCGGGTGCGCCGGGCACGTCGGCCGAGCAGGCGCCCGGCGGCGAGGCCGGCACCCAGCCCGGCGGCGGGGGTGCCGGCGGCACCGGCGCGGGCGGCGGCAACGCCGACGGTTCGGGCAGCGAGGGCGGCACGGGCAGCGGTTCGGGTTCGGGCAGCGGTTCGGGCTCCGGCTCCGGCTCCGGTGGCGGCGCGAGCCAGACGCCGTCGGGCGGCGTGGAGACCGGCGGCGGCTCGACCTCGGGTGTCGAGCACGCCGGCCTCATCGGTGCCGGCGCACTCGCGCTGGCCGGTGCCGGCGCGCTGGGCGCAACGGCCGCGCGCCGTCGCCGCGCCGACAGCTGATCGTCCCCGGCGACCCCGCACACCCGCCCGGTGTGCGGGGTCGTCGTGTGTGCGGGTGCTGTAGTGGCGGGGATCGGAGAGGCGTCGACAGCCGGAGGGAGCACGGGGTGAGCGGCGAGCCCGACGGAGCGAGGGACGCCCCGGCTGCCTCCGACGCAGCGGAGGAGTCCCTCGCTCCACCACCCGAGGCGCCGCCGCCGCCGCAGCCGCCGCAGCCGCCACAGCCGCCACCGCCACCACCGCCCCGCCCCGATCGCACGCGCCAGGTGCTGGTCGCGGGCGCCGTGCTCCTCGCGGTGGTCGGTGTGGCGCTCCTCGGCTGGGCGGTGACGCACCAGTCCGGCCCGCCGCCGGCGCCCGCCGCGCCGGCGCAGGCCGGCCCGCCGCCCCCGTCGTCGCTGGTCGCCGGGCCGCCGGGCCGGGAGCTGGAGACCGGTGCCCCGCTCGGCACGTCGTCACCCCCGGCGACGCTGCGCGTCCCCGCGATCCGGGTGGACTCGCCGGTCGGCCAGGTCGGCCTCAACCCCGACCGCACGATGGAGGTCCCCGCCGAGGGATCGCCGGGCTACGACCACGCCGCCTGGTTCCGCTACTCCGTCACGCCGGGCCGGCAGGGCCCGTCGGTGATCATCGGGCACGTCGACTCGGCGGCCTCGGGGCCGTCGGTGTTCTACGAGCTCGGGCGGCTGCGGCCCGGTGACCGCGCGCAGGTCGTGCGCGCCGACGGGGCGACGGTGACCTTCGAGGTCACCGAGGTCGCCGTCTACCCCAAGGACGCCTTCCCGACCGACCGCGTCTACGGCCCGACCGCGGGCCCGGAGCTGCGCCTGATCACCTGCGGCGGCAGCTTCGACCGCGGCGCGGGCTCCTACCGCGACAACACCGTCGTGTTCGCCCGCGAGGTCTAGGCGCCGATCCGCGCCCGGAAGTGCATGGCGCGGTAGGGCCAGTTGTCGTTCGTGTGCCACTGGCTGACGACGAGGTGCATCTCGTCGGGCGTCGAGCCGGGCAGGATGTAGCCGCCGTAGAGCTGGGCCACGCGGCCGCAGCCGTGGTCCTCGTCGCCCCAGCCGCAGCCGCCGACCACGGTGAGGCGCTCGGCGGTGGTCAGGTCGGTCGTCGGCCCGTCGGGCATCGGGACGAGATCGATGCGGTAGTTCCCGGCGTCGAACGCCGAGAGCCACCACCCCTCGCCGACGCGGCGCAGCGAGAGCTCGCCGAACGCGCCGGGCAGCACGGGCGTCGGCGCGTTCCCCCAGGCCCACGCGCCGTCGGCGAAGCCCCAGCCCTCCCAGGACGCGGCGTCGAGCAGCCGGTCGGCGGGCACGCGGTGCAGCAGCAGGCCCTTGTCGCGCTGGAAGCCGGTGGTCAGCGCGTAGACGTGGCCGTCGGGACCGAGCTCCCAGGTCAGCATCTGGAAGAGCCCGCCGAGGTGCCCGCCGGGCCAGCTCAGGCCCGTCGACTCCCAGGTCTCACCGTTGTCGCGCGAGCGGTGGATCTCCGTCCAGTGCACGTTGCCCAGGCCCTCGCAGGCCATGACGTGCAGGTACATCTGGTCGCCGACGGTGATGAGGTCCGTCGGCAGCTGCGTGGTGATCCGCGTGCCGCCGATCAGCCCGCCGAGGCGCCCGCCGATCCGGGCGTTGTGCCGGTAGGAGACGACCTGCTCGGCGTAGCCGCGGCTGCCGCCCGCCGACCCCGTCCACCGCACGCCGCCGTCGTCCCGCACCGTCGCCGGGTCGCCGAAGAGGATCACCGGCGAGCGCCAGCCCCGGCCGCCCGCCTCCTTGCTCTCGAACGTGTCGCCGAAGACGGCGACGAGCCGCCCGTCCGGCGCCAGCGCCGCGGCGCCCAGGTCGGTGCCGCCGATCCCGTAGTCGTCGGTGTGCCCGGGCCCGGTCAGGTCCCGGAGCTTCGTGACCTCGAGGGTGCGCATGCCGTGGGTATACCGGACGGCGGTGACGGCATCGTCAGGCCGGGATGCGCTCCGAGACGGGGGCCCGGCGCTGCGTCGGGACGACGGCGAGACGCTCCCGTACGGGCGCGGTGCGCCAGCCGGCGCGGGTGCGGTCGTCAACCGTGCCGTGGGCGGCCATGGCCACCGTCGGCGCGGCCATCCACGCCGCGGCGAGGCCGCCGAGGGCGAGCGCGAGCGTCTTCATGCCATTCCCCCCTGCCCCGACCGGAGTCGAGGTCGATCATCCGGACCGACCAGTGGCCGGCGCTCCTGAACGGTAGACGGATGATCATGGGAAACACTGAGCTGAACGGGTGACGAGCGCTCAGGTTGCTCTCAGAGATCTGTGATCCAGGCCACTCGCCGGGATCGCCGCCGTACAGGCACACTCCGTTAACGGTCAGGCCTGACCGTCCCGCCGACCCCGAGCCCGGGAGGCCCCGTCCCATGAGTGATCGCCCGGTCCGCATCGCGAACTGCGCCGGCTGGTTGTGGGACCGCTTCTCCGGGCTCCGCGACGCGCTCGCCGGGCCGGTCGACGTCGTCACCGGCGACTACCTCGCCGAACCGACCCTGCGCCAGCTCGCCCTGGAGCGCGCGAAGGACCCGTCGCTCGGCTACGCGCAGAGCTTCCTCGCCCAGTTCACCGACGCCGTCGGGCTGCTCGCCGAGCGCGGGGCGCGGCTCGTCGTGGACGCGGGTGGGCTGAACCCCGCGGGGCTGGCCGCCGAGGTGCGCCGGGTGGTCGCCGACGCCGGGCTCGACCTCGTCGTCGCGCACGTCGAGGGCGACGACCTGTCCGCGCGCCTGGACTCCCTCGGCGCGCTCGAGCACCTCGACACCGGCGTCCCGCTCGGCGACGCGGGCCTCGCCCCGACCACCGCCAACGCCTACCTCGGCGGCTGGGGCATCGCCGCGGCGCTCGCGGACGGCGCGGACGTCGTCATCTGCCCGCGGGTCACCGACGCCTCGCTGACGGTGGGGGCCGCGGCGTGGTGGCACCGCTGGGGCACCGAGGACTGGGGTCCTCTCGCCGGGGCCGTCGCCGCCGCGCACGTCATCGAGTGCGGGCCCCAGGCCACCGGCGGCAACTTCTCCGGCTTCACCGCGGTGCCGCGCGTCGACGACCTCGGGTACCCGATCGCCGAGATCGCCGCCGACGGCACGGCCGTCATCACCAAGCACGTCAGCGCGGGCGGCACCGTCACCACCGACACGGTCACCGCCCAGCTGCTCTACGAGATCCAGGGCCCGACCTACCTCAACCCCGACGTCACCGTGCACCTCGACGACGTCGTGCTCACCGAGGTGGGCCCGGACCGCGTCGAGATCACCGGTGTCACCGGCTCCCCGCCGCCGGCCACCACCAAGCTCGCCATGACCGCCCCCGGCGGCTACGAGTCGAGCGTCGCCTTCTACGCCACCGGGCTGGACCTCGAGGCCAAGGTCGCGCTGCTGCGCACGCACGTCGAGCGGATCACCGCCGGGCTCGACCTGAGCCTGCTGCGCGTCGACCGCATCGGCACGCCCGTCGAGGACCCGCCCGACCAGTGGGCCGCCGCCCAGCAGATCCTCGTCACGGCCCAGGCGCGCACGAAGGACCAGGTGGACGCCCGGCGGTTCGTCGCGCCGATGACGGGCCTGTTCCTGCCCGGCTACCCCGGGCTCTACGTCAACCCGCTCAAAGTGTGCGCGCCGGTGGTCGAGTACTGGCCCGCGCTCGTCCCGGTCGACGTGCTCGACCACGTCGTCGTCGGCGCCGACGGGACGCGCACCACGGTGAAGGACACCCCGGTCCGGGTCGCCGCGGCGGGCCAGCGGCCGTCGGACGACGCGCCGCCGGTGCCGGACCTCGGCCTGACCCGCCGCGCGCCGCTCGGGCTGGTCGCGCACGGGCGCTGCGGGGACAAGGGCGGCAACTCCAACGTCGGTTTCTGGGCGCGTGCGGAGTCGTGGGACTGGCTGCGCGGCACGTTGTCGACCGACCGGCTGCGCGCGCTGTTCCCCGACGCCGCCGACGTGGTGATCGAGCGTCACGAGTTCCCCGGCCTGCGCGCCGTGCACTTCGTCGTCCACGACGTGCTCGGCAAGGGCGCGTCGTCCAACGGGCGGCCCGACATCGCCGGCAAGGCCGTCGCCGAGTTCCTGCGGGCGCGTCATGTGGAGGTCCCCGAGTGTCTGATCTGACCAGCCGGCTCGAGGAGGCCTGGGCGGCGCCGTTCAGTGGCCCGGTCACCGGCGACGACGCCTTCGACCCCCTGGTCGAGCTCGGCGACGTCCTCGCGCCGCTGGGCCTGTCCGCGGCGGACGCCGGGGGTGCCGTGACGCTCACCGGCCGCGACCCCGTCGTGCCCAGCCCCGTGCGGGTCGGGGCGGCGGCGAGCATCGGGCTGCTGGCGAAGTCGGTGGCCGCGGCGGCCCTGCACCGCGACCGCGGCGGGCCCGGCCAGGACGTCCACGTCGACCTGCGCGCCGCCCCGCACCGGCTCTGCCCGTTCTACGACCGGACCTGGGAGCGCCTCGGCGGCTACCCCGTCGCGTCGAGCGTGGAGCAGGGCAACGCGATGGGCTTCTCGTTCTTCCGCTGCGCCGACGGGCGCTTCGTGATGCCGCAGAACATGTACCCGAACCTGCGCGAGCGGGCGCAGGAGCTGCTGGGGGTGCCGCTGACGAAGAAGGCGGTCGCCGCGGCCATCGGGACCTGGAAGGCCGACGAGCTCGAGGAGGCGTCGGCCGCCGCGGGCGTGGTGATGCCGAAGGTGCGCTCGCTGCCGGAGATGCTCGCCGAGCCGCAGTACACCGAGACGCTCGCGGACCTGCCGCTGGTCGAGGTCACGAGGATCGGCGACAGCGACCCCGAGCCCCTGCCCCCGGCCGGCGAGCAGCCGTTCTCCGGGCTGCGGGCGCTCGGGATGGGGCACGTGATCGCCGGCGCCGGGTTCGGGCGGGCGTTCGCGCTGCACGGCGCCGACGTGCTCAACCTCTGGCGCCTCGGCGAGACCGAGCACGAGACGACCTACGCGTCGGCGAACGTCGGCATGCGCTCGTCGTGGCTCGACCCGCGCCGCGACCGCGCCGAGCTCTCCCACCTGCTCGCCGGCGCCGACGTGTTCTTCCACAACCGGCGCCTGGCGTTCCTCGACGAGATCGGGATGCGCCCCGAGCAGCTCGCGGCCGAGCGCCCGGGGATCGTGTCGGTGACGGTGTCGCTGCACGGCCTCGAGGGCCCGTGGGCCGGGCGGCCGGGCTTCGACCAGACCGCCGGCTCGGTGAGCGGGATGATGCTGCTCGAGGGCGGCGGGGAGACCCCGCGCCTGCCCCCGATCCTCGTCGTCAACGACTACATCGTCCCGTGGCTCGCGCAGGCCGGCGTCGTCGCGGCGCTGCGGCGCCGGGCGGTCGAGGGCGGCTCGTACCACGTGCACGTGTCGCTGACCCGCGTCGCGCTGTGGATCCTGTCGCTGGGGCTGTTCGACCGGGAGTGGGCGCACGCGACGGCGGACACGACCGAGGAGCACCGCTACCTCGACCCCGCGACGTTCACCGCGGACACCCCGCTCGGCGCCTACCAGGGCGTCACCGACCAGGTCGCGATGTCCGTGACGCCGGGACGCTACGACCCGGTGCTCGTCGCCCGCGGGGCGTCGGCGCGGCAGTGGCGCGCACACTGATCCGGTGCTCCACCGCGTGCTGCTCGTCGGGACGCTGCTCGTGCTCGCCGGGTGCGGGGCACCGCCGCCCCCGCCACCGGACCCCGTGCCCGTCGCCCGCGCGGCCGCCCCGGCACCTGCTCCCGCGCCCGCTCCGGCACCCGCCCCCGTCGTCGTCCTCGACCCCGGCCACAACGGCGGCAACGCCGACGCGACCGACGAGATCGCGCGGGAGGTCCCCGACGGGCGGGGCGGGACGAAGCCGTGCAACACCACCGGCACCGCGACCGCCGGCGGCTACGCCGAGCACGCGTTCACGTGGGACGTCACGGCGCGGGTGACGCGGCTGCTCGCGGCGCGGGGGGTCGATGTGCGCTCCACGCGCCCCGACGACACGGGCGTGGGGCCGTGCGTGGACCGGCGCGCGGCGATCGCGAACGAGGCCGGCGCGGCGGGTCGAACAGTGCTGACCGTCTCGATCCACGCCGACGGCGCCGCGCGGGACGGGCGCGGGTTCCACGTCGCGCTCTCCGACCCGCCGCTCGCCGCGTCGCAGGGCGAGCCGTCGGCGGTGCTGGGCCGGGCGCTGGTCGCGGGGCTGGAGGGCCAGGGGTTCACGCCGTCCACGTACCGGGGCCGCGAGGGCCTGGACCGGCGCGCCGACCTCGCGGGGCTGAGCCTCGCGCGGGTGCCGTCGGCGCTGGTGGAGTGCGCGAACATGGCGAACCCGGACGAGGCGAGCGTCGTCGCCGACCCGGCCGGGCGGCAGCGCTACGCCGAGGGGATCGCGGCCGGCGTCCTGGCGACGCTGGGGCGGTGAGCTCAGGCGGCGGAGTCGCCCGTGCGGTCCTGGTGCCAGCGCACGACGCGGACGGCGACGTCGTCGAGGCCCTCGCGGTCGAGCGTCTCGCGCATGTCGTCGGCGATCTCGATCGCGTCCATGCCGGGGAACGGGCCGTGCGCGTCGACCTCGCCGGTCTGCGGGTCGACGGCGAGCACGACGTAGCCGTCGCACCGGTCGAGCTCGGTCTGCGCCTCGACCCAGTCGATCCGCTCGGCCTCCTCGGCGGTGAGGCCCATGTCGCCCGGGAGCGCGGTCGGTGCCACACCGGGGGCGTCGGTCAGCGGGTCGGCCCGGGTCGGGTCGGTGTCGGTGGGGTCGGTCTCGCTGGGGTCGATACGGGCGCAGCACCGGGGATCGGGGTCCATCGGTTCCTCCTCCACGCTCGGCGCTGGGATACCGCGCGCCGTCCCGGTCGCTCGCGCCGAGGCGGACACCGTCGGGGGACGGTAGGGCGTCGTCGCGTGTCGCTGTCACGAGTGGTGACGCGAGGATGCCCAAACTCTGACTCAAGATTTCAACTATTCACCCGTGCGGGTGGACCGCTCGGCGACCCACATCACGGCGCGCTGCCGAGTGCCACGACCCGTGTCGGACCGCTCACTCCCCGTTGCACTCCGGCGTCGCGCTGATACATCGTTAGGCGAACTAACGTCTTCGGAGGGGTTTCCGTGAGCCGGTACGAACAGTGGGACATCGTGTCGAGCGTGGGTCTGACCGCCCTGGTCGTCGCGGCCGGGCGGTCGGTCGACACCCATCGCGACGACGCCCTCATCGCCGACCCGTACGCCGAGCGCTTCGTCGACGCCGCGGCACCCCCGACGCCGCTGCCGACCCGTCCGGTGCCGCCGAAGGACGACTCCGAGGACGAGCTCTGGCAGATGATGTCGGGCTACATGGGCGTGCGGACCCGCTTCTTCGACCAGTTCTTCGACGCCGCGGGCGACGCCGGCGTGCGCCAGGCGGTGATCCTCGCGGCGGGGCTCGACGCGCGGGCGCAGCGGCTCGCCTGGGCCGACGGCACCACGCTCTTCGAGGTCGACCAGCCGGCGGTGCTGACGTTCAAGGACGACGTGCTCGAGCACGACCCGGCGCGCTGCGACCGCCGGGCCGTCGCCGTCGACCTGCGCGACGACTGGACCGGCGCCCTCGACGACGCGGGCTTCGACCCGTCCGCACCGACGGCCTGGCTCGCCGAGGGCCTGCTGCCCTACCTGCCCGCCGACGCGCAGGACGCCCTGCTCGACGCCGTCGAGGAGCGCTCGGCGCCCGGCTCGCGGATCGCGGTCGAGGACTTCACGAACCTCGGCGACCAGCTCGCCGACCCCGCGTTCCGCCGGGTCGCGGCCGGCCTCGGCGTCGACATGACCGCACTGATCCACACCGACGACCGCGAGGACCCCGCCGACCGCCTCGCCGGGCACGGCTGGCGGGTCCGCCGCGACCACGCCACCGCGGTCGCCGAGGGCTGGGGTCGCGCGTTCGACCCGCTGACCGCGCGCCTCAACGGCCAGTCGTCGTTCGTCACCGCGGAGCGCTGACCGGCGTCCGGTTGGTCCGGATCACGTCACGGGCTGTACCGATCCCTGCCCGATCCGCGACCGGACCCGTCCGGTCCGGCGGTTCCCGAGGGCCGTCGCGGTGCCTAGTGTCGTTCGACGCCCACGACCGCCACGGAAGGACGGCCATGAGCGACCCCACCGACGCGAGCACCACCCTGCACGTCCCCGAGAGCCTCACCTGGTCCGCCGTGACCGGCCGGGTGCGCGATCTGGTCGGCGAGGCCTTCACCGACGACGGGCCCGCGAACCTCATCGACGGCGAGTGGCGGGCCGTCGGCACGCCGTCCGAGCAGACCAGCCCCAACGACGGGTCCTCGCTGGGCACCATGCTCAAGCTGGACGCCGCCACGGCCACCGACGCGGTGCAGCGCGCGGCGCAGACCCACCGCGGGTGGGCGGGCACCGAGCTCGACGAGCGCCGTCGCCGGGTGTCGGCGTCCCTCGACGCCATCGAGGGCGTGCGCGACGACCTCGCCCTGCTGCTGGCGTGGGAGATCGGCAAGCCGTGGAAGGCGGCGTGCTCCGACGTGGACCGCGCCATCTCCGGCGTGCGCTGGTACGTCGACGAGATCGAGGGGATGCTCGCCCGCGACGTCGAGGGCGCGCCGGCCAAGCGGGTGCCGCTCGAGGGCCCCGTCTCGAACATCGCGAGCTGGAACTACCCGATGAGCGTGCAGGTGCACGCCGAGCTCGTGCAGCTGCTCGCCGGCAACGGCGTCGTCGCCAAGACCCCCACCCAGGGCGGCTGGATGACGCTGACCGTCGCCCACGCCCTCATGGCGCGCGAGGGCCTGCCGGTCACGCTGCTCTCCGGCGACGGCTCCGAGCTCTCCGACGCGCTGATCCGCTCGCCCGAGATCGGCGCGCTGGCGTTCGTCGGCGGGCGCTCCAACGGCGGCAAGGTCGCCGCGCAGCTCGCCGACACCGGCAAGCGGCACATGCTCGAGCAGGAGGGCCTCAACACCTGGGGCATCTGGGAGTTCACCGACTGGGAGTCGTTCTCCGAGATCCTCAAGAAGGGCTTCGAGTACGCCAAGCAGCGCTGCACCGCGTACCCGCGCTTCGTCGTGCAGCGCAAGCTCGTCGACCAGTTCCTCGCGACCTACCTGCCCGTGCTCGACGGGGTGCGGTTCGGGCACCCGCTGGCGGTGGAGCAGGGCTCGTCCGGGTCCACCGACGACCTGCCCGCCCTCGACTTCGGGCCGCTGATCTCGGCGGGCAAGGCCCAGGAGCTCGACGACAGCGTCGAGGAGGCCCTGCGCCACGGGGCCGTGCCGCTCTACCGCGGCAACCTCGAGCACGGCCGCTTCCTGGCCGGTCAGGACACCTCGGCGTACCACGCGCCGGTGTCGATGCTCGCGCCGCCGGGCGCGTCGCGGCTCATGCACGAGGAGCCGTTCGGGCCCGTCGACTCGATCGTCGTCGTCGACACCGAGGCCGAGCTGCTCGCCCAGATGAACGCGTCCAACGGCGCGCTCGTCGCGAGCATCGCGTCCGACGACACCACCCACGCCGAGCGGCTCGCCGAGCAGGTGCAGGCGTTCAAGGTCGGGATCAACAAGCTGCGCTCGCGCGGCGACAAGGACGAGGCGTTCGGCGGGCGCGGCGAGTCGTGGAAGGGCGCGTTCGTCGGCGGCGAGTACCTCGTGCAGGCCGTCACCGAGGGCCCGCCCGGGGAGAACATCTTCGGCAACTTCCCGGGGTACCACCGCTACCCCGCGACCTGAGCGACCTGCCGGGTAGTGTCCTCCCGGCGCGGCAGGCGGCCCGCCGAGTCGGGTGCGCGTCGGTCGGGAGGGCCCGGGCATGGTCCTGCGAAGCCGGGTGTCGCGTGACGCCCCCGGAGGGCCCGCGGCCGGGGCCTCGGTCCTCATGCCGGAGGGCCGCGTCGGCCCGGTCGTGGCGCTGCTGCGCCGGCTGTTCCTGGCGCTCGGGGCGCTGACCGCGGCCGCGCTGATCGTCTACTTCCAGCGCGACGGGTACATCGACAACAACAACGACGACGGCATCGGCCTGATCGACGCGTTCTACTACGCGACGGTCTCGCTCTCGACCACCGGCTACGGCGACGTCGTGCCGGTGACCGAGTCGGCGCGCCTGTGGACGATCCTCGTCATCACGCCGCTGCGCCTGCTGTTCCTCATCGTCCTGGTCGGCACCACGGTGGAGCTGCTCACCGAACGCTCGCGCCAGGCGTTCCGCATCCGACGGTGGAGGTCGCGCGTGCGCAACCACGTGGTGGTCGTGGGCTACGGGACGAAGGGCCAGGCCGCGGTGACCACGCTGCGCGGGGACGGCCACGACGTCGACCACATCGTCGTCGTCGACACCGACCGCGGGCGCCTCGACGCCGCGTCCGCGCTGGGGCTGGTGACCGTGCGCGGCGACGCCACCCAGTCCTCGGTGCTGCGGACCGCCGGCCTGCCGCACGCGACCGCGCTGGTCGTCGCGACCAACCGCGACGACACCGCGGTGATGGTCACGCTCACCGCCCGCGAGATGGCGCCGAAGATCCGGATCACGGCGGCCGTGCGCGAGGCGGAGAACGTGCACCTTCTGCGGCAGTCGGGCGCCGACTCCGTCGTCGTGTCCGCGGAGACGGCGGGCCGCCTGCTCGGCATGGCGACCACGACGCCGGCGGTCGTCTCGGTCGTCGAGGACCTCATCTCGCCCGAGGCGGGCATGAGCATCGGGGAGCGCACGGTCACCGAGGCGGAGGTCGGCGGCTCCCCGCGCCACCTGCGCGACATCGTCCTCGGCGTCGTGCGCGACGGGCACGTGCACGCCATCGACGCCCCGGAGGTCGACGCGCTCGAACGCGGCGACCGCCTCCTCTGCGTCCGCCGCGCCGGCCCCGACGACGAGTGACTTCCCGGTGTCAGCGGTGGGCCCCCGCTGACGCCGAACGTCCGCGATGCCACACGCTCGCGGTGTCAGCGACGTGGCGTCGCAGACACTCAACGTCTGCAACGCCACGCGCTCGCCGGTGTCAGCGGAGTGGCTCCGCTGACGTCGAGGTCCGTAGCGCCGCTCCGTCGCTTCCCTAGCGGCGGGCGTCGAGCAGGCGCACGGCGCCGTGCAGACCGCCCAGGCCCGGGTCGAGCTCGCGGCCGTAGGAGGCGGCGAGCTCCGCCGCGCTCGCTCCCGTGACCGCCCAGCCCAGGCTCGCGAGCCGCTCCTCGGCGTCCGGGCGGTCGTCGGCGAAGAACAGCTCCCGCACGTCGAGCCCGAAGCGCCGGGAGAGGGAGGCGAGGGCGTCGCCGTCGGGGTCCACGACGTCGCCGAAGTGCTCGACGGCCAGCTGGCTGCCCGGCGCCGAGAGCTCGGTGACCCGGTCGAACAGGTCCACCTCGGCCTGCGCGGGCAGGTAGGGCAGCAGGCCCTCCGCGAGCCAGGCGGTCGGGGCGGACGGGTCGAAGCCGGCGTCGCGCAGGGCGGCGGGCCAGTCGTCGCGCAGGTCGACGCGGACCTCGACGCGCTCGGCGCCGCCGCCCGCGGCCGTCGCGCGGTGCTCGGCGAGGACGTCGTCCTTGAAGTCGAGCACCCCGGTCTGGTCGACCTCGTAGACCGCCGTGCGGGCGGGCCAGTCGAGGCGCTGCGCGCGGGTGTCGAGCCCGGCCGCGAGGAGCACGACCTGCCGGACCCCGTCCGCGGCCGCCGCGGTCAGCACGCTGTCGAAGAAGCGCGAGCGCACGCCGATGTACGCCGACTGCTCCCGCCAGTCGGCGGCGGTCTCGTCCTCGACGTCCGACGGCCGCGCCGGCAACCGGATCTCGCCGGCGGCGGCGTCGACGAACGCCTCCGCGTACGGGTCGCGGACGAGGCCGTCGGGGCGATGGGTCTCCATCGCCCGGCCGCCGGCGACGCCCAGGGCGGTGACGCCCACGCTCTCGGTGATGCCCCACTGGTCGTTCTCGGTGCGCATGCCCACCGGATGCCCAGATCGTTGCGCAAGCTAACGAACAATCCGGCTCAGCGGTGCACGGACATCCGGCATCCGGGGCAGTCCGCCTGCTCCGCGCGCAGACCGGGCACGACCTGCTCCACGGCGGCGCCGCACCGGGCCCGCAAGCCCGCCGGGTCGCCGAGCTCGCCGGCGGTGATGTCGACGATGTGGCGGCGCCGGTCGTCACGGCCCGCGGCGACGAGCACGAGCGTGCCGTCCGGGGACGGGTCGCCAGGGGTCGGGCGGCGGGGCTCGCCGGGCTCGGGCCGGTCGCCCAGGGGCGGGGGCGGCGTCGACGACGGCATGGGGTCGAGCCCGCTCGCCGGGCGTCCGCCGGGCCGTGCGTCGGGGTGGCCGGGGTCGGGGACGGTCATCGCTCGCCTCCTGCTCGCGGTGTTCGAGCGATGCGGCATCTTGCTGGCAATCCTATTCAGCACGCCGATAGGGCCCGGATCGCCACATCCTCGGTGGCGCGACACGCCGGAACGTGCGCGCCGACCACGGTAGGTCGCGCGGGCACCGCTGTCCGCCCGCGTTCACCCGGGGCGAAAGCGGCGCCCGCCGGAGATCAGCAGTCCGAAAGACACTCCGGAAGGGC